>DASTCU010000046.1:0-3815 GCA_035710825.1 Candidatus Sulfotelmatobacter sp.
ACTCCGTTTTTCACTTGCCACTCGGCACGCGGCACTCGTCACTTAGGTCGTGACCAAGACCGATCTTATCGTCTGGGGCATCTCGGCCATCATGGCGATCGGCGTCGGCTGGAGCCGTTACGTACAACACAAAACGCGCGAAAGGTTGGTCACCGAGCTCGCGGCGATGGAACGGGAGAAGCGCGAAAAAATCCTAAGCCGCCTCAATCCCAAAGAAGCAATCGAGCTTCGCGAGCGCCTCATGCGCCGTTTTCCGGCGCAATCGGACGTGTGACCTCCACGGTCAGACACGACCGCCGCTGACCTCTGTCCTCTGCTCTCCGCTCTTTGCTGATAACAGCGCTCGCATAGATTTCCGCCGCATGCAGACGTTCGAAATGACAGTTCCGGTTCTGCCCGCGGACATCGACGAGCAAAAGCACGTCAATAACACCGTCTATCTGCGCTGGGCCCAGGACGTCGCTACCGCCCATTGGAAAACGCTCGCCAGTGCGGAAGCGCAAGCGGCGATCCGCTGGGTTGTGTTACGGCACGAGATTGACTACAAGGCGCCGGCTTGTCTCGGCGATGAGGTCCTCTTGCGCACTTGGGTCGGCGCAGCGAGCCGCCTGAGATTCGAACGGTTCACTGAAGTCCGTCGCAAGATCGACAATCAACTTCTCACCCAAGCGCGCACGCTCTGGGTTCCGGTCGACACCCGCACCGGCAAGCCTACCCGCGTCTCGGCCGAGTTGCGTGCCCAGTTTTCCACGTGACCTTTTCGGCTTCGCTACTATGCCTTCTGTCCTCTGCTCTCAGCTTTTCAGCGTTTCAGCCTTTCAATTTGCTCCCACTCTTCCGGGCTGAGCGTCAGCTTCGCCGCCGCGCAGTTGTCCTCCAGGTGTTCGATCTTGGACGTGCCGGGAATCGGCAGCATGACGGGCGAGCGCTCGAGGAGCCACGCCAGCGCCACCTGGTACACACTCGCGTTGTGCGCCTTCGCAATCGCGCTGACAACGTCGCCTGACTTTAATCCGTTGCCGCCGCCGACTGGAAACCACGGCAGAAAGCCGAGTCCCTCTTTCTCGCAATAGATAAGAGCTTTTTCCGATTGGCGGTCTCCAATATTGTACCGGTTCTGCACACTGACAATCGGCAGGACCTTGCGTCCCCGCACGATTTGCTCCGGGCTCACATTCGATAATCCGACGTGCCGAATTTTTCCGGCGCCTTGCATTTCCTTAAGCGCGCCAAGCGATTCCTCCATCGGCACTTTACGATCGACGGTGTGCAATTGATACAAATCGATCCGCTCGAGCCGAAGCCGCTTCAGGCTGCCTTCGACACATTTCTTCAGATAATCAGGCCGACCGTTTGGTTCCCAATCGTCTGGTCCCGGCCGGGTCAACCCGCCTTTCGTCGCGATGACAAGTCCGGCCGGATACGGATACAGCGCCTCGGCGATGAGCAGCTCGCTTACCTCGGGCCCATACGAATCGGCTGTGTCGATCAAATTCACCCCGAGCTCGACCGCCCGCCGCAAAACTTTCTTCGCGTTCTCCTGATCCGGCGGCCAACCCCAAATCCCTTCCCCGGTGAGCCGCATCGCTCCAAACCCGAGCCGGTTCACCTCCAGCTCCCCACCAATCTTGAAAGTCTTATTCATACTCATGCTTCTACTCGTGCTCGTGCTCGATGTCCCAAGCACCGCTCGCCCGACTAGCAACGTCGCTCCTGTTGCCGCGCTGACCCGAACAAATCTTCGCCGCGTCATTCGCGTCTCCATTTGTTCTTCGATCCTGCAATTCGGTGTTGGGCGTTCGGCGTTCTCTTCCTTCATTTCTTCACCACTCACTGTCCACCGGTTTTTTGTCCACGCCGGAATCCTCTTCTACTTTCTAACTTCTACTTCCAACCTTTTCCGTATCCAGAGTATCCGATATCCACAATCGTCACCGTGCGTTTGGTTTTCCTTCTCCCGCTCGTCAGTTATCACCTGTTACTCGTCACCTCCGCTGTTGCCACCGATCAGCCTTGTTCGGCGAAACCCCACTTCAACCATGGGAAAAGCTCGACGCAGTCAATCATCCCATCATCCGCCAATCAAGAGGGCCACTGCGCGAAACGAACACCGGCGCGGGCGGCTTCGGCGAATCGCAGACCGGCGTGCTCGGGCCGAACGAATGGTTCCGGATCGGTAACTCCACCATTCCTGCGACGCAATCTGCCTGTTGCGCTGGCAACGACGACGTGAACCGCCAGCTCGGCGCGGCGGCGGTCCTGTCACAGTTCCGGATCACTATTCAACTACCCGGCCCACAGCGTCATCTTCGACAAATATTGACGTTCGTCCTTGCCGTCAATGGACGAAGTCGCCGTAGCGATGCTTCCCCTCTTCAGCCATCTCGCCGATCACTTGTCCGATCTCCCGTATCCGCCTTCCGATATTCTTCGGGCACAGGCCCCCCAGGCACAGACGATGCTGCTTTAGGTTAGCTTTATGGCGCTCAAAATCCTGGCAGTGGACAACGAGCCGGCGGTCACCACGTCGATGCGCTACATCTTTTCCGCGCCGCGTTACGATGTCACCGGAATCGAAGATCCGGTCGAGGCGCTTGCCCGACTCGATGGCGATTCGGCACGTTACGATGTCATCATTGTCGATCAAAAAATGCGGGAGCTGACTGGAATTGAACTGGTCAGCGCCATCCGGCAACGGGGCATCGCAGGCAAGATCATTGTGTTGTCGGCGCATCTTTCGACGGAGATCCGCGAGACCTACAAGCGGATGAACGTCCAAGTCATCCTCGACAAACCGTTCGACATCGAAGACCTCCGTTCCGCCGTCGACCGTCTCGCCGCCTGATCGTTAGCTCGCTCTGGAACGTCCGGCGCCGTGCTATTCCAGCGTAATGAAGATTCAGCAACGAGGTTCAGCCAAGCGCCGCAGCTTGCCGTCAATCACTCCGACTATGCGACGGTCAGTTTTCCGCTTGTAACCTGTTTACCTCGGCCGGGGTGTCGGCGTGGGGGTAGGTCTGCCTCTCGCCGGCGGCCGTTGCTGTTGCTGAAGTTGCTGTTGCTGGAGCTGTCTTTGCTGCTGGGCTTGTTGTAGCTGACGCTGTCTTTGCTCAGCCTGTTGCTGCTGGAGTTGTCTTTGCTGCTGCTGAGCTTGTTGCTGCTGACGTTGTCTTTGTTGTTGTTCGGCCTGCCGTTGCTGCTGACGTTGTCTTTCCTGTTGCTGGGCCTGTTGCTGTTGACGTTGTTTTTTCTGCTGTTCGGCCTCTCGTTGCTGCGCCTGTCTCTGCTGTGCCCCCACCTGTTGCTGTCGTGGCACATTCTGCTGCGCGGCTTGTCTCTGTTGCGCTGCTTTTCGCTTCTCCTCCGCCTGCTGTTGCTGCAGTTGCCTTTGCTGCTCTTGCTTTGTTGCCGCCTGTTTCCGTTCGCTGCCAGGCTGGGTAGCTTGACTTGGCTTTGCTTGCTGCGGTTGTTCTGCGCGCTGTCCGCCGGTTGAGGGTCTGGTTACGCCAGCGCCTTGCGCTTTGCCCTTTTGAAGTCCCTGACCTCTCTGCTGGCCGGTGGTCGGGCTTGCAATGCCCTCCTGTTGAGTTCCCGGTGTCCCGCCAGCCTTTCTTTGCAGAGGTTTCTGCGCTTGCGCCTGCTGAGCGCCTCTGCCCTGAATTCCTGGTTTGGTAGCTTGCGTTTCCGCAGCTCGTCCGGTCCCCTGCTGCCCAGCAACGCCACCTGGCGGGCGTCCCGTCTTCTTGAGCGACTGACCAGGCCTGATGCCTCCCTGACGTGCGACTCCTTGCCCTCTAGCAGGAGCGCCGAATTGA
>DASTCU010000047.1:0-1751 GCA_035710825.1 Candidatus Sulfotelmatobacter sp.
CGAATCTATATGCGAGGCCATACAAAGCCAATCAGGGAACTCTCTGAGAACCTCTACGCCCAGCTCGTGCCGGAGTCACAGCGGCGCGCACTGGCCAAGATGTCGGCGATGGTCGAGGCCCGCACGTCAAAGCCGATTGCGCCGGCGAGTACCAGCGGTGTTGCTACGCCGCAGCAGTCGCGGATGGTGAACTAGCTAGTTCGGAATTATTTGGGAGCCGATTGGAGCCAAAGTCAGGTGGCGAAACGCGCTAAGTGATTGTGACCGACCCGACACATAGGTGACAGATCGTACCGGACACATAGGTTACACTTTCTCCCCTTTCGGGGAGGAAAGTGAATGCCGTGGAAGGAGTGTTCGGTCATGGATGAGAGAGTTAAGTTCGTGGCTCGCCGCCTAGCTGGCGAGGCAATGGCAGAACTGTGCAGGGAATTCGGGATCTCGCGCAAGACCGGCTACAAGATCTTCGATCGCTATCAGGAATGCGGCATTCACGGACTCACCGACCGAAGCCGACGCCCCTATCGCTATGCCAATCAACTCCCGTTTCAGGTGGAGAACTACATCCTGAACGTGAAGCGTGAGCATCCCAGTTGGGGCGCTCGGAAAATCCGCGAGCGGCTGCTGCGCCGCTTCGCCGACATTCCACTTCCCGCCAAAAGCACGATTCATGCCGTGCTCGATCGCCATGGCTTGGTCGAGCGACGCAGCAGTCGTTCGCGGCGGCGCGCGCAGGGCACGGCTCTGTCTTTCGGACAGCACCCCAATGAACTGTGGTGCACCGATTACAAAGGCGAGTTCTTGCTGGGCAATCGCCAGTACTGTTATCCCCTCACCGTTACCGATCACGCCAGTCGTTTCCTGCTCACTTGCGAAGCGCTTTCTTCCACCCGGGAAGACTACGCTTTCACCGTCTTTGAGCGCCTTTTTCAAGAACGTGGCCTGCCGGCGAACATCCGCAGCGACAATGGTGTCCCTTTTGCATCGCCCCATGCTTTGTTCAACCTCAGCAAACTTGCCGTCTGGTGGCTTCGCCTCGGCATTGGCATTGAGCGCATCCAACCTGGCCATCCTCAACAAAATGGCCGCCACGAACGCATGCATCTCACCTTGAAAAAAGAAGCCACCAAGCCGGCCGCCGCCAACTTCCTCCAGCAACAAGCCCGCTTCGACAAGTTCATGGAGATCTTCAACCAGCAGCGTCCGCATGAAGCTTTGGATATGAAGTGTCCCGCGGAAATCTATCAACCTTCGCCGCGCCCTTACACCGGCTTGCCCGATATCGATTATCCCTTCCACGACAAAACCATCGTGGTCACCCGCTGCGGCCGCATTTGTCTGGGCAACAAAAAAATCAATTTCAGCCAGGTCTTCGCCGGGCAGGCCGTCGGCATCAAGGAAGTTCACGACGACATATGGCTGCTCAGTTTTATGCAGTATGATCTGGGTTACTTCGATTTGGAGACCCGAGTCTTGGAACCGCTCGAAAACCCATTCGGCCCAAAAGTGTTACCCATGTGACCGGTACATTCTGTAACCCATGTCTCCGGGTTGGACCCCAATAAATTGGTCGGGGCGATAGGATTTGAACCTACGACCCCCTGCGCCCAAGGCAGAATTCTTGCAAACGTCACTCTGCAACTTCAGAACGAGCGCTAACAATGGCTTGCGATTCGGCTCTTGCCACTTGGGAATATAAGGCAGGTGGCTTACGAATACAAGACACTTTGCGAATGAGAACACGATCAATC
>DASTCU010000048.1:0-1294 GCA_035710825.1 Candidatus Sulfotelmatobacter sp.
AAAGCCGGCAATCGCGAACCCCAAAACGACGTGTATCGTGTCGCTGTTCGTGTTGGCTTGCGCGATGATCAGCAAAATGAAAATGATGAAGTGCGCAAGGCCCTTGGCGTATTGGCCGTTGTAAACCGCGCCAACACCGAATGGGAAAAATCCGGCAAGTACGCCAGCCACCGCCGGATGCGGACCGGAACCTCCCGGTCGCGGTGTTACTGGCTGATACCCCGGCCCAGGTTGAAATGTTGCAGCTGGCGGCGTTGTCCCTGCAACGCGTTCGGCCAGGCAGTTCTCGCAATAAATCACTCCCGCGACGGAGCGAGTGCAAGTCGTGCACAGCGGCTTGCCGCAAGTGCGGCAATACGCGCTGACTGCATTTTGAGGATGATTGGCGCAGTTCATACAAACCTCCTGTCAGTGGCCCCATTCACTACCACAGGCGGCTGTGCTGCCACTCCAGGGCGCTCAACCCGTGCGCTCTGGATGTCCCCGGTTATTTGAAGAGAAGCGTACACTACCAAGCCTTCCCCTCCGCTGTAGTTGCGTTCCTGCTTTTGATCAGGCTGCCCACTGCTGTTATCTCTATTCTCCTTGCGGTTGGTGTTGTCCTGGCGCGGCTGCGTTACAGCGGGAGTCGTGTTCTGCTTGAATTGGCGCACCCGCGATTCGATCTCGTACACGAAGCGAATGTTTTCGTAGTATTTCACGACCCGGCCGGAGGTCTCGTAGTAACTGCGGCGAATCGCGCTGGGACGCAAGTCCACATGGCGCAGATCGCTGAGCTTCACTCCGGCCAGACTCAATCCTACTGACAAGGTGAAGAAGGCCATCCCGAAGGACATCGCGAACCTCGGCTGACGCGCCACGTTAGCGATTGGCGAGAACACTGCAGCCGCCAACTCGCCCACGCGGTCCATCCACGAGGTAGTCACGCGTTGTCCCTGGTGCATACGCACGGTGTCGATTCCCGTCGTGCGCACCAGAATGTTCGTGACCAGGTCCTCGGGAGGATCGATCTCTTCCAAAGTCTTCAGCCAGCTGTGGCCAGCTTCAGCCTCAGAAAGAAGAGGGCCACAATTCTTGCATTCGTGCCCGTGGGCTTCGAACGCCGTGAGTCTCTCGCCAGAGAGGGTGCCGTCAATGGCCTGGCTGAGCAGAGCGTCAAACTCTGTGCACTGCATGCCGTTATGTCCTTTGCCCGCCATCACATCACCTGCCTATATGTACGTTGGAGGAGGCGCGCAAGTTCCGCACGACCCCGGTTAATTCGAGATTTCACGGTGCCTTCGGGAACTCGAAG
>DASTCU010000049.1:0-1525 GCA_035710825.1 Candidatus Sulfotelmatobacter sp.
TTTTCGGGACTGCCTCTTTATTCTACTCCTCTTGCTTCAAATCACACCAAAGGCTGGCTCTGGCTCTTACCGTGTGCTCGTCTGAAAGACCGTGCGCGCGGCGTTCAAGTATTGCAATGTGTTCTGCTTCTCTTGCGGGCTGTTGTAGTCCCTCCGCGCCATTGCCCCAGCGATCACGCGATCGAGCCAGCTGACAAAATAGGCGGCGTCCGCTGGCGAGCGGGGCAGCTTTTGATCAACTGTTACGTAGATTGGGCTCGTGCTGGCATAAGGATAGATGTCCTGGATCTTCGGGTTTGAGTGATCGTTCCAGGCGCGCAGGACCAACCAACCGCTGGCCGGAATCTCAACCCTTCCACTGACATCGGCTTGTGTGCGCGCCCCATTAAGATGATGACTGGCGATGACGCGACCGTTGAAGATTAACTCGAAGTGATCGATCGGCACGATGGACCGCAGAGATACGTGGTACGGCAGTGTCGTCGGCTTGCTCAGTGTAATGTCATCCCCCGGATGTTTGCCATCGATCTCCAAACCCAGTAAGGGGCCGTTAGTGACGAAGGTCCGACCTTGTTTCAGACCCGAATGCAACTTTTCTGGGGTGGTCTCGCCGACAACGGCGATGAATACCCGATTCATGCCCACCGGACCGCGTAACGAAGCGTAGTTCGCCATCGCGTCGGTGCCTGCGCCGGCTGGGATACGAAAACCAAGATTGAGCAGGCGATACCATATGTCGGCGGTGGAACGGTGATCGGAGAAACCGACGAGCTCATAATAATCTGCGTTGCCGAGGGCAACATCGGCCGGCAAGCCATTACTAAGTTCACGATCCTTGTCGGGGTTGACTGGGGCATCAAAGGGATGCGCATAACCGACCAAACCATGCTGCGCGTGGGCCAGGCCAGCGATCACACCATTGTGCGGATAGGGACTGGCCAAAGCCGATTGCCGATAAGCGGCAAAATCCGGGGTCAGGAAATGATCATCCAGATCGAGCAGACCTAGATGCCCCCAGTAGTTGCTATGAAATTCCTGTGCTTGCATCAGTAGCATGTCGTCTTTGCGCAATGGCCGGGTAGTGAACTGCGCGATATCGGGAATGCGTTCTTCCTTATTGACAATCAGGTTGTAGACGGCGTCTAGATGTTCGGCACGTGCCTGTTCGATCAGATTTAACGGAGTGTTGTGATAGTGCCCGCCATAATTCATGTGCACATGCAGGTCCGCGCTAGCGAAGTGGCCATATTGCGCCGGTAACCGCAGCGGCTTGAGCGCGATTGTCATCGTATTGCCGTCTTTCGTGATGCCGACTCGCCGTTCCGCGATGGCGTAGTCGAGGCCATGAGAGACCTGCAACTGCGCATCGCCAGTCGGTAGGATCACGGTGCATTCACCCGGGCAGTGGAAGTAATGGTTTTCGAACGGTTGCAGGCTGCGATCAAAACCGTCGTCGGCATGCATCCAGGCGTTGTCGGGCGCGTAAGCGCGACCATCGGCAGCAATCACACTCACTCGGGCCGGC
>DASTCU010000050.1:0-20702 GCA_035710825.1 Candidatus Sulfotelmatobacter sp.
CCGGAAATGGTGCAGACCGGAAACACATTTCTCGCAAACTCCGCACCGGACGCGGCTTTTCGCAGCATTCATTGTCGGAAATCAATATAGAGCCACGCCCGAACCTCTCTCGCCGCGCTGTGAAAATCCCGCACTTCCCGCGCCGGGCAAGGAGTTTAAGCACTTATTTGGAAAAACTGAATGCTGCGCCGTACTTCTCTTTGCTTCTCCGCGTCCTCGGCGGCCATTGCTCGGCGACCTCTGCGGTAAAAAACAAAGAGGCAAGATTTCGCAAAACGGTTTATCGTTGCTGTCGTCCTAAACTTCCATTGTGGGGGATCGCCCATGTTGAATCGCAGATCTTTTCTGAAAGTCGCCAGCTCGGCAACTGCCGGCACGATCCTCGGAACAAAAGTGCACGCCCTCGCATCTTCTCAGTCGCGACCTGCCGCGCCCATCGCAGCCAACGATCACATCCAGATCGCCCTCATCGGCGCTGGCATTCAGGGCCAGGGAGACACCAAGTTTGCCGTCCAGGTTCCCGGGGTCAAGCTCGTCGCCGTCGCCGACTGTTACGACGGACGCCTCGAGCACAGCAAAGAACTCTGGGGCAGCGACGTTTTCACCACGCGGGACTACAAGCAAGTCCTCGCGCGCAAAGACATCGACGCGGTCATCATCGCAACGCCGGACCATTGGCACAAGCAAGCCGCCGTGGACGCCATGAAAGCGGGCAAAGACGTCTATTGCGAAAAGCCCATGATCCACATCTACACCGACGGCCCCGAGATGATCGAAGCCGCTCGCGCGAACAACCGAATCCTGCAGATCGGAAGCCAGCGCGTCAGCTCGGTCATTTATGCCAAAGCGAAGGAGCTCCTCGCCGCGGGTGCGATCGGCCAGCTCAACATGGTGAACGCCCACTGGGACCGCAATTCCTCGATCGGCGCCTGGAACTACACGGTGCCTCCCGATGCCTCGCCCGAGACGTGCGACTGGCCGCAATTCCTGGGCACCGCGCCCAAAATTCCCTTCAACGGAGAGCACTTCTTCCAGTGGCGCAAGTGGAAAGCCTACGGCACCGGCGTCGCCGGAGACCTCTTCGTGCACCTGTTCAGCGGCACCCACTTCATTACCGGCAGCCACGGTCCCAATCGCGCCATGGCCACGGGAGGACTGCGTTTCTGGAAAGATGGCCGCGACGCTCCCGACGTATTGCTCGGTCTGTTTGATTACCCTCAGGGATTCAACCTCAGCCTGCGCGTGAATTTCGTCGACGGTGGCGAGGAAAGCGAAGCCCTGGTCTTTATCGGTTCTGAAGGTACCTTGGAGATTGGCTGGGACACCCTTACCGTCAGCCGCACGCCTCGCGAAAGAGAGCCCGGCTACACCATCAATACTTTCCCCGAAGCGATGCAGAAGCGAATTCTCGAAAGCTACCACGAGAAATATCCGCCGTCCCATCCTTCGGGACCACCCTCGGTTGCCTCCGAAAAATATGAAGCTCCAGCGGGCTATCGCGACAGTTACGATCACTTCAAAAATTTCTTTGCGGCGGTCCGCTCGCGCCAGCCTGTGGTCGAAGATGCCGTCTTCGGCTACCGAGCCGCAGGAGCGGCCCTGCTGAGCAACCTCAGCCTCGAGCGGGGCGCCGTGGTGAAATGGGATCCCGAGGCCATGAAACTCCAGAGCTAGCAGTCAACGAGGTATCAGTTGGAGGGAGCGCATTGCGTCGGCTTCACAGCCGGCAGCAGTCGTTTCACCAGCTCTCCTGCCGGTGCGTCGTCCTTGATAATTTCCCATCCGGTGAAAACAGCGATCAGATTCTCGTCAGGAA
Organism: Candidatus Sulfotelmatobacter sp.; assembly: GCA_035710825.1. Lineage (GTDB taxonomy): Bacteria > Acidobacteriota > Terriglobia > Terriglobales > Acidobacteriaceae > Sulfotelmatobacter. The sequence goes on from DASTCU010000050.1 coordinate 1,817, forward strand.
AGACCATCAGCCGTTGGCCCCCAAATCCGCGAGCCATCCACACAAATTTTTCGCCCATCGGATACAACCACCATTTGAATCCGTACTTAAAATGTTCGCTCCCCTCGCCCGCATCAATATACGGTGTGAGCGATTCCTTCACCCATTCCTTTGACACGATCTGTTTTCCTTCCCACACGCCCCGGTGCAGGTATAGGTAGCCGATCTTTGCCAGATCCTCCCCGTTTAGATAAAGGCCGCCTTCAGTATCGATCACTCCGAGGTATGTGCGCTTCCAGTGATGTTTGATTCCGAGCGGAGTGAACAGATACTTCTCCCCGTAGTCATCAATATCCTGCCCGGTCTCCTTCTGAAAGATGTACGCCAGCAGTTCGGTTGCTCCACTGCTGTAGTTGAAAACCTTGCCCGGTTCGGTGGCCATCGGTTTGTCAATTACGTATTGCACCCAGTCGTCAGTTGCCTCCATGAGACTTGAGTCGCTGCGGGGATCGTCATAGGGCACTTCCTCATTCCACTCCAGTCCAGTGGTCATGGTTAGGACGTTCTCAATCGTCATGCGGCGCTTGCGCTCGTCCACGTTCTTCACTCGTGCCTCGGCGAAAAATTTCAGCACCGGGGTATCGAGCCCTGCCTTGAAATCGCCTCTCGTCATGGCGATGCCGTAGATCACCGACGTCACCGTCTTGCTGACCGATTGCATGCTGTGCATGTCCGTGCCGTGATAAAACGGGTGCCAGTAGGGATCGAAATAGTTGTACGGTCCGGTCAGGCGGGCGTTCAGCGGACCTTTCGTCTTCGCTTCTTTTCCATAAATTTGGCCGTAGTCGTGGGCATAGGTGTGCGCAAAGACTTCCTCCCCGCAGCGAAACACATGGAAGCTATCGATCAGCATGTATTTCCCACTGGCCAGGTCGCCATCAAAATTCATCAGAACCTTTTCATCGAGTCCCACACTGGCGGGTGTTCCCTTCGTCCAGCCCTTTGTGGGCCAGGGAATGCTCGGGCGAGCCGCAGTATTCTGCGCGAACACCGCCACCGAAGTGAGGATGAGGGAAATGCACAGTATGAGGCGCAGAATTCCAAATGACCGACGAACTGGAGTTGCCATGACACCTCTTCCCCTGAGAGTACCTTGGGCGAAATATTGTAAAACAAGGCTCACCAGCCGGGTCGTTCTTTCCATTCATCGTGTCGAGCCTGATCGAGGCAACAGCGTCCATTGCCTGACGCCGCTGCCATCTCTGAGTGTGCAATATTGCACACTTTCTTTAAGGCAGCTGGTTTATTATTCGCCGCGAAAGTACCCCTGCAAACATGCGCAGAGGCAGACTCTCAATTAGGGGCCATGACACAGCCCTTTGGAAGGAGTTGTCAATGCCAGGAGAATCCGAGCAAACCGCCCACGCATGGGAAGACATTGCCAATCAACTCACTCACGAACAGGACCGCTTCCGAGTGGCCGAACTCGCCCACAAGCTCAATGAAGCAATGCTTGCAGAAGAGAGAGAAAAAGTACGTCTGCGGCTCGGTGTCGGCAGGCCGAACGAACCGTAACTTTCAAACCCGGCCCAGCGCGAAACTAGAGGGTTCTGCGGTGTTAGGGCACCCGTCCGAGATACGCGCCGAATTGAAGTTCGTGAGGATCTAGCTTGGCCTAGACGTGTTTCATTTTCTTCGTAAGCCCAGCCCCGGCTTTTCCGGCTGCACTCTTCTTGCCTCGGCCCCCCGCCACCAGGTCGGCTACCGTCGTGTGTTCCAGAATCTTCGCCGCCGCATCCCGCACTGCCAAAAACACCTCATACAGCGCCCGATGGTCCTCATCCTTCACAATCAATCCGCGCAACTGCTCCGCGTCGCCCATCGGCGCCAGCGGGCCATCCACCAGCCGAATGATATCGCTCAACGGAATCTCGGAAGGATCACGGCGTAGCTGATACCCGCCCCGCGCCCCGCGCACGCTGTCCACAATGCGCGCGTTCTTCAACTCCAGCAGAATTAGCTCCAGAAACTTTTCCGGCAGATTGCTCTCCGCCGCAATATCCCGGATCTTGATGGCCCCCTGCTCATGCCGCCGCGCCAAGGTCATCATTGCCTGCAGCGCGTACAATCCCTTTTGCGAAATCTTCAACTCCCGACTCCTCCACCCCGCACGATTGTCCCCCATTTCCTCGTTTCTGCATAGACAAACTGCGGTACCCAAGTTTTGGGATCGGAGATAGCTTGGGATCCATCAGGAGTCAGTCAAAGACAGGAGTGCCACTGGTGCCCTTTGCTGGCGATAAGTATTGATACGAGGGATTACCGCGGAAGCCGAAAACTGATCACTGACCACTGACCACTGATTTTTTGGTGCCATCGAAGGGACTCGAACCCCCACACCGTTGCCGGTACATGGACCTGAACCATGCGCGTCTGCCAATTCCGCCACGATGGCAAGTGGACTTAATTCGCCGCGGCCGCGCGAACGCCGCCGGGTTTGCAAGAACTGCATTCCTATTTTACAGCCCAGAGGTGCCCTGTCAAACGCCTGCACCCTGGGTTTCATTCGTACGGGATCAGGTCCAGGTCGATGTCAGAAACTAATGGTTCATCGAACTCTGCCTTCTCTTCCGCCGTGGGTGCTTGAAAGACCTTTGACCAGTGAAATAGTGCATCGCGCGCGATCGGCGGATTTTCCATGCCCCTGCGCTGAACCCTTTCAAAAAGAACTTCCAGCGGTGCAGACAGATAGTGCAATTCAACCGCAGCCCCAAGGGCGCGCGCGCCTAGCCGCAATCGATCCCGCTCGGACCTGCCCCAGGTTCCCCACTCGATGATTACAGTGAGACCCAGCTGCAGGAGTTGCTGTCCCAATTCCCACTGCAACTCCTCAATCTTGGCACGCCGCGGTTCGTCGTAGAGGTCCAGCGAGAGTGCGTCCATCCACTCATCGGGCGCAAAGCGCACGGCTTGGAGCCTTGCTTCCAGCGCCCTTCCCAACGTAGTTTTGCCCGAACCCGGCAGTCCACACAGAATGATCAACCTGGCGCGCCTGCCGGATTCTGCCATCAAGGCGTACCTCAACTTCCACACTCAACTTCCGCGTCTTCGCGAACTATTGCAGCTTCGCGCTCATCGTAATCTTCGCGTTCAGCACCTTCGATACCGGGCATCCCTTCTCTGCCGCTTCGGCGTACTTCTGAAAAGTCGCCGCATCCGCTCCCGGCACCTTTCCCACCACGTCAATGTGGCTGGACGTGATGGTCCATCCCGAATCCAATTTCTCCAGCGACAACGTCACTGTGGTCGAAATGCTCTCCGGCGTCAGATTCGCCGAGCCCAACTGCCCCGACAGCGCCATCGAAAAACATCCCGCATGCGCCGCCGCAATCAACTCCTCCGGATTGGTTCCCGGTGCATTCTCAAATCTCGTCGAAAAGGAATATTGCGTGTTGTTCAACACCCCGCCCGGAGCCGAAATCGTCCCCTTCCCATCCTTCAGCCCACCCTTCCAAACCGCACTAGCCTTGCGTTGCATGAGGTTCTCCTTACAAAAATCAGAAATAAAGTCGCTCTGCCATTGTAGACGCAGGCCATCGTAGGCGTCACCCGAGCGGACTTGTTGATTGTAGATTCAGAGCTGGATCAATTTATTAGGGACTAGCTCGATTGCTGCTAGGAAGGGTTTTTTATTCAACAATCAACAATCAAAAATCAACAATTTCTTCTCTAGTAAAAATCCGAGCAGCTCAAATAAAACCCGCACTGCGGACACTTCAACTTGCACCGGCTCTCGCGCAACTTCGCCGAGCAATTGGGACAGTACTGCCCCGGATCAGCCTTTGCCACATCTTTCCGGCCCTGCTCGTCTGCAGTAGTGCGTTGTTCCTGCCCCATCTCTCTCCCCAGCCTCACGCCGCCCGATCGTTCGCCACTTCCGACGTCCAGCTCCTGCAGTCGGCCACGATCAGCCACGCTCCCAACCGGCGCCACACTTTCACATACTTGCCCCGCTGGACCGCGACCATGCCATCGGGCTTCGGTACTAAGACCGAGAACCGTCCCAATTCCATCGCCATATCCCCGGAATGGTCCACCCGCGTGGTTTCCAATCGCAAATTCCGGTATCCCGCCTCACCCATCTGCCGCAGCAACTGCTCGATTGCTCTCTGCCCATACGCGCCCTCATACAAGGGCGCCATGAGCGCAGCATCGCTGGCAAACAGGCTCGCCGCCTGATCGTAATTTCCTGTATTGAAAGAAGTTGCGAAATCTTGCGTGAGGTCCCGCAGCTGGGACTCCACATCCCGAAACGGACGGAAGTCCGCGTGGGACGTTGAATAGGGCCGGTACATCAACTACCTCCTGGGGGAAGGCAAAAATAAGAACCCGCACTCGCCATTCGGCGATCGCACACAGAACGCTGGGTGCATTCTACCGCAAATCAATTTGTGTGAAGTGAAAACTTTCGCTCGCAGGTATGCAAACGAACGATCGCAACGCTGGAACACGTCCCTCTATCTCTCAAACGGAACCGATCGGCTGGGCAGCCGCAGAAATCCTGAGTCCGTATCCGTCACCATTGCGGCATGCTTCGTGCCTTCCATCTTCGGCCCGGGGTTGTCGCGCTCGGCAATCTGCCGCTTCACGCGCTCCATCAGCACGACCAGCTTTTTTGACTCGTGATCTCTCTCCGCCTGCTTGCACATCTTCTGGAAATCCTGAGGGGCATAGCTGACACGATCAGTCATAGGGGGAAGAATCCTTTGAAAAGATGTCCAAGGCTACCTTATCCCCCGCCCATTGCCAATCCCCCTGACACCTGAGCTTAACCTTGCTTTTCCACAGGTCTTGCTGCCTGCGGATCGTTCAACCCCGTCGCATTTCGAGCGCCTGCTCGTCGGTAACCCAAAAGTACATGACCTAAGTGACCGTTGAGCCCTCGCCCAAATTCCAGCAAAATCGCTCTGTGGACGATTCCGTCTTGCGGGAGCGAGCGTGTATCACCGTCGAATCTTAGCCTTATCCTTATTCCTCGCGGCCAGTCTCTCTCTGGCGGCTGCGCGCGACTTGGCCCTCGTGTCCAACAAGACCAACCCGGTCTCCACCATCACCTTGCCCGACCTCGTCAAAGTCTGCAAAGGACAGACCAATCACTGGCCCGATGGCAAGTCCGTCACCTTCATCATGCGTGCTCCCTCCGCGCCAGAAATGAAAGTGCTGCTCGAAAAGATTTATGAATTGCCCGAGGGACAGGTCAAAGAACTGGTCGCCTCCGCCAACCACGGGCGCATCGGACATCCCGCAATCATCATTGCCGAGTCCGACGAAGACCTGATTAACAAAGTCGCATCCATTCCCGGCGCCGTCGGAGTCGTCGACGTCTACGCCATTAACAGCAGTGTCTCCGTGGTCAAAGTCGCGGGAAAATTGCCGCTCGAGCCCGGATACGCGCTGCATGGCAATTGAGCGGATACAAAAGCAATCGCGTGAACTTGCATGAGCACTGACAAGAAAGCCCAAGCCGCCGCCGCCAGCGCAGGATCAGGATCCGAGCAGCAGGTGGGACAGGCGCGTACCGGCAAGATCCAGTTCACACGTCGCTTCCCGCGTTTCATCATTGACGTCCGCCTGCAAGTCAAAATGTTTCAGGCCGGAGAATTCCGCAACTGTTGGGGACGCTCCACCGAAATGGGCCAGGATGGCATCGGCGCCACCCTCACCGGCAGCCTCGAACCCGGCGAGATTGTGACTCTCGAGATCCCGCTGCCCCTCACTCCTTATCCCATCAAAGTCCGCGCCATCGTGCGTTACCGCCAGGGCCTCCGCTACGGATTCGAATTCCTCACTCTCAACGATCACCAGCGCGACACCATCCGCCGCGTCTGCGACTACCTCGCCACCAAGGCCTGAGACCTCGCACTGCGGTTTCAGCCCAAAGCCAGCTTGCCTTTCCACCCTCCATTCGTCCAAGATGTGTGCCCATGCGTAGCAACCATCTTCGACAGGCATTCCTTTACGTAGTAATTCTCATCCTAGGCAACGCCGTTCCGCTGCCCGCGCAAATCAACGACACTGACTGGCCGAACTACGGCAACGATCCCGGCGGCATGCGCTACTCGCCACTCTCCCAGATCAACCGCGACAATGTTTCCAAACTGAAGCTCGCCTGGACATTCCACACCGGCGACATTTCCGATGGCACTCACAACCGCCGCCGCAGCGGATTCGAAGCCACCCCGATTCTCGTCGATGGAACTTTATTTTTCACCACCGGCTTCAATCGCATCATCGCCCTCGATCCCGAAACCGGCTGGCAACGCTGGGCCTACGATCCGCAAGTAGATCTCACCCTCGACTACGGCGATGGCCTGATCAATCGCGGCGTTTCCACTTGGCTCGATCCGAATGCGGCATCAGCCCAACCCTGCCATCGCCGTCTCTACGAAGCGACTCTCGACGCCCGCCTCGTCGCGCTTGACGCCGCCACCGGTAAGCCGTGTATGGATTTCGGCGACCACGGCAAAGTCAATCTGCGCAATGTCCCCGGCTATCGTTCTGGTTGGTACCACATGACGTCGCCCCCCGCCGTCATCGATGACCTCGTGATCGTCGGCTCCGCCATTAACGACAATGCTCGCGCCGCCATGCCCGCAGGTGTGGTCCGTGCTTTCGACGCCCGCACCGGCAAACTTCGCTGGAGTTGGGATCCCATTCCCCTCACCACCGCGCCTGCGGCCGATGGCAAGCCCGCCGAGCCTCAGGTCGGCGCCGCTAATGCCTGGTCCATCATGACCGTCGATCCCGCTCGCGACCTCGTCTTCATCCCCACCGGAAGCGCCAGCCCCGACTATTACGGCGGACTCCGCCCCGGCGATAACAAGTGGGCCAACTCGGTGGTCGCACTCCGCGCCAAAACCGGCGAAGTGGCCTGGGGATTCCAACTCGTTCATCACGATCTCTGGGATTACGACAGTGCAGCGCCTCCCTTGCTCGCAACATTGCAACGTGGCGGAGAAAAAATTCCGGTTGTGATTCAAGGAAATAAGACGGGCAATCTCTTCGTGCTCCATCGTGATTCGGGAAAACCAATTTTCCCGGTAGAAGAACGCCCCGTGCCAAACAGCGACGTCCCTGGTGAACAGGCTTCCGCGACTCAGCCTTTTCCGCTCGCTCCTCCCGCGCTCGCCCTACAGAAAATTTCCGTCGATGACGCCTGGGGACCAACTCCCGGAGACCTGGGATTCTGTCGCAAGCAAATCGCTGGACTACGCCACGATGGCATCTTCACTCCCCCCAGCCTGCAGGGGACCATCGAGACTCCGGGCGTGCTGGGCGGTATGACGTGGAGCGGTTACGCCTTCGATCCTCAGCGTAGCCTTCTGGTCACGAACACGAACAATATGCCTACAAAGGTGAAGCTGATCCCGCAGGCGGACTTCTCGAAAGACGAAGCTCGCACCGAAGACGGCGAGTACTCCCCGCAGACCGGCGCACCTTACGGATTATTCCGACGCTTCATCCAATCTCCCTCCGATATGCCCTGCGTCGCCCCACCCTGGGGCTCGCTCATTGCTGTGGACCTGAATGAAGGCAAGATTCGCTGGAAAGTCCCGCTCGGCTCCATGCTGGACTTCGGCGGCAAGCAACCGCCCATCCCTCCCGGCTCGCTCAGTCTCGGCGGACCGATCGCCACCGCCGGCGGCCTGGTCTTCATCGGCGGAACTTTCGATCCTTATTTCCGCGCGTTCGACATCGAAACCGGAAAAGAGCTGTGGAAGGCTCAGCTTCCCGACAGCGGCCACGCCACCCCCATGACCTTCGCTCTCCATGGCAAGCAGTACGTAGTGATTGCCGCAGGAGGCCACGACAAAATCTCAGAAGAGACTCCGGGAGACGCCCTGGTCGCGTTCGCCCTGCCCTGACCGTAGCGCCGGCGTCCCGCCGGCTGTCGCGGAGGCGTCCCGCCTCCGAATCGTATGCTTAAGCCGAACACAACATGGAAGAGCGGCGCTTTAGCGCCGCGCCAGCTTTCAAATAACCATGGGCTTTAGCCCCGTGGAATTTCACCGGGCCGAAACCCGCCTACTTCTTCAGGTCTGCCGTCCAATTCGTCACCAGCGTTAGCGGTTCGCTCCCCTGTTTCATGCTCCCGCTGTTGACCAAGAATTTCTTGCCATCCGCCGACACCACAAAACTTCCCACCTGCCGCTGCACGCCCGTCGCCTGGAACAACACATGTGGGGCTCCCAGTTTCGGCGTACTTCCGGGGGTATCCACGTCGACCGCCATCATCGCGTCCGACGGATCCAGGAAAAACAGTTCCTTGCCGTCCGCACGCCAGGCAGCGTCAGCGCCGCCGCTGGTGGAAACCTGCCATCGGGCTCCGCCAGCCGGAAACGGCGTCAGGTAAACCTCGGTGCGCCCGGATTCGTTGTTCTGGTACGCCATCCATTTCCCCGATGGTGAGATCGAAGGCCCCACGTCCGAAAACGGTGTCTGCACGATCGCAAACGGCTTGCCGCCCTCCGCTAGCGGTAGAACCCAAATGTCCACATTGCCTTTTGCATCATTTAGAAGTCGCCGCGAGTAAACCAGATACTTCCCATCGGCAGAAGCAGAGTAGGGAACCTCAGAAGCTTCGGGTGACGCCAGTACCGTCCGCTCCGAACCGCTTCCGTCGGCTGCCTTGCCAAAGATATGAGTGGCGCCACCTGTGTTCGACGAATAGAAGACTGTTTTTCCATCCGCCGACCAGGTAGATGAAATCTGTGTGCCGGTGCCGAAAGTAAGCCTTGACTTGGTTCCACGTTGCAAATCGAGAACCCACACGTCTGCCGTTCCCTGCGCACCGTTGAATAGGGAAACCGCCAGCATCTTGTTATCGCGCGACAGACTTGGATAGTAGTAGCGCTCTTGCTCCGCCACCGTTCCCGCAGGCTTTCCGTCGCGCGCGTACCAAAGCAGATCCCAGGCACCCCCCGCCTCGCCCGTCTGATAAACCAGCGTCCCAGTTTCGGACGCGGAAAATTCCGGCACTCCTGTCGGTCCGTTGATCGCAACGTGCTCCGCAATTGGCGTGGCCTCTCCCGTCAGTTCCAGCCGGCTCGGATCAAAAGGCTGGGCCAGCAGCGTCTGCTCTCGCATGAACAGCAAGTACCCTGAGGCGTAGGACGCGGTCGTCACACCCTTAATGATCAACTTTGTATCGTTTGAATCGAGGCTCCCGACCATCAAAGACTGCTCGCCGGCTCCCAACGCACTCCGGGCCCAATACAAGTAGTGGCGGTTGTCCGGCAGGAAATGGGGCCAGCGATGGCTGTTTTGGGTCTTCGTTACATCCATCGTCGTGGCGGGTTCCGGCTTGCCGCCGCCCGCGGCTGCGACGCGCATCAAGACAGCTTGTGCCGTGGGAGAAAATAGAATGACGCCAGCTCGATTCCACGCGCCACCTCGGCCATTCGTGGCTTCGCAGATGTCCTGCACGGGCCCTCCGTTGGCCCGTACCCTCTTCAACCTGCCTTGTGCGAAAAATCCAATGTCATGGCTGTCCGGGGACCAGAATGGATACATGGCATCGTCGGTGCCGGCCAAGGCTTGCGGCTCGAGAGAAGTCAACGGGCGTACATATAACAGAGTTTTGCCTTTATCGTCTCGGGCCGTGAAAGTCAACCAAGTTCCGTCTGGGGAAATCACCGCCGGCCCGGAAGCCGGGACCATCGTCACAAATGACTTTCCCGACGGCGGCAAAATCGAGGAGCGCGTCACCGGCAGGGAACGATTCGCAAGCCGCATATAACCTGCACCCGCCGCAATGGCTACGAGAATCGCCAGCGCGGCTATCGCCCGCCACAACCATGGCTTCGCCTCCGGAGCAGTTGGGGTTTCCACTTTTGTAGCGCTGCTCTCGGCAATCCACTTCAGTTGCAGCTTCACGTCCTGCGCCGTCTGAAACCGCTCCTCCGGATTCTTCTCCAGACAAGTCTTCACCACATAATCGAGCGCGGCCGGCGAAGTCGGAATAATCTGGCTCACAGGCTCCGGATCTCTCTCCAGAATCGCAGTCATTACGCTCAACTGGCTCTTGCCTTCAAATGCCCGCCGCCCCGTCACCATCTCGTACAGCACGCATCCCAGGCTGAACACATCGCTGCGCGTGTCCGCCTCGGCCCCCTGCAATATCTCGGGAGCCATGTATTGATAAGTCCCCACCACCGTCCCTTGCCGGGTCAACGGATTCGCGGGAGAACTTAATTCCGCGATCGTCATCGTCGGCGTCGAAGGAGTCATGCCGCTGACAGCCGCAGCCGGCCCACCCACCAGCGCGGGAGTTGATTTTGCCAGTCCAAAATCCAGCAGCTTCGCTCCGCCCGCGGTCAGCATCACGTTCTGCGGCTTTAAATCCCGATGCAGGATCCCCGCTCGATGCGCCGTGGCCAGCGCCTGCGCAATCTGAATCCCAAACTCCAGCGCCTGCTTCAGCAGTAGCGGACCTTTTTGCAACCGTTGTGCCAGAGACTCGCCATCCAGATACTCCATCACCAGAAACACGGTCCCATCCTGCTTTCCGATGTCATAGAGATGGCAAATGTGAGGATGATTCAGCGCAGAAACCGAGCGCGCCTCGCGCTCAAAGCGCGCGTTCAGTTCGGGATTCGAAGAGAGATGTGCCGGAAGAATCTTGATCGCGACCGTGCGATCTAGCCGCGTGTCCCGCGCTCGGTACACTTCTCCCATGCCGCCCGCGCCCAGTGCGGACTGAATTTCATAGGGCCCCAGTTTGCTACCAGCATGAAGGGACATTGGCGCGACACATTATAGCCTGTGTCGGTAACGACGCCCTGAGCGCAGTCGAAGGGTCCGCGTTGCGCAGCTAGGAGGTTTGCGGGCTGGCTGATAGTACAGAACGGCGGAAAATCTTTCCGCCGTTCGAATAACGAGTCTTACGGATTCGCGGACACCTTCTCGAAGTGCCACGGTTTCTTGGGTGGCGGGGGACCATCGGGCGATTCACCCACGATGGGTTTGCCCTCAGCAGTGTTGTCACCGGTGAGGGTGAACTCCAGCAAGATGGGATCTGAATCCCCGATCCGAAGCTCGACTTTGTTTCCTGAAATTAGCGCTTCGGTAATCTGTTCTTGCGAAGTCTCTTCCGTACCGGGTATGAGCGCACCATCCACCCACGCCACCCGAGTCACATGCACGCAATTTCCTCCCAGGCGGCCGTTTTCCTCCTTAAGGTTCAACGTGAAAAATGCGCGACCTTTGTATTGCGTCTCCCACTTGCCCACAAAGCGTTGTGCGTCGGCGGACGTACGGTCCGCCACACGTACCGAAAATCCGCAGATTGCCAGCGACATCACACCCACCAGGCTCACCGCCAACAGCATCCGCGCCCGAGCCCACTTTCCACTTTTCTCTCCTGTTTTCAGAATGTTCATGATGCGTTCCTCCAGAGCGCCAGTATCGAACAGCCCCAAGGCGTAACTTGCCTTTGCCGCTGGGGCGGCGGCAAACATTGTCTGCGCCAGCCGAAGCAAAGAGCGCGCATAGTGCGTTGCCGAGGGAAGCATCGACGCAGCTATCTCGTCGCACGCCAGTTCCCGCGTCTGCGTCATCCGCGCCTTGATGAACAAAGCTGCTGGGTGAAAACAAAGCGGCAGAGACGCTGCTTCGCACAACAGGTTGAGGCCAAAATCACCGCGCCGCACATGCGCCAGTTCATGTGCCAGGGCGGTTATGAGCTCTTGCTCGTCAATCTCGTCGGCAAAGAAACGTTCGGGGAGAATGAGCACCGGCCTTCTGTGTCCGAGCGTGGCCGAACTTCCCACTTCACTCGAACACAACACCGGAATCGGAGGAACCGAAAACTTTCCGCTACATTCTTTCCACGCCTGCGAAAGCTTCGCCGGCATTGCGCGTGGGTATGCTCTTTTTCGCATCTGAACCGTGCGAAGATAGCTCCGAGCGAACCCGGTCGCTCGGAAGATCAAAAACACGGCATAGCTCCATACCAGAACCGCCAGCAGAGTGGCCGGAAACCAAACTGCACGACTGCGAGCGTGAAAGCGGTAAAGCATGCCTCCGTTGCCTCCCGACGGGTCAGCGGCCGATGGCCCGGTAGCGTGCGTCAGAGGAGCGATGCTGCCGCCCGCATAAGCCTGCAAACACAAGGTCGCCAGTGGCACGCAAACCGACGCTCCCAGGCAAACAACCCACAGAACGTGCCTGTAACGAGAGGGCATCCGATGACGCAGTCGGGCGTCGCAGAAAACTCCTAATGTCGCAATGACCGAGATCTGCCACGCGCCATTCAGCAGAAAAGACACTACTAGTTTGCTAATCGCTTCCATGCTTGCCCCCCTGCTCTTTCTCGTGCCGGTCGATCAACTCTTCCAACTTTGCCAGCGTCGTTTTATCGAGTTGCTGGTTCTTCACCAGGCTCATCAGAAGCGCATTCACCGAACCCCCGAATACCCGTTCGATCAGATCTCCAGCCGCTTCCCGCAGCGCTCGGTCGCGGCTCAACACCGCGCGATATTCGTAAGCCTTCCCCACCAGCTTCCGCTTTACTTTCCCTTTTCGCTGCAGGATATTGAGCATGGTCTGGACCGTCGTATAGGCCGGCTCGCCCGACAATTTCTGTTGCACAGCCTGCACCGTGCCGGCCCCGTTCTCCCACAAAACCTGCATGATTTGCAGCTCCAGCCGCGTCAGCTGCGTTGCCTTCTTTTGCCCGGATTCCAACCCGCACCTCCTAAATTGTTAGGACATTACTATGAGCCAGCAGGCTTGTCAACTAAAACTTTAGGAGGTTTTGGCTAAAGGCGAGCACCCCAGGAGTCACGGCTTTCAGGAAGTACTTGACTCCCGACTTCCAATGCAGTATTTTCTGTATGAACAGAAATAACGGAAACAACAATCCACCACCACGAGGTGCGCTTTGAGCAAATTCGCGCAGCTTTGGCGTTCCGCTGGCACCGTCAACCGCGGCACCTACGCTCTGGTCGGCCTGGTCGGCTTCGCCATCAAGCACAACCTCGACCGATTCGTGGCTTTCTACGGATTTCACCGGCCCTGGGCCCTATTCAACTACTGGATGCCGGTGCGCGATGTGGCGCGCGTCACGCAATTGCCCCATTCGGACGCCGTCTTCCTGGCGACCATGGTCGCCCTCTCCCTGCCTTTTATCTGGGTCGGAGTCGCCATGACGATAAAGCGTCTCCGCAGTGCGGGACTTCCTCAGCAACTCGTGGCGTTGTTCTTCATTCCTGTTTTCAACCTGCTGTTCTTCCTCGTCCTGTGCCTCTGGCCGGAACAAGATGTGGCGCAGGTAGATGTGGCGCGGCCGCCCTCGCCCGCGTCTGCCCCAGCCATCGGCCCGTACGCAGATCAGACTCTTCCGTCCTTGGCTCGAATCCTGCCCGTAAGCGCAGTAGGCAGCGCCGCGGTATCGCTGCTGATCACAGTTCCGCTAGGCTTTGCCCTCGCGATCCTGGGCGCTCGCATCCTCACGAATTATGGCTGGGGAATCTTCGTCGCTCTGCCCTTCACCATGGGCTTCATGGCGGCGCTCATTTACGCGGCCCGTCAACCAAGAAGTCTGGGTGCGTGCATCGGAGTGGCCGGCCTATCCGTCGTCTTACTCGGCGCCGCCCTCCTCGGACTGGCCTTTGAAGGCGTGATCTGCATCGCTATGGCCGCCCCGCTCGCGCTTCCCCTGGCCGCCTTCGGTGGCGTATGCGCCTATGGCGTTCAGAAGTACCGCACATTTCCCAATGACGCGCCGGCATTTCTCGCCATCCTGTTGCTGTTCACTCCGGGCATCGAATTCCTGGAGCATGCATTGGCGAGGCCCTCGCCAGTTTTCGTCGTTCGCTCCTCCATCGACGTGCAGGCGCCGCCGGAAAAAGTATGGCAAGAGGTCATCGCCTTCACGGAGATTCCTCCGCCCACCGAACTAATGTTCCGCGCCGGAATCGCCTATCCCGTCCGCGCGCAGATGTTCGGCACCGGTCCGGGCGCAGAGCGTCATTGTGTGTTCTCCACGGGAGCGTTTGTGGAACCGATCGAAATCTGGGACGCTCCTCACCGCCTGAAATTCTCCGTCACTTCGAATCCCTCTCCCATGCAGGAGTGGACTCCTTACTCGCACGTCGATCCACCCCACTTGCACGGATTTCTTGTGTCGGAAGGCGGGCAATTCCTGCTCACCGCGCTGCCTGGCGGAGGAACCCGGCTCGAAGGCACAACCTGGTATCGCCATGGACTCTGGCCTTCGTCGTACTGGCGGCTGTGGTCCGACGAAATCATCCACCGGATTCATCTACGGGTTCTTCGGCACATTCGCGATGAGGCCGAAGGTAAGATCCCATCGTCTTAATGGCTGCTTCGGTGTTTCCGTTGCCGAATCCGGTAGATCAAATAGGCGACCGTCGCGACGTTGACCACCAGCACCGCACCCTTTAGCCCGCTGACATGCCGGTACATCTCATAAATCTCCACCGGCACCAGCGACCCCGTGATAATCACCGTGACCCACTCGCCCCACGGCTTCAGTAGCCACAACCCGATTCCTTCGGTCAGAAAAAGTCCCGCATAGACCAATCCTCCGAGCCCTAATTTCGTGATCTGTGCGGGGCTCAGGTTCGAAATCCGGCTCAGCGCGGCATCCACAAAACGGTTTCCGGGATTGAGGCGCAGTGCTTCTACCCAACGCTCCGCGATCTCCCCGACGTCTTTGTGCACCGCTTTGAATACGCCGACACTGATCGCAATCAACAGGGCGGCCTTAAGGAATTTGAAGAGGGCAATGAAGCGTAGAAGTCGGTCTTGAGATGATTTCATCCCGGGAGAAGATGCGGGCTCTCAGAATCCGGATGGCGGAAATTCGAAAGCAAACCACCAGCTTGCCTTCGTGTCCTTCGTCGTTGTAGCTTTTCTCAGGCGACCGCGAACGCCGCACGCCGACATATCATCCCAAAGCTGGGCCGCGTCTCTTCGTCCTTCGCGATGATGTGGGCTCGCAGGAACGCAATCCGGCTAGCGGCCTCGCAAACGTTGGCGCGGGTCTGAAAATCGCGGTCGGCGGCACGCATACGCTCCGCGATAAACGCATAATTAGCGGTGAGTTCTAACGCTTGATGGAAGGTCAGGTGAGACATCGGGAACAAATCCTTCTGCGCGCTTACTGCTATTGTAACCTGCATTCCCCGTTTTTGGAATACCCCCTATTCTCCTAAATCCGCCGCTTCTCCCAGTAGTTCGCCGGCACAAAACCTCCGCCTGCGTGATGAAGTATGGGATGTTTGGGAGTCATTTCTCCCGATCGAGAGAAGTGGAGTTTCCTATCTTTCTTCCCCTCCGAAAAACCAACCCTGCCCGATTCGCATCCGACCGTAAAATAATCTGCGTACGATCCATGCCTGCTCGATTCGCACTACGGCGAGTTCTATGATCAAAAGAATTCTCCGTGACTCTGTGACTCCGTGGTGGATGCTCTTCGCCCTGCTATGCGCCGCCGCAGCGCAAACCTCACCCGCCCCCACGATCACCGTCCTCGACGAAAACGGAGTCGTTGTCCCCTCCGCCCGTATCACTCTTCAGGCACCACCCCAAGCCGCCTGGCACTGCCAAACCGATTACGCCGGGCGCTGCCGCTTCCCCGGCCTCGCCGTCGGACAATACGATCTCCGCGTCGAGAAAGAAGGCTTCTACGCCCTGCGCCAGCAGACAGTCCAAGTCACAACCGCCTCCATCGAAGTCACCATCTCTCACCTGCAGGAAGTCCGCGAAATCGTCAACGTCCAGGAATCCACCCCCGCCATCGATCCCGCCCAAGTCTCCTCCCAGGAAACGCTCACCGGACTCGATGTCATCAACATGGTCTTTCCCGTCACCCACGACTACCGCAACGCCATCAATTTCATCCCTGGCGTAGTGCAAGACCAATTCGGCCAGCCCCACGTCGCCGGCGCCCAGACATACCAAACCGTCACCCTGCTCGACGGCTTCAACGTGACTCAGCCCGCCAACGGACTCCTCCTGGTCCGCGTCAGCACCGACGCCTTCCGCTCCATCCAGGTCGAGCCCTCGCGCGAGCCCGCTGAGGACGGCAAAGGTTCCGGCGGCATCCTCGCCCTCAACACCGGCATCGGCGACGACCACTTCCGCTTTTTCGCCACCAACTTCCTGCCTTCCTTCCAGAACAAGCACGGATGGCGCTTCGACCAGTTCCTCCCGCGCTTCACCTTCTCCGGACCCATCGAAAAAGGAAAAATCTGGTTCTACAACGCCTTCGAAGGCGAATACGACAACATCATCTACACCGAACTCCCCGTCAATCAGGACAACGACCGCGTCCTCCGTTTCGGCAATCTCACCAAATTCCAGACCAACCTCACCAACCGCGACATCCTCACCACCAGTTTTCTCGTGAACCACGTTCACGACCAGTACGGACTTCTCTCCCCCCTGAGCCCGCAATTAACCAATCCCAAGAATATTGCCTCCGCCTACGTCGCCAGCATCAAGGATCAGCATTACTTCGCCGGAGGCCAGCTCCTCGAAGCCGGATTCGCCTTCGACCAGTACAACGTCCACCTCACTCCCTATGGAACCGCCCCTTACCAAATCACTCCCAACACCGCGTTCGGAAGTTATTATCTGAACGAAACGACTCAGGCCGAACGCTTTCAGGGATTGTTCAATCTGTATCTGCCATCTCATCAATGGCACGGACGCCACGATTTCAAACTCGGCGTCGATCTCGACCGCATCTCCTACAATGCCGAATTCTTCCGCCAGCCCATCCTCTTCCTCACCTCCGATGTCACCTCGACCCAGCCCACCGACATCTGCTCCACCGCCCCGCAGGACAAAAACTTTCCCTGCACTCGCTACTCCACCTTCTCTGCCGCCCCCCTGCACTATCAATACAACTCCGAAGTCAGCGCCTACGCCGAAGATCGCTGGAGCGTTACCAACCGCCTCCTCGTCGAGCCCGGCGTCCGTCTCGACTGGGACGCAATTGTCCGCCAAGCCAACATCGCTCCTCGTCTCGCCGCAACCTACGTCCTCGACAACTCCGGCACCACCAAGCTTTCCGCCGGCATCGGCCTCATCTACGAATCCACTCCCATCTTCCTGATCGCGCGCCCTTACGCCGGCACTCGCGATGACACCTTCTTCTCCACCGATCCCACCTGCACCGCGCCCACCGGATGCGTCACCACCACCGGCCCTATCACCACTACTTTCACCGCCAACACCGCCGCTTTGCGCACACCGCGCTTCCTCAGCTGGAGCGTCGGCTTGGAAAAGAAGCTTCCCGCTGCCATTTATCTCAAAGCCGAATACTTCGACCGCCGCGGCTCTCGCGCATTCGTTTACAACACGACTTCAACCACCGGCGGCGACTTCCTCCTCGCCAACACCCGCGATGACCGCTACCGCGCTTTTCAACTCACTCTTCGCCACACCTTCCGCGAGTCGTACTCGATCGCAGGCTCCTACACTCGCTCCAGCGCCCACTCCAATCAAGTTCTCGACTTCAACGTCGACAGTCCCATCCTGAGCCCGCAGCAACCCGGCCCTTATCCCTGGGACACGACCAACCGCTTTCTCTCCTGGGGATACGTGCCCTTCTTCAAACTTCCTATCATCCACCAGATGGAACTCGCTTACTCCATGGAAGCCCGCACCGGATTTCCCTTCAGCCTCTTCAACCCCGAGCAGCAACTCATCAGTACTCCCGGCGCCGATCGTATCCCCGAATATTTCTCCCTCAACCTGCAACTGGAAAAACGCTTTCACTTCTTCGGCTACTATCTCGCCCTGCGCGGCGGATTCGACAACATCACCGGACGCTGCAATCCCTTCGTCGTCAACAACGTCATCGATCCCATCAATCATCCCGCCCCCACCTTCGCCGCCTGCGAAGGCCGCGCCTTCACCTCCCGCATCCGCCTCCTCGGAAGGAAGTAGCGAATTCCCCCAGCAAGATCAAAAATTACAAATTACCCGATTACCAATTTCTCAATTTCTCAATTACTCAATTACTCAATTTTCTCAATCCCCTTTTGTCCCCACATTTGCCACGTCGTATAATCATCCTCATACTTGCATCGAAACCACGTTTCCCGTCATCAGAAAAGCCTGGAGGATAACAATGGCTCACGAACTACCCCCCCTACCTTATGGTTACGACGCTCTCGAACCCACCATCGATAAGCAGACCATGACTCTGCATCACGATATGCACCACGGCGCCTACGTGAAGAATCTCAACGCCGCCATCGAGAAGCATCCTGATCTTGCCAACAAATCCGCCGACGAACTCATCCGCGACCTCAACGCCATCCCCGACGACATCCGCCCCGCCGTCCGCAACAATGGCGGAGGCCACGTCAACCACAGCATGTTCTGGAAGATTATGAAGCCCAAAGGCGGAGGCGATCCCACCGGTGAGATCGCTCAGGTCATCCAGAAAACCTTTGGCAACTTCAACGATTTCAAAACCAAGTTCAACGATGCCGGCGCGAAACAATTCGGCAGCGGTTGGGTCTGGTTGGCAGGCAAAGCGAACGGCGAAGTGCAGATCATGTCCACGCCCAATCAGGACAACCCCATTTCGCAGGGACTCTATCCCATCTTCGGCAACGATGTCTGGGAGCACGCCTACTACCTGAAATACAACAATCGCCGCCCCGAATATCTCGCCGCCTGGTGGAACGTCTTGAACTGGGACGAGATCAACAAGCGCTACGCCGCCTTCAAATCCGGCAAAGCCGCAACCCACGAACCCGCGCTAGCCCACCGCTAAAGCTCACGTAGGGGCGGACGCATTCGTCCGCCCCTACGAACGGCACGAAGTTTTCCTCAGTGATCCTCCGTGCCCTCCGTGGTT
>DASTCU010000051.1:0-18113 GCA_035710825.1 Candidatus Sulfotelmatobacter sp.
CTTTACCGATCGTTACCGCACTCCGTGGGGACAGGCGATCAATTTCGATGGCCAGAGCAGCGACGAGGTAAGGAGGTTCTTCATCGAGAACGCATTGTACTGGCTGGAAGACTACCACTTCGACGCTTTGCGCCTGGACGCGGTCCACGGCATCTTCGACTTCGGCGCGCGCCATTTTCTGGCAGAGCTCAAGTCAACCGTTGCTGCCCTCTCCGCGCGACTGGGCCGGCCTCTGCATTTGATTGCAGAGAGCGATTTGAACGATTCTCGCCTGCTGCGTGATGCCGGGCACGGCGGCTATGCGCTCGATGGGCAATGGAGCGATGATTTTCATCATTCGGTTCACGTCTTACTAACGAGCGAGAGTCGCGGGTATTACTCTGACTTCGGCGGAATCGCCCCGCTGGCTGCGACCCTGAAAGACGGATGGTATTATTCGGGCCAATATTCTTCTTACCGCCAGCGGCGTCACGGAAACTCGCCGAGCGGAATCGCGCCCTCAAAGTTCGTGGTGTGCACGCAAAATCATGACCAGGTGGGAAACCGCGCCGCCGGCGAGCGGTTAACCGCGCTCGTCGATTTCCAACGTCTCAAGCTTGCGGCTGGCATCAACTTGCTCTCTCCCTTTGTCCCACTTCTATTCATGGGCGAAGAATATGGAGAGACAGCGCCCTTCCAATATTTCACCGAGCACGGAGATCCTGCTCTGGTGGAGGCGGTGCGCCGGGGACGTCGCGAAGAATTTGCCGCTTTCGGCTGGAAGGGAAGCGTTCCCGATCCACAGGACGAACGAACCTTTGCGCGTTCCTCCCTGAATCATTCTCTGAAAGAGAAGGATCCACATAGAACTCTGTTGCGTTTCTACCAAGAGTTGATTCGGATCCGAAGGGAATTCAAACTCGGTGCCGCGGCTTCGCACAGCGTACGGGAGTTGGCAAAGCAGTCACTGTTTCTGGCTTTCCAGACTCAACCCAAAGCAGTAGCGATCGTGTTCAACTTCTCCGACTCTTCCGTCGCGCTAAACGTTCCGGAATTGGCAGGGGACTGGACAACGATTCTGGACTCCTCTGCTGCATGCTGGAGCGGCCAGGACCACGCCTCTTTTGACAATCCGGCATCCACAAATTGCAGGGTACAATCTGACACGGCATCGACGCGCAGGGCGGGGATGGATTCCGGACTCATTTTGTCACCTCGTTCCTTCCATGTCTTTGCTCAGAACTTAGGGGAGGCAAAGTGAAATATATTTGCATCCACGGACACTTCTACCAACCTCCCCGAGAGAATCCCTATCTCGAAGCGATCGAGTTGCAGGACTCGGCGTATCCCTATCACGACTGGAATGAGCGCATCACCTCCGAATGCTATGCGCCCAATGCCGCATCGCGCATTCTCGATGCCGAAAATCGCATCGTCAAACTGCTGAATAACTACTCGATGATCAGCTTCAATTTTGGACCAACGCTTTTGTCCTGGCTGAAGGATCAGGCTCCGCGTGTTTATGGGGCCATTCTCGAAGCCGACAAAGAGAGCAGCCAGCGTTTTTCCGGGCATGGTTCTGCGTTAGCGCAGGGCTACAACCACATGATCCTGCCGCTCGCCAACCGCCGCGACAAGGTGACGCAGATCAAGTGGGGAATCAAAGATTTTGAGAGTCGGTTCGGCCGCCGTCCTGAAGGCATGTGGCTCCCGGAAACTGCGGTTGATACTGAGACGCTCGAACTGCTGGCCGAGAACGGAATCCAGTTTACGATCCTTGCCCCGCGTCAGGCCAAGCGATCCCGGAGCAAGCAGAGTACGCGATATCACGATGTCAGCGGGGGCCGGATTGATCCGGCTCGAGCCTATATCGCCAGGCTGCCCTCTAAAAAGCGTATCCACCTGTTCTTTTATGATGGACCCATTTCGCAAGCGGTGGCCTTCGAAGGCCTGTTGAGCGACGGCAAACGATTTGCCGACCGTCTGATGAGCGGCTTCTCCGACGAACGCGAGGGCGCGCAGTTGGTTCACATCGCCACGGACGGCGAGAGCTACGGACATCACCACCATTTTGGCGAGATGGCGCTCAGCTATGCCTTGGAAGAGATCCAGAAAAACAACCTCGCCCAGCTCACCAACTACGGTGAGTTCCTGGAAAAACAGCCCGCCGAGGATTTCGCAGAGATCGTCGAGAACAGTTCATGGAGCTGCGTGCATGGGGTTGAGCGCTGGCGAAGCGATTGCGGCTGCAACTCCGGCGGACACGCTTGGAATCAGCAGTGGCGCGCCCCTCTCCGGGCAGCGCTTGACTGGCTGCGAGACCGCCTTGCTCCGATTTTTGAGTCGCAGGCCAAGCTGTACCTGCGTGATCCTTGGGCGAGCCGCGATGACTATATTCGCGTCATTCTTGACCGCTCAGAAGAATCGCGAAACGCTTTCTTTGCCGATCACGCGATTCGCCCGCTGGACCAAGAACAGCAGGTGACCGTGCTCAAGCTTCTCGAGATGCAGCGTCACGCGCTCCTCATGTACACCAGTTGCGGATGGTTCTTTGATGAACTGTCGGGCATCGAGACGGTTCAAGTGATTCACTATGCCGGACGCGCGTTGCGGCTGGCGGAGGAATGTTCGGGAGAAGCCATCGAGGCGGAATTCCAGCAACATCTCGCGAGCGCCAAAAGCAATCTGCCCGAACACGAAGATGGCGCTCGCCTCTACGAAAAATGGGTGAAGCCCGCTGTGGTCGATATCAAGCGCGTCGCCGGGCACTATGCCATCAGTTCGCTTTTCGAAAGCTACCCCGAAAAAGCGCGTATTTACTGCTATGAGGCGGAACGCCTTCGGTACTCGGTCGACGCCGAGGGCAAAATGCGACTGGCCACCGGATGCGCGCACTTCAAATCCGAGATTACCGGCGAATCGGCAGCGCTCGATTTCTCTGTTCTTCATCTAGGTGATCACAATGTGACCGCGGGAATTCAGCCTTCGCAAAAGTTTTCCGAGGATCAAAGAAAGAAGTTGATCGAGGCCTTTGCCCAGGCTGACACGGCCGAACTGATTCGCTTGCTCGATCAGGTTTATGGCAAGGATATTTTCTCGCTGCGGCTGCTGTTCCGCGACGAGCAGCGAAAAATCACCAAGATCATTCTCACCGAGTCTCTCAATTCCGCGGCCGCTGTGTACCGAACCGTGTTCGAGAGCCAGGCGCCGCTGATTCGTTTCCTCAATGGACTCGAAATTCCCGTGCCCAATGCCCTAAAGTCGGCGGCGGAGATCGCGCTCAATAACCAGTTGCAGCATCATCTAGACCGGCCTGAACTCGATACGGAAGGCATTCATGTGCTATTGCGCGAGGCTGCTGCCAGTAAGATTTCGCTCGACGTCACCACGCTGGAATATATGATCCGGCGGCGTATCGAACAAGATGCTGCTGAATTTGCGGCGAACCCGACAGATCCTACCGCTGCCGAGAAGATGATCAAGTTGCTAGATCTGATCTCCTCCCTGCCTTTTCCGGTTGTGCTCTGGGAAGCTCAGAATCTCTGCTACCGTCCGCTGCTCACGGCCTACCAGCAAAACGGCTGGCGTTCTCCCCAGCCCGACGCGGCTGCTGTCCAGCGCCACAATGATCTGGATCGCCTGGCCAATCAACTCCACATTTTGCTGCCCCAGGGCTAGAAATGGCGCCCACCCGCATCCCATCGGCGACGTATCGGATTCAGCTCAATCAGCATTTTCGTTTTGCCGACACTCTCAACATTCTCGATTATCTTCACCAGCTCGGCATCTCCGATCTCTACTTGTCGCCCATTCTCGCCAGCCGTAAAGGCAGCAATCACGGATACGATGTCATCGATCCCACCCGCATCGATCCCGATCTGGGTAGTGAAGAGGAGTTTGCCGCGCTCCAATCCGAGCTTCAGGCCCGCGGTATGGGCCTTGTCCTCGACATTGTCCCCAATCACATGGCGGCGAGCGCCGAGAATCCCTGGTGGATGGATGTGCTGGAAAATGGTGCGCAATCAGCGTTCGCGGTTTTCTTCGATGTCGACTGGCACCCGCATGCCCGCAGTCTGGAGGGCAAAATTCTGCTCCCCATTCTCGGGCGCCCTTTTGGGGAAGCTCTCGATTCCGGCGAGATCCAGTTGAGTTATAACGAAGGCCGCTTTTTCTTTCAGTACTTTGAGACGCTTCTTCCGGTTTCTCCGCGCTCTTACTACGAGATTTTGAATCATCGCGTGGAGCGGTTGAAAGAGACTCTCGGCGAAGACAGTGCCGCCTACCACGAGTACTCGGGGATTCTGGCATCTGCGCTGGAACTCGCGCGGGCTGACCGCCGCGCCGCAGAAAGCGCCGCCGAGCGCCGTCTGCGTTTTGAAAATGCACGTGACCGGCTGCGTGGGATTGTCAGCAGCAGCCCGGAGGTCGCCGCGCGCGTCGCAGAGAATGTCACCGAAATCAACGGGAGGGAAGGCGATCCCGCCAGTTTTGGGCTGCTGCAGCATTTGCTCGCCGAGCAAAATTACAAGCTGGCGTTCTGGCAGAACTTGAATGAAAGCATCAATTACCGCCGCTTTTTCACCATCGCCGATCTCGTTGGGGTGCGCGTCGAAGATCCCCTGGTATTTGAGGCCACGCATGGCTACATCCTGCGCCTGGTTTCGAGAAATGCTTCTGCTGGGCTGCGCATTGACCACATTGACGGCCTTCGGGATCCGCTCGCCTATCTCAACAAACTGCACGAGCGGCTCGATATCGACGAAACGCGGACCGGGACGTCTTCCTATGTGCTCGTTGAAAAGATTCTGGAGCGCCAGGAAGGCCTGTCGCAAGACTGGCCCGTGAGTGGCACCACAGGCTACGACTATGTCAACCAGGCCAATGGAATCTTCATAAATCCTGACGGCGCTCGCGAGATCGAGCAGATCTATTCCAACTTCATCGGACGCAGGCAGGATTTTTCCGACATTCTGTATGAGAAGAAAAAGCTGGTGATGAATACGCTTCTCGGCGTCGAGATGCGCACATTGGGGCGGCAC
The DNA here is from genome assembly GCA_035710825.1 of Candidatus Sulfotelmatobacter sp. Lineage (GTDB taxonomy): Bacteria > Acidobacteriota > Terriglobia > Terriglobales > Acidobacteriaceae > Sulfotelmatobacter. Next base: position 5,019 of record DASTCU010000051.1, read on the forward strand.
TTAGCAGAACTGGCGGCTCAGGACCGCTATGCCCGTGAACTGAACCGCGATCACCTGATTGATGCTTTGATCGAGGTTACCGCATGCCTGCCGGTCTACCGAACTTACATCCGCAACATGGATGTGTCTGCTCACGCCACCAGTTACATCGAGCAAGCAGTTGCGGCCGCACGCAGCAAGGCGCCAAATTTCAGCCCGGGATATTTCAATTTCGTGCGTGAGGTTCTGTTGCTGCTGAATCCGCCGCACGTGCTCGCCGATCAGCGGGAATCGCGGCTTGCGTTTGTCATGCGATGGCAGCAGTTCACCGGTCCCATCGTGGCCAAAGGCCTCGAAGATACAGCTCTCTACGTCTATCATCCGCTCCTGTCGCTGAATGAAGTCGGCGGAGACCCTCGTCCTTCCCAAGCCGCCTCCCGTGGAGCGTTCTTCCAGTTCCTTGAAAATCGTCAGCAGAAGTGGCCTGGGACGCTGGACGCGACCTCCACCCATGACACCAAGCGAAGCGAAGACGTGCGCGCCCGTATCAATGTCCTGTCGGAAATTGCAGGCGAGTGGAAGGAACATCTTGAGCGCTGGTCCACTCTCAATGCCGGTCACAAACAGCAGTTCAATGGACATTCGGCTCCCGATCGCAATGAGGAGTATTTTCTTTATCAGACTTTGCTGGGCGTGTGGCCTCTGGAGACCGGGGCCCAGCAGTCGCTGCTCGATCGAGTACAAGATCATCTGATCAAAGCTACGCGTGAAGCCATGGTCCACACTCGCTGGACCCGTCCTAACCAACCGCACGAAGACGCGCTGAAAAGCTTCGCCGCCAGGATCCTCTCTGCCGAAAATCGAGAGTTTCTCGATGATTTCGGGCAATTTCAAAGGAAGGTCGCGTACTACGGCATGATCAACGGCCTCTCCCAGACTCTGCTCAAAATTGCTGCTCCAGGCGTGGCTGACTTCTACCAGGGGTCCGAGCTATGGGATCTGCGCCTGGTAGACCCGGATAATCGAGGTCCTGTCGATTTCCAGAAGAGAACCGCCGTCTTTCAGCAGATTCAGAATGCGGGAAAGTCCAAAGATGAGTTGCGCAATCTGCTTCAGAACTGGACCGACGGGAGCATCAAGATGTACCTGATGTGGAAAGCACTGTGCTTCCGGCGCGAGCAAGTCGATCTTTTCCAGCAGGGCGAAATGGTGCCGCTGCAATCGGCAGGGTGCCACGCGGATCACGTCATTGCGTTCATGCGCAAGACCCCGAACAGTTCCGTGTTGGTAACGGTTCCCAGATGGGTGTCGACGGTCCGCAGCAAACGAGAGGGTGAAACTTTCAACTTCGACTGGTGCGATACGCGTGTGCTATTGCCGCCAGATGCTCCTCAACGATGGAAAAACATTTTTGTGGAGGCAGAATTGCGCGCCTCGCTTAGTAGCGAGCCTTGTGTCATGGCGCAAGATTTATTCCAGAATTTTCCGGTCGCGTTTCTGCAATCGTCGTAACCGCAGTTTGCAGATTGGCGGGAGCATCGCGCTCTCGAACCAGGCTTAAGGTACGATCTCTGCTTCGACTGGCGAACCATGCGCCGAATCTGGGCTGATCCAGACAGTCACCTTCGCGGGTTCGGCAGCAAACTGATTGCGGTCGTTCCAGATTGCGAACGCTTCCGGCCTCAGCTCAAATTTGACCTGCTTGCTTTCGCCAGGAGCTATAGCAATCGTCTGGAATCCTTTCAAACCTCGAACGGGTTCTGCAACACTGGTCCCCTGCAGGCGAATATAGAGCTCGACCACTTCATTCGCCGCCTGCGAGCCTGTGTTGGTAACGGTGGTTGCGGCAATCATTGCAGCGGCTGTTTCGGGCGTATTCAGATTCTTGTTCAGTTGCGCAGCGCTCAACTTTTTCGTGCTCGTCGTCGTCGCACCGTATGAAAATGTCGTGTAAGATCCGCCGTATCCAAACGGAAACTGCGGCGTGTTCTGTTCATCGATGTAACGGGACACATAGCGGCTGACGATATCCCCAGGGGGCTTCGTGAGATCGACATCTCCAGGTGGACGCCCCGTGTTCAGATGGTTGTAGTAAAGGGGTTCCTGTCCCACGCTGCGCGGCCAACTGACTACTAATTTCCCGCTCGGATTGACATCTCCAAAAAGAGTTCGAGCCAGGGCCGGTCCGCCCTCAATACCCGGCAGCCATGCGGCAATCACCGCTGGCACATGTTCAAATGCCCACGGCAACGTCAGTGGACGTCCACTGAACAGAATCAGCACAACCGGCTTGCCCGTATGAACGATAGCTTCCAGCAATTCTTCCTGTCTTCCAGGCAGGCCTAAGTGTGCGCGCGATGCGGCCTCGCCGCTCATCTCCGGACTCTCGCCGACTGCCATAACTACCAGATCGGATTTCTGCGCACCCGCTACTGCCTCCGCGATTTCTTGATCGGTGCCGTCGAGAACTCCGCATCCTTTGAAGCGGGACACGTGCGCCTCGCCTGCGCGCTGCGCAATGGCCGCTGTCAACGAAGTGCGAGGGCCAGAGTCAGCAGGCGCGCCGTTCGGAAAAGAAGAATCCTCCCCGAGAGGCCCGATCACGGCGATGTTCTGGTTGCCATTCGCCAGCGGCAGCACCGGTTTTCCAGTGGGCCCATCTGCGTTTTTCAGCAACACAAACGAACGCTCCGCCGCACTCTGAGCCAGCGCCAGGCTCTCGGGATGATAGAGCGCTTTCGGCGCCGCGGCTTCATCCACAAACGGATGATCGAATAGTCCCAGCGCTAACTTCACCCGAAGCACGCGGCGCACGGCTTCATCCAATTCTGGGGTTGTGGCCTGCCCTGAACTCGCGATCTTTTCGAGGTTGTCGTGATACAGGCTGCTCACCATGTCCATGTCCACGCCCGCCAGGAATGCCTTGCGGGCTGCGGCTTGCTCGTTGATCGCCACTCCCTGGGGTATGAGTTCTCCCACCGCATTCCAATCGCTGACAACCAATCCGCGGAATGCCCACTCTTTGCGCAGCACCCGCTTCAACGTAAATGGATTCGCCGACGATGGCATGCCCCCAAGCGCATTGAAGGCGCTCATCACCGATGCGACCCCTGCATCTACCGCGGCATGGAATGGTGGCAGATAATACTGCCGCAAGGTGTGTTCGGTGATTTCTGTGGTGTTGTAGTCGCGGCCCGCCTCCGCCGCGCCATATCCCACGTAGTGCTTGGCGCATGCTGCGATGCTGTCGGGCGCATCCAGTCGCGATCCCTGGTAGCCCCTGACGTACGCCGCTGCCATCGCCGAACCAAGAAACGGATCTTCGCCCGCTCCCTCTGCCATGCGTCCCCAACGCGCATCCCGGGCAATATCTACCATGGGAGAAAACGTCCAGCGGATTCCGTCCGCCGCCGCTTCCATGGCCGCCACCCGCGAGGCTTTCTCGACGATCTCGGGGTCCCATGTGGACGCGAGTCCCAGCGGAATCGGAAACTCCGTCTTGAACCCATGAATGACGTCGAGCCCGAAGAGGATGGGAATATGCAGTCTCGACTTCTCCATCGCGATCCGCTGGTATGCGTTGGCCTGATGGGGATCGACCACGTTGAACAGTGATCCGATCTCCCCGTGCGCGATCATGTCCTCATAATCACTTCGTCCGGTGCCTGGTCCTGTGGGCTGCCCTGCCGAATACTGCACTAACTGCCCCACTTTTTCTTGCAGCGTCATGCCTTTCAGGATGCCTTCTACCCGGCTGTCCAGTGATCGATCGTTGATGCCGGTGAGGGCGCTGTGCAACTTCGGCGCGGGCGAAGTCTGCCCGATTGCCGCGACGCTCCAAATTGAACAAATACCTGCCAAGAGCAATACGAATGAACTGGTTTGGATCATTTTAAGAGCGGCTCTTATTCGGGGTCGAGCAGAGCGAAGATGAGCAGTATAGAAAACGAATGAGAAAGGCATGGGGCCGAACCCTCCCGAAGGCCTGATCCGTGTCTTCTACTAAATCGGATTAGTAAAGAATCGTCAGTTCTGTATAAAAACCCGTTTCGCGCTCGATGTCAACCCTCATGCGCGCTTTTACCGATAAACATTCGCTTGCGGGCGCGATTCGGTTGTGCGAGACTGCGCAACGTGAGCGGGAACAAAACGGGACGAACCACAGGGCGAGCCGTGCGTATGGGCTCCAAGCCAGTCAGCCTGAAAGAATTGGCCGAACGGCTCGGCCTTTCGCCCGCCACCATTTCGCTGGTCATCAATGGCTCGCACGTCGCCGACTCCATTCCTAAGGAAACGAAGGACCGCATTTTTGCCGCCGTCCGGAAATACAAATACCGGCCAAACTTTTTTGCCCGCTCCTTGCGGGCGCAGCGCAGCTTCACCATCGGCGTGATCGTGCCCGAAGTCAGCGACGGCTATTCCGCTTCGGTCATGAGCGGCGTCGAAGAGCATCTCCTGCAAGAGGGATATTTTTATTTCGTCGTCAGCCACCGTCACCGCGCCGATCTGATTGACGAATATCCCCGGCTGTTTCTGGAGCGTTCCGTCGACGGCCTTATCGCGGTTGACACTCCCTGGACCCTGTCGCTGTCCGTGCCCGTCGTCACTGTCTCCGGTCACAATCAGGTGAAGGGCGTCACCAACATCGTTCTCGACCACGTACGCGCCGCCGAAGTCGCCCTCAAGCATCTCTCCCAACTGGGCCATCGCGACGTGGCTTTCATCAAGGGGCAGGAATTCAGTTCCGACACGGAAGTGCGCTGGTCCAATATTCAAAAAGCCGCACGCCAGTTTGGAATTCCGATTGTTCCGGCGCTGGTGTCGCAACTGGAAGGAGATTCGCCGTCTCCGGAACTGGGATATCAGGCGACCCGCAGGCTACTCGCTTCGCGCAAGCCGTTCACCGCGCTGTTTGCGTTCAACGATATTTCGGCGATGGGAGCGATCCGTGCTCTGCGGGAAGCCAAGCTGCGTGTTCCTCAGGATGTTTCGGTCATTGGCTTCGACGACATTCAAAGCGCCGCCTACCAGAATCCGGCCCTCACCACTGTCCGGCAGCCGTTGCGCGAAATGGGCCGCATCGCGGCCGAGACTCTTCTTCGGCGCATCCGCCGTCCCGGAACGGATTCGCATGGCGGAGAGACCATGGTCGAACCCAAACTGATTGTCCGCGAGACCACTTGCCAGTGTCCGGCGAACTCCAGCGCAAAAAAAATTTAACCCCGGATCTTCACTGACTGGCCCAGCGTGATCGCGGGCAACCATTCGGCAAAACTCCGCAACAAAATCGTTCGCGTGAGCAGCCGCCCGCGGACCGAACAGTGAAGACATTGCATCGCCGTTTCGTCTCTCCCCGAACGAATGCGCTTGACTGTCGAAAATTGCCTGTGCTATAGCTTGCTCACTTCGTACTAAAACGCTTTTGTAGAGTTTTAGTAGATCATTTTCTTCCGGGGTTCAAGAAAGCCGCAAGGAGGCCTTCCATGAGTCGCTCCGTCTTTTCCGTACAGCGAGCCCTGTCGCTGCTTGCCTGCATCGTTTTCTCCACCGTGATGGCCCATGCGCAGTATCGAACCTCGATTCAAGGAGTGGTAACCGACACCACGGGCGCAGTGATCCCGGGCGCCACCCTTACGCTGACCAACCCGGCGACCGGGGCAACGCAGGTCCGGACCAGCGGCGATGACGGCGTGTACAACTTCAACGCACTGCCGGCAGGCGCGCGCTTCAACCTTGTGGCGGAGAAACCGGACTTTCAGAAAAAAGAGATCGATAATCTTCAATTGGTTCCGGATCAGTCGAACGCGGTAAACGTGACGCTGACCGCAGGAGGCGCAACCGAAGTCATCCAAGTGAATGCCGAGAATGCGCCGTTACTCGATACCCAAACCGCCTCCGTAAACGGGGTCGTTTCCGACAATCAGATCCAGCACATGCCCTCGTTTGGGAGGGACGTACTCAAACTCGGGCAGCTAGCCCCCGGCGTCTTCGGGGATGGCTCGCAGGGAGGCGGGGGTGGCGGCTACAACCTTCCCGGAACGGAAACGGGAGGAGGCGCTTCCGGTTCTGACCAGGGCATCTTCAATACGGAGAACGGCGCGGCCGTTAGTGCCAATGGCCAGCAGACTCCGGCCAACGGCGTTACGATTGACGGAATCAGCACCACCAGCGCGGTGTGGGGCGGTACGACGGTTATCACTCCGTCGGAAGAATCCATTGAAAGCTTCAAGATTGTATCCAACAGCTATGATGCAGAGAACGGTCGCTTTAGCGGCGCGCAGATTCAGATCACTTCCAAGAGCGGCACCAATTCATATCATGGCAGCGCCTTCTTTACGGCTCACCGTCCTGGCCTGAATGCCTACCAGCGGTTCAACGGTGAGGGCGCCAAAGTTTTGCGTGATTCGAGCCGATTCAATCAGATCGGCGGCAGCGTCGGCGGCCCAATCATAAAGAATAAACTCTTCGCTTTTTTCAGTTACGAGACCATACGCGAGCACACCAGCGTGATTGGGAACCAATGGGCCGACACGCCAGCCTTCGACGCGTTAGCAACTTCCGGAACCATCGCTTCGACATTGGTCAACTACCCTGGAAATGGCATCCTCAACAAAGGCGTCAACACGGTTACCTGCCAGGACGCTGGCCTGACCGAGGGTGTGAACTGCCGCGCGGTGAGCGGAGGCCTCAATGTAGGCACACCTTTAGATCCCACGAAGTTCCCTACGGGCCAGGTGGTGGCGGGCCAGGATCCCGGCTGGGTGAGCTCTTCCTCGCCGGGTACGGGAGGCAATGGCAGCGGCGGCCCTGAAAACCTGGGTACTGTGGCCGATATCACGAACTACATCACCACGAGTCCCACCATCAAAACTGACGTCCAGTACAATGGCCGTCTTGATTACGATGTCACTCAGAAGGACCGGATCGGCTTTGCCATTTACTGGGTCCCGGCGTCAACGGACTTCAATAACGGCGCTCGCGCCCTCGATGTCTTCCACCATAACCAGATCAACGATGCCTTTGCCCCGATCTGGAACCACACATTCTCGCCGACATTCCTTAACGAGGCCCGTGCAAATGCCGCCGGGTGGCGCTGGAATGAAATTACCTCAAACCCGCAATCGCCGGTGGGACTCCCAAATGCCGCCCTGGATTATTCGATCGGCAGCGCTTCGATCAATAATTTCGGGCCGAATGTCGGCAGCCATCTGAATCAGTGGACCTACAGTTTTAAGGATGTGGCCACGAAGATTATTGGGCCACACACCATTAAGTTTGGCGGCGAACTTACGCGCCTGTTTTATTTGAATGCATGTTTCGGTTGCGCTGTCCCAAGCTATGGCTTCTTCAACCTTTGGGATTTTCTCAATGATGCACCGCGCCGCGAAGGCTTTATCCTGGCCGATCCCAATACCGGGAAACCAACCGCGCAACGTCAGGACGACCGGGAAAACATCTGGGGCTTCTTCGCTCAGGATGACTACAAGCTTCGCAAGAACCTGACCCTTAACCTGGGGCTGCGTTGGTCCTATTTTGGCCCGCTGTACTCCAAAGAAAACAACATGTTCGTAGCCGTGCCTGGATCTGGCTCGAGCTACCTGACCGGTCTCAATGTGAGGAAGGGAAGTTCTTGGAGCGCGCAGAAGAACAACTTCTCGCCCGAGATCGGCTTTGCGTGGAGTCCTACTCGCTTTCACGACAAGCTTGTGGTTCGGGGCGGTTACGGCCTGAATTACAACCAGGAAGAAATTGCGATTTCGGCCGGTATTCAAGGGAATCCTGGATTGTCCATTGGTGAGTACATCCAGATGGCGACGCCGACGGGGCCGGATCCAGGCATTCTCTACGCAGTCTCGTCGGATCCACACAACGCCTTCGGTTATCCGGCGAATCCCAACTTTAAGCTGACGTTTGGCCCGAATGGACTTCCCCTGGTCGGGACGCCGCAATGTCCCGTTTCGTGCCCGGTTGGCGTCACAATCTTTCCCGGCACTCTGCCAACCATGCGCGTCCACCATTACTCACTCGATACCCAATACGACCTGGGACACAATTTTGTAGCCTCGTTGGGATACCAGGGAAGCTTGTCGCGTGATGTTTTATTCCACCAAAATCCCTTGGCTGTGCCTGCGGTCAAAGGGTATGCGCTGAACCCACAGATCAACGGGGGTGATTACTGGAGTTCGGTTGGCAGCGGCAACTACAACGCGCTGCTGGCCGAATTGAAACATAATTTTTCGCGCCAGTTCATGGCCGATGCTCAGTTCACTTGGGCCAAGAGCCTGGACAACACCTCTCGGCCGTACACGGAACCGTATTATCCGTACGACCCCAACCTCAGCTACGGGCGTTCCGACTACAACGTAGGCAAGGCATTCAAGCTTTTCGGTATGTGGCAGCCGGTCTTCTTCCACGGCAACCGGGCGTGGGTTGAAAAAATTGCGGGCGGTTGGTCGCTCAGCGGCATCTTCAATATTCACTCCGGCTTCCCCTGGAGTCCGCTTATCCCTGTGAACGGCGGAAGCCTGTACTGCGGACAATGCGGTTACGGCAACCTATACCCCTCAGCCTATCTCGGCGGCGCGGGGAATAATACCAGCAACGATGCCTTCAAGACTTCCGCTAAGTCGAACTTCCCGCTGGTAGCCACCCAAGGCAACGCCTCGGCCTATTTCTCTACGCCAGCGTACACCCCATTCAATGGCCCGGCTTCCGGGACTGCGCTACCCCAGGCCCCGGGCGTGCATCGCAACTCGCTTACTGGTCCCGGATATAAGGATGTAGACCTCACGTTGGTCAAGGCGTTTGGCCTGCCGAACATGCGGGTGCTTGGAGAAAACGCAAGCTTCGAGATTCGATTCGATGTCTACAACGTGTTCAACAATTTGAATCTCGACGTAGGTCAAATCGTGAACAACACTACTCTTTCAAACTTCGGCGTGGTCAACAGCAACGGCAGTGCTGCTCTTGCAGCCCGTACAGCCACGCTGGGCGCTCGCTTCAACTTCTGACCTGAAGGGGCACTCGGACCTCCGGGTGCCCCATCGCTTTATTTTTGCTGCTCTCGCTGCGGAATCCCGCCCGCTCCATCCCCGTCTGCGCATCTTTATTCTTCATGAACGTCTTCCATACAAACCCAGTCCGCTGATTTTCTGCCATCACCATCGTGATCCCCAGATCGATCCCCAGCACGTCCGGGTTGTACCAGTTAGTCAGCGGGTTGAACGCGTCTACAAATCCGTAGCGGCCCCAAGCCTTGTTATAGTGCTCGCGCATCGTCCGCTGCACCAGCATGCAGTCAGAAAAAAGAAAAGCGAGCGACCCGCCGGTGGCGCAGGGGACGATGCTTCCATCCAGCTTGCCCAGGCGCGGCGGTCCGCCCCAGGCCTGGTATCCCGCCGCCGAGTCCGACGCCGTGATGCCCCACAGCGAATCGCTGTAGTCGGGAAATTCCCCACGCAACGATAAGCAAAACGCCTTGTGCGCCTTGGTCGCCTTTGCCGAGTTCTCAAAATAATCCGCGTAGTCGTCCCGCTTGCCGCGAAAATCAAACCACGCCTGCGAATACTGATGCGTGAACAGCGGATCATGCCCCGAGATGTACGTGATGCCATCGAACGTAACGGTGGTGCGGTCCCAGGCCGTCCACGTATCTGCCGGTACGGGATGCGTGGGCGATCCGAGCGCCAGCAGATAAATCATCATCAGTTCGCAGTAATGCGACCAGCGCGCATCCAGAAATCCCGACTCGGGATGCCAGCCCATCGAAAACGTCGGCCCGCGATTCAGCATCCATGGCCAATCTACCCGCTCGTAGATCTTCGTGGCCAGGTCCTGAATCTCCGCGTCCGCAAAATGTTCTCGCGCCGTCAGCACGCCGCACAAAAGCAGGGAAGTGTCAATCGACGAAATCTCGCACTTCCACTGCCTCTCGCCGGTGTTGGCGTCAATAAAGTGATAATAGAACCCGTGCTCATGCGGCAGCTTCTGCCACAAAAAGCGCAACGTCGCGCGGACGCGCTCGACGATGTCAGCTTTCTTCCTGTATGCCCGCTCATCACCGATGCATAGCCCAGTCAACCCAAATCCGGTGGCCGCGATGCTGGCGATCATGCGGGTGTCGTTGCCATTCAGCAGCGCCCGATCCTTCACCTGTCCGGTGGTGCCCGCTTCCGACCAGAAAAAGTCAAACGCCGCACGCTCGATCTCATCGAGCAACGCATCGTCGGAGCCTTTGTAGGGAACGCGCGGAGGCTCGGCAAAACTCTTCTGGTCTACACTGACCAACCGCGCGATGGGAAGTGCCGCCGCCCCCATCGCCATCGCACGTAAAACGTCCCGCCGGCTAAATTCAGCATGTGTCTTCATAGAATCAACTGATGATCCCAAACCATGAAAGGATAAAGATTCTCTGCTTTCCTCTGTGCTTCTTGTGGCCCCTGTAGTTAGGCCTGGTTTTTCGTCCCACAACCGCACCGCGTACAATATCTTCTTACAGGAGAGGACATGACAACGACTGACCACCCGCGCCCGCAGGTGACCACCGAAATCCCCGCCGTTCCCCTCACCACCGAGGGGTATAGCGTGCTGCACCAGATGATGCGCCTGCGCCGGCCCACCTGGCGCGCTCTCCCGGCCGCCGAAAAGTCTGCCATCGCCCAGGAAGCCTCCGCGGCCCTTTCGGCTATGGAGAAGCATTCGCCCGGCCAGTCGGCTCTCTACTCGCTCATCGGACACAAGGGCGACCTCATGCTGATCCACTTCCGCGAGTCCTTCGCCGACCTCAACCAGGCCGAACTCCAACTCGCCAACCTGCGCCTCAGCGACTATCTCGAGCCCACGACGTCCTATCTCTCCATCATCGAACTCGGCCTCTATGACTCGACACTGAAAATTTATAAAGAACTCACCGACCAGGGAATCGAGCCTCACTCCGACCAGTGGAAAGCCGAGATCGAATGCAAGTTGAACCGCCATCGAGAGGCCATGCGGCCGCGGCTCTATCCCGAGATTCCACCCAACCGCTACGCGTGCTTCTATCCCATGGATCGCCGCCGCGGCGAAGATAAGAATTGGTACAAACTCCCGATCGAAGAGCGCGCGCGGCAAATGAACGATCACGGCCTGGTTGGCCGCCGTTACGCCGGAGAGGTCAGGCAAATCATTACTGGCTCCATCGGCTTCGACGATTGGGAGTGGGGCGTCGACCTGTTCGCCGACGATCCCTTGATATTCAAGAAGCTGATCTACGAAATGCGCTTCGACGAAGTCAGCGCCGTCTATGCGCTCTTCGGCCAGTTTTATGTGGGAGTAAGAGTACCAGCCGCATCATTAGAGACGTTGCTGGAAGGAAAGCTTCCGTAAAGATGTGACTTGTAACGTCTCTACGCGGTTACAAAGTCAAAGCCATAGGAACCCCTCACCACGGAGAACAGAGTCACGGAGAAGGAACAGGGAAATGGTGCCTCCGTGGTGAAAAACGAACACCGGAGACCCCATGTCGACCCTCGGCCTCATTGAATACAAAGACGCCAGCCCGGAAGTCCGCGCTGTCTACGACGACATCATGACCACCCGCAAGACCGACTGGATCAATAATTTCTGGAAGGCCATAGCCCACGATCCCGTCACTCTCAAACGCACATGGGAAGACATCAAGCAGATCATGGCTCCCGGCGCGCTCGATCCGCTCACCAAAGAAATGATCTATGTCGCGGTCAGCGTGACGAACCAGTGCCACTACTGCATTGCCTCGCACACCATCTCAGCCCAGAAAAAGGGCATGACCGACGCCATGTTTAAGGAACTGATGGCGATCGTCGGCATGGCGAACGAAACCAACAAAATGGTTACCGGATACCAGGTAGAGATTGATCAGCAGTTCAAGAATGGGCTGCGTTCTTAAGCCGGAGCTGCACCTATCCTCCAAACGGAAAAGTATCCAATGGACTTTCCCAACTTTGATCTCACGGGCCAGATCGCACTCGTAGCCGGCGCCGCCCGCGGATTGGGGCGAGCCATCGCCTTGGCACTGGCTCACGCCGGTGCCGACGTTGCCCTGGGCTTGCGTGATGTCAAAGCAGACGGAAATCTCCCGGCCGAGATTGCCGCCCAGGGCCGGCGTGCTCTTCCGCTGCAGATGGATATGGCGCAGCTTGATCAAGTGCGCCAAGCTGTGGTCGATACCGAACGGCACTTCGGAAGGCTCGACATTCTAGTCAACAACGCGGGCATCTCTCCGGAGAACCCGGCCGAAAATGTCCGCGAAGAGGATTTCGACGCAACTCTGGCGGTGAATTTGAAAGGCACATTCTTCGCCAGCCAGGCTGCCGGCCGCATCATGATCCGCCAGAATTATGGGCGCATCATCAACATGGGTTCGCAGGCCGGATTCGTCGCTCTGCCTTCGGAATCCATTTATTGCATGACCAAAGCGGCCATTTCGCACCTGACCAAGTGCCTGGCCGTCGAGTGGGGCAAGTACAACATTACCGTGAATGCAGTCGCACCCACGTTCATTCGTACTCCTGGAACGGAGGGCTATCTGGCGGATCCGAAGGCTCGCGCCGATGTGGTCGAGCGGATTGCTGCCCTGCATCGCATCGGAGAACCGATGGATGTAGCTGGCGCGGTGGTGTTTCTGGCATCGAAAGCAGCCGCGCTGATCACCGGCGAGACGATTCTCATCGATGGCGGCTGGACGGCCCGGTAGCGTACCAACCCTACAGCTGCTAGTTCTTGATGTGGTGATCCTGGCAGAGGAGCGTGAAAGACTTCTCGCTTCAAGGTCGCTTGGTTGGACGCGTGCGCGGCCGTTCGGATAGCCGTCCCTTAAATTCGTGCGCCTTCATGTCCACTTTTCTGCCGCGGAACCGCACGCCTTCCGCTTCAAGTCGGAGTCGCTGCTCGATTGCCGAATCTCCGGTCAGCTTGATGGCGCCGCCCGCGCCCAGCACACGTTGCCACGGTAATCCGAACCCCCGCCGCAGCACCCGCGCCACAAGCCGAGCTGCGCCGGGCATTCCCGCCGCGCGCGCCACTCCGCCATAGGTCGAAACCTTCCCCTGGGGAATCGCCCGAATCGCGCGCTCGATCCGAAGCCGGGTTTGTCCGGAT
>DASTCU010000052.1:0-2304 GCA_035710825.1 Candidatus Sulfotelmatobacter sp.
CTGGTTAAACAGGGGCAAAAGCTCAATAGCGAGGGTAGACAGAATGAGGCGCTCAAGCTGTACCAGCAGGCACTCGAGAAGTCCCCAAACCTGTATGAGGCGCATCTCGAGTCGGGCATCGCTCTCGATCTGAAGGGCGACTACGCAGCGGCGCGCGAGCACCTTCAGAAAGCCATCGATGTCGCTCCGGCGGACCAGAAGAATCGCGCTAGACGCGTGATGGCCTTTTCCTATGCGTTCGAGTGCAAGGCGGCCGAGGCCGAGACGTACGAGAGGCAGGTGTTTGACGCGCTACAGTCGAAGCCAGACTTTGAAGGGGCGGCCGGAGTAGCCAATGAGCTGGCACGCATCAAGCTCGAGTGCAGCGATATTGATGGTGCCGCGAGGTGGTATAAGACCGGCTACGACACCGCGATGCGCAAAACGGAAATGACGGACGCCGACAAGAACCTGTGGGCATTCCGCTGGGCGAACGCAGAGGCCCGTATTGCCGCACGCCGTGGACAGCGCGACGAAGCACAGAGACAAGTTGCTGCGGCAAAAGCGGCACTCGCGAAGGCGAACAACCCTGACCAGGCGCAGTTCTTTCCATATCTGACCGGATATGTAGCGTTCTATAGCGGCGACTACAAGACGGCGATCGAGGAACTTGAGAAAGCGAACCAGGAAGACCCGTTCATTCTGGTGCTACTCGCGGAGTCATATGAGAAAGTGGGCGACGCGGCGCGCGCAAAGGAGTATTACGGCAAGGTTATGGCGATTAACGGACATGGTCCGACGAATGCCTTTGCGCGTCCGGTGGCGCGGAAGAAATTGGCAGGTGGATAGTTGGAGCTGTCCAGGAGGGTGTAAATAGAACTGTGTAAACGGCCATGGGAGGGAAGAAAATGGAAGACCCCATGGCAATCGACAAGAAGCTGATCGATCAACTGCTCACCGACTACAAGAAGCCCGAGGATATCATCGGGGAAAATGGTCTGCTCAAGAAGCTGACCAAGGCGATTCTGGAACGAGCGCTTGCGGCCGAGATGACCGATCATCTGGGCTACGAGAAGCACGACCCGGCGGGCCACCGCCGTGGGAACACGCGCAACGGGAAAAGCCAAAAAACCTTGAAGGGCGAGTTTGGCGAATTGGAGTTGGAAACTCCGCGCGACCGCAAGGCCACGTTCGATCCCAAGATCGTGGCTAAGGGCCAGACCCGTTGGACCGGCTTCGACGACAAGATCATCTCCATGTACGCGCGGGGGATGACCACGCGGGAGATCCAAGGCCACCTGGAAGAGATGTACGGGATCGAAGTCTCCCCCACTTTGATTTCCAACGTGACCGATGCGGTGACCGACGAGGTCAAAGCCTGGCAGAGTCGGCCGCTGGAAGAACTGTATCCGATCGTGTATCTGGACGCGTTGATGGTGAAGGTGCGCGACGAGGGCCACATCCAGAACAAGGCCATCTACGTAGTGCTGGGCGTCAACCTGGAAGGCCAGAAGGAAGTGCTGGGGCTGTGGGTGGCGCAGACGGAAGGAGCCAAGTTCTGGCTGCAGGTGTTGACGGAGTTGCAGAACCGGGGGGTGAAGGACATCTTCATCGCCTGCGTGGATGGGTTGAAAGGATTTCCGGAAGCGATCGAGGCGGTGTATCCCCGCACCGAGGTGCAGTTATGTATCGTGCATCTGGTGCGGGCCTCGCTCAACTATGTGCCCTGGAAAGCACGCAAGCCGGTGGCGGCCGATCTGCAGTTGATCTATCGCGCGAGCACGGTGGCCGAGGCCGAGCAACATCTGGCGCAACTGGAGGGCAAGTGGAAAGCCTATCCCAGTGTGAGCCAGGTGTGGCGGCGGAACTGGGGACGCATCACGCCGTTTTTCAATTACCCGCCAGACATCCGCAAGGCGATCTACACCACCAACAGCGTGGAATCCCTGAATCGGTCGTTACGCAAGATCATCAAAACCCGCGGCGGATTCCCCCATGAAGAGGCGGCGCTGAAGTTACTATTTCTTGCCCTGCGGCAGGCGGCGAAGAAGTGGACCATGCCGATCCTTCACTGGCGGGAAGCACTCAATCACTTCACGATTCTGTGGCCGGAGCGGATGCCGGCCCTGGAGAGAATTACGCAATGAACGCACATCCCACTTCTACAGAGATGGGCCGGGGAAGGGGAACTGCCCCCTTCCCCGGCACCCCATCCCCAAAAACAAATCTTGGCCGTTTACACAAAACTCTGGATACACCTTCTTCTTCTGGGTTAGCGACCTCAGATTTTCTTCCCCCAGGCGTGAGTGCGACCCGGCATTACCA
>DASTCU010000053.1:0-2801 GCA_035710825.1 Candidatus Sulfotelmatobacter sp.
CAGAATGTCTACGACGGGGCCGGCAACATTATCAAGACCATCGATCCTCTCACCCAGACCACAACTTATGCCTTTGACGACGCCGGCTTGCTCACGCAGACCATCGACCCCAACGGCACCACCACCAAGAAGGTTTACGACGCCGACGGCAATGTCATCAAGACCATCGATGGCCGCACGCTCACCACCACTTACTCCTTCGACGACGGCAACCGCCTGACCCAGACTATCGACCCCGGGACCTTCACCACCAAGGAAGCTTACGACGCCGCCGGCAACGTCACCCAAACCATCGACGCGGATGGGACCACCACGGTATACGCCTATGACAACGACGGCCGCGTCACCTTGACCACGCTGACCAAGGGGCTCTTGAGCGTATCGACCCAGGATTCTTACGATGCGGTCGGGAACCTGGCCCAGGAAATCGATCCGCTCGGGGAAACCCTCAACTACTCCTACCGCAGCTTCGCCGCAACCGAAGATTGGATGGCTGATTTGCAGATGGCCGCCTGAACAGGCGGCGTTGAATTGCTAAAACGGCGTTGTCCCGCCACGGGACAGATTAAACCTGGTCCGACCCGCGAGGGTCAACCATAACACCGGGGAGAGCAACGCCGTGAAGTCTTTTATGCGCAAGCATGGCTCGAAGATCAAGGGAGTTCTCGAGTGCTTCGATCGGGTCATCCTGCGTGGACACTTGCCGATGGCGGGGGTCGGCTACTTCGCTACCTGGCTTTATTCCAAGAAGATTTCACTGAATCTGCAAGACTTGCCCGAGGGTTGGCAGCGTTTCAAAGAGATGGGGCCAAACTTTGCTGACTGGCTGACCGAACACGCCAAAGGTCTGGCCGAAGGCGCCGGCCGGCCGTACGAGCACCTGCCCAAGCACCAGAGGATGGAAGAAAACGCCCGCGCCCTGGTGGCCAAGGAGGGGATTAAGGAAGGTTTGGTGTGTGTCTACTCGACCTTAGAGACGTGTCGCACCTTCCGTGTCGGCTCGGGACAGGGTCGGCCGGTGGTGAAGACCGACCTGCGGCGCTGCTCGGTGCTGTACTACTACGTGATGGATCGCGACTTCGGTCTCATGCACGTCAAGATTCAGACCTGGTTCCCGTTCACGGTGCAGGTGTATGTCAATGGCCACGAATGGCTGGCGCGCAAGCTGCAGCGGGAGAAGATCGCCTTCACGAAGGTGGACAACGCCTTTACGGACGTGGCCGACCTGGCACGGGCGCAACAGTGCGCGCGGCGTTTCTGGCGGCGGGACTGGCCGAAGCTGCTGGACGCGTTGGCGGAGCAGGTCAATCCCCTGTTGGAGGACTGGCTGGCGGGACAGCGTTATTTTTGGGTACTCGATCAAGTGGAATTTTCCACCGATGTGTTGTTCGCGGACAAAGCGTGCTTGGCGACGCTGCGCCACCATCTGTATGAACACGCCGCCCTGTGTTTTGGCGCCGAGCAGTTGATGACGTTTTTGGGGCGCAAGTATCGCGGCAGCTTCGGCGGCGAGATCAAAACGCATTGGCAGCGGCGTGAGGCGGGGGCGGCCGTCAAGCACTGGCTGAAGCGCAATGCCATCAAGATGTATGACAAGCATGGCTTGGTGTTGCGCATTGAGACCGTGATCAACGATCCGCGCGAATTCAAGGTGCATCGGCCGCGGCACAAACAAAACGGCAGCGTGGAGCTGGGCTGGTTTGCGATGAGCAAAGGAGTGGCCAACTTGTACCGGTACGCGCACGTGAGCCAACAGGCGAACGCGCGTTATCTGGAGGCGCTGGCAGTCGTGCACGACTTGGGCGTCGGCCAGAGGGAACTCGAGCGCCGCTGCGCGCCGGTAACTTATCAAGGGCGGAGCCGTCGCGCTTTACAACCTTTGGGGCGTGACGATCAGGCCCTGTTTGCCGCGGCGCTGCGTGGCGAATACGCAGTGCGTGGCTTCCGCAATCGTGAGTTGGCACGTCACCTGTTCGGCGCCCGTCCCACCGACCCGGCGGAACGCCGCCGCCAGTGCGGCCGGGTGAGCCGCCTGCTGAGCTTGCTGCGGGCCCACGGCTTGCTTGCCAAGGTGCCGCGCTCGCGTCGCTACCAGGTCACCGCTTTGGGCCAACGCTTCATGAGCACGGCCATCGAACTTCGCCACAAACTCTTTCCCGAAAGATTGACGCGCGCTGCGTAAGCGCTGGAAGTAAAAAACATTTGCGCGCGCGGTGATAATATGAAGACCGTATCATTCTACTTGCTTAATCATTGGTTTCACAAATGAAAAGGACAAGAACAACGCATTGGGAGCGGACAGATCCGTCCTCTCCCGAGTCGATTCTGTCGAGGTCCCAATCCGATCGCGAGTTCGTTCAAGATTTCGTGCCGCTAGCGGACTCGCTCGAATGGGAACTCGGCCAGCAGTACCTACGCGAGCGAGGTAATAAAGCGTTCATATCGGATGCGTCACCTGTCCCTTTCATCATCAATAACGACGGCACTTTGTCCGAAAACGCTGCGGAGGTATTTTTCTCTTCACTTGTGGAGGCAGAAAGGGCGGGCCCGCTTGAGGCCGAGATCCATGTCCTTGAACTCGGCATTGGTGTAGGGCTCTTTGGGCGATATTTCTTGGACAGTTTTAGGGAGATCTGTTTGAGAAACAAGAAAAACTACTACGACCGCCTTTGTTACATTGCCGCGGACAAGTCCTCGCGCATGCTGCTCGATCTGCTTCGCAACGGAGTTCTCGCTGGGCACCCGGGCAGGTACTGTACCCGACAGGTGGACGCCATGGATCCGGAGACACTACTTGGGGA
>DASTCU010000054.1:0-32238 GCA_035710825.1 Candidatus Sulfotelmatobacter sp.
CAGTCGATTGCGTCCCGCGATTTGCACGGGCAGGCAAGCCAGCGGCATGAGCGCGTCCATGAAGTCGGGATAGGTCTCGCCCCATACCCAGGAATGCATGCAGCCCATCGAGGTGCCCATCACCAGGCGGAGATGGTTCACGCTCAGGCCTTTCTCCAGCAGTTCGTGTTGCGCCGCGACCATGTCGCCGTAGTCGTACTGAGGAAAGTGGGCGTGCATGCCGTCGCTCGGCTTGCTCGATTTTCCGTGGCCGATGTTGTCGGGAAGAATCACGAAGTAGCGGCTGGCATCGAGCAACTGGCCGGGGCCAAACAGTACATCCGCAAATTGCGGCGAAAGGAATTGCCCTCCTGAGCCGCCAGTGCCGTGCAGGATGAGCACGGCATTCGTGATGTTTCCTTTAGCGTCACGCTCGGGCTTGCCCAGAGTCATGTAATGCAGGCGAAGTTCGGCGAGAGTCTCGCCCGATTTGAAATGGAAGTCGCGGCTCACATAATCGCCTTCAACGGGCGACGATTTCGTGCCGGACTGCGGTGAGGATTGCTGGCTGGCACATACCGCCACCAGGCAGCAGCAGGCGGCGATAACAATGGGAATCAAACGCGCGGAACGGACCATCAACGTACCTCCGGCAGGAGAAAGGACTGCGTTAGCTGGCCACAGGTGCGGCCTCGCGCTGCTTCAGCTTCTCCAGAATCATTGGGCCAAGTTGGGAGACGCTGCCGGCGCCGAGCGTCAGGATCATGTCGCCTTCTTCGGCCGATGACGAGACGGCATCGACCGCGGTGGAAAACGAGTTCGCATATTCCACTTTTTTCGCGCTTTTCTCGCGAATCCGATCGGCCAGCGCCTCGCCCGTGATTCCCTCGATTGGTTGCTCACTTGCGGCATAGATACCGAGCACGATGAGCGAGTCGGCATCGGCGAAGGCAGTCGTGAAGTCCTCCATCAAGTCGCGAGTACGGGTATAGCGGTGCGGCTGGAAGATGACGTGAACCTTGCGAAAGCCGCACTGGCGCGCGGCGGCAAGGGTGGCTTTGATTTCGGTGGGATGGTGTCCGTAGTCGTCGATCACGCTAACGCCGGCGGCGCGGCCACGCAACTGGAAGCGGCGATCCACCCCGCGGAACTGGTCCAGGGCGCACCGGATCGCCTCGACATTGATGTCGAGACCGACTCCAACCGCGATTGCCGCGGTCGCATTGAGGACATTGTGCACGCCCGGAACATGCAGGGTGAACTCCCCCAGATCTTTCTTCTGAAAGGTCACGCGGAAGCGGCTGTATGGGCGGGAATCGCCAGCTCCCTCGCGCTTCGTTTCTTCCGGCTTGATCAGAAAATCCGATCCGCGCCTGGTTCCATAAGTTACGGTGCGGCGCTGGACTTCCGGCAAAAGCTTTCGCAGCAACGGGTCGTCGTTGCAGGCAACGATCATGCCGTAGAAGGGGACGCGGTCCATGAAATCGAGAAACGTTTTTTTCACGTCGCGCATGTTGCGATAACAATCCATGTGCTCGCGGTCGATGTTGGTGACCACCGAGAGGATGGGCGAGAGCTTGAGAAACGAACGGTCGCTCTCATCAGCCTCTGCGACTAGATAGTGCGATTTGCCGAGACGCGCGTTGGAGCCCATGGCATCAACGCGACCGCCGACGACAACCGTGGGATCGAGACCTCCCGCAGCGAGTACGGCGGCGACCATGGATGTTGTGGTGGTCTTGCCATGCATGCCAGCGATGGCGATCCCATATTTCAGCCGCATCAGTTCGGCGAGCATTTCGGCACGCTGAATCACCGGGATGTGGAGTTTGTGCGCTTCGGTGACTTCGGGATTCTGGCTCGCGATGGCGGAACTGGTGACCACAACTTCAGCGTCGGTAATGTTTTCGGCGCGATGGCCTTCGAAGATGGAAGCTCCCAGGCTGGCCAAACGTTGTGTAACGGCAGAATTTTTCAGGTCTGAGCCGGAAACCTTGTAGCCGAGGTTGAGCAGCACCTCAGCAATGCCACTCATGCCGATGCCGCCGATGCCTACGAAATGAATGCGTTGAATTTTGGCAAACATAAAATCAACTTCTTGGTCACGGATTTACGCGGATCAACACTGATTTAGTAATTTGGTAATCGGGTAATTTCGTAATTGAAGACTCGATCCCACTTCATCCGCACCGCTGCCATTGATCGAGACAAATTACACAATTACTCAATTCGTTTCGATTCCTGCGACCCGTGCCGCCAGGGCTGCGATATCGCTTGCGGCGTTTGGATGCGCCAGTTCCCTTGCGGCATGGCCCATCTGGTGCAGGCGCCTCGGATCTTGCAGCAAGGCTGCGATGGTTTCTGCCAGCCAGACTCCTTCCAGCTTCGATTCTTCCACAACTACGGCGGCACCGTGGCGCGCCAAAGCTTCGGCATTGATGCGCTGGTGATCGTCCGCCGCGCGCGGGAACGGCACAAAAACCGCCGGCTTCCCTGCCGCGGTAATCTCGGCCACCGTACTCGCGCCGGAGCGACAGACCACCAGATCGGCGCGGGCGAAGGCGGCGGGCATGTCCTCAATGAACTTGAACACCTCGGCCGATTCTCCGAGCACCCCGTAAGCGGCCCGGGCGTCATTATAGTCACGCTCGCCCGTTTGGTGGATGATGCGGATTCCCGGCGCCTCCCGCAGCAGAACCGGCAGGCACCGGAACATGGCTTCGTTGATGGCGTGAGCGCCCTGGCTGCCGCCGAAGACCAGCAGAGTTGGCGTGCCGCCACGCTTCGGCTGGATTTCAAAGAAGGCATGTCGTACCGGAACGCCTGTCACTTCGGCGTGACGAAAATATTTTGCCGTCTCTTCGAAATGCACGGCCGCGCCCGAGACGAAGCGGGCTACCATGCGATTTGCAAATCCCGGCACCACGTTGGGTTCGAAGGCGAGGGTTGGGATGTGCTTCACAACCGCCGACAGCATCGCGGGACCAGAGGCGTAGCCGCCAACGCCGATGACCACATCAGGGGCGAACTCGTTGAGCATGCGGCCGGCGTCCCAAAGGGCCCGAGGCAGATCGAATGCGGTTCTCAAACGCGTGGTCAGGCTGACATTCTTTAGCGCGCCGACGCGAACCAGTTGCAGAGGATATCCGGCGGCCGGCACCAGTCGATTCTCGATGCCTCGTGCGGTGCCGATGAACAATACTTCTGCGTTATAAGTTTTTTTCAGCTGATCAGCGATGGCCAGTGCGGGGATGACATGACCGCCCGTTCCGCCGCCCGCCAGAATGGCTCGCATGGACTACAGAATCCGGCCTCTGGTCTCAGCGACCAGAATTGTTGATTGATGATTGTTGATTGTTGATTGAAAAGCCCAGGAATTCAAAGTGGTCGGGGTCACAGAAAGAAGTTAAATCAACAATCAAAAATCAACAATCAACAATTTCTTCACTCTGCCTGCTTGGTGATATTCAGCAGCACGCCCACGCACGCCAGCGTGACAAACAGCGACGATCCTCCATAGGAAACCAGCGGCAGGGGGATGCCCTTGGTGGGCATCATGCCGAGCACGACGCTGATGTTGATGAAGGCTTGCAGCACGACCATGCTCGTGATGCCGACGGCGAGGTAGCGTCCGAAAACGTCTTCGGTACGCCAGGAAGCGCGCATTCCTCGCCACAGAAAAATGGCGAAGAGCGCGACCACGAACAGCGAACCCACCAGGCCCAACTCTTCCGCTGTGACGGCGAAGATGAAGTCAGTATGCGGCTCAGGGAGATAGAAGAGTTTCTGCTTGCCTTCCATCAACCCCACGCCGGTGACGCCGCCGGTGCCGACGGCGATGAGCGACTGGATGATATGGAACCCCGTCTTCTGCCGGTCGGCATAAGGATTCAGAAAGGCCAGGATGCGGTCGCGGCGCCAGGCCACATGAAAGATCAGCACGTAGAGCGGAAGCAGCGAGGCTCCGAAGGCATATCCGAAATAGCGCATGCGCATGCCGGCAACGTACAAGATGCAAGCGGCGATTCCCGCGCAGGCGATGGCGGTACCCAGATCGGGCTGCAGCACGATGAGTCCGAGGAAGACGAGCAACGGCGCGGCTGCGGGCAGAAGCGTGTTGCGCACGTCGTCCATCGTCTTGGCGCGGCTTTCGAAGAAATATGCGAGAAAAAGAATCAGAACCGGTTTGGCCAACTCTGAGGGCTGGAAGGAAAACCCGCCAGCATGGATCCAGCGGTGCGTGTTATGGGAGCGGTCGAGGAAGAAAACAGAAATCAGGAGCAGCGTGGTCACGCCCATCAGCGAAAACACCAACGCGGGGTTTTTATAGCGGCGATAGTCCACGCGCATGGTGACCACCATGGCGGCGAGTCCGGCGAGCGCCCAGATCAACTGCTTCGAAAGGAAGGCGTAGGCCGAGCCGAAACGCTCGCGCGCCATGACCGCCGATGCGGAAAACACCATCACCAGGCCCACAAACACCAGCAGCATGGTGACGGTAAACAACCAGCGGTCGACGCTCACGCGTTTCGCCATGGGACATTTATTTCACCACGGAGCGCCGAGGAGAATTGTTGATTGTTGAAGTTGATTGTTGATTGTTTTGGTTCGGGACCGGACTCAATGCTGGATCACTGCTTTGATGTCGCGGCGGCCATGCACAACATGAAGTATCCGAACGTTGTTTTCTTGCAAACGGTAAATCACGACATAGCTACCAGAGCTTAGACTTCGCAAGCCCTGACGGAGGTCACCCCGCCGACGGCCAAGGTTGGGATGTTTCGACAGCCGAACGAATGTCTGCGTAATTGCATCGACAACCCGATCCGCAATATTAGAGCTGGCGCTCTCACGGGCAATATAAATCCAGATGTCGTCCAATTCGGCTTTGACTTGTGGACTGACAAGGACGGCCATCAGCGGCGGTCTGCTCGCTCTGCCTCGAGGCGGATCCTTCCGCGCCGCTTCACGTCTTCAGCCAGCTCGCGCATCGACTGATCAGTGACGACGATTCCTTCCCCGCGATCCAGCGAGGCGTCTGCCGCATCGACAGCGGCCAGAATCTCTGCCCGAGTGCGTTCCCGCTCTTCCCATAGCGCCAGGGCTTCTGCTACAGCATCCGCCTCGTTTTGAAAGCGGCCTGCGGCAATCCCTTGGCGAACGAAGGCTTCCTGATCAGGAGTCAAACGGACTTCCATCAAGTCAAGGGTAGGAGCCGGGGAAGCGGGTGTCAAGGTTAGAACACCGCGGACATGCAGTCGTAGAGATGCTAAGAGCCTGCTGCCAGACCGGCGACAATGCCCTTGAACACCTTTCCGCGATGCTCATAATTCTTGAACTGGTCGAAGCTGGCACAGGCCGGCGCCAGTAGCACCACGTCTCCCGCCTGGGCGGCGGCGCTCGCTTTGCGGATGGCGTTTTCCAGCGTCTCTGCGTGCACCAATTCTGGGCCCTTAATTTGCGATTCGATCTTGGCCGCCGCAGCGCCGATTGTGTACACGCGTTTCACCCGCTGGCGAAGCAGGTCGTTGAGGACGGTGTAGTCGCTGCCCTTGTCCTTACCGCCTAGAATGAGGTGGATGTTGGAGGGGAACGATTCCAACGCTTTGATGGTAGCGTCCACGTTGGTGGCCTTGGAGTCGTTGTAGTAATCAACGCCGCGAATCGAAGCAACGAACTCCAAGCGATGTTCGACCGCCTTGAAATCGCGTACGGCCTGCCGAATCTTATCGGGCGCGCATCCCATCAGTACCCCGGCGCAGACCGCAGCCAGCACGTTCTCCAGATTGTGCGCGCCCTTTAGCGGAATCTCAGAAACCTGCAGAATCTCCCGTTGTCCCGCAGCGTCCCGGAAGGCAATGTTGCCGTCGCGAACCCATGCGCCTTGCTGCACTTCTTTCAGGCGGCTGAACCAGAAGACTTGGGCCCTCGTCCGGGCACCCATTGCCACACAGGTGGGATCGTCGGCATTGAGTACAGCAAAATCGCTTCCCTGCTGGTTCTCAAAGATGCGCGCCTTCGCGTCGGTGTAGATTTCAAATGTCCGGTGACGGTCGAGATGGTCGGGCGTCACGTTCAACACGACCGCAACTTTCGGACGGAAAGTCTGAATCGTTTCCAGTTGGAAGCTGGAGACTTCCAGCACGATCACCGTCCCCGCTTTTGCACGTTCGGCAAGCGAGATGGCAGGCGTGCCGATGTTGCCTCCGACGAGCGTGGGGAATCCGCTGGCCGTCATGATTTCGCCGGCGAGCGTGGTGGTCGTCGTCTTGCCGTTTGACCCGGTGATGGCGACGATAGGTCCAGGCAAGAATTGTGCCGCCAGTTCGATTTCGCCGATCACGCTCTCGCCCAACGAACGCGCCTGCACCAGCGGAGGAGCGTCCACCGGCACGCCGGGGCTGACCACAATCAGATCCTGTCCGCGGAAAGTGCGGTCGCCGTGGCCGCCGGTCTCGACCGTGATGCCATTGTCGAGCAAGACGGGGATCTCGTTGCGGAGTTCGTCTCCGCTCTTGGTGTCGGAGACCGAAACCTTGGCCCCATGTTTCTTCAGGAACAAAGCCGAGGCGACGCCGGACTTGCCGAGGCCGACCACCAGCACGCGTTTTCCGTTCAATTCCATCGACACCATTTCACCACAGAGTCACGGAGACACGAGAAAACAAATTCATTGCCACGGATCACACGGATTGACACGGATCAAGAAAAAAACTTCAAACTTCTTCTCTGTCTCTCTGCGGTCAATCTATCTTAGTTTCAGCGTGGTCAGTGCGAACAGCGCAAAGATCAGCGAGGCGATCCAGAAGCGCACGATGATCTTCGATTCCGACCAGCCCATCAGCTCAAAGTGATGATGCAGGGGCGCCATCTTGAAGATGCGCTTCTTGCGCAGCTTGTATGACCCGACCTGCAGGATCACCGACACGGCCTCGATCACGAACACGCCGCCGATGAAGGGCAGCAGCAGTTCCTGCTTGATGATCACGGCCACCGTGCCGATGGCGCCCCCCAGCGCCAGCGATCCCACGTCGCCCATGAACACTTCCGCGGGATGGGCGTTGTACCAGAGAAATCCGATGGAGGAGCCGACCATGGCTCCGCAGAAAATGGTCAGTTCGGCGATCTGCGGCATGCGCTGCAATTCCAGATAGGTCGCGAAGGTCGCATGGCCGCTGACGTAGGTCAATACCGTCAAAGCGCCGGCCGCGATCACCGTGCAGCCGATCGCAAGTCCGTCGAGTCCGTCGGTCAGATTTACCGCATTGCTCGAGAACGTAATGACCAGCGTCACGAACACCATGAACGGAAGAAATGCTAACAGCCACAGCTGCGGATTGCGTTCCAGCGTTCCGACCACCAGATCGGGATGAAACTGTTTAAAAAACGGCACGATCAGCTTGGTGGAATACATGCCGTAGGTCTGCATCGCAATCAGCATGGAGGCGATCACGATGCCGGTCGCAATCTGCAATGCAAATTTTGCCCGCGCGGTCAGCCCGAGATTTCGGCGCTGCGTGACCTTGGTGTAATCGTCGGTGAATCCAATCGCCGCGTACGCGCAAGTCGCGAAGACCGCGATCCATATGAAACGGTTACTCAGGTCGGCCCAGAGCAGCGTCGGGACGACAATGGCGATGACGATCAGCAGTCCGCCCATGGTAGGCGTGCCCGCCTTTTTCTGGTGAGCTTTCGGACCTTCTTCGCGGATGTATTGTCCGATCTGAAAATCGCGCAGGCGGCCGATGACAAGCGGTCCAACAATGAGCGCGGTAAACAGGGCAGTCAGGCTGGCAAATGCGGTGCGGAAGGTGACGTAGCGAAAAATACGGAAGGGCGCGACATAATGCTGCAGTTTGACGAACAACAGCCAATAGAGCAATCAGCCTCCGAAGTACAAGCTATGAGCTATGAGCTATGAGCAACTCGCGCCATCGTTCGTTTCTAGGTGTTTTTGAAACCGCCGTCTCGTCGAGCTTTCCATGTATCCAGCGCTTTCTCCAGCTTCACACCCCGGGAAGCTTTCAGCAGTACCACGTCGCCATCTCGCGTTTCGCGGGCCAGCCACTCGCCGGCTTCTTCGGGCGTCGCGACGAACTCGCCTCTGCCTCCCGCATCCCGGGCGCCCTCGACCATTGACTGGGCCAGCCCGCGCACTCCCACCAGGACTTCAATTTTCTTCTCGGCGACGTGCCGGCCCGCGGTGCGATGCATCTCCTCGCCTGCAGGACCCAGTTCAAGCATTTCTCCGGCAACTACGATTCGCCGTCGTGCTTTCATCGCCGCCAGTGCGTCGACCATGGCGTGCAGCGCCTTCGGATTGGAATTGTAGCAATCGTTGATCACCGTGATGTTACCCAGTTGGAGAACCTGCCCGCGCTTGTCGGCAGGAGCCAAAGTAGCCAACGCCGCGATCGCTTCGAAAACCTTCATTCCGCGCGCCAGCGCAACCGCTATAGCGGCGAGTGCATTCAGGACATTGTGCTCCCCCACCAGTGGCAGATGCGCACGCTCGCGGCCGCTTGAAGTCACGACCTCGAACTCGGAACCCTCTGCTCCTCGTGACTGGACGTTTTCCGCGCGGACATCGGCGGTCGCCGCCGTGCCGTAGGTAATCACCTTGCCTTTGAAGCCGCGGCCGAATTGCGAGACGTATTCATCGTCGGCATTGAGCACGGCCGTCCCGCTCGGCGGAAGCGACTCGATCAGCTCATACTTCGCGCGCGCGATTCCGGCCAGCGAGTCGAAAAACTCAAGGTGAACCGGAGCAACATTCGTCACCACTCCAATCTCGGGCTGCGCAATTTTGGCCAGGGCGCGAATCTCGCCCGCATGCGACATGCCCATCTCAATCACCGCAACATCGTGCTCGGGCTCGAGCTTCAGCAACATCAGTGGCAGCCCGAAATGATTGTTGAAATTGCCCTCGGACTTCAGCACGCGCAAGCGCGAACCCAGCACGTGCGCGATGGCCTCTTTCGTGGTGGTTTTTCCAGCCGATCCGGTGACGCCCACCAGTGGCTTGCCCCATAGTCTGCGCACGGCCGTGGCCAGGGTTTGCAGCGCTACTAGCGTGTCGTTGACGGGCAGAAGCCGACTTTTATCCGGATAACGTTGCAATTGATCGCGGCGGACGACCGCTGCCCCTGCGCCTTTTTCGAGAGCCGCCTCGACATAGTCGTGGCCGTCGAGGTGTTCCCCTTTTACCGCAAAGAAAAGTTCTCCGGGCTTAAGGGATCGGGAGTCAATCGAATAACCTTGCGCCTCATCGGCGGCCGAGCTTGTTTTCCCGGCGGCCGAGATGAACTCCGCAATTTTAGAAATCTTCAGTTTCATCCCCGTCGCCCTGCGGCGGAGGACTCGCATTCGAATCCGCTCGCCTTGAGAACCTCGCGCGCGACCTCCACATCATCGAAGGGATGCGATCCTTCGCGCGTCACCTGGACTTTCTCATGTCCTTTGCCGGCCAGCAGCACGATATCGCCCGGGCGCGCTTCACCAATCGCCAGCGCGACGGCTTTGCGGCGGTCCGGTTCAACGCTGTACTTCACGCCTGTCTTCTGCAGGCCGACCAAAGCATCATTGATGACGGCGCGCGGATCTTCACTCCGCGGATTGTCAGACGTGAGCACGACAAAATCGCTGCCCCGCCCAGCAGCCTCGCCCATCAACGGACGCTTGGCGCGATCGCGATCGCCGCCGCAGCCGAATGCCGTAATCACTTTCGACGATCCTCCGTTGCGCGTGACGAACTCGCGTGCCAGAGCTGTAAGATTTCGCAGGGCATCGTCGGTGTGCGCGTAGTCGACCACAACCGTAAAAGGCTGGCCGCAGTCGACTCGCTGAAATCTTCCCGGCACATGGGTGAGCGAGCCAATGCCCTGGGCGACTGCCTGCGAACTGCAGCCGCGCGCGGAGCAGGCCGCCGCCGCAGCCAGGATGTTGTACACGTTCACCCGCCCGATCAGCGCAGAGAAAACCGCAATCTTCTCGCGGGGTGCGACTAGATCGAAACGCGTTCCGCGCGGAGTGATGTCCACCTTTTCCGCATGGAAGTCGCCGCGCTCCCAGCCATAAGTCAGCACTATCGAGCTGCGCTTGCGGCTGAATTCGACCAGCTTCGCGCCATGTTCATCGTCGAGATTCGTCACCGCCACTCGCGGCGGATCGGTGCCGCAGCCTTCAAAGAGCACCCTCTTGGCGGCAAAGTATTCGTCCATCGTCTGGTGATAGTCGAGGTGGTCGCGGGTAAGATTCGTAAACACCGCGACGTCAAAGGGCACGCCGTAAATGCGCTGCTGCGCCAGAGCGTGGGAAGAAACTTCCATGACCGCGTCGGTTGTACCCTGGCCGAGCGCTTCATTGAACAAGCGCGCCAGTTCCAGAGCTTCCGGCGTGGTGTGCGGCGCCGGATAAGTGCGTCCCGCCACGTGATACTCAATTGTCCCGATCAGCGCGCTCTTCCGCCCAGCCGCTGCAAGAATCGCTTCGATCAAGAATGCGGTCGTACTCTTTCCATTCGTTCCCGTGATTCCGGTGATCGCAATCCGCTCCGCCGGGCGCTTGTAAAAATTCTCGCTCACGCGCGCCAGGGCTCGCCGCCCATGAGGCACCAGCGCCCATGCGACCCCTTCTCGCGGATTTTCTGTGGGCGAATCGGTAATGACGGCCACCGCTCCCGCCTGAATGGCCTGATCGATAAAGCGGTTGCCGTCGGAAGTTTCCCCGCGCATGGCGACGAAGGCGCACCCCGGCTTCACCCGTCGCGAGTCGTATTCCACACCGCTGACGTCCGGGTTTCCGCTCTGGCTCAGAAACTCTGCGCCATCCAGGAGACTTTGGAAGGTCATTGCTTAAAATTATAGGGCACAGAGAATTCGTGCACGCCGTATCGCAGCGTTTTCCCGCGGAAACGTAATTACCAACGTCATTTTCTGAACTGCCAGGGCGGCGGGTACATTAGCTTTATGAGCACCGGAACCGGTCCCAGCAAAGTCCGCTGCGCGCAATGCGAGCAGCCCGAGCATGAGTGTGAGTGCGAAAAATATTGCGTCCTCTGCCAGTCCGTCATTGATGTTCGTCTTTGCGAAGACGGCTTGATGTACTGCGAACCCTGCCGCAGCGCCTGCGACTACAAAGCGGCCAATTAAACTTCTGCGAAGCGCATGCAATTTCTCCTGGCGATCGGCATCCAAGACGTTCAGCAACGTCTCTACAATTAAGGTATGCCCCGCGACGGTCCTCCATGGTTTCGCCCATGGTAGAAGAATAACGTTTCGCTTAAACTAAGTAGTTAAATGTGATTGCGTTCCTTGGCAAGGCGCGCGTTTTTAAGGCAGAATAGAACGTTTTTGCTTAGAGCACGAACTCTTCTCCCCGCTCATCAGGAGGCCCCGATTGGCTACGACAGTGCACATCAGCGACGTTGCCGAGTTGCTGAGTGAAGGCCGCACCCACTTCAATTTGTCCCCCGGAGTGCTGGTGGAACACTCGATCCGCCGCAATGAAGCGAAGATGGCGGCCAACGGTTCCATCGTGGGCTATACCAATCGTACCGGCCGGTCCCCGAAAGATAAGTTCATCGTCAAAGACGAGATGACCGGGCACACGGTTCACTGGGGTGCGGTCAACGCACCTTTCGAGCCGGAAAAATTCGACGCGCTCTACGCGCGCGTGATGGAGCACCTGCGCGGCCGCGAGTTGTACGTACAGGATCTGTTCTGCGGCGCCGATCCCGCCTATCGGCTGCCGGTGCGCATCGTAAACGAATATGCCTGGCATAACCTCTTTGTGCGGCAATTATTCATTCGCCCGACACCGGAGGAATTGCGCACTCATCAGCCGGAGTTCACCGTGATTGCGGCGCCGGAGTTCAAAGGCGATCCGCGGCGCGATGGCGTGAACTCCGAAGTCTTCATCGTCTTGAATTTCATGCGGCGTACGGTGCTGATCGGGGGGACCTCGTATGCCGGCGAGATGAAGAAGTCGATCTTCTCCGTGATGAACTACCTGTTGCCTCCGCGCAACGTATTTCCCATGCACTGTTCCGCCAACGTTGGCCACAATGGCGTCACGGCATTGTTCTTCGGATTATCCGGCACAGGCAAGACGACGCTCTCGGCCGATCCCTCGCGTGACTTGATCGGCGACGACGAGCACGGATGGAGCGCCAACGGCGTCTTCAACTTCGAAGGCGGCTGCTACGCCAAGTGCATCAAGCTGTCGAAACAGAATGAGCCGCAAATCTGGAACGCGCTGCGCTTCGGCTGCGTGCTCGAAAATGTCACTCTCGACCCGCACACCCGCATACCTGACTACAACGACGACAGCAAGACCGAGAACACGCGCGCCGCCTATCCTGTCGATTTCATCGAAAATGCCGTCATCCCGGGCGTGGGCGGGCATCCGAAAAATGTTGTATTCCTCACCGCCGACGCATTCGGCGTGTTGCCGCCCATCTCGAAACTTACGCCCGAGCAGGCCATGTATCACTTCCTGTCAGGATATACCGCGAAAGTTGCGGGTACCGAGGCGGGCGTGAAAGAACCTTCCGCCACCTTCTCCACCTGCTTCGGCTCGCCGTTCCTGCCGCTTCGTCCCAAGGTATATGCCGAGATGTTGGGCCGCCGC
The DNA here is from genome assembly GCA_035710825.1 of Candidatus Sulfotelmatobacter sp. GTDB lineage: Bacteria > Acidobacteriota > Terriglobia > Terriglobales > Acidobacteriaceae > Sulfotelmatobacter. Next base: position 12,610 of record DASTCU010000054.1, read on the forward strand.
CTGCGCGAGCACAATGCGCAATGCTGGCTGGTGAACACGGGCTGGCAGGGTGGACCCTACGGAGTCGGCAAGCGCATGAGCATTCCCCATACGCGCGCCATGGTCGATGCCGCGGTGGAAGGTGAATTGATTCGCGAAGAATTCGAGGTCGAACCCACGTTTGGATTCACCCTCCCCAAGCACTGTCATGGAGTTCCGCCGCAAATTTTGAATCCGCGCAACGCATGGGCCGACAAAGCTGCCTATGATAAAGCCGCCGAAGATCTGCGCAACCGCTTCGCCAAGAACTTCGAAATCTTCGACGTGCCGCCGGAGGTGAAGGCCGCGGGACCGAAGGCGCAGAGATAAATCATTGTTGATTGATGATTGTTGATTGTTGAATGAAAACCTAGCACCCGTTGCTTTTGATTTTCATTCAACAATCAACAATCAACAATTCCTCCCTACAACGTCACGTCCATCCTGACCCCTGATCTCTGATCCCTAGCCCCTGTGTTTAAATCAAGCTATGTTTGCCCGCAAGATTCGCGTGGAGTACGAAGAAAAGGGCCAGCGTCTTCCCTGCCCTCTGAAGTGGCTGGATTCTTTTTCCATGCGCAACTTCACCAATGCCACCGTCTTCGACGATACGCTGCCGGTTTCCGACGGCCGGATGGAAATCGGTTCGGCCGTGCCCCTCCGTCAACTCCAGGACGCCTTGGAGGACTGGTTCCATCGCAAAAGCTATCTCCCCCCTGACTCGCACTTGGTACTGGCCGAAGACTCGCCGGCGGTACGAAACTAATTCCTAAATAGCGGGTTTTCCTTTACGAGGAATTGAAGTGAAACCTGTAGCGCGAAATCTCGCGGGCTGGGTGGAGATTTTGACGCGGTACAAGAAACTGACAACCCTGGGGTGCGAATCAGCCTCATATTTTCAGCCGTTTGGCACGGTTTTAAGACTGGCAGGCCAGTTGCAGATGGCAATCCGGAGGTGCTTCGTGAGCTTCAGAGTTTTGCAATTTCCGGCCGAAGGCACCACACGCGTTCTCCGCATGCGGGTGATTCCCGAGCACTGGAGCACTCCATCCGGCTACTCTCCAGAGATCAGCTTCTTCCAATCGTGGTTCGAGGACGATTCCCGGCCCGAGGGGCGTGAGGGCAAGATCAACTGGGGCGCAGTTTCCGGATTGGCACTGTCGGTTGTGGTCAGCGCGAGTTTCTGGACAGGACTCGGCGTACTGATCTCGCGCCTGGTGCGGTAACAGAGTTTTTAGGGTCGAAGAGCGTCGAACAGAAAACGGGACCGGGCGCCAACCAGCGCAGGTCCCGTTTCGCATTTCTACTTGTCCTATCTCCGGAAAGAAAATAATGCTGGCGAGTCTTGTCACTATCACTGGAAGCTCAGCGTAAAATTGACGCGAAGCTCCATCTCCGTGGGCAATGCGACGGTGCCGCACCTCGCGGGAGCGTACACCCACTGCTGCACCGCGTCGACCGCAGCTTGCTCCAGACTCCGGCCCGGCCCCTCCAGTACTTTGATCTTTTCGATCTGGCCGTCCCCCGACACGAGAGCATAAAGAATCACGGTCCCCTGCTGGCGAGCCTGCCGGGCATCTTCTGGGTAATGAGGCGGAACTTTCTTTACCAGATCTGTGGATGGCCGTTCGCATGGCGCCATCTTGAGCGCCCCCGGCTCGTGCTCAAATAGCTTTGGTGAAACATCATGCGGCTGACTGAGATCGTCTGCGGCGAGGTTCAGAACTTCCGCGCCCGACTCGTACACCTGGATTCTGCTGGGAAAGATTTTACCCTCGAACTTGCGGTAATCGGCGTACTCGAAGCGTTGATCCATTGTTTCGTCGCTGAAAAGGGCGCCGGATGAGTCAAAGCACAACTCGCGATTTGGTGCACCTGCGCCACCCAACTCCGCGCATTGCACAGCGATGCTCTTCTTTTTCTTCTCATGCAGCGAGACAATCTTTTCCTTCGAAGATAATTCGGGGTGAACGAATCTTTCGATGGCCTCCGTAATCAAGTATTCCACTCGCGGCCTGAAATCCAGATTACGGGTCACCCAAACTGCATTTTCATCTCCGGCGACGACCTGCCTGAAACCGGGAAACACAATTTCGTGACGCCTGTTGTCGGGGCTGAGCCACACTTCCTCATAGGTTCCATCGATCGGTTTGGCTACGATGCGCTCGGCGTGAATACGCAAATAGAGATGAAAGGGCTTGGAGCCTTCGGCACGAATGGCTTGCTGGGATTTGGCCTGCGTTAAGAGTTCCGTCGCATGCTGTCGCTTGTCGGCTTCACCTGCCGAACGATATCCAACCGCAAGCAATGTGAAGATTAGAATCCGCGCCGCGATGGCCGACGATGGCATCTAGCCTCCGAGACTTACTTGTCGTATTTCAGCAGAGACATCACATCGTAATTCTTGAGCCGGTCGCGCCCCTTCAGGAACTCGAGTTCCACCACAAATCCCAGGCCGGCAATCTTGGCGCCCAAAGATTCCGCCAGCTTCGCCGTGGCCTCCGCCGTCCCTCCCGTCGCCAGCAGATCGTCTACGATCAGCACGCGCTGGCCTTTCTGGATCGCGTCTTTGTGAATCTCGAGGGTGTTGGAGCCGTACTCGAGCGCGTAGTCATACTTAACGCACTCCGCCGGAAGCTTGCCGGGTTTGCGCACCGGGATAAATCCGGCGTTCAAACGGTAGGCCAGCGCCGGCGCGAAGATGAACCCGCGCGCTTCCATGCCCAGCACCAGATCGACATCCTGCGAAATATAGTGCTCGGAGAGCTTGTCGATGAGCGTGGCGAGTCCGGTCTTGTCCTTCAGCAGAGTGGTGATGTCGTAGAAGAGAATTCCCTTCTTCGGAAAGTCCGGGACTTCACGAATGAGTTTTTTCAGGTGTTCGGTATCCAACGCCGAGACCGACGACGAAGTAGGGGACATTACCACGCTCCTTCAATGCGAAATGAACTCAGCTCGGCAACCGGGTTGGCTTCGGAGACCTCCACGGCATCCACGCGAGCCGCGCGAGGGCCTTCGCGCAAACGCGAGTGCAACCCCGAAAGCTGATCCCGCGTTCCCTGCGCCAGCACTTCCACGCTGCCATCGTGATTGTTCCGCACCCAGCCCGCGATGCCGAGAATGTGGGCCTCGCGCTCCACGAACCAGCGAAACCCGACCCCCTGCACGCGGCCGCGAACCAGGAAGCGGCGAGCCAGGGGCGCGTTTTCAGCGGAAGTCATGCTTTCAGGAAAGAATCGCTGATTGTTGATTTTTGATTGTCGATTGAAACCAACAACGTCCGCGCTACGAGCTTTTCAATCAACAATCATCAATCAACAATCCTCAATCGATTTACGCTCTCGACAGGTACGCGCCTTCCGACGTGTCCACCTTGATCTTCTCGCCTTCGTTGATGAACGGCGGCACCTGCACGACCAGGCCAGTCTCGGTCTTCGCAGCTTTGGTCACGCTGGAAGCGGTGGCACTCTTCAATCCCGGCTCGGTTTCGACCACGGTCAGAATCACCGTCTGGGGCAGTTCGATGCCGACCGCCTTTCCGTCGAAAAACTCGACCTTGATTTCAAGGTTGGGAATGAGGTATTCGACGGCATCGCCCAGAATCTCCTTGGTCAGGTGCGTCTGCTCGTAGTTGGTCGTGTCCATGAAGTAGTAGCTGTCGCCATCGGCGTAAAGGAACTGCATTTCAACTTCATCGACGTTGATCTTCTCGATGGGATCGGGCGAGCGGAAGCGGTGCTCGAACATGGCTCCGGTGCGCAGGTTACGCAGCTTGGCTTGGATGAAGGCGCGCAGGTTGCCGGGGGTGCGGTGTTCCACGCTGAACACGGAGTGCAGATCATTGTTGTGCTTAATGATCATGCCAGGACGAAGCTGGGTGGCAGGGATCGACATCGCTTGAAAAACTCTCCTTAGTACGATTGGTTCTGACCGGCGGAAGGCGGGCAAGCCACTAGTTCCGCCGCCAATTCAGGGCGAAAATCTTATTTTACACTCAGCTACGCCGGAAAAGAAACCTTCCCTCGTCCGAACTCATCGTACACCGAGCGGCACAACAGGTTTCAGATTGCATCCTCCGGCTTGCAACCGTAGGACTAGAATAGTGGGATATTGAGGAGTTTCGGCGAATATGCCCGAGTCTTTACGGGCGGAAAAATGAGGTCTTCATCATGAGCAGTGGACGTTATGAATCTTCGCAGGGCAGCAACATCGGTACCGCGATCACTTTTCTACTGATTGGGCTGGGTGCCGGAGCTTTGGCTGGACTTTTACTCGCGCCTAAGACGGGCAAGCAGATGCGCCGCGATCTGCAACGCGGATACGAAGACGCCAAAGAAAACTTCGGCGACTGGGCGGACGAGGCCAAGGACCGCGTGCGCGAAGTCAGCGATAAAGTCCGCGACGTAGCCAGCCGCGGCGTCGATCTCGCCGAGGAACTGCGCGACCGAACAGAGCCGCTGCGCAAGGCGATCCGCAAGAGCTAGAGCTCAAGGGCTATGGGCCAGGGGTTGGGAAACCCCTGACCTGTTGCCGTGAGTTGGTCTGTTGTAACCCACAACGCAAGAGAGCCGAAGCCTTACAGCTTGCCTTCGCGGATCGTTCCGTCCGAGCTAACCTCGTATAGTTTCTTGTTCAATGTGCCAATCGCCTCAGGCATGGATGGTTTTCTACTTAAGACGTAGAAGACATCGGTGTCTTCGGGAACATCGCTCAAAACATGCGTGTGATAACCCCATGCAGGAGTGGCGCCCTTGGGTACCGAGCTTGGGTTGTTTTCCATAATGCTCTTGTGTAGTTGGCGTTTCTCGACGATGGTTCCGCCGTCCGCCGTTATTAGATAGCGCACATCCCCTCCGAGTGGGTAAATCCCCGTTTTCGTCTGAGCCGGAATGACATAAACGTAAAGCTGCTCACCTGGTGCTGGGAGAATCGCCACGTTGTACGGTCGCTTTTGGCCCTGAAAGTCATGGAGGGCGCTGTCGAAAGCCTTGGCAGCTGCCAGATAGAACGTTATGTCTTCCTGTGCCGGATCAAGTTTCTTCACTGTGAACTCCTGAAGAGTTGCGCCTTGAGTGGCTTCATATCCGATTAGAAATCTGTCGCGCTGATCATTGAGATGACCAAAAGCAACCGTCCATCCCTTGTCTGACTTGAGTGCGAGGTAACGTCCAACCGACTGATCGGGCGGGTGCATGGCTTGCACGGCGTCGGTGGCGTACCACGCAGCTTGATCGTATTCATAGAGCGCCCGTCCGCGCGCCGTTACATCGGTCATAACGGGATCGGGTTCCGACTTCTTTTTTCCGGCGACAGCAGTGGAGGCAAGTAAAAGGACCAGGATGCTTGTGACAAGTCCTTTTGGCATGGCGGCACCTCGATGGCGAAACGATTGTATAACTCGTGTCAGGCCGCCGACACAATCAGATTAACTGCGAACGCGATTTATCCGTCAACGGAAGATAGCGGAGAAGAATCCCTTGACTCGGCCAAAGAATCCACGATGCTCTGTTTTCGCCTTTTCCGGCGGAGGCGACTGCACGATCGCGTCCAGATGCACCTGCCGCTCCGGCGAATCGTCCAACGGTAGCTCCCGCGTCGCCTCAACCGGCGCGGGCAGAGCGACCGCGGCACGATTCTTGGCATTGAAGACAAATGGCGCGTCCACCTGAACCTGCACGTCATTCGGCTGCGCAGCCGGCAAAGGCGCCGTCTCCGGCCCGTTCGTCAGACGAGTCTCCTCCGTGCCGTTAGCGGAAGCTGCTGCGGTCTCGCTCGCACCCACGCGCACTTTCGACGGCAGCTCCGAGTCAGGCACCGTCTGCACCGCAGGATTGCTGGTTCGCAGCACCGGCACCGGCGGAGGACATCCGCACTCCAGCGGAACATCCGTATCCACCTTGTTGATCTGCCCCAAGTGGAACACCGCCTGCTCGTTCGGCTTCACCTGATAGATACGGTCCCCCATCAACTCCGAGACTACGGCCGATGATGTGTTCCCCTTCAGCGCCCTTACGCAAGTATTCCCGTGCGAGTCCGCGCTGATCGCATAGTGAAACTCTCCCGGCCCGGCAAACATGATGCGGAAGTCGGGAGTCAATACCGCATCGGCTGAGGCCGCCAGCGAGTAGTGAGTCTCGATCGCGCCCGTGCTCATCCCGAACATCAGGTCACGCTTGCTCTGCGAGGGCGTCACCGAAACCGTCGTGCCCGGACAAACCCGCACCTCACCTCCGCCTGGAAGATGCAGAACCGTCGTGTCCGAACCTGCGGTCACCGAAGACCCCGCGCCGATGCGGCTGCCCGACATCGCCATGGAACTCGAGCCTGCCGTCACCGGAACCACCGAAGCATCCTTGGTCAGCGAAAAACCGGTCGCGGTCTCCGGATCGAAGGGTTTCTTGCTCGCGTTCACGTCTTCGGGCGGCTTGAGACGCACCATCAGCCGGCCGCCCCCTCCATCCCAGGAATGCCCGTAGGGCGCCAGCAAGTCGAGCACGATGCGGGTCACCGGCGGATTATTGCGAAACTGGTTGACCCGGATGGCGAGAATATTTTCTTTCTGGATTTCGATGCGTTTCTGAATCAGCCCCAGGCGCGAGTTAGGCAGATCAATCACCAGCCGCGGCGGCGAGTCCAGCGTCTGAATCTCGGGAATGACCGAGCCGCTGGAGAGAATCTCCACCGCCGGCACGCCCTTCTCATGCACGATGCGAACGCTCTTGATCGCCCGCGGAGGACCAAAGTTCTGCGCAGCCGCAGGAACCAGAAACACTGCCACCGCGAACCCGGCTATCCTGAGCGCAAACCGCACGACCCTGCCTCCCTGAAACCGCCTCGACACGATTAAACAAACCATACCACCAGTCGAGAATCACAGGTAAGCGGAGTTTATCCCTGTACTATCCCGATCTATTTCTGCTTCTCCGGAAACTTAAATCCCACATAAGTTCCGGAACTAAGCCCCATCAAGCCGAGCAGAGTCGGATCGAAATCGGGCATCGCGAGTTGCCGGTGCACGGCCTGGATAAAAACAACCCCCAGCACAATCGACCAGACGATCATCTGAAAGCGATGGAAGCTGACTCCATCGCCGTCGCAGAATAGATCTGTGAGCCAACCCTTGCTGCTGCTCACCGTGGGAACCGGAGTCAACCCCAATTGAGCATTGACCTTTGCCAAGTCGTCCTTCTTCGAAGATAATTCCTTGGCCAGATCAGTACCGGCGGCAGGATTCGCTTTTTCTATATCCGCGATCCGCGATTGTAAAACTGACTGCTGCACCACCAGATCCGAGCGCTTTGCTACCGCATCTCTGCTCTTCGTGCGATCCACCACCGCGCTCGTCAGTCCCGTAGCACCGCTAATTCCAATCAACGCCAGAACGGACCCGGTCGGCGTATAAGAGTTCCCGGTGATCAGCCAGATGTAGAGATACCCGGCGACCACCAGATAGAACCACCACGCCATCTGCACGCGTCCCAGGCTGACCGGAAGCTTGCCGCGGGCGCTGCTGTCCGGATTGGGATTATCCCTCAGCAAATTCGACTTTGCTCCCAGCACAAGCATCACCAGCAGCACGGTAATCATCCCCACCAACACCCACTTCGTATACAGTGGATAAAAGTTCAGCACGATCCGCAGGTCTGAAGGAAATACGTCACCGGTGTCGGGATCCGTCAGCGTCAGCGAAACGCCGGTTCCTTGGGACTGGCGGGTGGCGCGTACGATCTCAGCCCAGTTCTCACGCTCGGTGTTATCGGAAGCGCTGTGGCTGTCCATATGGAAGAAGAACTTCACATAACTCTCATCCACGTTCGGAACCTGCACCACGTGTTTCAAGGTTTTCCCATCGATCATTAACCGCAGCGAGGTGCCATTCTTCTGCAGTTTCTTCTCAGCGAGGCATTGTTTCAGGTCTTGCACTTCCACCACAATTTCGTCATCAAATGTGGCGTATATAGTTGTGCCGAAAGACATGTCGTCCCTCTTCTTCACAACTCCGCAGGGACTATGGTCCGGACTTGGTTCTTTAGCGGGTTCCCGAGCAGCAGGGGGCGTATTCGCTGCCAGTGTGGGTTTGCTGGATGTGCCTGGTACCTTTGCCGACACGGGGGCCCTGGGTGCTGCGGCCGCTTGCGTGCTTTTCTTCTGGGCCTGGCAGAACATGCCGCTGAAGAAGAGAAAAACGATCGTTGCAAAAAGAATGTGACCTGCAGGTTTGCTTTCTCGGCGCTTAGCAGTCGTGCGAGTAATTCTGCGCGTGGGCTGCATCCATCAACCTCCCATGCCGCTTCGCTTTTGCGAAGCCCTCAATGCAAAACGCGGGAATCTTACCCGCATTGCACCCGGGCGCAACAAGGTGGATTGATTTGTTTCAAATTCCGAACGGGGCTTCAGGCTTCGGGCAGAAATTCGTATTCGTCAATCACGGCGGCCACCGTGACTTTACCATCGCTGCGGGCGTCTTCGACCCGCACGACGCGTCCTTTGCATTGCACCCGGATGCTCTCCGTGAGCGTGATTTCAGGTGGCAGAGTTAGCGTAAATCCGATCGGCGAGCCCTGTGCGATCGCCGAATCCACATAAAAGCAGATCCCACGCGCGCTCACATCTCGAATCTGGGCGGGCTCGCTTTGAGAATTCGGCGAGGTAACCTTACGCTCTACAGTGACCGGAACGCGAAGCGCAAATCGACGTGCAGCCCTTTTTTCATTCTGGGGCTCAACCATTCCTCCTCCGAGTGGCACATTAAAGTGGCGTGAACAATAAAGAGGATGCGCCGCTGCGCGCTCTAGGGTCAATACCACCGTCGGGGAGGAAGGTAGCCCGTTCGTGGGTGAAACGTCTAGAGTTAGTGGCCAGTGATCAGTGATCAGTGATCAGTCGTTAGTGTTAGCGATCGCTGATTGCTGATAGGTCTTCAGCGATGTGATCAACGATTGCATCGTGAGTCTTCTATCAGCGGCCACTGACCACTGATCACTGATCACTGACCACTGCTGCCTAGCCCCTGGCCCCTGACCCCTGCCCGCTGGTGTAAGCTGAGTACCAGGAGCCATACGATTGGTTTTCGTTCTCGATAACTACGATTCCTTCACTTATAACCTGGTCCAGTATCTCGGCGAACTGGGCGCGCAGGTGGAAGTTCGCCGCAATGATCAGGTCACAGTAAAAGAAGTCGAAGCGATGCGGCCCGAGCGGATCGTGGTCTCTCCCGGCCCCTGCACGCCCCATGAAGCAGGCATCAGCATCGAACTCATTCGTCACTTCGCGGGAAAGACTCCCGTTCTCGGTGTCTGCCTCGGGCATCAGGCGATCGGCGAAGCGTTTGGCGGACGCGTGGTGCGTGCCCCGCATCTTATGCACGGCAAGACCAGCCCTGTCATGCATGACAACAAGACCGTGTTTCAGGGGCTTCCCATGCCCATGACAGCCACTCGCTACCACTCTCTCATCGTCGAAGAAAGAAATCTGCCAGACGAATTAGAAGTCAGCGCCTGGACCAGAGAAAAAGACGGCACCCGCACCATCATGGGCCTGCGCCATCGCCGCTACCCCGTAGAAGGCGTGCAGTTCCACCCAGAAAGCGTGCTGACGGATGCTGGCAAGAAGTTAGTTGCCAACTTCCTGACGATCGGGGATCAGTGATCAGTGATCAGTGGTCAGTGGTCAGTGGTCAGTGGTTAGTGGTCAGTGGTCAGTGGTCAGTGATCAGTGGTCAGTGGTCAGTCGCCAACCCAAACTCCACCGAAGATTCCCAATTTGGCTCGAACGAATTGCAGTTGTGACATTCATCACAAATGCCGTGCTGGTGAGAGGCGACAATTCCGGCATGCAATGTGTGAGCATGCTTACCGTACGTTCCTATCGCGACTTGGTCGCCTGGCAGAAATCGATGTCTTTGGTGTCCCACATTTACCGTTGCACCCAGGTGTTTCCCAAGGCAGAAATTTATGGGCTCACCGCACAGTTGCGACGTGCTGCGGTTTCAGTCCCTAGCAATATCGCAGAGGGGCAGGGCCGACTTTCGACCGGCGAGTTTAAGCAGTTTCTGGGTCACGCACGGGGTTCGTTGCTGGAAGTCGAAACGCAAATTTTGATTGCGCAAGACTTGGGATATCTACAACCAGATGATGCAAAAGAATTGCTAAATCAATCAAGGGAGGTTGGCCGCGTTTTGAACGGACTCATTACGTCCCTTCCACTCCATCGGTAGGGCATGGCTACCAATGTGTCTGATGGCTGCGCACTGCCCACTCACCACTGCTCACTGACCACTGATCACTGACCACTGCTCCTCGCCATCTCCACCGCCCGTAACAACGCCTGGGCCTTATTCATCGATTCCTGAAATTCGGTTGCCGGATTCGAATCCGCGACAATGCCCGCGCCCGCTTGCAGAAATGCCTTTTTCCCCCGCATCAGCATGGTGCGGATGCCGATGCAGGAATCCAGGTTCCCGGCGAAGTCCGCGTACAGCACCGATCCTCCATAGATACCTCGGCGCGTGGGCTCGAGTTCTTCAATGATTTGCATGGCGCGGACTTTCGGCGCACCGCTCAAAGTTCCCGCCGGGAAGCAGGCGGCGAACGCATCCAGAGCGTCGAGATCCTTGCGCAGCTTACCTTCGAGCGCCGACACCAGATGCATCACATGAGAGTAGCGTTCGACGTACATCAAATCTTTCACCTTGACCGAGCCGTACTCGCTCACGCGCCCCAGATCGTTGCGGCCCAAGTCGACCAGCATCACATGTTCCGCGCGCTCCTTCTCGTCGTTACGCATCTGCTGTTCGAGTCGCGCGTCTTCCGCCTCGTCGCGCCCGCGAGGATGAGTCCCGGCAATTGGCCGGTACTCCAACTTCTGTCCCGTCACCCGCACCAGCATCTCCGGAGACGAACCGAGAATGTGGGTCTCCCCGTTGCGCAGGAAGTACAGATAAGGCGATGGGTTCACCTGCCGCAGGGCGCGATACAAGTCGAACGGCGCCACTTCAGGAACGAAATCGAGACGTTGCGAAAGCACTACCTGAAAAATATCGCCCGCCGCGATGTATTCTTTGCAGCGTTCCACGCCTCGAAGAAAATCTTCGCGCCGCGTGCCCGAGTGAACTTTGAGCTTGCCCGGTTTCGTCTTCGCAGACTTGCGCCACATAGCCGAACTGAGCCCCGAAGCCAGTTTCCGTTCCAGCGCGGCAACGTCCCGCAGCGCCCGATCATACGCGTTGCGCGGAGATTCGCGCGACACGTCCGCTGCAGCCACGATGTGAATCTGATGCCGCAGGTGATCGAACGCCAGCAACCGGTCAAAAAACATCAACTCGGCGTCGGGCAGCGCCAGATCGTCTTTCGCGTGATCGCCGATTTTTTCTAATTGACGGACGACATCATAGGAAAAATATCCCACCGCTCCCGCAGTAAACGGAGGCAATCCCGAAAACGTTGCGGGACGGTGCTCGTGCAGCAATCGCTTCACCACCTGAAAAATGCTGCCCTCGGCCACTTCGCGCCGGCGCCCGCGCTCAATCTCCACCTTGCCCTTGCTGGCTCGCACCCGCATGTAAGGCCGTGCCCCGAGAAACGTGTAGCGGCCGATCTGCTCGCCGCGCTCGATCGATTCCAACAGAAAAGCGTGCGACTCGTTCTCGGCAATGGCCAGGAAGGCGGACACCGGCGTGAGCAGGTCGGCGCTGACCGACTTCACCACCGGCACCAGCGTCGACTGTCGTGACAAGCGCGCAAACTCTTTGAAATCAGGCTGCAACATGGCTTGGAGCGGAGTGGTCATTATAGAGGACGCTTTCACCTTGGGGGGCAGTGGTCAGTGCTCAGTGCTCGGTCGAACGCCGTCCGCATCTGCCCAGGGGTAATCTCTGTCACTGGCCACTCGCCACTGACCACTGGTTGCGAAACTTTGGTCACTTTGTTGCCCTCTGCGCCATCGTTAGAATCGTCTTATCCCGCGTATTATGAGCAATTTTGCGCGTTGCGCTTCTGGGCAGCGAGCAAAGTGGCGGGAAGATTTGTGTCGGCGATCCCGATTCTGCAGCACCGGAGTTTATGCTAGTTAAGTTTTGGGGCGTGCGCGGCTCCACGCCCACTCCACAGGCCGAGAACCTGCGCTACGGGGGAAATACCTCGTGCGTCGAAGTGCGCGTTGGAGATCAGATTTACATCTTCGACTGCGGCACCGGCTTCCGCGTGCTTGGTCGCGAACTGGAGCGCGAATTCGGCGACCGGCCATTCGCGGCGCACGTCTTCGTCTCGCATTTTCACTGGGATCACATTCAGGGCATCCCGTTCTTCCGGCCTTTGTACGATAGCCCGAACAGTCAATTCTTCTTCCACCAATCAAGCCGCAGTCCCAGTCTTGAGCAAGTGATGGCGGAGCAGATGGCTTCGCCATATTTTCCGGTGAACCTCGATCAGATGCGCGCCCGGCGCGACTTCTGCAACATCGAAAATGGATGCCTCGACATGCAAGACGGCATCCGCATCAAAACTGCGTGGCTCAACCATCCGCAAGGCTGCCTGGGATTTCGTCTCGAAACAAAAGACCGGGTGCTCGTCTACGCGACCGATAACGAACCCGGCGACGAAAACTTCGACAAGGCGGTGCGCAAGCTGGCTGAAGGCGCCGACCTGCTGATCTACGATGCGCAGTATCTGCCCGAGGAGTACACCGCGCGCCGCCGCGGCTGGGGACACAGCCACTGGCGCGAGGCCGTCAACATCGTCATGGAAAGCGGCGCCAAAGAGCTCATCCTCTACCATCACGATCCCGACCACACCGATGCCATCGTCGACAAAGTTGTTAGCGATGCGCGGAACTACTTTCCCAAAGTGCGCGCCGCCGCTGAAGGTCTCGAAATCAAGCTGTAAATCCTGACATACAATGCTCCAGATTTTTCTCTGCGCGCTCTGCGAATGGTCTACGGTAAAGCTTTTAACCGCCGAGTTCGCTGAGAACTGCCGCTGAGTTCGCTGAGAGAGACCGACTTTACCGGCACTGCCTTCGTAGCCCTTTCTCAGTGTCCTTCACGGCCTTTCTCAGCGTTCTCTGCGGCGTGCTCAGCGCCCTCTGCGGTTTAAGGTTATCGACGACCGTCTCGACTAGAATCGCAGCCGAGACCGCGGAAACGTGAATTGCGCGTGGTAAACTTTCGCCTCGAAATCGTCCGATAACCATGCCCCGACTCCCGTTTGTCTGTGCGCTCTTACTCTCGCTAGCCGCAGCCCGAGCCCAAACCCCGGATGTCGCCGAAGCCGGCTCGGCCGAGGCCATCGCCGCCGCGACTACCGATCCGCGCTTCGTCTCGCCGTTGGTCAATTACATCCCGAAATCCGACAAAGTTCCCTCGCCCGAAAAATTTCTGGGGCGAATCATGGGCGCTCCGGGAGAACTCGCCGGCACCGAGAAGGCGTATGCCTACGCGCGCGCGTTGGCGGCTGCCAGCCCGCGGGTTCGCGTATTTACGATTGGCCGCAGCGAGGAAGGACGCGACATCATCGTGCTGGCGATCGCCGACGAAGCCGGCATCCGCGACCTCGATCGCCTGAAGGCCGCGACCGCCGCGCTTTCCGATCCGCGCAAGACCGACAAAGCAGCAGCCGAGAAACTGATCTCCTCCTCGCGCCCCATCTACTACTTCAACGCGGCGCTCCACTCGGATGAGACCGGATCCACCGAAGCCGTGCTGGAACTCGCCTACCGGCTGGCGGTTTCCGAGCAGCCTATGATCCAGCGAATTCGCGAACAGCTGGTCGTGCTGATCAATCCGGTTTCGAATCCGGACGGGCGCGACAAGATGGTGGACTGGTTCTACCGCTACCTGAAAGGCAAGACCGACCGCAACACGCTGCCGCGGCAGTCGCCGCCCTACTGGTCGAAGTACACCTTCGTCGACATCAACCGCGACACGCACCAGCAGACGCACGAGACCACCAAGGCCGTGCACAGGATGTTTCACGAGTGGCATCCGACGGTCGTGCACGATCTGCACGAGGGCTCGCCGCTGATGATGACCTGGAACGGCACCGGTCCCTACAACCCGAACATCGATCCCATCACCTACACCGAATTTCTGCAGATGAGCATGCACGAAGTCGAAGCCATGACCGCGATGGGCATGCCCGGGGTCTCGACGTGGAATTTCGGCGAGGCGTTCGCGCACCTTTATCTCGACTCGGTGGCGATGAACCACAACGCTATCGGGCGCGGCTACGAGACCTTTGGCAACGGCAGCGCGGAAACCGAGAAGCGGGCGATTTCTCCGGGCGCGACGACGATGGAATGGTACCGGCCGCTGCCTGCACCGAGCGAGGTGACGTGGTCGGCGCGCGACAACCTGAACTATCAGGAGACCGGAGCGTTGATCGCGCTCGACGACGCGGCCACGCACGCGAAACAGATGCTGCGCAACTTTTATCAGAAGTCGTGGGACTCGTGGCAGAAAGGGCTGACGCAGCCGCCGTTTGCGTTTCTGATTCCGCAGGACCAGGGAGATCCGGCGCGGGTGGCGCAGATGGTCGGGCGGTTGATGAACCAGCACATCGAAGTTGCGCGGGCGCAGAATCCGATTCAGCTGAAGGACGGAAACTTTCCGGCGGGAACGTTTGTGGTGCGCCTCGATCAGCCGTACCGCAACTACGCGGTCGATTTGCTGACGCCGCAGCACTATCCGAAGGACGGAGAGCCCCCTTACGACGACGTGTCGTGGGAACTTCCGGCCAACTACCATCTCGAGGCGCTGGCCACCGCGGATGCTTCGATTCGAGACGCTGCGCTGACGCCGCTGACCGAGGCGCCGCGCGTCGCGGGACGCGTGAGCGGCGCCGGGGCGGTTTACCTGCTGAAAGACAGCGGCCAGGAATCTTTGCTGGCGGCGCGTTACCGGCTGGCGAATTTTGAAATTCAGATCGCCGAGCGCGAGTTCGACGCGGACGGCGCGAAGTTTCCCGCGGGCTCGTGGATCGTGGCCGATCAGCCGGGATTGCGCGACGCCATCACGTCGGCCGCGGCGGAACTTGAGCTCGACTTCACGCAGGTTGCGAGCGCGCCGAATGTGCCGCATCACGCGGCGAAGGCACCGCGCATCGGCGTGTGGGTTCCGTGGGCCGACACCGATTCGATCGGATGGATCCGGTACTCGCTCGATCAGCGCAAAGTTCCCTACACCTACTTGCGCGATGAAGATATTCGCGCGGGCAATCTGCGGTCGAAGATCGACGTCCTTCTATATGGCCACGTCGACCTCGAACTGGCCGAGCAGATTGAAGGCTTGCCCAAGCGGTGGTCGCCGATGCCGTTCAAGAAGACGGCGCAGACGCCGAGTTTCGGCACGCCCGCGGAGTCGGACGACATCACGGGAGGAATCGGCTACGAGGGACTGGCGCAGATCCAGCGCTTCATCGACGAGGGCGGATTGATGGTCACGCTGGGCAGCGGCAGCATGCTGGCGCTCGAAGGCGGGCTGGTGCGGTTTGTGCGGCGGGCATCGGGAGGCGTGCCGCGCAGCGCGGCGGGAGGAGGCGGCGCTTCGTCGGCGGCGTCGCAGCAGGCGGCGACGCGGACTCCGGGGGCGCACGTGCGCGTCACCTTCGACCGGCCGGACCATCCGATTGCGTACGGATATCCCGCGCACACGTGGGTGTTCCGGCAGAATTTTCCGCTGTACAACACGCCGCGGCGGTGGCTGCGCATGGCGTATTGCACGACCTGCCTGGATGGCCCGGAAGACCGCAGCGGCGTGGTGATGGAGTGGGGCGACGCCGAGGCGAAATCGTTGGTGGTGAGCGGGCAGGCCTGGGGAGAAGAATATCTGGTGGGCCGGCCGGCGATTCTGGACATGCCGGTGGGCACGGGGCATGTGGTGTCGTTCAACTTCAATCCCATGCACCGGGACATGAACCGGGGCGACCAGCGGCTGCTGTGGAACGCGCTCCTGAACTGGCAGGCGATTGTGGCGACGCAGCCGAAAGAAGTTCGGGAGGCAGGGGCGGCGCCGGAGCCGGACGAGTAGGAGGCGGGTTCGGCGACTGGTGATATTTTTTTGGGTATCGATTCCGCTAAAATATTCGATTTATTGGGCTTACGACGAGACGAGCCCCACTCGGCCCTGCAAAATCTTCCATCATAAGGACTTAGAAGTAAAATATTCTGGAATAAGGAGTTAGCTGAGCTTCCTTGGGCCGCGGTGGCGTGCGAAATTTTTGGATCTCGTGGCGCTAAAATATTGAATTGATGTAGGTTACAAGGAAGAGGCGGGCGGGCAGGTCCGCAAAATCTTCCAGAATAATGACTTACAGGCAAAATATCGCAAAATAAGGAGTTAGCGGCATCTGCTGGGCGGCGCGGTGCGGGGACTATTGCGGCGGAACGGGTCGGGCCGGTGGCGGATTTTGCGCGCACGGAGCTAGTGTGAGCTTTTTGTGGATGATGAGTAAAGGTCATATGTCACAGGAATGGGGAATATTTCTGTGGAAGGCTGTGGAAAAAAGCCAGGTCGTGGCATTGGCATCCGGCCTAAGGACAACATTCCTCTAAAAAGACCTTGTCCACTGGTTCGATCCTAGCTCGCATTGCTCTCGGCTTCCCATAGCGGGAGAAAACAAATGGGTCAGTCCCGTCTGTCCCCGATTTTTCCCACATGCTCGGGCATCACCACGTATCCCACAACCACAAAGCGATACCGTCGCCGCACCTGCTCCAGCACCCGCAGAAACAGATCGCGATTCCCGCAGGGCCCAGCAACGGCAACCGCTGGCAGCAGCTCGTAGTGATGAAGTGCGAGTACCCCGCACCGTAATATCGATGGAGCCGGTTCGGCATGGACGACGCATAACACGAACGGGAGCGCGCTGTCTGTGACGAATGAACATTAGGGGATGCTGCTCGGTGGAAAAAGTAGCGGCAGTGCAGGCGCCTCTGAGAAAATCGTCAGCTGTCGGCTGCACGAATGCCCACGCTTCGAAAACCACGAAGCGTGGGGCAGCCGCTTTCGTGGTAGTGCATGTCAGAGCAAGTCGGGGCCAGCCCCCCCTACTGTTAGATATGACTTGGACGCGATTAATGCTGTCGATGTCCTGCCGGACCCGATCCAGGTCGTTGCGAATTTGTCTTATGTCTTCTTTTACTTCGTCTTCTGTGGGCATCTCACTTGGCGAACTTGGGGACTGAACCCCAATTTCTTGAAGAAAAAGGTGCACGTCCCCTCTGTCCGATTTTCCACGCGAAGTGGAATAAGGACAGCAAGACATCTTAGATGGCGACTTGGCGCGCGCGTCGACAAAATGAGCACTACTCCCTCTTTTTGCGATACGCCCACTTTTTAGGTTTTGTCGGGTCGTCAATCGTGTCCGCCGCCCACAATTCCCACGACATAGGGTCAAACTCCACGATCTTTGGCTCCCGTTTCTGCTGCGATTGCGCTTTCACGATTTTCTTTAGGTTATGAATCATCGTTTTTAGGGGAGGTTCCTGTCCATATGGTTCGCCTTGGTCTACCTTGAAGCGTAAAAAGTCCTTGGCTACCTCTTCAACGGGGATACGGCGACCTCTACGATCTTTGAAATACATCCTCAGGGCGCTCTTCCGGTCACTTCCCTGGTATTTATGTTCAATGTCTGTAATTTGATTTTCGGCGCACGAACCGGTGCGAATACGAAATATCGCCCGCTCCAATTCCTCAGCGCTCCTCAAGTGAAACTGCTGAAGTTTGCGAAGCGCTCCTATGGCATCGGTCGCCAGTCCAGTACCATCATTCATATGTCACTCCGTGAATGGGATCCTATGCGGGGCCGAAGCTGTGCGTCAATGTGGGAAAATCTGGCTGTACGTCTTCCCGTAGGTGCATAGTCGCGTTGGATTGGCGCGGACGGCCTATCCATTGCGATATTTGCAAAGTGTCAGTATTCCGGAATATTCCCTCTTTCCAACAGTTCCCCCCCGTGCTTCTCATCACCTTGCCCGGTCACCGCGCGCACGGAATTCCATCCCTATCCTTGAGAGAGTAAATGTGCCGCAATTGGCTGGGTGGCTCGGGCTTTTGATTTCGCAGATACGAGCAATCAAGTGGGGTGCCCCGCTCTTCGCGCTCTTTGCGAAGGGCGGGTAGCGATGCCGCCGACTGCGTGAGATTTTCCTACGAGACACTTTCAAGCAACCCGATTGCGACACGAAATCTGCGTCCACACCCACATTCACCCGCACCGGTCCGGCTTCCCGGCATCGTACCCGCCCTTGCAAAACGCAAGGACGGGGCACCCGCAGTTTCAGATCGGGAAAGAGAAAAACAAACCCGGAAGCCCTGGCCACCCGTCCGGCAACGCAATCTATTCGATGATGAACCAGTGCTGGTGGTGTCAATGAGATCAAAAGCCGGGCCAACCGGCGGCCGTGACTGCTATCTGTTTTCGGAGAGGAGCGAGTTGCCGTCGGCTTCCATCAGAAGAGTCGGTGCGTCTGCGTAGTCCGAGGATGAGGCGTCGGAATGGCAGGCACGAACGAGAGGGAAGATTCCCATGCGGCGCCGGAGCCAGAGCGAGAGGATGGTTCCAGACATGACGTGCTCACTCAATTCCTCGGGTGAGACGGACTGCCAGTCACTTTGAGTGGTTTCTTCGGGAGAGAACAAAATGCGATTTTCTACGTGACCGTTCTCAATCCGGTACTCCATTACGGGAGAACCATCGCCTGCGTCAATCCGTAGCGAGTTGCATGCCATGGGGGTGCGCTCCTCAGCCAAACGCTGGTTATCGCAGACAAGGTAAAAGACCTAAATTGATGGTTGTATCGGGAGAATCACGTAGCCGATGTGGAGGGTTGCTGTAACGCAAGGTGCTCGCAGAGGCAGCTTGATAGGGAGCGGTCATGCGGCGAGTTCTGTGAAAGGGAATGTCAGCAAAATCACGCCTGGGCTACGACCGCCTAGTTTTTGGCGTACTGCTATTCGTAGGCACCCAGGTCGACGACGCCTCGGCAACTGAGGCGATTGGGGCGACCGTCATCCGACCAGAGTGTTTTTGGATTTACACTTCCGTGACAACTTGACAACCCCGTGGCGCTATTTTAGTGCATCGCAAGGATCGGCTCCATCCCCTGCCGACGTTGAGAAGCGATTGCGTCCAAGGAAAGGCCATGACTGCGGCATTTTGTCCAAATGGCCCATTGGGGGCCACCTGGCCAGGAATCCACGGCGTTCGTAAAAAGATTAATCAACTATCTCATGTGTTAAAAGGGGTCAAGCGTGCTAACCATTTTGAAGTCTTCTTCACCTAAAGGTTTTTTCGCTGTTTATCTTCTGTTTCTCTCTTCATTCGTGTTCGGCCAGCAACCTTCTGCGGACTCTACGGGTGCGACATCCGCGCAAGGGATCGCCATATCAACCACGAATCCCAACCAAGTGGCCATTCTGCGTTGGTATCGGTCGAACCAGGCGGCGACCTTCGCGGTTGGAAAAGGCCCCGGTCAAGCGGCGTTTGACGGGAGCAGCATGTGGATCACGAACTTCAGCGGGGGCACGGTAACGAAACTTCGAGCCAGCGACGGCGCATGGCTGGGCAATTTTCAAGCAGGAAATTCGCCCGCCGGCATAGCCTACGACGGACAAAA
>DASTCU010000055.1:0-3837 GCA_035710825.1 Candidatus Sulfotelmatobacter sp.
GACGGACTCCAGTTTTCCTTCTCCCAAAGCGGCGATCGGCCAGCAGTTTGCCGCGAAGCGCACCCCTGGAAGTTTTTTTCTCAACGTGAAGGCTTGCCAAATCTTTTCCTGAAATCCGGTCAAAGCCGCAGCGAACTTTGTCAGGCTACCCCACGAAGCCTGCTCGCAGACTAGCAGGATTTCCGCGCCCTGCTCGCGAAGATACGCCGCGACCGCGAGCAACAGCGGCCCCGACCCGGCTACGACGACGCGTTTGCCGCGAACCAGCAACCCAGACTTGACCATCGCCTGCAATCCGCCGGCGCCCATCACATTGGGCAGCGTCCACCCAGGAAACGGCAAGAATCGCTCCCGTGCCCCGGTCGCCAGGATCAGCTTCCGGTATCGAAGTTCCGACACGTCTTCGTTTCCCTCGGCCAACAGCACTCCCGCTTGTGGCTGGTGAAAGACTCTCATCCCGCAGAGCACGGAAACTCCTGCGTGCAGCAGTCGCTCGCGCCATGGGACAGCTTCCGCCAAGTGCTCGTCGTGTTCTCCTCCGCGCCAGATCTGTCCGCCCAGCGCCAGATTGTCGTCCACGATCCCAACCTGCGCACCGGACTCCGCCGCCCGCGCGGCCGCCGCCATGCCCGCCGGTCCACCACCGATCACCAACACATCGAACCGTTGATTGGAACTACTCATCGGTCCTAACCTCCATCCCCGGCTCGCACACAATCTGACAACTTCGGCAATGAGCTTTTCCATTCACCACCGCGCGGCATTCGAAGCAAACGCCCATCCCGCACAGCGGCCCGCGCGGTTCGCCAGTCGCAGACGTGCGGCATATCTGTCCAGCCATGGCCATCGCGGCTGCAACACTCGTTCCCGGACGAACCGAAATCGGCGCGCCGTTCACCGTCAATGTGATCCCGTCAGGCATTGCAGATTGCTGATTTCAGATTGCAGATTTCAGAATCCCGCATTTCAAGCTTCATTCTGAAATCTGCAATCTTCAATCTTCATTCTGAAATCGTTCTCATCACTTCCGTGTGCATCCGCACCGGCAAATACGGATCGATCGGAATCTCCGGCTTCGCGCCAGTGATCTGATCCACAAGAATTCTTGCCGTCGCCAGCGAAGTCGTGATTCCCAATCCTTCGTGTCCAGTTGCCAAAAACAAAGACTCATCTGCCGGCCAGAGACCGATCAGTGGCAGCTTGTCCGGCGTCGCTGCACGAAACCCGGTCCAGGTCCGCACCGCCGATAGAGAACCGAGCCCGGGCATGTATTCCTGAGCGCGCTGCAGCATGCGCCGCAAAATTTCATGATCCACTTCCTTATGTTCCGCTCCGTACTGCCGCGAAGACCCGATCAGAATCTGTCCTGTACGCCGCGGCTGCACATTGAACGCCACCGAGTCGCTCGTTACCGAATGCGCGCTCTTCAAATATCCGAGTTCCACTAACTGATGCCGCAGAAATCCAGGATACCGGTCCGTGATCACCAGGTGTCCTTTACGCTTCCTGATTTCAACTCCCGGCGTGAGTTCCGATGCCCAAGCCCCACCGGCATTCACGATCCTGTCGCCTGCGATCTCGCGGCTATCCGACAAAGCCACGCAGCGCGCGCCCATTCGCTGCACCGAAATCCCGACGCGAATCTCGGCTCCATGCTTCTGCGCTCGCTCAATCAAGAAGCGAGCCGCGCACGGCGGATACAAAACCCCATCCTCCGGCACGAGCAAGCCTCCCGCCATGCCGTCGCGCAAATTCGGCTCCAACTTCTTCAATGCCGCCGCATCAAGCACCTTAGTCGGAACCCCTCGCGTGCCGTAATACTCGTGCTTGCGCCGCACCTCGGCCATTTCCTCTTCATCGGCCGCAACCCAGATCGTCCCGCACTGTTCATACTCGACGTCGTCCGGTAACTCCGGCCGCAGCGCCTGCCAAAGCTGCTGCGAATAGCGCGTCAGCGCGAATTGCGCCTCGGAGTCGTCCATCACGACGATGTGCCCCATGCCAGCCGCAGTCGCCACGCTTCCGACCACGTCCCGATCGAGCACTACAACCCGCATCCCCCGGCGCGCAAACTCATCCGCGCAAGCCGCGCCAACAATACCGGCACCCACGATCACCACGTCATACTGTGCGCCGCTCATTGAGCCTCAGGCGGATTGAAGGTTTCCTTCGTGTAACTTCGTGCCCTTCGTGGTAAAGACCTCGCCAATTCGACGATTAGTGTAGACAATATCCATTGCCGCTGCACTTGAGCCGCCCGACGGGAGGTAGACATGGTTGAATCCGCACACTGGTCTCGCAGGCACTTCTTATCCGCAAGTGCCGCGGTCGCAGGATCCTCGCTATTGCCAGCGGTGGTGAAGGCCGCCTCTTTGCAAGACCCGGTTGTGAACACTGTGCAGAAAAACGGCAAGCCCACTACCCGCGAAAAAATTTCCTGGAGAGCCCTGCCGTTCCCCGTGAACCAAGTGCATCTAGGCGAGGGCCCCTGCAAAGTCGCCATGGAAGCCGATCGCCAATTCCTGCGCTCGCTTCCTCCCGACCGTCTTCTGCACACGTTCCGCCTGAACGCTGGCCTTTCTTCTTCCGCTGAACCTCTCGGCGGCTGGGAGAAGCCCGACTGCGAACTTCGCGGGCACTACGCCGGCGGACACTATCTTTCGGCCTGCGCCCTCATGTTCGCGTCGTGCGGAGATGAAGACCTTAAGAAAAATGCGAACGCCGTCGTCACCGAGCTCGGCAAATGCCAGGCCGCCATGAAGAGCGGCTATCTCAGCGCTTTCCCGGTGGAATTTTTCGATCGCCTGCGCGAGCGACAACAGGTCTGGGCTCCTTTCTACACACTGCACAAAATCATGGCCGGGCTGCTCGATATGTGTGTGTATTGCGGAAACGAGCAGGCTCTCGACATGGTGCAGAAAATGGCCGCATGGGTCGATCTCTACACCTACCCGGTCAGCTACGAGCACATGCAGCGCGTGCTCGGCACTGAATTCGGAGGCATGGGCGAAGTCCTGTGCAACCTCTATGCCGTGACCGGCAAAGAAGAGTATCTCGACATCGCACAGCGCTTCGACAAGAAACAATTCTTCGATCCGTTGGCCGCCCACCGCGACGAACTCAAGGGCCTGCACGTCAACACGCACATTCCGCAGGTGATCGCCGCCGCCCGCTATTACGAACTCACCGGCCAGCGCCGCTATCGCGACATTGCCGAATACTTCTGGGACGAAGTCGTGAGCCAGCGCTCCTACTGCACCGGAGGCACCAGCAACGGCGAGTCGTGGAACACCGATCCCGGCAAGCTCTCCACCGAACTCGGCCCCAGTACCACCGAGTGCTGCTGCGCCTACAACATGATGAAGTTGACGCGGCATCTCTTCGGCTGGTCTCCTGATGCGCGCCTGATGGATTACTACGAGCGCGCGCTCTTCAACCATCGCTTGGGCACCATCAATCCCGAGGACGGCACCATGATGTATTACCTCCCGCTCGCCTCGGGCTACTGGAAAACTTTCGGCAAGCCGATGGACGCGTTCTGGTGCTGCACCGGAACCGGATCGGAGGAGTACGCCAAGCTGGCCGACACGATTTACTTCCACGACGACGACTCGCTCTACGTGAATCTCTACATCGATTCACAACTGGACTGGCCGGAGAAAGGCCTGCGCATCAAGCAGGAAACCCGGTTCCCTAAAGAGCAGGGGACCACGATCACCATCGCCGCTAGTAATCCCGCGCAGCTAACCATGAAACTGCGCGTACCTTATTGGGCGAAAGGCGGCAGTGTGAAAATCAACGGCGTCGCTCTTTCCGCTTTCTCCAGCCCGAGCAGTT
>DASTCU010000056.1:0-138295 GCA_035710825.1 Candidatus Sulfotelmatobacter sp.
CTTATTAACCCCGGATTGCACGGCTACCCAAAATCCATTAGGCCACTCGCGGCTATCAGACAATAAAGTAGAATTCTCAATTTCAATCGAAAATGCGTTAGTGGAGGGCTTGTACGATGGCTCGTGGACACTGGCGGGTGGTGCGACCGCTGGAGTAGTGATCGAAGGCTTGGGAGCACTTTCGGCAGAGGGCTTCATCAAAGACGACAAAGTATCCAACTCGGTTTGTTCACGCTTCTGCTGCCGTTCGTCCAAAAGAACTCCTATCTGGGCAAGGGTAGGGGGGCGATCCGCGCCAACATGATGACGAAACACGTGCATTCCATAAAGCCCCGTCACTAACAACCACGCGATTGCTAGCCCTCCAAGCCTCCACGCTCCTTGCCCATGCGTTTTACCCCTTAACCATGTCCACCTACTTGACAAAATCAATATCACTCGCCACGTGGTGTAATAAAGAATCAAGAATGCGAGCAAAACTACAAGCGGCTCTCTTTCTTCCAGCCATAGGACTATTGCCACGGCGATCGCCAAGTACATCGACACTCGTTCTGCAGGACGAAACTCTGGTAATTCTTTGTCGGCTTTATGGACCGCTTCCACAGGAATGGATAATGGTTCGGCAGTCGTAGGGTCCTTCTTGTGGTCTTTATGCTTGCGCGGTTTTGGGAACTGCCGTCCGCCCATGTCAGACAACCCTGCGCTAAGCGCGATTGAGTTACCGAAGCACAGGAACCAGTTTCCCCAATCTCCGTATTCTTCGGACATACCTCGGCCCTTGTGACTGGAAAAGTATACTTCCAAGCACATTGACTCAAGGCGGGCAGTTCGGGACGGACGGGACGTGCCCCAATGTTTTTGATATTCCACACTTCATACCCGACCCGCCCGGTGCTTTACATCACGCACCGGCGGGGTAGCCCAGTTTTGGCATCACCAACACAAAGGCGGTTGGCTCACCTTCCCAGCACAAACTTGCCAGCTAGGCCGCAAATGAATGTCATCGCTTTCGATTGACCGAAGGCGGGTGCTTTGACATAATCTGTGTGTCCACAAATCGGCGAAAAAAATGCCTCGACATTAAATGTCGGGGCATTTCTCGTTTAAGGAGTCGTCAGATGAGACACGAATGCGTATCTGACAAGAAAACCATGCGCTACGGTGATTGGGTCGTGCAGCTTATACGCGGTCAGTGTTATATGGGATACATCAGTCCGGCGTTCTCAAAAGTAATGCTGGAATGGCATTTGGCCTGTTTCAAAGAGTTCCGTTTGGTTCCTCAAAATACTCTGCGCGCACCATATCGATGCCTGGTTTGTCTCGAAAGGATCGCCCACGGCGCCGACGTGATGTGCTTTGTGGTTGGGAAGGAAACGGGAATCAGATACAGCTTGTGCGAAAGCAGGGGCTACTCGGTTTACTCAATCGCTCATACAGATTGTGCAAAATTCGGGGGGCAAACGGAAACTGGAAGAGCGCGGTAGGGGCTGCCCGCCGTTTTGGCTTAAGGGCCCGTTTTTGCAGGGGCTCGGCGGCCGCGTTCTTCATCGGCGTCGTGATCGAGGTAGCAAATCAGGTGGGCCTTCCTGCCGTCCGGCATGCCTTTGCAGGGATACTGCTCTGGCGTGACTGGCTTGCCGCAATAGACACACATATCCTGCTGCTGAGTCTCTTCCCGCACTGAAGGACTCCTCCGTTTCGTTGTGGACACCATACACCGGAAGCGTCACGCTGTCAGTGAATTTCTGTTCTTTTGATGCTCCCCACTTCACATTTGTTCCTCCCTGTGCTTCCCATCACGCACCGCCGTGATTTTCCTCACTGACTCCTCCCGCTCCTTTCTGCGACTCTTACACTAGCTACTCGTGTAGCTTGCCTCTACGGACCCAGCGTCCGATGGGGGCTTTGTTTTGGCGCCATTACTCCACCGACAATTCCAGTTCATTGAAAATCCATCGCGGGAAAACGGCCTGCCCCTCGCCTCACCAGCCAGGAGTGGGCCGGGCGGAGCGTTGGCTGCAAAACTCGGTGCCCATCCGTCGAGCTTTTTGCGGATGGCGAAGCTTTCCACAGCCCACTTGTGGAATCTGACATTGACGGCAAAATTCAAAAAGCAGATCATCATCAAGCCGGTAACCGTGCACGAAAGGCCACAAAAAAGGCCGCAAGTTCTTTGTTATCTAGATTTTGACCTCTAACTCCTACGCGCTCAAGATTTTGCAAGCCCACTTTTGCAAACCCCGCGCCAGTCAAGGCTTTCAGAGGAGGGGGGGAGGGGGGGTACCCCCCTTACCCCGCACATTCCCGAATCGGAACCCGTCCAAACCACTCCTTCCTTATTCATCTTTCAATTTTTTTCGGGCATCGATTTCCACAGTGCTCTTCCATCCAGCAGCCCTCTAGCTCGCGTGGTAGCCTGAAAGCCATCTCACTTCGCACGGAGATTCATGCTCGACACCAACCCTTCGCACCTAGATCTGCAAGCCACCGCCAAACAAGTCATGCAGCAATACGGCTTCGAGCCCGATTTCCCTCCCCAGGTTCCGCAGCAGCTCGCCGATCTGAAAGCTCACCCGCCGCAAATTGCGCCCGCAAACGACATCCGCGACCTGCGCAATCTTCTCTGGTCTTCCATCGACAACGACACTTCGCGCGACCTCGATCAGATCGAAGTTGCCGAGCAGGTTGCGAACGGCGACGTGAAGATTCTGATCGGCATCGCCGACGTTGACGCCTTCGCCGCCAAACAGACTCCCATCGACCAACACGCCGCCCGCGAAACCACCACCGTTTACACCGGAGTGCGCAACTTCCCCATGTTGCCGGAAGAACTCTCCACTGGAATAACGTCGCTGCTCGAAGATCAGGACCGATTGAGCGTGGTGATCGAGTTCGTCGTCGACTCGACAGGCAACGTCAAATCCTCCGACGTGTATCGCGCTGTGGTCCGCAATAAAGCCCAACTGCAATACAACTCCGTAGGAGCTTGGCTGGAAGGAACCTCTGCCGCTCCGCCCAAAGTCGCCGCATCCGCCGATTTGCAGCAGCAGTTGAAGCTGCAGGATGAAGTCGCGCAGAAGCTCAAGACGCAGCGCTTCCAGCACGGCGCGCTCAACCTGCAGACCGATGAACTTCATCCCCTCGTGCTCAACGAGCAGGTCGTCGATCTGGTCAAGCAACAGAAGAATCGCGCCACCGAACTGATCGAAGACTTCATGGTCGCTGCCAATGGAGTTGTCGCGCGACGCCTCGAGAACGTGTCGTCTCTGCGCCGCATCGTCCGCACTCCCGAACGCTGGGACCGCATCGTGCAATTAGCCGCGACCAAAGGCGAGAAGTTGCCCGCGCAGCCCGATTCCAAGGCGCTGAACGACTTCCTCCTGAAGCGCAAGGCCGCCGATCCCGATCACTTCGCCGATGTTTCCTTGGCCGTCATCAAACTGATCGGTCCCGGAGAATACGTTCTCGAGCGCGCCGGCGAAGCTGCTCCCGGACACTTCGGCCTCGCCGTCCAGGACTACACGCACTCGACCGCGCCCAACCGCCGCTTTCCCGACGTGGTCACGCAACGCATCATCAAGGCGACGCTCGCGGGAAAGGCCAATCCATATTCCGATAGCGAGCTCACCGCCATCGCCTCCAACTGCACGGTGAAAGAAGATGCCGCCAGAAAAGTCGAGCGCGAGATGTCGAAGCGTCTGGCCGCAGTCGCCATGCAGCATAGAATCGGCGAGGCCTTCGACGCCATCGTCACCGGCGCAACCGATCACGGAACCTTCGTCCGCGTCGTGCAGCCGCACGTCGAAGGACTACTTCTTCAAGGCCAAGGGCTGGATGTAGGCGACAAGCTGCGCGTCAAACTCGTCCGCGCCGACGTCCAAAAGGGATACATCGACTTCGCCCGCGCCTGAAAAGGTCCTTATTCGGTCACGACCGCCTTCACGAGGTTTCGCGGATGGTCCACGTCGTATCCTTTGTTGACCGCGACGTGGTACGCGAACAGTTGCAGAGGAATCACTTCGACGATGGGAAGCAACAGTTCCGGAGCTGCCGGAACATAGAAGACATGTTCAGCGATGGTAGCAACTTCCTTGTCGCCTTCGGTCGCGACCGCAACCAGCGGCCCGCGGCGCGAACGCACTTCCTTCATGACATCCAGTGTGCGCCGGTAGCGCAACATGGAATCCGGATCCCTGCGGTCGCACGTCGCCAGCACGACCACTGGCAAGGTTTCATCCACCAGCGCGTTGGGTCCATGCTTGAGTTCTCCCACCGGATAGCCTTCGGCGTGTGCGTATGAGATTTCCTTGAGCTTGAGCGCGCCCTCGCGCGCGATCGCATAGTGCACGCCGCGTCCCAGATACAGAAACTTCTCCGCCTTGAAGTGCCGAGCGGCAAATTCCTGGGCTAGACTGTCCCACTTCGCGAGATTGGCCTCGATCGCATCCGGAAGCTGGCTCAGCCGGTGCAAGTCCGAGCGCGTCACTTCCGAGGTCATCCGCCCGCGTTTGCGTGCCAGGAACAGAGCCATCAGATAAAGAATCGTCAGCTGCGTGGTGAAGCTCTTGGTCGCAGGAATGGAGAGTTCCGGGCCCGCGCCGGAAATCAAGGCAGCGTCGGCCTCGCGCACAATCGTGGTGTTGGGCACGTTCGAGATGGCAATCGTCTTGGCGCCGCGCGTGAGCGCCTCGCGCTGCGCGGCGAGAGTGTCGGCAGTCTCTCCCGACTGCGTGATCACCATAACGATGGGATCGACCGAGGCATGCGTCGAGCGGTAGCAGTATTCGCTGGCATATTCCACATCGACAGCGACGCCCGAGAGATCTTCGATCATGATTTCGCCCGCCAGTCCGGCGTGGCGGCTCGATCCGCTGGCCGCGATGATCAGCTTGTCGAAGGTCAGGAGCGCGTGCTCGATCGTCTGCAACTCTCCGGGGAAAATGATGTCCTGCTTCAGATGTTTCTGGATAGTCTTCGAGATCGCCACCGGCTGCTCGTAGATCTCGCGCAGCATTGCGTGGGCAAATTGGTGGTTCGTAGTGTTCTTCTTCTGTTTCGTAGGAGTCATGATGACTGGCGCTGAGAGTAAATCATTTTGTGTACCGCGAGCAACGTAACGCAACGAGCTTTCTGCAAGCCTTCAAATCTTATTTTGCTATCGGCGCGGCGGGCGAGGACGCCCGCCGGACAGCCGCCGGGACGGCGGCGCTACGTTCTTGCCCCCTCAAAGTACGCTTCAATCTCCTCCAGCGTTTTCCCTTTTGTCTCTGGCAGGAACCAGGTCGCAGTGACGAAATAGATTACTGTGCATGCGGCAAATGCGAAGAACATGGTTGAGTATCCGTACTTGCCGACGGTCGGCAGGAAAATCGCCGCGATGGTCGTCGAGACGGCCTGGTTGAGGACCAGCGCAACGCTCATCCCGTTGGAGCGGATGCGCGTGGGCATCAACTCGGACAGCGCCAGCCATACGCAAATGCCCGGGCCAACCGCGTAGGAAGCCATAAACATGAACAGAGTGATGGCCACGATCCACCCGTTTCGCGGCTCCGGTACAGGCGTGATTAAGGCATTGTCAATCTTCAGCGGAGCTTGGCGGGACGCGTCCAGATCGCCGAATGGATTCGAAAAAAAGGCGACGACTTTATTAGCAGGTACGCAGCTGTCGCGCGTGATCTCGATCGGTTTTGCGCCGGCATCGTTGGAGCGGGCGACCTGACTGGCCGCGCGGAAATCGCCGTAAGAATAGATGACCACCAGCGAAGTTGGACGGTCGGTTACGGCGTTGTCTCCGGCCGAACTCAGCAGTTTGTGGGCCGTCGTTTCGTTGTAAGCCAGTTCAAGCGTTTGATCATCCCGCGCCATCGCTTGCACGGCATTCTTCGCATCGATCC
Organism: Candidatus Sulfotelmatobacter sp.; assembly: GCA_035710825.1. Classification (GTDB taxonomy): domain Bacteria; phylum Acidobacteriota; class Terriglobia; order Terriglobales; family Acidobacteriaceae; genus Sulfotelmatobacter. Next base: position 5,895 of record DASTCU010000056.1, read on the forward strand.
GCAAATTTTCGGTTTTCAGAAAAAGGACGCCGGCACAGATCATCGAAACAATAATTCCTGCCGTCCCGACCGATAGAAGAAACTTGCGCCCCTTGCGATCTACGAGCACGACGCCGCCGAAGGTCACAAGGAAGTTAATGATGGTGAAGACGACGTAGCCCCAGTGCGCGGCCACATCGGAAAGTCCGCTCTGCAAAAGGATGTTGGTGTTGTAGCCGATAATCGAGTTGATGCCCGTGGTCTGATTGGCGGCAAGAATGATGCACGCCAGAATGAAGGGAATTACATATTTGCGCCGCAGCAGCGACTCCTTCGTTTTGGATCCAGCGGTCTTGCCCTTTTCCGCCGCGATGACCTGTTCCATCTCCTTCAGTTCGAAATCGGCCTGTTCCGTCGAGCGGGAACGAAGAAGCGCGCTATAGGACGCTTCTTTTTTCCCACGGCGCAGCAGCCAGCGCGGGGACTCGGCCACCATAAAGCTGCCAATCACAAATATGATCCCGGGAGGCAACGAGACCCAGAAGATTCCACGCCATGCGGTATCTTTGAACACCAGCAACCTGGCCGCATCGCCGAGCTTTGCGACCTCGTTCACGCGAGCACTGAAATACGCACCCACCAGCGCTGCGGCGACGATGCCTAGAGTGAGCAGCCACTGAAAAATTCCGGTCCCTTTTCCCCTGCTGGAGGCCGAAAGACATTCCGCGAGATACAGGGGAACGACCACTCCGATTAGCCCAGCGCTGATTCCCTGGAGCAGTCGCCCGAATACCAGCGGTCCATACCCATGGGACAAGGCAATCATGGGAATGCTGATCACGAACAATACGCCACTCAGCGCCATCAGCGACCGGCGTCCCATCCAGTCGGCCAGCAATCCCGCAAATAGTGTCGAGATGACGCTGCCCAGCAAGACCGCGGCAACCACGATGGAAAGCTGCCCGGCGTTGAATCCCGAGGTCGCCTCGAGATAAGGCAGTGCACCGGCGATGATTCCGACGTCAACGCCGTAGAGCAGGCCGCCGAGGCCGGCCACGATGAGAAGGAAGCGGTTATACAGAACCTTCTTGCTGTCGAGGATTGTGGAAGTGGTTGCCATGTCAGCCGTCATATTTTGTGTATAGTGGGCTCGTATTTGCCTGGATACTGGGAAAAGTTGTGCGGATTTCCGGAACGCACCCTGAATTGTAGCCCAGGCCGCAAGCGCGGCCCGTGAGAATCCGAAATCTGCTCCCGGTCGCTCCCTTCCACTCTTTTCTCAGATACAATACCCAAGCCGCACAGCGGTTCGATGCTGCCCTGCAAACCTTCTGGATGCGATACGGATTCATCATCGATAACCGCAAGTGCATCGGCTGCCACGCCTGCACGGTGGCGTGCAAAACCGAGAACCACGTCCCGCTCAGCGTGAACCGCACCTGGGTGAAGTACGTCGAGAAGGGGACTTTCCCCAACACCCGCCGCGTCTTCCAGGTCACCCGCTGCAATCATTGCGAGAATCCGCCCTGCGTGGCGATCTGCCCCGTCACGGCAATGTACCAGCGCAAAGACGGGATCGTGGACTTCAGTTCGGAACGCTGTATTGGCTGCAAAGCCTGCATGCAAGCCTGCCCTTACGATTCCATCTACATCGATCCCGACGAAGGCACCGCGGCCAAATGCCACTTCTGCGCGCATCGCACCGAAGTTGGGCTGGAGCCTTCCTGTGTTGTGGTCTGCCCGGAGCACGCCATCATCGCGGGAGATCTCGACGCCTGTGACGGCGAGATCGCGCAACTGCTGGCCCGCGAGCCGGTGCGCGTGCGCAAACCGGAGCAGGGAACGCGGCCCAAACTTTACTACATCGACGGCGACGAGAGCGCGATCGTTCCGACCGCCGCGCGCCACGAATCCATCTACATGTGGTCGCAGCGCAATGAGAGCCTTCATGGCGGTGGGGCCGTGTATCCGCCGGACAGTCCGCTGCTGCAGAAGAATGCGCTGGCCGCGTATGACGTTTCGCACGCCCGGCCGTGGGGCTGGCAGGTTCCGGCCTATTGCTGGACGAAAGGGATCGGCTCGGGCGCGCTGGCGATTCCGGCATTCGCCATGTTGCTCGGACAGTTGGGCGCGAACCGGTTCCGAGATATTGTTCTATCCACGATCGCACTGATCTTCACCGCGCTGACCACGGTGTTACTCGTGGGCGATCTCGAGCACAAGAAACGGTTTCTGCGCGTTGTGTTCACGCCGCAGAGCAAATCATGGTTGGCGCGCGGAGCTTTCATCCTGATCGCGTACAGTGCCCTGAGCGGCCTATTCTGGCTCGGAGCTGTGCTGAACCGTGCATCCATCGCAACGGTGCTCTTATGGCCGACGGTGCTCGTGGGTTTTCTGGCGGCGGTCTACACCGCATTTCTATTTGGGCAATGTGAAGGGCGCGATCTCTGGCAGACTCCGCTGTTGCCGGTCCACTTGATGGTGCAGGCCTTGATGTGCGGAGCGGCTGTGCTGGCTCTGTTGCCCGCTTCGCTGGCAGGCTCGGCGCAGACCCTGGCGGTGGCGAGGGTAGCGCTGGCCGGCACACTGGTAAGTCATCTTTTAATTATGGCCGCCGAATTCATGATGCCGCACTCGACCGACAACTCCGCGTATGCAGCCCGCCTGATCACACACGGGCCGTTTAAGGTTTGGTTTTGGGCAGGAAGCATCGTCGCCGGCGGAATCTTGCCTCTGTGCCTGCTTTTAATGCCGGTGAACTTCTACACCGAAGCGTTCGCGGCCGTGCTGAGCCTGGCCGGGTTGCTGATCTTCGAATGGTGCTTCGTCATGGCTGGGCAGAGCGTGCCCAACAGTTAAGAGTTCCTCTGGGTCCGCTGTGGTTAAGGACCGCAACCCTTAACCACCGAGGACACAGAGGCTCACAGGGAAGTGCCAAAGCGTTATGGAGAACTCTGAATGACCGATTTCAAGCGCGACGGCAGCCATCTGGCCTACTGTCCTCCTGTCGAGAAATGGGATGACTGGGTCGAACTCGATCCCGAGGCCTGGCCGCGCCGCGTCGAGAAGCACTACCAGCTGGTTCCCACCGTCTGCTTCAATTGCGAGTCGGCTTGCGGGCTGCTGGCCTACGTCGATAAAGAGACTGGGCAGATTGCGAAGTTCGAAGGCAATCCCATGCACCCGGCGAGCCGCGGCCGCCTATGCGCGAAGGGACCGGCGACCATCAATCAGATTCACGATCCCGACCGCGTGCTCTATCCCATGAAACGCGCCGGAGAGCGCGGAGCGGGGAAGTGGGCTCGCACCTCGTGGGACGAAGTGCTCGAAACGTTCGGCACGCGCATCCGCAAAGCAATTCAGGAAGGGCGCGGAGAAGAAGTCATGTATCACGTCGGGCGTCCCGGTCACGACTTCATCATGGAACGCACGCTGCAGGCGTGGGGCATCGACGGCCACAACTCGCACACCAATGTCTGCTCGTCGTCGGCGCGTTTGGGATACCTGCTGTGGCACTACGCCGATCGTCCGTCTCCCGATCACGCCAATGCCCGCTTCATCCTGCTGCTTTCCGCGCACCTCGAGTCCGGGCACTATTTCAATCCCCACGCGCAACGCATCATTGACGGCAAAATGGCGGGCGCGAAGCTGGCGGTCATGGACCCGCGCCTCTCGAACACCGCCAGCATGGCCGACTACTGGATGCCCACGTATCCCGGGACAGAAGCCGCGGTGCTTCTGGCCATGGCGAAGGTGATTCTCGACGAAAACCGCTTCGACGCCGCCTTCGTGCGCAATTGGACGAACTGGGAAGAACTGGAAGTCGACGGCTTCCGAGCGCGAGGCCAAACATTCGAGGCAACGCTCGAAGCCCTAAAAAAACACTATGCACACTTCACCCCGCAGTTCGCGGAAAAAGAAAGTGGAGTGAAAGCGGAAGTCATCGTCAAGATTGCCCGCGAGATCGCGACCGCAGGAAGCCGCTTCGCCTCGCATCTGTGGCGCGGCAGCGCCTCCGGCAATCTCGGCGGATGGCAGCCCGCCCGCGCTCTGATGCTGCTGCACGTGCTCACCGGTTCAGTCGGCACGGAAGGCGGACACAATCTGAATGCCTGGAATAAGTTCGTTCCCAAGCCATTCAACAATCCTCCTCCGCAGAAGCGCTGGAATGAGTTGCTTTATCCCCAGGAATGGCCGCTGTGCACGCATGAGATGTCATTCCTGCTTCCGCATTTCCTGAAGGAGGGCCGCGGGCGCATCGAAGCCTACTTCACGCGCGTATTCAACCCGGTGTGGACTTATCCCGACGGCTTCTCGTGGATCGAAATGCTGCGCGACGAGGAGAAGCTTGGCCTGCACGCCGCGCTCACTCCTACGTGGAGCGAGACTGCCTGGTTCGCCGACTATGTGCTGCCCATGGGATTCAGTTCCGAGCGGCACGACCTGATGAGCCAGGAATCGTATGCCGGCAAGTGGATCGGCTTTCGCCAGCCGGTGAATCGAGTCTTGCGAGAGCGAGCGGGCGAGAAGTTCGAGTACACGTATCAGGCCAATCCCGGCGAAGTGTGGGAGGAAGACGAGTTCTGGATCAATCTTTCATGGGCTATCGATCCCGATGGGTCCATGGGTATCCGGCAGTATTTCGAGTCGCCCTATCATCCTGGGCAGAAGCTCACGGTGGATGAATACTACGGCTGGATCTTCGAGAACTCAGTGCCAGGATTGCCTGAGACTGCAAAGAAGGAAGGCCTCACGCCGCTCGAGTACATGCGCAAGTACGGCGCTTTCGAGATTACGCGCGACGTTTACAAGCAGAATGAGAAGGCGTTATCCACGGCCGATCTAGCAGGCACAATGACGGGCGCGAACGGCGTGGTTACCAAGCAGGGCAAGCCCATCGGCGTCATGATCGAAGGCAAGGCGGTCGCCGGCTACAACACTCCTTCGCGCAAGCTAGAGCTTTTCTCAAAAACTATGGCGGACTGGAAGTGGCCGGAGTTCACGTTGCCGGAGTACTACCGCAGCCACATTCACGGGTCGGCGCGGGCCGCGTCTGTGGGCGAGCGCGCTGAAGATTTCGATCCGAAATACACGCCCGTGGTCGAGTGGCCGAAAGACGCGCACGGCGAGGTCTACACGCTGCTGCCGATTTTCCGCCTGCCCAACCTGATCCACACGCGCTCCGGCAATGCCAAGTTCCTGTACGAGATTTCACACAAGAATCCGCTCTGGGTGAACCCGGTGGACGCGAAGAAACTCGGCGGCGTGCGCACCGGCGACCTGATGAAAGTGCACACCGAGATTGGTTACTTCGTTCTGCATGCCTGGGTCACCGAAGGACTTACGCCCGGCGTGGTGGCTTGTTCTCATCACTTAGGGCGATGGCGCGTGAACAAAGACGATCAGGTCGAGCGCATGTCGAGCGCCTGGGTCGACCTCATCGAAGTTGGCAAAGGCCAATGGAAGATGCGCCAACTGGAAAGTGTCTCGCCGTATGAGAGCCCCGACCCGGAGACCAAGCGTGTGTGGTGGAGCGATGCGGGGGTGCATCAGGATATCACGTTTCCGGTTCACCCCGATCCGGTCAGCGGCATGCACTGCTGGCATCAGATGGTGCGCGTGGAAAAAGCTGGCCCCGGCGATCGCTATGGCGACATTTTCGTGGACACAAATCTTTCGTTCGCCGTCTACCAGCGCTGGAAAGCTCTGGCCCGGCCCGCGCCGGGACCTGGCGGATTGCGGCGGCCACTGTGGATTCCGAGAGTGGTGCGGCCGGTAGAGTCCGCTTACTACATAAAATAGATGTTGGGTTGAAAGCGTTGGCAGCTTGCTTAGTCCCAACAGTGGCGGCGGGACGCCGGCACGACAGCCGCCGAGACGGCGGCGCTACTTGGCTTTCGCTTCGATGGGCAGGCTGAACGAGAAGACCGACCCACTTCCCAACTGGCTCACCACGCTGATGGTGCCGCCGTGCGCCTCGACAATTACCTTCGCGATTGCCAGCCCCATGCCCGTTCCGGGCGCCATGTAGCGCTGGTTCTGCCCGCGATAGAATTTCTCGAAAATCAGCGACTGCTCGAACGAATCAATGCCGGGCCCGCGATCGGCCACGTTGATTACCACGCGATCGCCCCGCAGTTCACTTGTAACCTTGATCGGAATGCCAGCGCCCGAATACTTGCCGGCATTCTCCAGCAGGTGCATCAGCACTTCGCGAATGCGCTGCGCGTCCATGCGCACGTGGGGCAAGCCGGGTGCAACGGCAATCTCTACCGGATGATTTTCGAGCGTCGCGTGAGCATCTTCCAATGCAGGATTGAGCGCGTCCTCAATCGGATGAGGCCGCAAATCGAGCTTGAACATTCCCGAATCCAGCTGCGCCATCTCCGCCGCTTCCCCCACCAGCCGGTTGAGGCGATCGGTTTCTTCGTCGATGACGGACAGCAAATCCCGCCTGCCGGAATCGTCAAGATCCCCGCCCGAAAGCAAGGTGGTTACGCTGGCTTTGATAGAGGTCAGCGGGGTGCGGAACTCGTGCGTGACCGAGTCGAGCAAGGCGGTTCGCAGGCGCTCGTGTTCCTGTTCTGCGCGGTTCTTGCTCAAGGCCTCCAACGCTCGCGCTCGCTCGATCGCAAGCCCGGCAAGGCTGCCCAGCGCATCGAAGGTTGCTCGTGACAGGTCCGCTCCTGCAACACCTAGTGCCCCAACGGTGCGCATCCCCAGGCGCAAAGGCACGTACGAAACTCCTGCTTGCGTGATCGGCTCGCCCCGCAGCAAAGTTGAACGCAACACGCTTTCTTCAAAGGCAGCATCGAGGGAGGAACGGTAGACTGCGGGATGGCCAGCCGCCATCGCCACCACGCTGCCCACGGAGAAAGTTTCCTGCACATATTTCGGTAACGCGTTCAGCAATTCGAGGACGTTATCGGAGGCCAGCAGCCTCTGGCTCAGCCCGTACAAGCGTTCCACCTCGCGGCGGCGTTGCTCCGCTCCTTCCGCAGAGCGGCGGGCGCGTTCCGCCAGATTGCTGGCCACCAGTGCCGTCACCAGGAAGGCAAACAGTGCGATCCAATTGTGCGGATCGGAGATGGTGAATGTCCCTACGGGCGGCAGAAAAAAGAAATTAAATGCCGCGCTCGCGCCCACGGCAAACACCAGTGCGTAACGCAAACCCCAGTAGGCCGAGGTCAGCAGCACCATTACTAGAAACATCAGCGCGACGGTCGTCTGGTTCACGTGCAACCGGAAGGCCGCTGCCGTGATGCCCGCAATCGCCGCGGCGACAATGAAGTAGCGTAGGGCCTGCGTCTGAACCGGGGTTTTCACCCCCGCATTGTACACGTGACATTTTCACGCTTCTGCAAGCACAATAGCTGCGATGACCAAGACGCCCGAGGAGTGGCTGCAGGAAGTTTCCCCAGAAAAGCCGCGCGGTATCTTCAAGCTCTTCCTCGGCTATGCCCCCGGAGTGGGTAAGACCTACAACATGCTGAGCGAAGCCATTCGCCGCGCGAGCCGTGGCGAAGACGTGGTCGTCGGCGTGGTTGAAAGTCATGGCCGCAAGGCCACTGCCGAACTGGCTGCCAAGCTCGACCGCGTTACTCCGCGCAAGCTCGAGTACAAAGGCACGGTCTTCGAAGAGATGGACGTGGACGCGATCCTGGCGCGAAAGCCGGCCGTCGCTGTGATCGACGAACTGGCCCATACCAACATCGAGGGCAGCAAACATCCCAAGCGCTACGAGGACGTGATCGAGTTGCTGGAGGCGAAAATTGACGTGCTTTCGACCATGAACGTACAGCACGTCGAAAGCGTCGGCCCGACAGTTCAGCAGATCACGGGCGTTCAGGTTCGCGAAACCGTTCCTGACTGGGTGATGCAGCGTGTGGATGAAATCGTGCTCGCCGATCTTACGCCGCAAGCCTTGCAAAAGCGCATGGAGCGCGGAGATATTTATCCTGTAGACCGTGCGCAACGGGCTTTGTCTCACTTCTTCCGGCCGGGCAATCTGATCGCGCTTCGTGAACTCGCGCTGCGCCAGGTCACCGGCGTGGTCGATCGCAGTCTCGATGCCTTCCTCGAAAAGGACGGCACTCAGCCGGCGCACACCGTCCGCGAGCGAATCGGGGTGTGCGTTAGTTCGAATCCGGCAGCGCAGTATCTGATCGCACGCGGCTCCCGTATGGCGCAGGCTATCGGAGGAGATCTCTACGTCTTTTATATTGATGTGGGCCGTGACACGCGCCCCGAAGATCAAAAAACTCTCGCCGAAAATATCCGCTTCGCCGAGAATCTGGGTGCGCGCGTGGTTCGCTCTTCCGGTGGCAGCATCGCCGAGGGACTAGCCCAGCTCGTGCGCGAAAATCACATCACGCAGGTCATCTTCGGCCGGTCGGCGCGCACCGGCTGGCAGCGGTATTTATATTTGTCGGCGATTCAGCGCTTTCTTCGCGACTCGCCGTCGGTCGACGTCCACATCGTTACGCAGGAGGCCCGCTGATGGCGGATCCTGCCCACATTCTTGTCGTCGATGACGAGCCTCAGATCACGCGCGTGCTGCGTACCAGCCTCTCCGCGCAAGGTTACGACATCCGCGTCGCCAACAGCGGCGAGATGGCACTGGAGATCATGAAAGACTGGCAGCCCAGCCTGATCATTACCGATCTCTCGATGCCCTCGATTGATGGGGTGCAGCTCTGCCGCCAGGTTCGCGCGGTTTCTCAAGTTCCCATCGTTGTGCTATCGGTCCGCGACAAAGAGCAACAGAAGGTGGAAGCCCTCGACGCCGGCGCCGACGACTACATCACCAAGCCGTTTGGCATGAACGAACTGCTGGCCAGGGTGCGGGCGAACCTGCGCCGCGTGCCGCCGGAGAGCGAAGCCGATCCGGTAATCGAGATTGGCGACTTCCACATCGATACGGCCGCGCGGAAGGTCACGGTACGCCGCCGCGAGGTGCGTCTCACGCCGAAGGAGTTCGAACTCCTGCTTTTCCTGGCGCGCCGTCCCGGGAAGGTCGTGAACCACCGGACACTATTGGGCGCAATCTGGGGCGGACAGAGCACCGAACAAGTAGAGTATCTTCGCGTCTTCGTCGGCCAGCTGCGCAAGAAACTTGAGCCCGACACCTCGTCGCCGCGTTATATCGTTACCGAGCCCTGGGTAGGGTATCGCTTCGAGCCCGGCGAATAAGGCGGCGCGCCGCCGCTTCCCAATTGTTTCTAGAGAAATGCCGGGCCGCGACCCGGTTTACCGTTTCTCGCCTTGCTAATTACGGCAACAGCACGAATGTTCCTGCCACTCCTGCGTGGTCCGACGCCCACATTCCGCTCGCGGGAGCGAGGCCAGTCTCAACGATCGCACTATTCTTGATCCCGTTGCCGCGCGCCATGATCAAGTCAATTCTCTGGAATGGAGTTGCCGGCCCGGGCGGATCTTCGGTGAACAGCGGCCACGTGAGGCCTGGGTTCGAGGGCTGCAACTGACCCCAGACATCCTGAAATCCTGCAGACTGCAGAATGCCGAAGGCCGGGCCATTCTCGTAGGACGGCTGATTGGCGTCCGAGTTCAAATCGCCGGCCAGAATCACCGGCAGGTGCGACGTCAACGGCCCCGTCACCAGTTCGCTGGCCTGTGCAGCCTGAACGTCTGGACTGAACGTTTCCAGGTGCGTGGTGACAAACTTATAGACCTTCCCTCGCTGCTTGACCTGCATTGCGATCCAGCCGCGGGAAAATCCGACCGCCTGCCCGCCTATCGGGAACGAAAGAATCACCGCGAAGGGCTGCATGACAATATCGGACACCTGCAACTCAGAAACTGGAAGGTCCGTGCGCACCAGTACCGCGTCGCGGTCCGTGAGTCCGGCGGTAAAGAAGTTATAGGACCTGTCCCTAGCCGGCAAATCAATGCTCGAATTCGCCTGCACCGCGATTGCCTTGTAGTGCAGTCCCCGATCTTGCAGGGCTTGTAGCAGGGATTGGAGCCCATCCGCGACCACGGTATCGGCAGGGTAGCCATAGGGCCCTGTGCGCACGGTCGTCACCTCCTGCAGGCCGACAATATCGGGAAGGCTGGCCTGGATCTCGGACGCAATCCCTTGCGCGCGCCCCGGAATGTTGCTGTCGATCATTTCCTGGTAGGTATCACCAATCGCACCGAGCAGAACGAGAGGATCGGGATCAGAAGCCGCTTTCAGCACGTACCTGAAATCCGAACCTGCGTCCAGGTTCCGAGTCATTATTCGGACCAATCGATTCTTGTTGCCCGGCGGAGTGTCATTGGCATTGCCCAGAGGAATTAGCAGTATCAAAATTGCGAGACAGACCAGAGCAATCGATTTCCTTCGCATGAGTGATTCCTTTCGGCTGGTTCAGTCCAGCTGCTTCTATTTGTTTTCGTTGTGCGAGTCTTTTTGTTGATCGGCAGACTGATCCTTGGCTACGTCCGTTTTGTTCTGTTGCTTCGACTTGTCTTTGTTGTCAGTAAGGAACTCCACTTCTTTCCCGGTGTGGGTCTTTACTCCTTCAAAAATCTTGCGATACTCGTTTTTATCCATACGAAGGACGACACTCTTGGGGACGCTTTGCTCGTGGTAGTCGATGTAGAGCCAGTGGCTCTTGGATTTTGTCAACATCACAATGGCTCCGGCCCCCAGCGAAGCCACCATCACGATCGCGCCCTGCGTAATGCGGTGCTTCTTGGTGTACTCGTAGGAAAACTTGTCGATCTGATCGTAGGGGATGGTGATGAAGTCGCGGTCAGACATGCGGATCACGACATTCTTGTTGGTGTCACTGAAGATCAGACTGCAGTCGGCCTGTTTGCCTTTGGCATCCGCTAGTTTGACCCCGCGAAAGGCGGCATCGTCGGCCAGACAGAGTGCGGCTGTAAATAGAACCAATAGGACGAGAGTGACGAATTTCTTCATAAGTGGCCTCACTTTCCAAACATTCTGCTATGTCCATACAGAGAGCTGCGAGTTTCGAAACCTGGCCGCGGCGCACGTGCTCGCTTCGAACCTAAGACCGGATGTATGGGGTTAGACGAGGCACGGCTCAACACCGTATTTCCAGCATCGGACGGCGGCGCAGCCGGGATCACGAAAGCCAAAAACAGGAAGGCTGCGAATGGGCCGACAATGCCGCGAAGCCGTGTCATGAATTCGCTATTTCCGCATCCGCCGCAGTATCAGCTGCAGGCCCAACTCCACGTGGGGGAACGAATTCTATCGTGGAGGAGCTTCGCGGTCCTTTCTAATCCAAGGGCTGATCGTTGTCTGTGACTCCCATCACCCAGCCTTTACGAACTCTTTATGAACTCTTAACCCCACTCTTACGCGTGATGATGTCAACTCATATTCGGCGTCCGGTAAGTGGTGCGCGGACAGGGTGTCATGAAACCTGCACTTTTGATGGTGTGTATCGGAGGAGTGAGCTTCCTGCTGCGTGTGTTGGCGGCTCTCATAAAAGAGTTTGCCGGTCCTCGGCATCGTGCGGTAGAGGCTTACTTGGCGAACGTTTATCCACTCCGGAAGCGAGCAGAACTCATTGTGATGAACCCCAATGTTTCGGCGCGGAAAGTTCCGATAAAGACCGGCGAGCGGATCGCTCTCGGACTCCTGCTTATTGCCGGGTTCGCGATTCCGGTTCACGGGCAAAAAGCAATCAATGGTCCTCAACCGGCAAACCCGACCGGCACCGAAGCGACCGCAAACAGTCCGCAACTTTCTCAGGAAGTACTCCAGGAACTGGATGCCATGAAGAAACGCATCGAGCAACTGGAAGCCCAGCTTAAGGAACGTGGGTCTGCAGATCCGCCAGCCGCTGCCGTTGACTGGGCCAAGGCAAGCACACCATCCCCCAGCCTATCGGGCGCATCAGCGGCGCGCGGAGCGGTCGCCCTTCAAACCGAAGCTGCTCCGCCGGCCAAGCCGCCGACCGCTGAGCCCTTTGCTTTCGCGGACTGGACCTGGCTCAACGGCAATCCCCGGACGAAGGAAGCGGCCTTCGATTCCAAGTTTTTCACGCCAGAGGTTCGAGTGGATGTTGCCTACCACTACGACTTCAACCATCCGAAAGACGACACCATTGGCGGTTCGAGCGAAGTGTTTCGCTCCAATGAGGTAGGGCTTACACATCTGGGCCTCGGTGGAGATTTTCATTTTGATCATGTTCGGGCGCGAGTCCTCAGCCAGATTGGCCTGTATGCAACGGCAACACCGCGCAACGACGCCAGCTATTCGCGTGGTCAATGGCAACTGGACAATGCGTACCGATACGTGAGCGAGGCCTACGGCGGATATCACTTCGACGCGCTCCACGGGATCAACGTCGATGCTGGGATCTTCCTTTCCTACGTCGGTCTGTTCAGCTTTTACAACTTTGATAACTGGGCCTATCAACCGTCTTATGTATCGTCGAATACGCCGTGGTTTTTCACGGGGATGCGCATTCAAGTGTTTCCTACCGAGAAGCTGAAGATCGAGCCGTGGATCATCAACGGATGGCAATCGTACGGGCGCTACAACGGCAGACTCGGCGTCGGGGGCCAGGTTTTGTATCGCCCGACCGGTTGGCTCTCGATGCTTTCAAACGACTATGGGCTCGGCGCCGACGCTCTGGGAATTCCCAACCGCACGCGTTATCACACCGATAACAGCATCGAGGTGAAGTACTACGACCATCCTGATCGCTTTCTAGACAAGATGGCTTTCAGCCTCACCGGCGACGCGGGCTGCGAATCCGGCGGAGGTGTGAATTGCACAACCAATCAAAAGAATGCCGCCGGCCAGATCGTTTCCTACAAGCAAAGTTTCCTTGGATTCATGATCTACAACCGCTGGTGGTTCAAGAAGGACCGATATGGCTTCACTCTCGGCGGGGGAAAGATCAACAACCCGGGCCGCTATCTTGTGTTGCTGCCCCCGATCGACGGGGCGACCGCAAGCACCGGCAGCCCATATTTCACGGAGAATCCCGGCGATCCGTTCAAAGCCTGGGACGTTTCGGCCACTTACGACTACATGCCCAGCCAGTACATCACCTTCCGCTGGGAGTTTAATCACCGGCACGCGAACGTGCCCTATTGGACCGGGCCGGGCGGAATCACGCCGCCTGGAGGGAACGACGGAAACCCCGGCGCGATCATTACCGGCTGGCAGCCAGATTTGCGGAGGACTGAAGACCGCGGCACAATGGCGATTCTCGTCAAGTTCTGAATCGCCAATGAAGTTTATTTTCAACCCGCGGCTTTCAGACATCGCTGCTTGGTGCATGCGATGTCATCTCGCGTTGATTATTATGGGAAGCCTTTGGACCATTCTTAACGGTGCGCTCTATGCGCAAACGGGTACCGAACAGTCAGGTGCCTCCTCTCAGACCCCTTCGTCAACGAGCACTTGGCAGTACGGCGGATTCATCGATTTGGGATACCTGCACGACTTCAATGACCCTGCCAATCATTTGTTTCGCAGCCGAGGCACGACGTTCCACGTCAACGAAGTGGATTTGAATATGGCGGCGTTGTATCTGAGGAAAGTGGGGTCGGAAGGCTCACGTTGGGGAACCGAGGTTACGCTGCAGGCGGGAAGTGATTCGGAGGTCTTCGGGTTTTCCGCAACTGCACCGAATCTCGACGGCGCCAAGTGGTTGCGGCATCTGGGGCCCACCGATGTTTCGTATCTCGCCCCGGTAGGGAAGGGCTTGACCATTCAGGGCGGCCTTTTCAGCAGTTTTATCGGATACGATTCGCTCTACGCCAGAGATAACTTCAACTACACGCGGCCATGGGGCGCGGATTTCACGCCCTATCTGATGCTGGGCGTGAATGCGCAATATCCGCTCACTGCCAAGTTGACGGCAACCGTGTACGTGATCAACGACTATTTTCACCTGGCGCATCCCAACAATGTTCCGAGTTCAGGCGCACAAATTGCTGACAAACCAACCGAGCACCTCACCTTGAAGCAGGCGGTTCTGTACGGGCCGCACCAGTCAAACACCGAGTTGCAGTTCTGGCGTTTTCTTTCGGACACCATCGCGGAATGGAAGCATGACCCGGCAACGATTGCCTTCGAATACCAGATCTCCGAAGAAAAAGTCTCCACCGCTGGAAATCCGCGCGCCTTGTGGATGTCGGCCCAGCTGCCGGTGCACTGGATATTCGACAAGCACTGGAGCGCGACGGTCAGACCTGAGGTGGCGTGGGATCGCGATGGCCGCTGGACGGGTTTTTCGCAAACCGTGAAAGCAGTAACCAGCACGATCGAATACCGGATTCCCTACCGGGCAGCCAGTGCAATCATTCGCCTTGAGCACCGCTGGGATGACTCGCGCGGGCCCGGCGGCGGATTCTTCAATGACGGTTTGGCGGCCCCCGGCGGCCTTGGACTGACACCGGCACAACATCTTTTGGGATTGGGAGTGATCGTAACTTTTGATTCCAGTTTTAACCACTGACGCGGAATTATGGAGGCTGATGATGGCGGATCTTGTTTTTGTAGTACTGACAATTGCGTTCTTCGCCCTTTCGATTGGCTACGTACATTTCTGCGACCGGCTGAAGTAGGAGGACTTATGGATGTCCAGTCTCTGATCATGCTCATCATCAGCGCGGTGACCGCGATTTATCTGTTCTACGCGCTGTTGCGTCCGGAGAAATTTTGAAATGACCATCAATGGCTGGTTGCAGATTGTCGTTTTTCTGGCCCTGATCTTCGCGGTCACCAAACCGCTCGGAAGTTTTATGGACCACGTGTTCGCCGGGGAGCGCACCTTTCTCGATCCGGTGCTGCGCCCGCTCGAGCGCCTGCTGTATCGCGTCACCGGCGTCGACGAAAAACACGAGATGCGCTGGACCGAATATGCCGGCGCCATGCTGTTGTTTAGTGCGGTTTCGATGCTCGCGCTTTACCTGATACAGCGGATTCAGAGCATCTTGCCGTTCAATCCGCAGCATCTTGCCGCGGTCGCGCCGGAACATCTCGCGTTCAACACCGCCGCGTCGTTCACCACCAACACCAACTGGCAGGCTTATTCCGGTGAAAGCACGATGAGTTATTTCACTCAGATGGCGGGGTTGGCGTTTCATAACTTCGCGTCGGCGGCGACCGGCATTGTTCTGGCCATCGCGTTCATTCGCGGCATCGCTCGCCGACAGATGACAACGCTCGGCAACTTCTGGGTTGACTTCGTGCGCTGCTGCCTCTGGGTGCTCCTGCCGTTTTCCGTGGTGGGCGCGCTCTTCCTGGTTTCCCAAGGGGTCGTGCAGAATCTGAAGCCTTACGACACCGTGAAGCTGGTCGAGCCGCAGCAGGTGCAACGCGTCGGAACTGACGGTAAAGCAGTCGTAGATGCCAATGGCAAGCCGGTCATGGACACGGTCACCACACAGACGATCGGGCAGGGGCCAGTGGCCTCGCAGGAGATCATCAAGGAATGGGGCACCAACGGCGGCGGCTTTTTCAATGCCAACAGCGCTCATCCATTTGAAAATCCCACGCCCCTGACCAACCTGTTCGAACTGTTCTGCATTTTCGCTATCGGCTCTGGCCTGACGTACACCCTCGGCCGAATGACTGGCTCGATCGCCCACGGATGGGCGGTGTGGGCGGCGATGGCGCTGTTGTTTTTGGCAGGCGTGACCACCGCCTACTGGGCCGAGTCGAAAGGGAATCCACTTTATCCCGCGACGGTTGCCCAGCATGCGACCGCCACTCAACCCGGCGGCAACATGGAAGGGAAAGAAACCCGCTTCGGGATTGCCAACTCTGCGCTCTTCGCCACGGTGACCACGGACGCCAGTTGCGGCGCCATCAACAGCTGGCACGATTCCTTTACTCCGCTCGGTGGCCTCGTCCCGCTCGTCAACATCATGCTCAGTGAAGTGATCTTTGGCGGAGTCGGATCGGGTATGTACGGCATTCTCGTCTACATCGTGCTGGCGGTATTCATCGCCGGCCTGATGGTAGGCCGCACGCCCGAATATCTCGGCAAGAAGATCGAAGCCTACGACGTAAAGATGGCAATGCTGGTCTCGCTGGTCTTTCCCTTGATCATTTTGTCGCTGACGGGAATCTCGTTGATCAAGGGTTTCGGAACTTCCGGCATCAGCAATCCCGGCCCGCACGGCCTCAGCCAGATTCTCTACGCTTTTGTCTCTGCGGCAGGAAACAACGGTTCCGCTTTCGCCGGGCTCACGGTCAACACGCTCTGGTACGACACCGCCACCGGAATCACTACCTTGATCGGACGCTTTTTCATGATCATTCCCATGCTGGCGATTGCGGGCAATCTCGCGCAGAAAAAATACGTTCCGCCGTCCTTAGGAACGTTCCCGGTCACGACGCCGCTGTTCACGTTCCTGCTGATCAGCGTCATTCTGATTCTGGGCGCGCTGACATTTTTCCCGGCGTTAAGCCTGGGCCCGATTCTCGAACACCTGTTGTTGCACGTGGGGAAGACTTTTTAGGAAAACTATGGCAAGCCATCGAAAATCCATCTGGGATCCAAAGCTGGTTCGCGGCGCGGCCTGGAGTTCACTGCTGAAGCTGAACCCACGCAACATGATGGGCAATCCCGTTATGTTCGTGGTCGAAATCGGCAGCGTCATCACCACGGTTCTGCTGATCCTTCATCCGCATCAGGCATTTGGTTTCAACCTGCAGATCACGCTATGGCTGTGGTTCACGGTGCTGTTTGCCAACTTTGCCGAAGCCATGGCCGAAGGCCGCGGCAAGGCGCAGGCCGAGACTCTGCGCAAGGCTCGTTCGGAGACCATGGCCAATCGGATTACCTCGGACGGCAAAGTCGAGCAAGTCGCCAGCGCCAAGTTGCGCGCCGGAGACCTTTGTTCGGTTTGTGCGGGAGAACTCATCCCCGGCGACGGCGAGATTGTCGAAGGTGTTGCCTCAGTGGATGAATCTGCCATCACCGGCGAATCCGCGCCGGTCATTCGTGAAGCAGGCGGAGATCGCTCCGCGGTCACCGGGGGCACGCGGGTGCTCAGCGATCAGATCAAAGTGAAGATCACGTCCAATCCGGGAGAAACATTTCTCGACCGAATGATCGCACTGGTCGAAGGCGCCGCCCGTCAAAAGACCCCGAACGAAATTGCGCTCAACATTCTGCTCGCGGGACTCACCATTATCTTTTTGCTGGCGGTGGTCACGCTGCAGCCGTTCGCCATCTACTCCGGATCGCCGCAGACCGTCTTTGTCCTGGTTTCGCTGCTGGTCTGCCTGATCCCGACCACGATTGGCGGCCTGCTCTCCGCCATCGGAATTGCCGGCATGGACCGACTCGTCCAGCACAACGTTCTCGCAATGTCCGGACGCGCCGTCGAAGCCGCGGGCGACGTCAACACGCTCTTGCTCGATAAAACCGGCACCATCACCTTCGGCAACCGTCAGGCCACCGAGTTTCTGCCTGCACCGGGCGTGTCCGAAAGCGAAATGGCTGATGCCGCGCAACTTTCTTCTCTGGCCGACGAAACTCCCGAGGGCCGTTCCATCGTCGTCCTGGCAAAAGAAAAGTATCGTCTGCGCGGCCGCGAGTTTGCCGATCACGAAGCAGAGTTCATCGCCTTCACCGCCCAAACTCGCATGTCCGGCGTGAACCTCGATGGCCGCGAAATCCGCAAGGGGGCGGCAGAGTCCGTGGCCCGCTATATCGAGCAGAACAACAATGGAACGATGCCGCTGGAAGTGCGCGCCACGGTCGAGCGCATCGCCTCTTCCGGCGGCACGCCGCTGGTCGTCGCCGAGAATCGCCGCGCCATGGGCGTCATTCATCTGAAAGACGTCGTCAAAGGCGGGATCCGCGACCGCTTTGCCCAACTGCGCGCCATGGGCATCCGCACCGTCATGATTACAGGCGACAATCCGCTCACCGCCGCAGCGATTGCCCGCGAAGCCGGGGTCGACGACTTTCTCGCCCAGGCTACGCCCGAGGACAAGCTGAAGCTGATTCGCAGCGAGCAGGCCGGCGGCAAACTCGTCGCCATGACCGGCGACGGCACCAACGACGCGCCCGCGCTGGCACAAGCGGATGTTGGTGTCGCCATGAATACCGGCACGCAAGCCGCCAAGGAAGCCGGCAACATGGTTGATCTCGATTCCAATCCCACCAAGCTGATTGAAGTGGTCGAAATCGGCAAGCAGTTGCTGATGACCCGCGGCGCGCTCACCACCTTTTCCATCGCCAACGATGTCGCCAAATATTTTGCGATTATCCCGGCCATGTTCGCCGCGACCTTTCCTGTGCTCAACGCGCTGAACATCATGCGCTTGAAAACGCCCGAGTCGGCGGTGCTCTCCGCGGTCATCTTCAACGCGCTGATCATTATTGTGCTCATCCCCCTGGCACTTCGGGGCGTGAAATATCGCGCGATGAACGCCGAATCCCTCCTGCGCCGCAACCTTTTCATCTATGGCCTCGGAGGCCTGATCGCGCCCTTCGTCGGCATCAAGATCATCGATCTGCTCATCACGGCAGTTGGATTGGCCTGAGGACTCACATGAAGAAAAATCTCATCACTGCATTCTTGATGACCGTGGCCACCACGATCTTGCTGGGAATCGTATATCCGCTGGTCATTACCGCTCTTGCCCAGGTCCTGTTCAAGGACAAAGCCAACGGCCAGATCCTTCACCGCAATGGAGAAGCCATCGGCTCGCGGATCATCGCGCAGCCCTTCACCTCCGCGAAATATTTCCACCCGCGACCGTCCGCCGCGGGCAACGGATATGACGCGGCAAACTCAGGCGGCACCAATCTCGCTCCCACCAATCAGAAACTCATCGATCGCGTCCGCGCCGATGCCGCCACGCTGCACCAGGAAAATCCGAGCCAGCCCATCCCGGTCGATCTCATTACCACGTCGGCGTCTGGCCTCGACCCGGAGATTTCTCCCGCCGCCGCCGAGTTTCAAATTCCACGCGTCGCTCACGAACGTGGTCTTCCCGAATCGACGATCCGTGAACTTGTTCAGAAACACACGTCGCTGCGCGATTTGGGGCTACTGGGCGAACCGCGCGTCAATGTTCTTCAGTTGAATCTCGCCCTCGACGACTTGTCGATGAAGCCTTGAACGCCTTATCTTTAATTTCGCCTGAGATTAAATCGACACTTCTTTAATTGCCGCTACGGCGATGCAGCGCAATGACTTGGTTTCGTGCGAAGCCTTGGTCTACCGGCCCGCTCGCGGGTTTTCCCGCACCTAAATCCAGCTGGCAAACAATTGGTGACAACATGGCAGAAATGCCAGGCATCCTAGTCTCAGCTTGGATGGGAGAACCTCCGCCTGCGACTTTAGGCCGGTTTCTCCGGAAAGCAGTTGTCATGAGTGCGGCCGACAATCCGACCTTGAATACCGACCCAACCATCGGGCAACCTGACAGGTTGCTCACCACAGGTTCTTACTGCGAGAACCCGGCGACCGCATTTGCTCGCTGGCTCGGCAAGACCGATTCGCAGGTAAGGGATTTTTTGATGTCCGCCCCGTCCCTTGGCACCTCATGGGTCCACCAGCTCCGCGTTCGTGGAACGCGCCTCAAAGATGAGCACCCCATGTCGCTGTTGGGGGCAATGGCCGGTACCGCGTTTGCCCTGGGCGTAGTTACGCGGGTTTTGAGGTCTCGCCGCTGATGAACACCGAGATCCACAATGGACGCAGCCTCGTTGCCATCCTGAACGAAATGAAGAGCGAACTGCAGGAGTTCGTTCAAACCCGCATCGAACTGTTCAAAGGCGAATTGCATGAAAAAGTGGCCGCGATCAAAGCCGCCATTCCCAGCGCGCTCATTGGTGCCACCTTTTTGATCACCGCCTACCTGTTGATCACGCTGGCGCTGGTTTCGCTCGTCGCCACCGGCTTCGGAGACAGCCCTTACAAGTGGTTCTTCGCTTTTCTGATCGTGGGAATTTTCTGGTCCATCATCGGGGGCATGGCCGTGTTCATGGCGAAACGGCGCTTGACCATGCAGTCGATGGCCCCTCGAAAGACCATGCACGTTCTCAGCGACGACAAATTCTGGTTGCAAAAAGAAACGAGGAAGGCCTCATGAATGCCTCACCATCCCCTGAGTTCCTCGAACAGCAGGCTGCCGAGCAGCGTGGCCGGATTCACCACACCGCTCTCGAATTGATGTCCAAGGTCGATGAGGCGAAACAGCAACTAAGCCTCGAACACAACGTGCGAAAGTATTTTCTCGCAGTTTCCCTGATCGCCTGCTCGGTCGCTTTCCTCACCGGGTATGTATTCGGCGAACTGTTCGCAACCCGCTAGTTGCGACGTGGCTTTTACGCGCGCCAATTGACAAATCCCCGGTTTGCCAGGCTTCGACGATTCGGTCCCGGAAGCATGCCATCCCGAAAGCCGGTATTTCAAGAGTTGTGCAATTTTGAACAGACACGAATAAGGTACCGCATTAAATTTCCAAAAAACTGGACGTGAAAGGGCCTATGCAACGCTGCCGGTCATTTGCTCCTCTGTTCATCCGCGAACCAGACGTTAAACTCGGGCTCAGCCGGATGACAGTCCTCCGGACGCTTGGCATCATGACCGCCCTGATCGGATGGGTGGCGCTGATCATTGTTCCGAAGATGGTTGGCGCGGATTCGGGAACGCCGTCATCGTCAATATCGAGCGCACCTCTCTCTGCAGACCAAGTGGTGGACAACCTGGTGCGCAGGAATGAAGAGCGAGCCAAGGCTCTGCTGCACTCGGAGGGGACTCGGGTTTACCGCCTCGCCTACCGTGGGATCCCAAGAGACAGTTACGCCGAAATGGTCGTACAGGCCACCTACGATAGCCCCTCCTCGAAGCAGTTCAAAGTAGTCTCCGAGAGCGGATCGAAGCTGATTCGGAATCGCGTCTTCAAGAAACTCCTGGAAGGCGAGGCCGAGGCAGCACAACCCACAATCAGCGGGCGGACACAGTTGAATCGCGACAATTACAACTTTGAACTGCTGGGCTATGAGCCCTCGAACGCTGGTGGGCAATATGTGTTGCAGGTCAGCCCGAAGTTCCAGAGCAAATACGTATATCGTGGCAAGGTTTGGGTGGATGGAATTGATTTCGCCGTCACCCACATCGAAGCCGAACCGGCCCAGAACCCGTCGTTCTGGACGAAGAAGAGTGAAATTCGTCACGAATATAAGAAGGTCGGAGCGTTTTGGCTGCCGGCCCGGAACGAGTCGGTCAGTTACATTCGGTTGGGAGGACGCGCCACCCTGACCATCGAGTACAAGGACTATCGAGTGACGGGTGCTGGTCAGCAAACGGCGGAGCGCTAGCCGTTTGGCATCAACGGACGTGACTAACGTGTCTTTCGGGCAGCGCAATCTTTGTGGAATCGATTTGGTCTTGGTTTCCGGCAGCGCTACCGACGCGTGTGAAATCGCGCCGTCACATCTTCTCCCATGTGGACGAAATTCACAGGGAACCAGGATTATCGGCGGTATCCGTGGCGGCTAGTAGAGGACCTCGTTCTCCCCTTTTTCGGCGATCAGCTGTTGGAAATGGTCCACGATCCTGTCGCGCCGAGCCATGACCGCCTGAACTTCTGATTTGGTGAGAAAGCCTTTCGTTCTTGCTGCCAATTCTTTGCCATCGAGGGTTTTCAGTTTGGCGAACAGATGCCGGTCACATTGCACCAGATCCTTTGGCGTTTGCAGATTTTTGTAAATTCGGAATGCCCGGCTGAAATCAATTCGGTAGACCTTCCAGTCCTGGCCGATCAGCACGTTGGTGAGGTTCGCATCGGTGTCGTAAACCAACTGGTCCAACACGCGCACTCGATGCATCTGTTGGTTCCAACTATCGGGATCAGGGACAGGTATCTTCTGTTTTCGACGGTCGCCCTCGTCCATTTTCACCGGCAGCCACCAGCCAAACGAACCCGTTTTCCCGTCATAATTTCTTTCTACGTAGACGGGCACCAGGTCGTCCAGGCCCAGCATGGCGGCGAGTTCGTAGGCGGCGATGTTGTACTTATAGGAATCCACGAAATTGAATTCCTTTTGTCCACCGGCCATCTCCTGCTGGAGCGCGTGTTCATCGATGGGCTGGAAGTGAGCATCATGGGTGATGGTGCCATCGGTTAAGGTGAGGCGAAGAGTATTGCTGGTGCCTTTGTGGGCGGGTGCGCTGTGAATCACTTTCGCAGTCTTGAGAAAATGTTTTATCTGTTCTTTCGTCAGCGCGGGTTCATCGGCGGCGACCATGCGGGCGGACAACAAGCCCGCAAGAAAGACGAAGCTCAGGGTGCGCCATCGGGAAGGGAACGGGTGCATCGGAGTAGCCTCCTAAATGCGCGGACAAATCTACACCGACTTAACCGCGCTTGCAACCTGGGTGGTCAGGCCACCTGTCCTGTAAGAATGTTTTTCCGGATAATTCAGGGACAGGGGGATGATTCGGATAATTCGGGTAAATGCGGGACGTTGTTTGCTACTGTTACTCCCGCGCTTTGCCTTGCGTCATTAAGTTTGAGTGCAGGTCCCGTTACGCAGCGTGGAGGTGCCGGGCAAGTTTATTCAGTGCGACGGTGCTAATCGCCAGATTCCGCCAGAGTTCTTCGCGGAGCGCAAAATGAAAAGGTACGGAGGCTCCCCCAACTCCGTACCCATTCATGTTTGCCCTCTGTACTACTGCAACAGGGCGAGCAATGTCTCTTCTGAAGCGGGCGTGTTCTGGGCCCGCAACTCAGCTTCCTGCCTGCCCTCAGGAATCTTGTACATCGTCTTGCTGCCTGCGAGCCTGATGCCAGTCAGGAAGTAGTGGGTCCCATACTTGTGGAAGACCAGCGCATTGATCGTCGAGGCTTGTTTGCCTTCCGCCAGCAAGGGATTGGAGAACGCGCCTACCTTTCCAGCATAGTTGTGAATGACCAGCACGGTCGTGTTCGCGCCGGCACGTTGCACGATGCATTCGCCGGCGGGTATCAGTTTGTCAGACGCGCGGAACTGAAAGGGCACGTTCGTGACCAGCGTTTGGCTGCTCCCCAATTGGGCAGATGCCAGGAGGGGCATCATTGTTACGACGATCGCCAACATCCGCGTTGCGTATTTCATAAATCGCCTCCAGGATTGATTTGCTTGCATCGGGGAAAGTGAAACGATCTTGTACCGATAAGAGAAAAACGTCCATGGAGGCAGTCTGAAGCGATCTCAATTTATCTGAAGAATGGAATGATGCCTTGACAGGGAAGCACGGCCAGACCAGAATTGTCGGAATCGCTGTGAAGGGCGCGATGTTATGCCTAAAAGGGTCTGCTTCGCCGATTTCGAGTTGGACTTTGGCCGCTTTCAGCTCTACCGCGCCGGACAGCCCCTACGCCTGGAAGGTCTCCCCCTGCAACTGTTGATGTTCCTGGTCGAACACCAAGGCCAACTGGTGACCCGCGAGCAGATCGCCAATTCGTTGTGGGGTAAGGATGTGTTTGTCGATGTCGAACAGGGAATCAATACCGCGATCCGCAAAATACGCATGGCTCTGGAAGACGATTCGGTGCAGCCGAAATATTTGCAGACGGTGGTAGGCAGGGGATACCGCTTCGTAGGTTCGTCCCATGGGGAGTCGCTGCCCGCGGCAGGCGGCGAAGGAAACACATTTTCTGCCGAAGAATTAGGACGGGCTGTCATGGCGGCTGCGGGCTTGGAACCGGACGATCCGGAAAGACCACCCAAGGCGCGGACTGACTCCTAGCCGGCCGGCGGGTTTTACTAAACGCCTCAGGGAACGTCAGGTATCCCCGGTTCCCCCACCGTCGTCGATCACTCGGATGCGCCACTGTATCGCCGCCAGAAGCGCCAGACAGGCAATCATCCAGGCAGACATCATGAGAACATTGGGCAAGTCGTATGCGAGCCAGGCGGATTCGTCGGCGAACTTGACGCCCGGGCCCTGGGGATCGTGGAGAATCCTTTTGGGCGTCGAGAGAAATTGAGGATTGGTCCAGCCGTTGGTCACTCCCCACTGCGTTGTCGGCGGTGAATTCACGATTCCGTAGCACGGGTAGGGCTCCCGTGTGTCAGCCGCGGTCGTGCCGGTCAGGCACTGATCGGCAGGAACATCGAATCTCACCTCACATGCTATCCAGTAAAGCGTTCTGCGTCGCGGCATTCCCTCTCCGGTTTTTTCCTCGCATGACACAACTTCACCTCCTGCGACTGGCCAGTGGTGACGGGCATGAAATTCTGCAAGAAATGTTCCCAGAAGAAAGATGCAGCCGACTGAACTGAATCCGATGAGCAGCAGAACCGCGGCGCGCAGAAACCGCCCCCGGTCGCGATTCGGAATCACTCCGGAAAGGAAACCAGAGTCGCTCGCCGCCGGTGATGAGGGAGTCTCGGCCGTGGACATTTGATATTCGAACCTGGAGGGGCGCTTCATGCGTTGGTTCCAGCGCCTCGCGTTCAGAACCCGCTGCAGTATAGCTCTCGCCATCCGCGCTTATCACCCATGGGACCTAACTTGTCACGTTCCGAGATGCAGATAGGACGCTTCTTCGTCTCGAACAGTAGACCGCCTAGCGTGACCGGATTCACCGCGCCGCCCTCGAATTGATCTCCAATCTCGAAGCGAGGCCCAACTGACTTGGTTGCAGCTTGACATTGCCAGAATTCGCGCTAGAATTCGCCGCAATTCCCCCGGGGAGCGCTCCCGGCTCACTCCTGTCCTTGCATTCAGCCGGCTAGCGGTCCAGTTTCTCAGCAACTAAGGAGATCACCTATGAAACTCACGCGGATGCTTGGTTTACTATTGCTTGCAATTTCCTGGGCCTACCCCGTGGCCGCGCAGTCGACGCTCGCGGGATCGCCAGCAGGGACCTGTGCGACTGCGCCGCCGAATGTCAATCAACTCGCCCTGCTGCGTTGGTATGGCGCCAATGTTGTGACCCACTTTCCGACCGGTGGCGGCCCCAACGGGATCACGTTTGACGGCGCGAACCTCTGGATTATCGGTGCTCCCGCCAACCAGGTCACCAAGCTTCGACCCAGCGACGGCGCGGTGGTGGGAAGGTTCCCGGTTGGCACCATACCTGGTTATGCCGCATTTGATGGCGCGAATATCTGGGTCACGAACCTGCTCGATAACACCGTAAGCAAACTCCGGGCCAGCGACGGCGCAACTCTGGGCACGTTCCCCACCGGAGTCTTCCCTTGGGGCATCGCCTTTGATGGCGCCAATATCTGGGTCGGAAACATCACCGATAGCACGGTTTCGAAGATACGGCCGTCTGACGGTGCAACCCTGGGCGTGTTTCAAGCCGGCTTGGACCCCATCGCCTTGGCATTCGACGGCAGCAGTATATGGATCACGAACCAGGGCGGAGCCAATACCGTGACCAAGGTGCGCGCCAGCGACGGAGCGCACCAGGGAACTTTCTCGGTCGGAAGCAACCCCGTAGGTGTCACCTATGACGGCTTTTCGGTTTGGGTCGCGAACTCCGGCGACAATACTGTGAGCCGGCTACGAGCCAGCGACGGAGTATCACTGGGAACATTCCCCGTCGGATCGGAGCCGCAGTTCATTGCTTTCGACGGATCAAATATGTGGGTGGCCAATGAGGGCACTGACAACGTTACGAAACTGCGCAACTGCGATGGCGCGCCTTTGGGAAGCTTCCGCGTGGGAAGCGCGCCGGTAGGAATCGCATTCGATGGCACCAGTGTCTGGGTCAATAATCACAGCACCAGTAACGCGAACGGGAGCGTTTCGAAGCTATAGCCGGAACGTGATCGGCAGTGAATTCGGTCTCAGGCACGCGCCCGAGTCCCTAAACTGGTGTGAGAAAATAAGGCAGTGTCGCCTTGGCCCCGTAGCTCAGTTGGATAGAGCAGCGGTTTCCTAAGTGACTAGATAAGAATGGCGGAGAATGTTATCAAGGAGTTAGATGTCCCTTGAAAGCCCGAAAAGGGTGCAAACTGGCATCATTCGGGCATCAACAAGGGACAAGTAAGGGACGGAATTGGAGACGCGCGTAAATGAAAAAGTGGGAGTATCGAATTGATGGTATCGACCTAATGGAAGCCGAAGCAGCAATAGCCTTGCTCGATAGGCTCGGCGCGGAAGGTTGGGAACTTGTTACGTCTTTCAGCGAGAAAAATGGAAACCTGGGACTCATTTTCAAGAGAGAGGGAGAGGCGGTTCACACTTCCGCCGATGAAGTCTAAAAAGTTTTACCCGCAAGGCCAGGGTGCCACCGTGGAGGCATCTGTTGGTGGGGCGGGGAGTAGAATGCCGATGCAAAACTAAAGTAACTCAATAGTCGGTATTCCCAATGACGGGCCAATGGTGGCGGTGCTATCGTTGGCCCGCAATTTCTTGGAGGCAACTATGTGGTGGATTATCGAGATTGCTAAGATGTTCCTCTATGCTTTGGCTACAAGCCTTGTCTATGTGTACCTCGCAACGCGGGCTGTTAGGGGAAATGCCAAAGCGATAGGCTGGGGAGTAGTTCGCATGCAGGGATACTCGCTGGTGTACATCGGAGTCTTCACCGTTCTGCTGGGCCTCCTTCTATCCCGCACCGACCTGGTCGTGAACAGCGGCGAGTGGCGACCGCACTTGACTTTGCGGTAAGCTGATTTCGTACCCGGTAGAGATGAGGGGGTAAGGCCGCCAAGCGGGAACTAGCGGCCTTTTCCTTTTACGCTCGCTTGCGGGCTGGTTCTACACCCTTCTGTTTTGACGGCTTCTGAGGTGCGCCGCCTTGGCTGGAGTCGCTATCATCCTCTGCGGAACTTCCAAAGCGGGCGGCCTTAGAGCCCACAATAAAGTCGCTCGGCTTGGGCAGGCGCGACATTGCATTGCCAAGTGTCGGGTCGCTGGCTTCCGGAACGGATGAAGTCATCGAACCGGGCCAATCGCCGCGGATGCGAGAGTTAAGGTCTTCTTGCCGAGCGGCATTGCGAGCGGACAAATCTTGCGCTCCGTGACTGCCGTTCGCTATATCGTCATGAACGTGGATTCCGCTAATTTCGTCGCGGTGATGAAGAGACTTCTTTGAAAAACCCATACTGTTATTTCCTTTCGCCTTGCGGCGGTCGTTCTGTTGTTGGGACGACTTACCGGCGTGCGCTTCTACGCTTCCCGACTTATCGTGTTTACTGAAATGTGGGGGCGGCTACGCAACCGCCCCGTTCCCGCTAGCTGCCACACCGGCGGGTTAACCCGATGAAGGAGTGGCATCGGGTCAATCTTGATTGCCGCTAATGAAAGCCTCCAATCGCTTTTGCTCGGCGGCTGTGTACGCCTCTTCCTCGCGTTGGCGGCTCGCATCTAGTTCGCGGCGCTTCTGCTCCTTGCGGAGTTGCTCACCTTTGCCGCTCTCCAGTAGAAAGTTTTCGTACTCCAACTGTTGAATCTCGGCTTCCACTTCGTTGCTGGGCGGAGTCACCGGCGCGGTCAGAATCTGGCGGGCAATGTTCTCCAGTGCCGGGCGGATTTCACTCACGTTCAATCGCTGCAATTGCCCGCCGAAGTTGATGAACTGGTCCTGTATGGCGGCTCTCATCATAGGTTCGTAAACGAATGCCGGAATGTCGGGCTGGTCGAGAGAGACGGCGACGGGCACTAGCCAGTTGAGCCCTTCGATGCGTTTATGAAATGACTCCTCATCCCAGCTCGGTTTGAGTTGGGCGGTTAAGGTTGCCAATTCACCGTGCGCTTGATAACCCAGGACTTCGATTCCGAAGTTCTTTACATGGTCGTACAAGTTCTGAACATACTTGCGGGCATGAATGCTCAGTTCGGCGTCCGTCGTGGCGGGGTCGAGATTTTCGATTTGACGGATGTGGTCGAAGAAGGTGCGGATAGAGACAGTGATGCGCATTGATACTCCTTTTGCTGCTTCGATTTTGAAACGGAATCGAGAACCGCTGAGTGTACGTACTATTTTTGGGTGAATTTAATGACGGTGAATGTGGGAACCCACTCGCCGTCAGACCAATAAACGGCGGGAACCTTACACGTTTTCACTTCGGCAAGAATGCCGACGTGGTTGCGGCGCTTGCGGCGAGTCTGCATCGTTCCTCCCTTTTGTGAATTTCTGCTAGGGCGAGCCACTGCTTATATGCTTCCGACCAATCCCAGCGGTTCGTGCCGTCTCGCCAGTTGAGATTTGTATAGGGATAGCGGCTCATAGTGGGTCAAACTCGATTTCCGGAATAGCCCGCGTGCCTGTCCGCTCCTCTTCGGCAAGCTTTGCGGCTTCTTGCCGCTCGGCTTCTGTGAGTGTGGCGTCCCGCCAGAGCGGCGCGGTGCTGCCCTTCTTGAGGTTGGCGTGCGGGTCGTAACCACTACCGTCCGTGTGAATCGTGAGACTTTCTCGCCGCTCG
Organism: Candidatus Sulfotelmatobacter sp.; assembly: GCA_035710825.1. Lineage (GTDB taxonomy): Bacteria > Acidobacteriota > Terriglobia > Terriglobales > Acidobacteriaceae > Sulfotelmatobacter. Next base: position 34,220 of record DASTCU010000056.1, read on the forward strand.
GCTTCTTTCTTACGGGCGGCTACTACTTCCGGCCGGAACGTCTCTTCGAATTGCTCGAAGATTTCCGGACTGGTCAGGGCTTCCACGTAAGCCACGGCGGCTTCGGCGGAAATTTTGGCTAGATCCTGCACGCGCTCCCATTCTTGTTGAGCGCAAGACTTAGCGAGCCAGACCCACGATTGCGGCGTGAGCTTCAGTTTGGTCTTTCGCTTAGACATTGGTCACCTGCCCGGTTTGTTCTCGGCGGTGCCGCTCGGCACGAGCCAGGTAGGAAACGGCGGACACGGTTGCCAGGCTCGCCGCGTGAACCTTCTGGGTCGTATCGAGTAGGGCGGATGTTGCGGCCGTGCTGGCCTTCAGCGCATCGGTCTGGGCTTTCAGCGCGTCGGTTTGGGCGGTGAGTAGTTGGCGGAATTCGCTAACGGTCTTGCGGATGTTATCGAGTAATTGCATGGGACTCCTTTTGGTACACCGGTTGTTTTGTGCCGTCGGTATCGGCGGATTAAGAATCAGTACTCACCGTTCAATTCGCGGCGGGCCAGTTCGCGGAGGATGCGGCTCTCTTGGCAGTTCTCGTCAATGTTGGCGTTTGCAACAATGCGGCGGGCCTTGTCCGCGTCTACCTCGCGTTGCCAGTAGTCCAGGTCGGCAAGTCGGGGTAGGATCTGGCTGGCAACCAGGTGGGTCGGTCGGGGCTCGCCGCCGATGACGACCGGTCGGGGATGACCACAGATGACAAGGTGACAAATGGGGCAGCGCGGGCCGCTATGGACATCTTCTTGGGCGGCCGCAGGGACGGGAACGGGCGGGGGCTCAAGCAGAACCGAGCGGTGAATGCCCATGGCCGCACAGAGGCACGGGCTGCAAAGCCGCTTGCTGCCGTATTGGGGGTGATTGCCGATGGCGCCACATTCGGCACAAGGCTGTTCGGGCTCAGGCGGGGGATAGGCGGGCTCGTACGGGACGGCTGGGCCTTCGGGCCGTTCGGGACGGATCCGGACGGGCGGTTGCCAGCCGTAGGCCTTTAGGCAGTCGATTACGGGGCGGGAGTTCCACATCCGGACGCCGTTCTTGTGGTCGGCCAGGGCTTGGGAGACGGGTACGCCGTCAACGATTATGGCCTTGACGAGCTGACGGGCTGCCGTTCCTAGGGCCCGGTAAGCCTTCAAGGCGGCCAAGCGGACGGCTGCCGGGTTCTTAAGGCGCCGGCGGGCGAGTTTTGACATACGGGAGTTCTTCATAGGGCGTTCCTTTTCCTTGAAAATTGAGCTAGGCGCGGCGGACCGGCCGGAAACCCGTGGCGGACACCCGCCGGACCTCGTTTTGGCTTGGCAAAGCATGCTTCCCAGGCTGAAGAGGGCGAGCGAACGAGCGGTAAGCCGAGCGGAATCAACGGTCAAAACCGAGCGGGGCAGAAAACCGAGCGGGGGAGTGAGCAATTCCGAGCGGGGCCGCTCGGTTTCTCGCTCGGTTTGCCGCTCGGTTTGTGTGGGACAAACGAGGGACAATGCCGCTAAATTACTGATTATAATAGGCTAATTGCGCGTCGGACGGTTCCCTGAACCGCTATTCAAGCCGTCTCGAGATGAGAATGGGGCGATTTCACCTTATTATGTCGGCGGCCAAGCGGGCTTGTTTCACGTGAAACACGGTGTAGCGGCTACTCTGTACCTGACGGCGTATTTATAGCCGTCTAGGTACTGAGTTTGTGTTTCATGTTTCATCACATTCATAGAATGAAACAGTGAAACACGGTCAGAGCTTGCCCGCCTTCTCACTCAGATCGAGCAGCCCTTGCTGGCGGGCCTTCCGGATGATTCGGTTGACCGTGGATGCCGACATCTCCAGGGCTCGCCCGATTGCCCGCTGGTCCTTACCTGCTCTGGACATCTCTATTACGCTCGCCATCCGGTCATCCTGCACGATCTGCCATTGCCCGTCATACTCAGCTTCAAACTCCGGCAGATGTCCGCCGTGCCGGACCTTCTCATACTTCCATTTGAACGCCAGCCCGTCACCGGGCATCCAGCCGTAGCGGGCTTCCAGGGCAATGCTGGTATCAAGGTTATCGTCGCCGTTGGTTAGGCCGCGGCTGGTTCCGTTCTTGCCCGCGTGATGAATCAGGATTACGCAATGCCCGCGAAAGCGGAGCTCTAGCAGGAAATCGTTAACCAGTGCCCACGTGTCCGGATCGTTGGTATCGAACTTAAAGCACCGTGTCAGAGTGTCAAATATGATCACGCTCGGATTGAAGGCTTCGAGCTCGCTCAGGAACCGTTGCTGATGTGCAAGAACCGACAGAACCGGGAAGGCCTTCGGATTCGGCAATAGTTCAGGGCTGAGAATCTTGAGCAAGCCCTTTGGCGTACCGCTGAACTCCTTCAATCGCTCTTGGAGCTGAACGGCTGGCAATTCACCGTCAACTAGCAGGGTTCGCAATCCGCCGTCACTCTTGAATCGCAGGAACTCCCCGCCTTGTGTCAGTACCTTAATAAGCGCATTCGCCACAATGGATTTTCCAATCCCTCGAAAGGCGAAAATCTGGTTTAGGGATTTCTCATAGAGGACGGTGCTGCCGGTCTCAGCATCCACAAGCAGCGGCTGCCGTGGCTCAAGTTCCCGCGCTAAGAACTCGTCCGCATCGGCCAGGTGGAAGGGCTCCGGTACCGGCGGCTGCGATATCGGCACAGATCGGGGCTGCAAAGCGGGCTGAGAGACTTCCCCCTGAAATTTCTTCTTTGACTGGTGGTAATACTCTCTCAGATCGTCAGCTATGTATCGAAGGTCTCCGCCTTCCGCGATTAGCGCTCTCTTGAGGCGGTCGGACATTACCTGTTCGTAGCTCATCGGCCACCGTCCACCATTCGGCTGACCAATAGCGCGACTTGGGTTAAGTCTTCAGGTGATAAGGATTGCAGGAGCTTTCCCTGTGTCCGGTCGGTTTTGGTGCCCGACAACTTTGTGAGTTTCTGAAGGGCAACGACACAATTGGCGATGTTCTGTAGTTCTAGGTCTGTCATTTTCGATACTCCTTCTCTCGGTTGTGGTAGCGTTCGACGCGGCTACCGTGACGCGTTCTGCTCGAGCTGGCTAATCCACTGATTCAGACTTGAGGCGCGGAACATCTTTCGTTTCCCAATTCGCACAAGCGGGATGGGCACCGTCTGACGGCACCTTGCCCGTGTTCGGCAGATTTCGTACAACTGGGGTTTCGTGAGTTTCAGTAACGCTGCGGCTTCGTCCATGTCTAGAAGTGGCTCCATAAGTCTCCTTCGGAAAAGAGGCTTTTATCCTCCCCCCTTACAGCATGAAAAGCGCTAAAAAATCCGCCATCACTTGTAAACGACACAAACAAAAGACAATATAGTTATAGCAAATGTCCGGAAAGGGCTGTATAGTCCTATTCATGGACCGCAGGGACATCGAAAGGCAATACGCGGCAGAAAATGCCTGGATTCGCCGTCACGGCCTAAAGAAGAAAGAGCCCCGCGGGAAAGCCGCCCTTGCGATTCAAGAGCAGATCCGAGCGGAGAATGTGGCCGCTCTGGAATGGCTTCAGCGATTAGAAGGCCATGGTGATTATGAATGGCGGTCCATTGGCACTCGTGAATTCGCGTCCATCAAATCGCCGTCGGTCGGAGAAGAAGCCATTCTCCATTTGTCCAGTACGTCGGCAGAGATGTTACGGCCGGACCGATGCAAGTACGTCCCCCCGAAAACAGATGATTCCGACCGCGACGGCGAGAGCTCAGAATTCTCTCCGACGTGCAAAGCTGCGCTGTACTTTGACCGCTACCCAGCAATTGCCTATGGCAAGCCACAATACGGAATCATCCAGCAATGGACCGAGCGGAATTTCCCGAAAAACGAGTACATGCAATGGCGTCTCGGTTTCTGGTTTCAAGGGGAGCTTGATCGAACGGCGGATATTCGACGTGTGCGAAGTTGGCGGCTCGTCTGTTGCCAACCGCCGATGGAAACGAAAGGCACGATTTGTGACCCGACAGTCAAGAGCATTTCCGACGGACCCATGGGAAGCAAATGGGAAACCGTCAGTGCTGGTCTACTGCCACGTGTGTTTAAAGCTGGCGCGGAGAATTACTGGCGGGTTATGGACCTGAAAAAACTTCAGGAGCAAGAAGAGCGGCTTCGTTTGGCCGTCTGTGAAAATCGCAATTGGAAATGGCCTAAGCGGGCGGACTACTGGCTTACATGGCGCGTTCTGCCGATGTTCAAAATTCCGAATGCGGCGTGGCCGATGCCGAAACTTTCCGGTCCGCCGAAACGTCGCCGCTTGCCACGGTATCGCGGACAAGTCAGGAATTCGATTATCGAAGTACAGGCCATGGCGCCAGAAATTGAAGTACGGCGCCTTCGGGCTTGCGGTAATGAGATAGAGGCCTTGCGAGTAGAGAATCGGACCGTGCTGGAAATTGCGGTTCGCCTGGGAATCAGTAAGCGCACGGCAGAGCGGAAAATCGCAGCAATCGAGGCAGACCATGAAACTCAAACTACAGTCCGGTAGCATCCTGAAAAAGCACGGTGCATGGCACTGGCGGTACTACGAGGATGGCAAACAGAAATCCGTCAAGCTGGCCGATGTCTCGGACGAGTACCGCTCAAAGCAGGATGTAATTCCGCTCGCCAACGGTATGGCGGTGCGCCAACCGAGCAGCGGGCCGCGGAGCGGAAATATCGGCATCGTTGATTTTGCCGAAAATGTTTTTCTGCCGTGGGTCAAAGCCGAGCGGCGGGCCGCTACCTATAACGGCTACAAGATCCTTTGGAACGGGCGGCTGAAGGAACACTTTGCCAAGCGGCAACTTTTCGACTATCAGCCGTACCACGCTACCGAGTTCCTAACCGCTTTGGCGAAAGAGGGAATGGGCCGCTATGCCGTCAGTCACTTCAGGGCTTTAATGTCCGGCATTTTCGCTCATGCCGTGGCACTCGGCTACGTGCGGGTGAATCCTATTCACGATTGCAAGGTGCTGGTTGCTCCGAAGGAACCGGGCAAGGGATTGCACTACACCGTCGAAGAGATGAAAGCGATTCTCTCCGGACTTCGGAGTGAGCCGCAAGCCCTGGTTGCCATGTCGCTGGCATTCATCGGACTGAACCGAGCAGAGATTCGCGGTGTCAAATGGGAAGATGTGGACACCGTCAACGGCATAATTCACGTGCGCCGTTCGGTCTGGGGAAAAGACATCGTGTCAGAAGGCGGAAAGAGTGCCCGACGTGTACGCGATGTTTCCATCGGGCCGTTGCTCTGTAGCATCCTTGAGCAGTATGGAACGGTGGCACCGTCCGGTAGCGGATACCTGCTCGAAAATTCGGTGGGCCATCCACTAGAGCTGGGGCAGTATTCAACGCGCACGATCCGCCCGCTCTTTAAGAAGCTCGGGTTAGAATGGAAGGGCTATCACGCGGGACGGCGCGGTGCTGAGACGGCAATGGCCCGCCACGTCAACGGCGATGCTCAAGTGGTAGCGCATCATTTCGGACACAGCATGGAAGTAGCGATGGAACATTACATCAAACCCGTTCCGGCCGATACGCGCCGTGCTGCCCTTGCTCTTGACGGCGAATTGTCCGCCAACAAGGGACAACAAGGGACAGAAAATAGCTAAGTCCTTATGGCCCCGTAGCTCAGTTGGATAGAGCAGCGGTTTCCTAAACCGTTGGTCGGCGGTTCGACTCCGCCCGGGGCCCCCATCCTCACCGTGACCGGGGAAAGTTCCTGATTTCAGTTACAGAGAATTCTCTAGGCCGATGCCGCTGCCGCTTTGGGGAGGGAGGTGACCAGCCATTCGAGTTTGGAAAAAGGAAGGTAAACGCTCGGAGCGTCCATATTGGCCATGGCGCCGCCGGTCACTTCGCGCAATGCCGCGATCATCTCATCGCTGGCCAGGCAGAACCCGACCTCATCGGCCGCCGTAATCGTCCCCGAGAAGGCGCGAGTGAACAACGACACCTTCACGATCACCTTCCGGTTAATCAGCTTGTCGCGGAACGATGGCGCCCCGGATTGCAGCATAAGTTCTCCGCAGAACTGCTCATAGATTGCAATCCGGCCCCTAGCCGGGGCAACGACTCTTCCAGTCTGGCAGTGACGGCAGTAACCCGCCCGGAGCACCCATTTGCTTGCTTCTAAACTGTTCTAATTCGGGAATTTTCCCCCACAATGTGACTCCTGTCACTCCTCCATGTGCTCCCGATGATAGTCGCTCAGCCATGCAAACTCTACACTTCAATTGAGCGCGAGTCCGGCGTTCAAAGGAGTGTCGATGCAAACACTCTCGAACGGAAGCCTGCCTGCTGAAGAGCAAGTATTCATAGACAAGGTCATCAATAACCGCCGAGGCCGTCCCGGAGCCCTGCTCGGCATCCTCGAGGCCGCGCAGGAGAAGAATCGCTACAAATATCTCCCGTTAGAAACGCTGCGTTACATTGCGGGAAAGATGGAGTTGCCCCTCTCCCGTATCTACAGCGTGGCGACCTTCTACGCGCTGTTCAACCTGCAGCCGCAAGGGGAAAACACGCTGTGCATTTGCCGCGGCACCGCGTGTCACACCCGCGGCTCGCGCAACCTGCTACAGGGGGCGCGCCTGGAACTCGGGCTCGGCCTCGAGGACGGCGAAGAAAACGGCAATGAGGCTGACAAGCTGCTGTTGACCACGCCCGACCGGCAGTTCACGGTTCGCACCGTTGCCTGCTTCGGCCAGTGCGCCATGGCGCCCGTGGTCGAGATTAATCATCGCATCTGCGGACATGCCACCGAGCGCACCGTACAGCGCGAGATCGCAACCATTCGGGCAGGAGAATAAGCAATGCCTCGAATTCTGGACATCGGAGTCTTCAACGCGGTTCGCGAGGCTGGGCTGGCCAAGCTGGTTCCTGCTGTTCCCCGCGTCGCCATCGGCATGGGTACTTGCGGTCGAGGCAACGGCGCGGAGGGACTGTACCACGCCTTCGCGCAGGCCATCGAAGAGAGTGGCGAAGATCTGGTACTGGCTCCCGTAGGTTGTTTTGGGGCCTGTTTTCAGGAGCCGCTGCTCAATGTCCGTTTGCCGGGACAGCCTCTCGTCATCTTGCGCAAGGCGCACGCCAATGACGTCCCTCGCTTGCTGCGGGACATCACTGCCGGCAACCTCAGCCCGGACCTGGTCTACTGCAAAATCGAAGAGTGGGACCACATCACCGGACACGTTCGTTATGGTCAGGGCTATCCCGAAATCCCCGCCTGGAATGACGTGACCTTCTTCAAAGGGCAGAAAAAGATCGTCCTGCGCAATTGCGGCATCATCAATCCCGACGATATCGAGGAATACATCGCGATTGGTGGATATCAGGCGCTCTACAAGGTGCTGATCGACGCCAATCCTGCGGGCGTCATCGAGCAGATCAAGGCCTCGAAACTCCGCGGCCGCGGCGGCGCCGGTTACGGCACCGGCAATAAATGGGAATTTCTCGCCAAGGCAAAGTCCGACGCCAAATACATCATCTGCAATGCCGACGAGGGCGATCCGGGCGCCTACATGAATCGCAACGAGATCGAGAGCGATCCGCACTCGCTGCTGGAAGGCATGATTATCGGCGCCTACGTGATGGGCGCCACTGAAGGCATCATCTATGTGCGCGCGGAATATCCCCTGGCAGTGCACCGTCTGAACCGGGCCATCGAGCAGGCGCGCGAATATGGCCTGCTGGGCGAAAACATCATGGGCCGCGGATTCAAGTTCGACATTGAACTGGTGGAAGGCGCGGGCGCTTTCGTCTGCGGGGAAGAGACCGCGTTGATCGCCTCGCTGGAAGGCGTAGCCGGAAGACCACGCCCGCGCCCTCCGTTTCCGGCGCAGAAGGGACTGTGGGGCAAGCCCACCAACATCAACAACGTCGAGACCTGGTACAACATTGCTCCCATCGTGATGCGCGGGCCGGCATGGTTCAGCGAAACCGGCAGCCCAAAAAGTTCAGGCACCAAAGTCTTTTCGCTGGTCGGCAAAGTGAAAAACACCGGCCTGGTCGAGATGCCGCTCGGAACTCCCTTGAAGACATTTATCTACGACAATGGCGAAGGCGCCGTAGATGGGCGGCAGGTGAAAGCGGTGCAAACCGGAGGTCCCTCCGGCGGCTGTATTCCGCATGAGATGTTCGACACCGCTGTCGATTACGAGAATCTAGGCCAGTTGGGATCGATCATGGGCTCGGGCGGCATGGTCGTCATGGACGAAGACAACTGCATGGTCGACGTCGCCCGCTACTTCATCGAGTTCACCCACTCCGAGTCTTGCGGAAAGTGCGTCCCGTGTCGCGTCGGTCTCAACAAATGCTTGCGCATTTTGAACCGCATCACTGAAGGCGCGGGGAGCGCGCATCATCTGGAACTTCTCGATGAACTCAGCCGCTACATTCGCGATTGCTCGCTCTGCGGGCTGGGGCAGACCGCTCCCAATCCCGTGCTGACCACCCTGCGGCATTTCCGTAACGAGTTTGAAGATCATATTCTCGCGCGGCGCTGCGCCGCCGGTGTATGCGAGGAATTGGCGCTCTCTCCCTGTGAAAACAGCTGCCCGCTGCACATGAACATTCCCCGCTTCCTGCAGCTCTATAAAGAGAATCGACTGGAAGAGGCGTTCTTATCGGTGATTCTCGATAATCCGCTTCCGGCGTCCACGGGGCGTGTTTGCCAGCATCCCTGCGACAGCCGTTGCCGGCGGCAAACCATCGACCAGTCGGTGAATATGCGGGAAGTCCATCGCTTCATCGCCGACACTATTTTCGGATCTGACAAGTACCAGCCGATGGTGCAGTCCATTGTTTCGCTCAAGCTGGAGCCTACCGGTCGCAAGATCGCCATTGTCGGCGCCGGGCCGGCCGGGCTGACCGCGGCCTTCTACCTGGCTATGCTCGGACACGATGTGATGGTTTTCGACAGCAAATCAGAAGCTGGTGGCATGCTTCGGTTTGCGCTGCCCGAGTACCGGCTGCCGAAGTCGATCCTTCGCCGCGAGATCGAACTCATCGAATCGCTGGGCGTGAAGTTCACCTTCAATACCAAAATCGGTGTCGACATGTTACTCAATGATCTGGAAGACCACTTCGACATGATCTTCCTCGCCATCGGCACTTGGAAGGAATCGTGGGTCTACCAATCGGGAACCGAGTTGAAGGGCGTCTATCCGGCGCTGAATTTTCTGGAGGCAGTTGCCGCCGGACAGGAAATCAATCTAGGACGACGGGTCGCGGTGATCGGAGGGGGCAATGCCGCCATCGACTCCGCTCGAACCGCTCTGCGCAAAGGCTGCGATGTGACCGTTTTCTACCGCCGCGAAGCCAAGGACATGCCGGCCATCGAAGAAGAAACCCGCGCCGCAAAAGAGGAGGGAGCGAAGTTTGTGTTCCTGTCCGCCCCTCATCGCGTGGTGGGAGACACCAAGGGCAACGTCAAAGCCATCGAGATCGTGAAGACCCGCCTTGCCGAGCACGATTCTTCTGGCCGCAGGAAGCCGGTCGTGACCGACGAGATCCAGCGCTTCGACTGCGATTCCGTCATTTTCGCTATCGGAGAAACGGTGGATCTGGATTTCGTCAAAGCTTCCGGCCTGATTCTCAAACAGAGCGGGACCATCGACGTGAACCGGTTCACTCTCGAGACCAGCCGCCCGCGTTTCTTTGCGGGAGGCGACTTTGTGACCGGCGCTTCCAACGTTTCCACCGCCATGTCCTATGGTAAGCAGGCGGCGCGCAACATCGATCTGCAGTTGATGGAAAGCGACCGCTGGCAGAAACTTTATCCGCAATTTGAATACGAGCAAACGCCTCCGGAGGAACCGAGCCCGAACCGGCGCCACTCCGGCCATCCGCTCGCGCCGGCGGTTCGCGCCCACTCGTACGACGAGGTTGTCGCCGGTCTCAGCCAGGAAGAGGTGTTGGACGAGACCTGCCGCTGCCTGCGCTGCGACGTGCAAACGGTGGGAGTGAGTTAGTTGCAATGCGCTGAAAGGAGCGAATCTTGGCAGCCAAAAAATTATCGATCCGCATCGACGGCGAACTGATCAGCGCGCTGGAGGGTCAGACGATCCTGCAGGCAGCCAGGGCCAACGGCAAGTTCATTCCCACGCTCTGCGCTCTGGATGGCCTTAGCGATGTCGGCGCCTGCCGGATTTGCCTGGTGGAAGTGTCTGGCACAGAACGTTTGTTCCCGGCTTGCACCACGCCCATCCAGGAGGGTATGTCGGTCACCACCAATTCTCCCAAGCTCACCCGCTACCGGCGAATCTCGGTGGAATTGCTGCTGATCGAGCGCAATCACGTCTGTGCAGTCTGTGTCTCGAACGGTCACTGTGAACTTCAGTCCATGGCCACCGCGCTCGGGATTAGCACGGTCGAGTTCGCCTACAACTTCCCCAAACTCTCGATCGACGTATCGCACCCGCGCTTCGTGCTCGATCACAATCGCTGCATTCTTTGCACGCGCTGTGTTCGCGTTTGCGCCGAACTGGAGGGTGCTCACGTATGGGACATGACGTCCCGCGGCATTCACTCCCGCATTGTCAGCGACATGAATGAAAAATGGGGCCAGGCCGCCAGTTGCACCAGTTGCGGCAAATGCGTCCACGCCTGCCCCACCGGCGCGCTCGCCGAAAAAGGCTGGGCCGTCGAAGAAATGGTCAAGAAAATTGATGCCGTCACCTCCCTGGTGCACCGGAGAGGAGTGCAGGTATGAAGAAGGTGAAAGTAGCCACGGTCTGGCTTGATGGCTGCTCCGGCTGCCACATGTCGCTGCTCGATATGGACGCTGCCATCATTTCTCTGGGCCGCAAAATCGATCTCGTCTACGGACCTCTGGTCGATGCCCAGGAATTTCCCGAAGATGTCGACGTCACGCTGGTTGAGGGAGCAGTCAGCTCTCAGGACGATCTCAACAAGATCCAGAAAATCCGCCAGCGCACCAACCTCCTCATCTCGATGGGCGACTGCGCCGTGACTGGCAATGTGCCGGGCATGCGCAATTCCATTCCAGTGCAGAAATTGCTGCAGCGAATCTATGTGGACGGGGCGGATGAGAAAAAAGTGATTCCAACGGACCGGGTGCCGACTTTGCTGAGTCAGGCTCGGCCGTTGCGCGAATTCGTCAAGGTGGACCTCTCTTTGCCGGGATGCCCTCCGCCCTCCAAGACTATCGTCGGCGTAATCAATGACCTGCTGGACGGCAAAAAGCCCGACGCCAACCTGAAAGTGAAGTTCGGATAAGGAGCGCGGCATGAAGCGAATCACCATTGAACCCGTGAGCCGCATCGAAGGACACGCCAAGATTACGATCCAGCTCGACGATATGGGACACGTGGCCAACACTGAATTTCATGTGACCCAAGTCCGCGGGTTCGAGAAATTTACCGAGGGGCGTCCCTTCTACGAGATGCCCGGCATCACCGCCCGCATCTGCGGAATCTGCCCCGTCAGCCATCTTTTGGCCTCAGCCAAGGCCTGCGACGCAATTATGGCCGTGCGCATTCCTCCCGCTGCCAGGAAATTGCGTGAACTCATCCACTGTGCGCAGATCGTTCAATCGCACGCCCTCAGTTTTTTCTATCTTTCCGCCCCTGACTTTCTCCTGGGCATGGACTCCGATCCCGCTGCCCGCAACGTACTGGGAGTGATTGCCGCACATCCGGAACTCGCGCGCGACGGCATCGAGCTTCGTAAGTTCGGTTTGCTGATCATCGAAGGCCTCGCGCAAGAGCGCGTGCATCCCTCGTGGATTGTTCCCGGGGGCGTCGCCAGCCCGCTTGCAATTGCCGCTCGCGACCGCATCCTTTCCGAATTGCAGCCGGCCACCGAAATTGCCGAGCGAACGATCCGGTTTTTCAAAGGAGCGCTCGACAAATATAAGGAAGAGATCGAGTTTTTCGGCTCTTTTCCGACCATGTATGCCGGATTGGTCGACGCCAAAGGAAACCTCCAGCTCTACGACGGCCAGCTGCGTTTCCGTGGCGCCAACGGCGAAGTAATCCAGGATCGGGTCGAGGCTGACGAATATTCCCAATGGATTGGAGAGGAGAGTCTGCGTGAGTCCTATCTGAAGGCTCCCTACTTCAAGCCGCTCGGATATCCCGCCGGGGTATACCGGGTTGGCGCGCTGGGCCGCTTAAATGCTGCCGGTCAGTGTGGCACTCCTATTGCCGATGCCGAATTCAAAGAATTTCACCAGCGCTTCGGCGCCGTCGCGCACAGCGCCTTTCTTTATCACTACGCGCGGCTGGTGGAGATCCTCTACGCCCTCGAGAAGATTCAGACACTGCTCGAGGATCCTCAAATTCTTGACACTCATGTCCGCGCCACTGCCGGAGTCAACGCGCTAGCGGGCGTCGGCATGATCGAGGCTCCCCGTGGAACCCTGATTCATCACTACAAGGTGAACGAGGACGGAGCCATTACCTGGGCGAACCTGATCGTAGCCACGGGGCACAATAATCTCGCCATCGGCCGCAGTGTGCAGCAGGTCAGCGAGCATTTTATCGATGGAACGAAACTCTCTGAGGGCATGTTGAATCGCGTATCCGCCGTCGTCCGAGCTTATGATCCCTGCCTGAGTTGCTCGACGCATGCCTCGGGCCTGCTGGCCATGGACATTCGCCTCGTCGATTGCCACGGAACAATCCTCGACAGACTCGTCACAGACTGAGGCGCAGCTCGACGACAAAAAAAGCCGCCGGAAACATTTCCGGCGGCTCAAGTGTCCTTCTACAGCTTTCCTATTGACCTTTTCCGGTCAGCGACAAACCCTGCGGACTGCCCACAGTGTTGTCGAACAACTTGTACGTGGCATTTTCGGTTCCTACAATACTAGGTGTGAAGTACACCGTCAGAGTGCAGGTTAATCCCGGCTTCAGGGGGTTACTCGAGCTGTTGCCGCACGGTGGGCTGTTGCCGTAATTGTCGGCGAAATCGGGAGTGTTCGTGCCCGACATTTGCGCGCCGTTGAAGAATACGTTTGTGGTCCCGACGTTGGTGATGGTCACCGTCGACGAAACCTGCTGACCCTTGGTTACCGTGCCGAAGTTCACCGAAGCCGGCGTGAACTTGATGCCGGTTCCATACCCCGACACTGCCACCGATTGCGGGCTGGTGACGTCGCTGTCGTTTACGCTGATCGTACCCGATGCGAAGCCCACTTTGGTGGGTTTGAACTGCGCGTTGATGACGCAGCTTCCGAGGTTGGCAATCACCAGGCCGTTCGTGCAGGTCGTGGTGCCGGCGCTGACGAACGGTCCTGTAATCGTGATGGCGGGGTTGCTCAGGGTGATGGAAACGCCCGTGTTATTGGTGAGAGTGATCTTCGTCGCAGCACTGGTCACACCTACTGCTGTGGTGGCAAATGTGATCGTGCTCGGGCTCAGCGAAACGTTGCTCGTGCCGGTTCCGCTAAGTCCGATCAGCTGCGGACTCGAAGGATCGGTATCGGCGATCGTTACCGCGCCTCGCTTCGCACCCGTCGACTTGGGATTGAAAGTCACACTGATCGTGCAACTCGCGCCTCCGGCCAGAGTGCTTCCTGAGGCCGGGCAGGTATTGGTCGAGATAGTGAAGTCCGTTGTGTTGGTCAACGTGATCCCGTTCATTGTGATGGCGGTGGTCCCGGTATTCTTCACCGTGACCGACTTGGCCGCGCTCGTCGTCTTCACCAACTGATTGCCGAACGCGAGAGGAGACCCCGTCAGCTGGATTGCGCTTCCCAAGCCAGTCAGGTTCACCGTATTGGTCTGGTTGAAGAAGCCGTTCGAGTTGATGGTGACGTTTCCACCCAGATTTCCCGACGCCGTCGGCGAAAAATACACATACATCGTGCACGTCGTGCCGTTCGCCATGGCCGCGGGACAATTATCCGCTTCGGTAAAGTTCGTGCTGGTTGAGATGTTGCTGATGGTTACCGGCCCGAGAGCGCCGACAATCAACGTTTCTGGTGAACTCGTACTTCCCACCGCCGTCAAGCCGAAGGCCATGCTGCTGGTGCTGGTGCTCACCGCCGGAAATGCCGTGATGCTGCGCACGCGGAAGTTGTTGTAGTCGGAAACCAGAATGTCTCCTGCCGAGTCGAGCGCAATTCCAGTCGGTTGGTACAGCAGAGCCGCCGTGGCCGATCCGCCGTCACCCCCGTATCCCCCCGTCCCGGTGCCCGCGACCGTCGTCATGAATCCTTGCGGGTTCACCCACCGCACGCGGTTGTCGTAGTCGCTGATGAACAGATTGTCGTTCGCATCCACCGCCACGCCTTCGGGATATGCGATGCCGTTGTCAATCGCCAAACCGTCGCCGGTAAAACTGCAATTGCCGTTGCCGGCAACCGTGGTGATGATATTGGTGACGGCATTAATTTCGCGAATGCGGCAATTGTAATAATCCGCGATGAAGATATTGCCCGCAGGGTCCACCGCCAGCGCTGTAGGCGCGTTCAGCAGTGCATTGGCCGCAGGTCCGCCGTCGCCCGAATACCCGGGAAGCTGGCCGATTCCGGCGAGAGTGGTGATGATTCCCGCGGTCGAAACTTTCCGCACGACGTCATTGCTATAGTCGGCAATGTACACATTATTCTTGGTGTCGACCGCGACTCCGTAGGGGTAATACAGTTCGGCGCTGGTGGCTGCCCCGCCGTCGCCATTGTATCCGCAACGCGGGCTGCTGCTCACCACGAGTCCCGCAAACGTGCTGATGGTTCCAGCGGTATTGACTTTGCGGATCAGGCAGTTATTTGTGTCGGCAATATAGACGTTCCCCAGGCTGTCTTTCGCCACGCCGTAGTTATAGGTAAGTTCCGCGCTGGTGGCCGGCCCTCCGTCACCCAGGTACCCGTATGTCCCATTCCCGGCAAAAAAGTTCACCAGACTGGTGGACTTCACGTCTTCGCGCACCATGAAGTTGTGACTATCGGCAATGTAGACATTGCCCGACGAGTCGTCCCAAATTCCGTACGGATAGTTCAAAACCACGCCGGTCGCGGGAGCGCCCGAGAACAGCGTCTCCAGGTTGTAGGAGTGGTTGCCGGCTACGAGATTCAGAATTCCCCCCACGGTGAAACTGTCAACCACGTAGTTGTCATTGTTGCCAACATAGATCGTGCCACCCGTGGTCGTGGCCACGCCGACCGGGAAATAGAGCTGCGCACTGGTAGCTGCACCGCCCTCGCCGCATGTGCCCGCACACGCTGTGCCGGTTCCGGCAACCGTGTTGATATTTCCACCGACCGTAAATTGCCGGACGCGCTGGTTGTTATAATCGGCGAAGGTCACGGTGGTGCCATTCACGGTCAGGCCATACATCAGGTTCAGCTCCGCGCTGGTCGCCAGCCCGCCGTCTCCCGTGAAGCCGCAGGTGTGATTACCCGCGACTGTGCTGATCTTTCCCGTCGCTTTTGTCACCTCTCGAATCACACAGTTGTTGGTATCGGCGATGAACAGATTGCCGCTGCTGTCTGCCGCCACGCCGCTCGGGCTGTACAATTCTGCGCTCGTCGCCTGGCCGCTATCACCAGCGTAACCGCAGGTGTGATTGCCGGCGAAGGTGCTGATGATGTTCGTGGAAAGGATCACTTTCCGGACTACGCAATTGTTGGTATCTCCTATAAAGAGATTGCCGAAAGTATCCAGGGCCACGCCCTGCGGATAGTTAACTTGCGCAGCCGTGTCTTTGCCTCCGTCGCCCGCGGAACCGCACGAACCGGCAATTCCGGCAACGGTGGTGATGGTCTTCGTGGTGTCAACTTTGCGCACCACGCAGTTGTACTGATCGGCAATGTAGACGTTTCCGGAAGTATCCACTGCCACGGAAAAGGGATGGTACAGAGAGGCGTTTCCAGCTCCTCCAGAGACTCCGTCCCCGAAATAGCCCTGCGCTCCGCTTCCTGCAACCACCGTGATAGTCCCGGCCGTGCTTACCTTGAAAACGCGATTCTGGTTCCACGCGGCAATGTAGTAATTGCCGGAACTGTCCACGGCCACTCCGTAGGGGTTGTAGAGGTTGGCATCTAGGGCGGGGATGCCATTGGGCCCGCCGCCGATCGCGGTGGTAATCACATCCTGCGACCACGCGGGGAAACTCACCAGGACCGCAGCCAGCAGTAAAACAGAAAATATCGTGAAGCGACGCATGAGTTTTTTCTCCTCGAAAAAGTCTTGGTTCCCGGTTGACCACGCTCGCACCCGACGGCGGGATATTTAGTCCTGGGCGGGGACACGGACCAGCGGGCGGCGGCTGATTTGCGCGCCCCTCTGCCATGACATTCCCTTAGCATCCCGGAACAGGATGACCAGGTTAGGCTGCGCCGGTGGCGCCATCCACTCCTGGAACTCGCGCTTCGTCACGCTGAACTCCTGGCTCATCTCGATGAACTGGTGGCTCTTCCAGACCTTTACCGGCTGGAAGTTGCCGCGGAAGGTCATCGCCGGCGAGGAATCGATGAGCGTGACGATCACGCTTTTAGCGTCCGCGTCGCTGTGATTGAACAGCTTCAGATGTAGTGTGACTTGCATGAGCTCTCCCTGCTCGTGCACGCCGCTAATGTCGAAGTATCCGGAAAACTCACGGCCGCCGCTGCTCGTGGCACCTACGGTTACGAATAACAAGGCGGTTAGCAGGCTGCACACCAGCCATGCTGGGAAACTGCGCTGATACTGCATAGGAATCCTCCTTAATCCGTTTGCAACACAAACCAGCCGCGCATGCTCGCATTTTCGGCAGCGCGGAATTGTTTCTAAACGAGGAATACTTCCCAGCATGATCCTGCTGGAGCCTGACTTCTTTGCTGATTTCCCTGGGGCCGAACTTCTAAAGCTGTTGAAGCAAGGAGCAACCTTGAGCAGCAAGATCAATGCACTACTTTCTTTTTGCTTATGTTGTCGCTTGATTAATGTCGGGGGGAACGACATGCAGAGGCATCCCACACATGCCTCTTTTAGGCGCCGCCATTCTGTGCTGCTCTCGGCGGCTTGTCAAGATGAAGAAATTTGCACCAGGTTGCAACTCGCTGCAACCGTATACAAACCGGACGCTGGGTAGGACATCCAGCCGTCCTCACTCTGCGGTGCGATGACTCTCTACCGAAAGTTTCCGGAGGGACAATCGTTCCCGATGCGCCAGCAACAATCCCAGCGGCACCACCGCGGCAAACGTCACCAACCACAGCAGGATTCCGCAACTGGCTGCCAGCTCCGGGGGCACGTCAAACACACTCGACAGTGTGGCAATCGTTGCGATCTGCGATCCACCGCCCACTGCCGGCAACTGCACCATCGATCCCATCATGCTGGAGAACATCAGGATCAGAAGTTGCGACACGGGAATCTCCAGCGCGTCGACGCCATAAGAATGCGTGACTTCGTGGTAGGAAAGCGCGATCGCATACCACATTCCCACCGATACCAGCGTCAACCACAGCAACGACAGCGGCCCATGAATCGTGTTCAATCCCATGCCGAACTCGCGCACCTTCTGCCCCAGTCGGTGTCCCAGGTTCGATGCGAGGTGTGAAAATCGCCGCTCGATCCATGCTGCAACTTTTTCACCATTGCGGCGAATTACGACTGCCGCGCCTGCGGTGATCGCGACGATGGCCGTCAGAAGAAATCCAAACTCACGAAACCGAAGATAGTATTCCGGATGCGGAATCGAAGGCAGCGCGCTCGGCAGAAAAATTGCCAGCATCATCAACACAGTGAACGCGCCAATATCAAAGATGCGTTCCACTCCCCAAACTGCCACTTGCGATGAGACCGGAAGCTCGGTGCGCCGCGCAATCAGGTAAGGACGGATGAATTCCCCCGCTCGTCCCAGTAGGGCCAAGCCCGTGAACCCTACCAGGGTGGGCGACACCAGATCCATCACCTTGGTGTTAGGCCGGACCGGCTTGAGGAAAATCTTCCACCTCCACGCCCGCATCCAGTAGCCGATGTAGATCAGCGCAATCCCGTGCAGCACATGAATTTTACGGATGCGATGCGTCTGGCTCCAGAAGGTGCCCCAGTCGAAGCTTCTCCAGTGGCGGTATTGCAGGTAAACCAAGACGACCAGGATAAGGAACACGATTACAGTGGCCAGAATTCGCTTCTTGTCCATGAACGGGGGAAACTCCGCGCCGCGACCCTTGCAACGCGAAGCGGGAAACGGCACCACCAAAGGTAAATGACCGAGTCGCAAGGGTCAAACCTGATCGTTAGCGAGGGAATGATGTGAATTGTGAATTATGTGGCGCGGACGCCCACGCCCGCGTCTCGGCGCCGAGCCCACATCCCCTGCGCCAAGCTGCAAAAAGCAACGGCGTCCCGCGAGAGGGACGCCTGAAAAACGAAAAGAACCGAAGCTAATTGCTCGCTCCCGCCGCCTTAGCCTGAATCATGTCGGCCGAACTACCCTTCGTGCTTGGCGCCTGCTTCGGCGCACGCTTCGCGATCGAACTCTTCTGCGCCGCCTTCTTCTTATTGAAATCCTTCACCACGCGTGCGACATATGCCCGCGTTTCATAGTACGGAGGCACCCCGCCAAAGCGCTCCACCTTCTGCGGCCCGGCGTTATAAGCCGCCAGTGCCTTGACCAGGTCGAAATTGTACTTCTCCAACAACTCCCGCAGATATTTCGCCCCACCCTCGACATTCGCCTGCGGATCAAACGCATTCCGCACCCCGAGTTGCGATGCTGTTCCCGGCATCAACTGCATCAGCCCCTGTGCTCCCTTAGGCGACACAGCTCGCACATTAAATCCGCTTTCCGCCTTGATGACACTGTTGACCAAATCCGGATCCAGCCGGTACCGTCCGCTGGCCTCGTTCACCAGGTCATTTAAATCGGTCCTCGGACGCCCGGGAAATCCAACGGAAGCGAACCGAGAACTGGGTGCGCCATCCTTCGCGTTTCTTGGAAAGGATGGGAAGGCGGTTCCGTCAGGCGCCGCCTCAAAGTGATCCACCTGCGCCGTAGGCACGTCCACAAAACTCGATCCTTCCGCGTTCACATACAAGCGCGTAACGTCGCCCACAACTTCGCGCCGCTCGTGCCGGATAGAGAACCCATTCTTCAACACTGCAACCTCGCCCGCAAAGCAGGGAAGTGCGGCCAGCGCGATAACTGCGCAAACCCAGACCCGAAATGAACCCGATCGCCTCATCCGCATCCCGCACTGACCACTGATCACTGATCCCTGGCCACTAGCCCCTGATCCCTATCCGCTGAAAGCCAACTCCACCGCCGCGGCCACGCCGCACGCGTCATTGCCTCGCGTGATCTTCCATCCCCGCGCCCGCAACTCCGCGCACGCATTTCCCATGATAACCGGATGGCCGGCAAACTCAAGCATCTCCACGTCATTATGATTGTCACCGACGGCCATGACCTGATCGCGCCGAAACCCGCGATATTTCGCCCACCGCTCCAGCGCGTGACCCTTGGAGCATCCCGCATTCAGCACGTCAATCATCGAGAGATCCCGCGCCGGGTACTCCGTGCGCAGCACGGTCACCTGCCCGTCCATGCCCGCCGATTCGAGCGCGCGCAGCGCCAGGGTCATGCGTTCCATCGTCCCGCAAAACATTGCCTGCACAGGATCGGTGACCAGCGCTTTCTCAATCGGCACCACGAACTCGATGTACTCCATATTTTTCTCGAGCCAGCGCCGGATGCTTGGCCCCAGTTCATCCAAGTGCTCCAGAACGATCGCGCCCTTGGTCTCTTTATCAAAGGTAAGTACGGTATTCCCGCGGAATTTTTTCATGGCGCCGCATAGGCGCCGGCAGGTGTCGAGGGGCATCATGTCGCGATGAAAAGTTTCGCCGCTCAGCGATCGCGTCACCGCCCCATTGGAACTGATCAGCCACAAATCAAATCCCAACTGTTTGGCGATTGGCAGCGCAAACGAATGCCGCCGCCCGGTCACCAGCACGATCTCGATCCCGGCCGCATGCGCCCGTCGCAGGGCAGCCAGGTCGCCCTCAGAAATCGAAAATTGTGGATTCAGCAGCGTCCCGTCAATATCGGTCGCCAGCAGCCGGATGGAAGGTTTGGAAAGCGTCACCACTGTTAATGGTAACATCCGGGCTTGGCGTATTCCTTCGTGTACCCTGGTGTCCTTCGCGGTTGAGGAATTCGCTTTTGTTTGCGCCAACGTGGCAGAACGGTTCTTCAGGGCCGTATAGCACTACGCGCGCACCCTCGCCAGCACTGCGTTCGCCTTTCTAAACCATGGCCGCTCGCGCCGCTTCAGATATCCCGGCATGGTGGGCTTCTTATCCAGAATCTTTTTCGCCCACTCCCGCGCCTCCGCCCCTCGCCCCTGCGATTCCAGGAAAAGCGCGTAATGATAATAGGTTTCCGAAATTGTAGAAATCCGCGTCGCCTCGCGGAACATCTCCTCCGCCTTCTCGCTCTGTCCCGTCTGCGCGTAGCCCCACGCCAGCAGTCCCTTGGCGCGATGAAAGTCATACCCCGGGTCCGACTTCACCGCACGCTCCAGGTCGGGCACCGCCGCGGCAAAATCTCCCAGCTCAATCTCCGCAATCCCGCGCCGGTAAAACGGGTCCACATGATCGGTCCGCGAAGAAATCGCCTTGTCGTAACAGGCCCGCGCACGCGCATAATCGTGGTCGTCCAGATAGAGCAGACCCATTTCCTCGTAATTGCCCGCGGAAGGATTATCGAGAACCTCCCGCTGCAGTTCATGAATCCGGCGCCGCCGCGGAAACATCTGAAACGAGTCGCGCAGCAACCCCGCATCCGGAATCATTTCCACGAGGATGTACACCAGCGCCCCCACCCAATGAAATAGGATCACCCAAATCCAGAAGAAGTTGGGCCTCCGCCGGATGAAGTGGACCAGCGCCACAATCCGCAGCGCAATCGCCCACCACGAAAATGCGAAAAGTAGAAACGATCCCATCGTGAAATCGCACTATAACACGCGTGGGAGTGCTGCTCGGAAGATCACCAAAGGCACGGCGGAACCCAGCCGCGAAGCGGCGAAAGAAGCAGCCCACGGCGCAAGCCGTGGGTCCGCAGCCCAGAAGAGGGACGAGCCCTGGAGGGGCGAAAGAATCTGCGATATAACCCGAAACGGTAACTCGAAACTCGAAACTCTACCTCTTCCCTTCCGGCTTCGGCGCCAGCGGCGGGGTCACCGACATCAAACTATCCTTCACCGATTGCGACAACTTGTCCGCATTCGCCACCAATAAACTCACCTGCCACATCTGCGTCGTCGAAAGCGACGAGCTGAATCCCGGCATTCCCGTCATGCGGATTCCCCCCGCCACCTTCCAATACGACTCGCCCGGAGGATCATCGGTCACGCCCTTGCCCTCCATCAGCTTCGGCGCTTTCGGGAACATTCCCTTGGCGATTGCCGTCTGCGGAGCCCCCGGCAATCCGTGGCACACCGCGCAGTGGTCCTTGTAAACCTGCGCCCCCGCCGCGAGGTTGGCTTCATCGGCCGGAATGGGCACTGTCTTCGGCACCTCTTTGTCCAACCGCGCATGCAGCGCCATCTTCGCAAACATGGTTTCAAATGGCATGGGCGGCGCGGTCGTCGCCACCGGCGCAATTCCCCTCGAAAAATAGAAGTAAACAATCAGTGGAAGGAGGATGAGTCCAACGATCAATCCAAAAACGAACTTGCCCATGCGCGTTCTCCTGAAAGTTAAAGTAGGACTAATGATAGTAACGCACCTATCGCAAACGCTCCATCTACTGAGAACTGACAACTGAGTACCGAGTACTGAGTACCGATCCATCCCCTCTGCTACACTCACCCTCGCTATGCTGACCCACCTCGAATGCACCCGCTGCGGCGAACACTATCCTGCCGATCGCCCGCAAACTGTTTGTCCCAAGGACGCCGGCATCCTCTATGCCCGCTACGATCTTCCCAATGTCAAGCGCGCGTTCTCCGCCGCCCGCCTCGCCGGACGTGCCCCTACCATGTGGCGCTACGACGCCGTGCTTCCTGAAGCGAACCCTGTTTCCCTGGGTGAGGGTTTCACTCCTATGCTGCCCAGCCGCGAGTTTCCCAATGTCTATATAAAGGATGAAGGCCTCAACCCCACCGGATCGTTCAAAGCCCGCGGTCTTGCCGCCTGCGTGACCATGGCTCGCCACTTCGGCCTGAAGAAACTCGCGATTCCTTCCGCGGGCAACGCCGCCGGCGCGCTTGCCGCCTACTCCGCCCTCGCAGGACTCGAAGCCCACATTTTCATGCCGAAAGATGTCCCCATGGCCAACCGCATCGAGTGCGATTATTACGGCGCCCACGTCACGCTGGTGGACGGTCTCATCAGCGACTGCGCCCGCAAGGTCGCCGAGCTCAAGGATTCCGAGTCTTGGAAAAAGGACGGATGGTTCGATGTCAGCACCACCAAAGAGCCCTATCGCGTGGAAGGCAAGAAGACCATGGGCTACGAAGTCGCGGAGCAACTCGGCTGGCGCATGCCGCAAGGCATCATCTATCCCACCGGAGGCGGCGTTGGCCTGCTCGGCATGTGGAAGGCTTTCGAAGAAATGGAAGCCTTAGGCTGGATCGGCTCTGAGCGCCCCAAGATGATTACCGTGCAAGCCGCTGGATGCGCACCGATCGTGAAGGCGTGGGAAGAAGGGAAGCAGTCTGCGGAAATGTGGGCCGATGCCGCAACGCTGGCCTCGGGGCTGCGCGTTCCCAATCCGTATGGCGATTACCTGATCCTCGACATCCTGAAGAAGAGTAGGGGTACCGCGGTGAGCGCGACCGACGAAGAAATCGTGGCAGCCACGCGTGACTGGGCCAAAAACGAAGGCATCTTCGCGGCCCCCGAAGGCGCCGCCTGCCTGGTGGCCTATCGCAAACTTCGCGCCAACGGATTCTTTAGTCCGAAAGACGTAGTCGTGCTCTTCAACACCGGCACCGGCCTGAAATATCTCGACGTGTTGGATGCAGCGCGCGCGCCCTCGCGCGCGAAACCCGCGCAATCAACAAAACCGTCGGCCCGCCAAATTGGCGGCATCATCGGGCCGTATTAGTAGCGCCGGCGTCTCGCCGGCTGTCGCGGGGGCGTCCCGCCCCCGTTGCTCCTCCCGGCCGCGATCGTTCTTCCCCGTACCCCCGTGCCCCCCTGTGGTTAAATAAAACTTCCATGACTGACCGCCTCTACTACCACGACCCCTTCCTCTATGACTTCGAAGCCGAAGTCCGCGAGCAGGTCGACACTCCGCGCCCCGCGCTCATTCTCGATCGCACCGCCTTCTATCCCACCAGCGGCGGCCAGGTCCACGACACCGGATGGATCCTCGCCGCCGATCAGAAATCCCGGGTCACCGAAGTGGCCGACGCCGAAGATGGTCGCATCATCCACTACCTCGAAGCTCCCGTAGACCTCAAGCCCGGCACTCGCATCCGCGGCCAGATCGACTCTACCCGCCGCCGCGACCACATGCAGCAGCACTCCGGCCAGCACGTCCTTTCCGCCGCTTTCGTTCGCCTCTTCAACATGCCCACGGTTTCATTCCACATGGGCGACGATTATTGTTCTATCGATCTCGACACTCCCAACCTCAGCAAAGACCAGATCGAATCCGCCGAGCTCCTCGCCAACGAAATCGTCCTCGAGAACCGTGCCGTCGACATTCGTTTCATCACGCGCGACGAGGCAGGGAAGCTTGGCCTGCGCAAGATTCCTCCGACCGAGCGCGACGAACTCCGCCTCATCGACATCCACGATTTCGACCTGACGGCTTGCGGCGGCACGCACGTCCGCCAGACCGGTCAGATCGGCTGCATCCTTTTGCGCAAAGCGGAGAAAGTTCGTCAGGGATGGCGCGTCGAATTCGTTGCGGGACAGCGCGCCGTCGCTACCGCGCGTCGGGACTACACCGCGCTCACCGAGGCCGCGTCATTGTTTTCTGCACACATCTACGACCTCCCGCAGCAGGTCCGCAAATCGCTCGATGAAATCCGTTCGCTTCGCAAACAACGTGAGCAATCCCTGGAAGACCTGGCCGAGGCGCAAGCGGCTGCTCTGCTGGCAGAAACTCCCGAATCAAACGGCCGCAAAATCGTTGCCCGCACGTTTTCCGATCGCGAGATGAATTTCCTGAAGCTTCTCGCGCAAAAGCTGACTCGCCTTTCTCCCCATGTCGTCGCCCTGCTCGCGACTAAGTCGCCGCAACCGTCCCTAGTCTTCGCACAGAGTCCCGGGCAGCCCTTCGACATGTCGACTCTGCTGAAAAAAGTGATGGCAACGCTTGGCGGCCGCGGCGGAGGCAGCAAGGACATGGCGCAAGGCGGCGCACCCGGGGCCGATGGGATGGAAGCGGCTCTCGAAAGCGTTTCCGCAACGCTGCGCACCTAGTCGGACCGTTTGGGAAACAGTCTTTTCGGCCGTACCACACGCGGCGAACCGCCTAGGCGCCAGCCTCGGGCGGTCTCTCGGTGCTAGGGGGCGGCGCCACCCGCTTCAGGGTGGCGAGGTAGCAGTCCTCATGCACCGCCTTGCCGTATTCGTTGATGCGTGCGGCTTCCAGAACGACAGGTTTCTTGCAGATTTGGCAGACAACAAACCCCACCATAAGCGCCTCCCAAAGCGGCTCGGGGGACGATCAATTAGGGCGAGAATAGGGCAATTCACCCGCTCTGTCAAAATAATTTTTCCCGGGCTTTGTCGTGCTCCCGACCATTTCAGCTGATTTTCCGGCATCCGGCGTTGTAATTCGCTGGTTGTGGAACATGCCGTGGGCGAGGGTGGCTGCCCCCGAAACTAAGCCGCCCTCGTTCCCGCACTCCATGAAGTGTGAGCAGGCTCACATCTTCCGCCTCGCCCTGTTGCTAGCATTTGGATGGAAGCCACTTCAACCAAACAGGAGGTTCCTGTGTACAGATTCACACTGGTCCTTCCAGCACTTTTACTTTTGACTATTCCGGTAATTAGCCAGCAGCCCTCTTCTTCGTCTTCTTCTTCCACAGCGCAGAACACGCCTTCGTATTCGGCCATCCCGGTCGAAGCCACCAAGGTACCCAATCCCGTCAAAGCGACGCCGGAATCCCTGGCCCGCGCCAAGAGATGGTGGGCACTCGATTGCGAAATGTGCCATGGAAAAAGCGGCGACGGCAAAGGCGAGACCGCGAAAGACATGAAGCTCACGCTTGTCGACTTCACCGATCCAGCGACGATCAAGGATCATACCGACGGCGAGCTGTTCTACATCATTAAGAACGGCCACAACGACATGCCCGCCGAAGGCCCGCGTATCAAGACGGAAGAAAACTGGGATCTGGTGAACTACGTCCGCTCGCTAGCCAAGAAGAAAGACGCCGAGACCAAGTAGCGCCGGCGTCCCGCCGGCTGTTGGCGGGGGCGTCCGCGCCCCCGCACCGGAGCAGCACGACAACCTGAACAGTTCTACCCCGAATCGCTAGCCCGGTTCCTGATACAACCCCAACACATTCCCCGCCGGATCCCGGAAATGTGCCGTAATCTCGGGAGCGTCCCCGCCGATGGGCTGCACCACCTGTCCGCCATTGGCCTCGACCAGCTTCAGCGTTGCCGCAGCGCTATCCACCATGATGTGAACGAATAACCCAGGTGCCGCCGGCGCGCGGTTCTTCACCCATTCCCCGCTGACCTCACCCACTCCGTCGTCAAACGCCGTGTGGCCGTCGCCGCGATCCCGCACATTCCATCCGAAAACTTTCTTATAGAAATCGGCGGACCGCGCAATATCATTAGCTGGAATCTGTACATAGCAGATCTTTCCATTCCCTATAGTCGGAGGCATGCTCTCAGTTTACCCCGCCCGCCGGAATCGTCCGTTGGAGTTCTCGTCCTTGCCGTCCGGCAACAATCCCACGATCCCGCGCAGCCCTTCCCACGCCGCCTCGTTTAATGAAGGCTCTGCGCTGACCAGATCGCGAATCATATCCCAGGCCGCCATATTCAACGCACCTTCAGGTGGAAGCCCCATCGCCAGTGACACCGCACACTGCGGGCAGAAACAAATCCGGTTCGCCGCCGATTTCTGCCGCGGCCTGACCCCCACCGTCTGAGCAAACATGTAAACCGCGACCGATTTGCCCCCCGTCTGAATCTCACGCCGGCACCGCAGACACGTAATTGGTTGCACATTTCCCCCTGCTCGCGCTTAGAGCGTGCCTCCACTTTCAGCCAGTTGTTCAGGGATACACAAGTAGGAAGGAAGATTCCGCCACGGCTTACAACTTTGCGTACTCAGCCGTGGCCTTCTTCAAAATCGGTGTATCCGGCTCAGCATCGGCGCCGCGGATCTGGGAATCATACCGTGATGACGACTTTCGCCCGGGCGTGCCCTTCTTCTAGGTAAGCGATGACGCCGGAAGTTTCAGTCAGGGGGTAGCGTCGGTCGATCACTGAGGTTACTTTTCCCTCGCGCATCTTTTCGCGAGAAAAATGGATTCAATCGCCGACCGGTTGTCATCAGGCGAGCAGAGAAAGCCGTTGACCAGCCACCTTGGCCTGATCTGCGCCACTAATACGGACTCTTCCGCTTTACCGGACCGCCTTGCCCAACGCTGCAACCGCATGAGCAGGAGCCAGGCGCACCGCGAACTTGTCGTCGTGCCCGCAGCTGATGACTGTTGTCTGGTTGGAATATTCTCTGACCCAGATCACCCGTTCGGGATTCACAAACACTTCCAGTCCGTCCACATCCTCAAACATGACAAATTCCACGTTGCCTCCTTTTGGCTAATCCCTGCATCACTGGCACAGTACTCGGCGCAAGAGAGTAATATGTGTGATCTCTATGTGCCCGGCGAGGCACCTGCGCGCAACCCGCCGTAGTTCCTCATAAGAAGAGGAACCATTACATCCCGGGCAGCGGCATCCCCGTCCTTCCAACGGGCCAGCAAGTCGGTTAGCGATAGGAGATAGCTCGCACGAAATCGCCCGACGGCAAGCAGGCACGGGCCTCTGCGGTGGGCATGAAGGTACCCCGGTTCTGGCCCAAAGTCAATTCGTAGCAGAAAACAACCTAAAGGTAAGTGGCAGGTGAGGGTGCCCCATTTCTCGCGCGTTTCGTGCGCGAGAAGTGGGGCTTTGAACAGCGCCGATTGAGGTCACGCGGGCAGTCAGTCCGGCCCGACGGCGCTAACTGTGCACACTCGGTTTAGCGAACCGACTTGCCCATGACGAGCCCTTCATTACAACTTGGAGACCGTGGTTCCTCCGAAGTTCGTCACCCAGATGTTATTGCCATCGAAGGCTGGATTCCCCGGCTCATTCCCCACTTTAAATGTGTTCAGGGTTGCTCCAGTGCTTGCTTTCAGCTTCGTAACGGTAGCGCCATTGAAATCGGTCACCCAGATATTGGCGCCATCGTAGGCAATCCCATTCGGACCGCTGCCGGCAACGAAGGTGCCCAGCACCGTCCCACTGAGCGACAGCTTGGTCACATTGTTGCTTCCAAAATTGGCGGTCCAGATATTGGTCCCGTCAAACGCGATGCCGGTTGGTTCAGTTCCCACAGCAAAGGTGCCCAGTATCGTGCCACTCGTGGACATCTTGGTTACTTGAGCGCTACCATTATCAGCGACCCAGATGTTGGTTCCGTCGAAGAGAATGCCGGCTGGATTGGTCCCCACCGGAAAAGTTCCCTTGGTGGCTCCAGTGCTTGCCAGCAGTTCGGTCACGTTGTTGCTGCCGTTATTGGCGACCCAGATATTGGTGCCGTCAAAGGCCAGGCCGGCGGGCAGCGACCCCACTGTGAATGTCCCCAGAACCGCGCCGGTGCTCCCCTTCAACTTGGTCACGTTGTTGCTGTTAATATTCGCCACCCAAACGTTGGCCCCGTCGTAAGCCACTGCAAGTGGAGTAGTTCCTACGGCAAATGTGCCTATAATCGCGCCGTCATTGGGACGCACTTTCATCACGTTATTGCTGCCGTCATTGGCGACCCACAGGTTCGTGCCGTCGAATGCGATCCCGTAGGGAGCTGTTCCCATCGTAAATTGCGTGGTGAGGTTCGCGTTGTACCAGTGCAGTGTGGCGATTTGCAGCGGGTTCTGCTGAGAACTGGTCACGCCGCCTGGAGGTAGTGATGCCACCCCAGATGTTTGGGCTTGGGTGTGCTGTTGTGGGTTGGCAAGGAATACAAAAACTCCTAGAACTCCGGTAAAAACGATCGTGAGAGTCACCGTCGTCCTGGCGCGAAAGGCACCGAGCATAGCACTGTCTTTTAGTTTCAAGTTATCCTCCCCATTCTTCAGATTGATTTTTGTCTTGATACGGGAAGCAAATGCGGCGCCCTAACGTGAGCGAATCAAACCGGGCGTGCGGAAAGCAACGGGGCCGCACCAAAACTGCCAGTTATCTATCAGACTTGCTCCCGAACGGGCCAGCACGCCGCGCAGGAGTATGCGGTGGTCGGGCGCAGACTTTGTCAGGCAGATGTAAAGTTCTTGTCTCTTTCGCCCCTTGCCAATCATTCGATCGGAACGCGAGCGCACCTCGACCGGGGGAGTGGTCACAGTGAAGGTCTCACGACTCCCCCTGGGGGTAAGAAACAGGTACGCGGTTTTGCCTGGCTCAAACCTAAGGTCACTCGAACGGGCGCAATTATTCGTCTAGTTAACCGTGATGTTTCTCATTGCAATAATTTGCTTCTGAAGTTCGGCCCTAGTCATAGGGCGTCCCCCCTTGACAACTGGCAACCCGATCCGTACAATTAGCACTCGATAGGCTTAACTGCTAACAGCAAGCCTGAGCCCAATAAAATCATAGGGTTACCAGAAATTAAGTCCAGCAACCCAACCTTCTAACTACTCGAAAGGAGTTTGAAACTATGGCGAAATTTTCACCGCTTCACGACCGTATCCTGGTCCGTCGCGTGGAGGAAGCTTCCACCACTCGTGGCGGCATCATCATCCCCGACTCAGCCAAGGACAAGCCGCAGGAGGGCGAAGTCATCTCCACCGGCAAAGGCCGCACCAACGACGAAGGCAAGACCTTCCCGCTGGCCGTCAAAGAAGGCGACCGCATCCTGTTCGGCAAGTACTCAGGCACCGAGATCAAGATCGATGGCGAAGAGTTCATCATCATGAAGGAAGACGAAGTACTCGGCATCCTGACCGGCGCATCCAGCCCCTCCAAGAAAGAACTCGCCGGCAGCAAGAAGTAGTCAGTGGTCCTCGGTCGTTGGTGTTGGTCTAAGACCCAAGACCTAAGACCCCGGAATTAGTCAGCAGCTACCAGGCCTCAGCCCGTAGCTCATAGCTCAAAACGAATTCATCAGAGGAGATTGAAACAATGGCAAAACACATCGTTCACGGAGAAGAGTCGCGGCAAGCGATCCTCCGCGGCGTCAACCTGCTGGCCGACGCCGTAAAAGTCACACTCGGCCCCAAGGGCCGCAACGTAGTCATCGAAAAGAAATTCGGTTCGCCGACCATCACCAAGGACGGCGTCACCGTAGCCAAAGAAATCGAACTGAAAGACGGCCTCGAGAACATGGGCGCCCAGATGGTTCGTGAAGTCGCCAGCAAGACTTCCGACGTCGCCGGCGACGGCACCACTACCGCCACCGTTCTCGCCCAGGCCATCTACCGCGAAGGCGTCAAGACCGTCGCTGCCGGTGCCAATCCCATGGCCCTGAAGCGCGGCATTGAGAAAGCCGTCACCATCATCGCCGGCAAGCTCGACAAGGAAGGCAACCGCGTCAACGGCGAACTCGACAAGCTCTCCAAGCCCGTCACTGGCGAAATGATTGCGCAGGTGGGGACGATTTCGGCGAATAACGATGAGACCATCGGCAAGATCATTGCCGAGGCCATGAAGAAGGTTGGCAAGGATGGCGTCATCACGGTTGAAGAGTCGAAGACGTTGGAGACTCAGCTCGAGGTCGTCGAGGGGATGCAGTTTGATCGTGGGTATCTGTCGCCTTACTTCGTGACGGATCCGGAGCGGATGGAAGTTGCTTTGGAGAACGCCTACATCCTGATCAACGAAAAGAAGATCAGCTCGATGAAGGACCTGCTCCCGCTGCTCGAGCAGATTGCGAAGTCGGGCAAGCCGCTGCTCATCATCGCAGAAGATGTCGAGGGCGAAGCGCTCGCGACTCTGGTCGTCAACAAGCTGCGTGGCACGCTGCAAGTCGCGGCCGTCAAGGCTCCGGGCTTCGGCGATCGCCGCAAGGCGATGCTGCAGGATATCGCGATCCTGACCGGCGGCAAGGCCATCACCGAAGATCTGGGTATCAAGCTGGAGAACGTGCAGATCTCGGATCTCGGCCAAGCCAAGAAGATCACCATCGACAAGGACAACACCACAGTGGTGGAAGGCAAGGGCAAGCACGCTGAGATCGAAGGCCGCGTGAAAGAAATTCGCAGCCAGGTGGAGAAGACCACCAGCGACTACGACCGCGAGAAGCTGCAAGAGCGGCTGGCGAAGCTGGTCGGTGGCGTGGCCGTCATCAAAGTCGGCGCCGCAACCGAAACCGAAATGAAGGAAAAGAAAGCCCGCGTGGAAGATGCGATGCATGCGACGCGCGCAGCCGTGGAAGAGGGAATTGTCCCCGGCGGCGGAGTGGCTCTGGCCCGTTGCGCGGCAGCGCTCGATAAGGTGAAGGCTGATGGCGATGAGCAGATTGGCATCAACATCGTGAAGCGCGCCATCACCGAACCGCTGCGCCAGATCGTGGAGAACGCCGGCGAAGAAGGTGCAGTGATTTTGGGCAAGGTGCTTGAGTCCAAGGAATCCAACTACGGGTTCAACGCCTTCTCCAATGAGTACGAGGACCTAGTCAAGGCCGGCGTGCTCGACCCGACGAAGGTAGTGCGGACGGCACTGCAGAATGCCGGCTCGATCGCGTCGTTGATGTTGACGACCGAAGCCCTGGTGGCGGAGATTCCTGAAAAGAAGGAAGCTCCGGCTCCCGGCGGACACGGCGGCGGCATGGGCGACATGTACTAAATCAGTGGCCAGTGGTCAGTGGTCAGCAAAGAACAGAGCCCCGCTCGCGAGAGCGGGGCTTTTTACTGCGCCGTGCAAGCCTGGGTCCTGGAAGGGCCATTGAAAATAGTCGGTCTGCGGTTCTGGATGAGAGATTCTTAATCTGCACGAAAGGGTTTGGCGTCAGGTCACCTGCGGTTTGTCCTTGTCGTAACTTGTGAGGGTTGTCCGGAGCGCACAGAATTAAATCGGAAGGGCCCCTGCAATCCCAAAGCAGGAGGACTGTCAGGATCTCTGACGTTCAGGCTAGTTGCCGTGCCACTCGTATCACAGTGCGCGCTGCCGCGAAGAAACATCTTCGAGTCGGGCACTGGATTTTCATACCCGCAATTCATGAAGATAGGCGATCGCTTTGAGGCGCGCGAGGGTAGTCGCACGCGTTGCCGGTGGCCAGGCAACATCCTTCCGGTCGATGGAGGGAAAAATGATGAGCAGCAGGAGTGAGCAGCGAGAAGCGGGCGTAGCCCTGATGTTGGCACTCGTTTTGCTGTTATTGATTTCGGCAATTGCGATTGGAATTATCAACATGTCGAATATCGAGAACGCGATCAACACGAATTTCAAGAGTTCAGAAACGGAATACTTCGCGGCGCGGGCGGGGATTGAAGAGGCGCGCAACCGGCTGCTGCCGAATGCGTTTGACCAGGCGGGCCATTTAATCAGCATAGATCCGGCGCTGCTGCCGAGCGCGCCGCCGGACGCGGGCGGCACGGTCCTGTACATCCTGAACGGGGTGACGTTGGCGCAGGTGACGACTCCGCCGACACCGAGCAATCCGAATCCTTATTTCGATCATGAACTCTGCCATAACATTCCGGGCGGGACGGGAGGGGTCGTGCAGGTGCCCTTCAACGTGCGCTGCACCACGATGATGCCCACGCCGAAGATTGTGACGACGCCCAGCATTGCGCCTTACCCGCTGGATTACAAGTGGGCACGGATCATGGTCAAGGAGAACGAGAGCGGGCCGTATGCAGTGGCGAAGGGAAAACCTGCGACCTATGGGGTCTGCTGGGATAAGAGCGCCACTCCGCCGGTAGAGGTGGTGACTGCTTCCGTAGCCGACTGTGCTGCCGGGGGCTCTATGCCACTGGCTCGTCCGGTGTATTTGCTGACGTCGCTGGCGGTGAGCCCGAACGGCACGACACGGCGAATGGTGCAGGTAGAGACATCGCTGGGGGTCAACTACCATCCGAGTTATTCGGTGTTCGGAACGTCGACCGCATGCCCGGCAATTAATTTCGTGGGCAACGGCCATACGGCGGGGTTCACGGCGGTGGCCGGAAATACCCAGGACCCGCCACCGAGCGCGAACACGACGTCGGGCGCGGATGTAGGCACGAATGGCGGGATCGCAATGGCGGGTAACTCTACGATCGCGGGAATTGCCGGGGTCGCCAGCCATCCGCCGTGCTTTACACCAAACAAGTTGAACAGCCCACCCAGTGCGACGGCGATTTCGCCGGAGAAGTTTCCGGTGTATGCGGCACCGAATCCCCCGCCGCCAACGACGAACACGAATATCACCAAGGACACGAAGCTGAACCCGGGGAATACGTATGGAAATATTTCCGGCACCGGGTCAGCGGTGATCACGCTGCAGGTCCCTGCCGGCCAGGGGACCAGCACGAACCCGGCAATCTTCGTGATGAACAGTCTTAGCCTGGCGGGCCAGTCGACAGTTACGATCGCTCCCGCGAACGGAAGCGCCTGCGGCGGGACGAACACCTGCTATGTCGAAATCATCCTGGCGGGGAATGGAACGAGCGTGCCGCTTTCGCTGGCGGGCGGGTCATTGAATAACCCGAGCGGGCTTCCCCAGACGATGGTGTTCAATCTCGCACAGCCCACGAGTTGCTCGGCGTCGCCCTGCGGCACAGTTCAGATCACAGGTGGAGCAGCGACGTATGCGGTCTTCAATGCTCCGATGGACAACGTGGTCGTGTCGGGGAACGGCGATATCTTTGGGTCCATCATCTCGTACGGCACGACGGTGAACGGCGAGGGGACGATCTATCACGATACGAATAGCGCAGCGCAGTACACGTCAGATCCGTATCTGCACCTGATCGCGTTTCGGGAGTTGAGTTACTGATTCTCTAGGGGACTGTCCCCAGGTTCTTCCTAAATCAGTGGCCAGTGGTCAGTGGCTAGTGGTCAGCAAAGAAGAGAGCCCCGCTCGCGAGAGCGGGGCTTTTGCTCGTGTAGGGATGGACGCATTCATCCGCCCCAATATCCCTCATATCTACACGAATGTACGCGATCGATTCGCGCGGTGTGTCGATTGCAGCGGTTCGCAGCGATCCGTGGTGAAGCCGGATTTCTGAGGAGCGTTTCATGAGATTTCTTTATGTATTGTGTATGGGACTTTTCTGTACCTGCATGTTTGGGCAAAGTCCAATCTCGAATCAGAGCACGCCGCGAGGAACTTCGTTAGCAAGTCTCTCATCGGCAGCAGAATTAACGAGCGAAGATGGGCAGGCTCCAGTTTCGGATCCGCAAATGTCCAAGCCGACCCAGCTGGCCGATGCCCCGTCTGTCACGCAACAGTCGAACTGCACTCAGAACAACGGGAAACCATGTCCTGAATGGATGCATAAGCTCATTGGCCAGTATCCGCCGATCGATGTGACCGAGCGCTGGAACAAGCAACCGGACCACTTTTTCACCATCGGGAATGCCCGGCGAGCACTCCTTCCTGACAAGAAATCCTGGATGCTGTTTGCCGCGGCGCATGCGGGAATATGGGCCTCCACGGTGATTGCCGTCAGAAATCATCGAACCAGCAAGGAAGAAGGGCATTCGGAGTATCCCGCAGTAGCGTTTATGACAGGGATGGACCTGCTTGCTTTCAAGACGATCAGCCCGTCGCTGTCAGTTGCGCCTGCGATATACGGAATGGTTCACTACTCCAGAGCGGCGGCGAGGTAACAGGAGAGTTCTATCTTCTTCGTCAGGTGCAGATGTCTGCACATCCTTCGATGCGGCGCAGGTTGTTGCGGGCCGGGGAACAGGGTTGATGATCTCCATCGCAGTAGCGACTGCGAAGATGTAGAATCCCAACCATCAGGGGAATGCGCATCCAGGGGGGATGGGGCCCACAACATGAATGCAACTCTACCGATCGCCAGAAGCGACGCCGTCCGTGCGACTGCCGTGCCCGCGGGTACTGCGCGCAAGCGCCATTCTGCACTGGTCCGAGCGACGCACTGGCTCACTACGCTGGCCTTCCTCGCGCTGCTGCTTAGTGGAGGCGAGATCGTTCTCTCGCATCCGCGCTTTTATTGGGGAGAAACCGGCAACGTCAACATGCGGCCGTGGCTCAATTTACATCTTCCGTCCTCGCGCGGCACGGTCCCCACCGGCTACGGTTATGTGCTGCCCGACCAGAACGGATGGAGCCGTTACCTTCACTTCCAGTCTGCATGGGTCGCGGTGGCGACGGGTTTGCTCTACTTGCTGTGGGGCCTGTTCAACGGGCACTTCCGGCGCAATCTCGTTCCGCGCTCTTTCAAGGGAATCGGGGCGTCGATCATTGACCATCTGCGGTTTAAGCGGCCGGGAGCCGAAGAGGCGTGGTCGTACAACGTGCTGCAGCGGATCACCTATCTGGTGGTGATCTTCGTGTTATTCCCGTTGATGATCTGGACGGGGCTTGCGATGTCGTTTGGTTTCGATGCGGCATTTCCGCTGGGGGTGCGGCTCCTGGGAGGTCACCAGACGGCGCGCTCGCTGCACTTCATCGTAACGATCTTGCTGGTTCTGTTTCTTTTGGTTCACGTTCTGATGGTTATAGTTGCGGGATTCCGAGCGCGGATGAGCGCCATGATCACGGGCCGCGCTACGCTCCCGACGGAGTGAATTATGAGCCAGATTTCTCGACGGAAACTCATCACCGGCGGTATAGCGGCTGCGGCCGGAATATCTAGCGTAGCCGTCGCCGCCACACTTGCCCGGCGTCACGGACTGATTCCGCCAGACTCGAGGGGCATCTACGGGCCCGGCGAAACGTTGACCTATGCGGCGCAGCGGCTGTTGACCCGCCATTCGATGGCCCGGGAATTTTCCCGCAGCGAGATTTCGAAAAATCCGTTTGCCAATGAAGTCGATCGCCTGGGCGACGAATTCAATCGGCTACAGGCAGGGAATTTTGGGGGCTGGAAAATGACCGTCGATGGCATGGCGGCCCGTCCCACCGTGTTTTCCCTCGCAGATATCAGGAGTTTCCCGACCAGCACGCAGATCACCATGATCGGCTGCGAAGAGGGCTGGACTTACATTGCCGAATGGACCGGCGCGCCGCTTTCCTACATTCTCGATCGGGTGGGCGCACTGCCCCAGGTCCGCTATATCGTCTACCGCTCTATTCAACCCGATTGGTGGGAGAGCATCGACATGGCCGATGCCTTGCACGCCCAAACCGTGATTGCTCACCGCATGAACGGAGCCGACCTTCCTGTGCCTTTCGGAGGTCCATTACGCCTGCGGGTCGCGCGCCAACTCGGTTACAAGAACGTCAAATACATCACTCGCCTGACGCTTACCGATACCCTCAAGCCTTTTGGCAAGGGCTTGGGCTCGTCCGCGCCCGAGGGCGGATACGCCTGGTACGCCGGTATCTGAGCAATTTGTGTAGGGACGGGATTCGTTCGTCCGTCCCGCCGAGCGAAGCGAGGCGTGTCAGCGCGTGCGGTCACAACGATCACGAGGAGTTTGACAGAATCGGGGACAGCCGTCGCCGTCTTTTACTGCGCTTCCTGCACCCGTATCGGTACCGAGTAATCGGCTGATGGCGTCCGCACGAGAATGCTGGTCTTTCCTTCCCCTACCGCGGTAACCATGCCAGCAGCTGTTATCGAGGCGACGCGCGAATCGGAGGATGAGAACGTCGTGAGGCTGGAACGGGTTAGCTCGGTGCGGGAGCCGTCGGCAAACGCGCCGAGTACGCGCAGCGGGATTTGATCTCCAACATGGGTGAACTGGATGATGGAAGGCCCGGCCCATATGCGCGTAGGGTGGTCCGGCCGCTCGACATCAAGGACCAGGGCTTTCGATTCCACGGCGCCGCCGGAGGTTCTTCCAACAGCGCTGACGCGATAAGTTCCGGGTCGAATCGCGGTTGGAATCGTAAGCAGAAACTGTAGCGGATGTCCTTGGGCCGGGCCCTGTGCCACCATTCCCGCGGCGCCGTCGGAGGCCAGCCGGGCCATGCCGAGGGGATGCTGCCCGATCAGCGCCAGCTTCTGCACCACGGAATCCGCCGACACGGTGATCGTAACCGTTTGTCCCGGCCGTACTACGAGACCTGATGCGGGTGAAAGAACACGCAGCTGCTCTTGCTGGGCAGAGCTCGGGACGGCAATGAGGCCTGTAATCAAGAGTAATGCGGCTCGGACCAAGCAATCGAATTTATTTTTCTTCATACTCACTCCTCATTCACTGCTCCAGCGTTGCTCGTTTGTTTCTGGTCCTACTTTATGGAGGCTCACACTAAATGCCAGGCTAGTGAAAGTCGCCGCCTGTGGGAGACTCATTCAACAAAGTAATCACCTCGCTGGAAATGTTGGACGTAGCGTCGAGTACCGAGGGTCCGTTGAAGTCCAGAGTTTCCAGCCCCGCTGTGTGAATGACTCCGGAGAATTGCAGGCCGGTAAGGTTATTCAGAGCGCTATCCAGGGGAACGATAGTGTCGTTATCCTGCCCAAAAATTGTCGGCCAATTCTTGGCTGTCAGGTCGGTTGCCAACGGGTTGCCGGCGCAGAGAATCCTAAGTGCTTCTGCGTTGCAAAAAAAGCAACTTAGACCATTGAGGTTTGCGGAAGTAGCGAGCCCGCCGATGTAAGCCGTAGGAAAGGGCTGGACGGGCTTCAGATTTCTGAGAGCGCCGCTCAACCCTCCGCCAAAGCCATCGCCTTCCAGATCAATCATGGCTCCGTGCACCGTCCGGCTTGAGAAGGTAACCGACTGCAAAGCGATGTCTCCATAGCCGGCGAGCGTATTGCGCACGCAGCTGTTGCTGTTGGCAAGCATGTCGGCCGCGACCGGCGTACCCAAGTGGGGAGTGGCGACGGTGATTAGCTTGTTGATGGGCCCGGCACCGAATGTCTTGTTCGCGAGAAAGTTTTTCAGCAAAAACATTGTGCGAGAGATGTCGCCGCCCATGCTGTGGGCCACAATGTCGGCCCTAACGCCGGCGACGTTGGCGGTTGTACGATAGGCGGAAATAAAATTGTTGATTTGTGTAAGCACAGCCGGAGCGTTGTAGGAGAAGCCAAGAGAATTCGCCTCGATGGTTGAGTCGATGCTGCTGGAGAATGTCGGCACCGTGCTGGTGATGCCCGTGATGAGGTTGGCGTAAACGGCATAGTTGATGCTGAAATTGGCATCGGTGATGAGCGGAGTGAAGTTGTCAAAGCTCGTAGCATCTCCCCACAAGCCGTGCACCAGCACCACCGGCGGCCTGGCCACGGTAACGGCGGTGCTGGTTGTGCCGCTGGTCGAGGCGGCACTCAGGCTTACGCTCCGCGTGGTCAAGCCATCGTCTTGCGTGCCTCGCGAAAAGTTGACCGGCCCGCGATAGATGGCAAAAGCCTCCGCTCCGTGCGTAGTGCTGACGGCGTTGACCGTCAAGGAACTGGACAGCGTGCTCAGGCTGGCTCCAAGGGCCATCAGGCCGCCATCGTTGGGAACGGAAGTGCTGGTCTGGCCCTGATCGTTGATTACGGTTACCGTGAAAGTCTGGCCGGCGTTTGCGGCGGGGATACGCAGCACGACCTGCGCAGCACCATCAGCCGCGGCGCCCTGAACGAAACCGATAGTAGCAGCCGCAATCGCGTTTACGTTCGTCGTGACCGCAGGTCCATTCAGCAGCCGCGCCACCACCGGGTCGATCAAAATCGGAGTACTTCCCGTGGCAAAGCTGACGGAGTCCATCGTGAGACTCCAATCGGGCGCGTTGTCTCGAATGGTGACCTGACGGATCTTGGGGAAGGGCAATTCCAGCGCACTCGCTCCGGGACGTAATCCCTCCGGCAAAATGACTTTCTGCAATTCGCCCTGTTCATCCTCCGCAGTATAGGAAATCGCGAGAACGTGCGGGCTATGGAGAGAAATCTGCACATCAGAAACCTTTTGGTTGAAGTGAATGGAAATCTCTGGCAAACATCCCGAGCAGGCGAACGATGTTCCGTAGACGGCAGCTTTCCCAGCGGGCGCAAGCGACGGATTGCGCAGCACCTCGCCGCCCGAGACGGATGCGGAAAGCGCGCGCACGGGAGGCTGCGCGGCGTCGAAACGGCTCGGTCCGGCAAAATCCTCGAAATCGAGCGTCCGCGTCCGCATCTGCGCGAAAAGTGTAGTCGCAAACAGCGAAACAACGGCGGCGCAGAGAAGAAGTGTCCGGGTCCGCATCTTGTTGCTCCTGGGAGAGTGTGCCCGAGGGAAGTTCTTCATGTCGGGCGTTTCGAATGCAGAGAGTATACACCCGTGTAGAAGAGTGACGGTCGAGGGCAATTGTTGATTGAAGATAATAATGGACCAGCACCTGCGGCATGCGACGTCCTAGGATCACTTGTCGTTCCTTGGCCAGCGGGTACCGGGCCGCGCAGCGCCCATGTTGGCTGATCTTCTACTCGTAGCGGAGAGCGACCATTGGGTCGACGCGCGTGGCGCGGCGGGCTGGCCAGTAGGCCGCCGCCAGCGCGATCGCTACAAGAAACGCGCCCACTCCGCCAAACGCCAGCGGATCGCGGGGGCTCACGCCGAACAGCAGCAGTGAGCCCAGTGCGAACGGAATCGCGGTGATCGCGTGCGACACTGCCAGAGCAGCGGCGAGGCCCAGGGATGCTCCGCCGCCAACCAGCGCCATGGTGCGCCCCAGCACCAGGCGCAGGATGGAGACGTGCGGCGCGCCCAACGCCATGCGGATGCCGATCTCGCGCGTGCGCTGCGCGACGGCGTGAGCAATGGTGCCGTAAATTCCAACGCTGGCCAGGAAGAGCGCCATGATGCCGACCACGGCGGCGAACATGGTGCCGAGGGTCGAAGGCAGGCGCTGGAACCAGAGCGCGTCGTCCATGCTGTGCGCATTGGCTAGCGATGGCAGCCTAGGATCGATCTCGGAAATGGCGCGCAATGCGGGCGCCATCGCCTGGCCGGCGTCGCCGCTTGTGCGTACGAAAACGTCATCAAGGGGAGCGTCGGGGGCGATCGGCAGATATAGGAAGTAGGGCTCGACCTGCCCGAGGCTGACGCTGCGCACGTCCTGGGCCACGCCAATCACTTGCATGGAACGCCGCGCGCTGCCCACCTGGATGAGTTTGCCGAGCGCGTCTTCGCCCGGCCACAGGTTGCGCGCGGTGGCCTGGGACACGATTACCACTCCCGCGCGTTGTGCGATCTCACTCTCGTTGAAGTCGCGGCCGCGCACCAGCGGGAAACCCAATGTCGCGAAGAATCCGGGCGAGACATCATTGTCAAGCGCCCGGCGCGGTGGCTCGCCGAGTTTGACGACCTCTGCCTCACCGACGCCGAGCAACGGCACGTGGTCGGCGAAGGCCACGGCGCTCACTCCGGGGATAAGCGACAAACGCGCGCGCAACTGCTGGCGCAGGTCGCCAACCCGCTTGGCGTCGTAGCCGATACTGTCGAGGCCGCCGAACTCCATGTTGAGCACGTTGTGGGTTTTGAAGCCGGGGTCGGCGGACTGGCCGCGCATCATGCCGCGGGCCAGCAAAGCAGCGCTCACAAGCAGCACCACACTTAGCGTCACCTGCACAGCGATCAGTAGGTCGCGCATGTTCAAATGCAGACGCCGACCGGGCATGATCGTCAGCTCGTATCCCTTGAGTACTCCATCCAGATCGACGCGTGAGGATTGCAACGCGCCCGCCAGGCTGAACAACGCGCCGGCCAGCACCGAAACGGCGCAGGTGATGGCCAGCACCCGCCAGTTGGGCGTGAAGGTAAACGCGAAATAATAGAGATCGGTGAAGCGGGCAATGATGCGCTGCTCCACCTCGACCCAGATCAGGTCGCAGATCCAAGCCGCTGCTACCACGGCAACCGCGCCTCCGGCGAGTCCGAGCAGCACGCCCTCGGTCATGAGTTGCCGGAGCAGGCGGATCCTGGTGGCGCCGAGCGCAGTGCGCACCGCCATTTCGCGCCGGCGGGCAGTCGCCCGCGCCATGAAAAAGTTGGCCATGTTGGCGCACGCCACCAGCAGCACGATGCTGAAGCTCGCGAGCAGCAGCGCTGCCATGGCGCGAAATTGCGGGGTGTCGTCGGGACTAATGAAATACGCCACCGGCCCGGCGGCGATGGACGCTGTCACCGGTTCCACGCCATGGTCCTTCTCGTCCTGGAGCGCGAGGGCGGTCAGTTCGCTTTCCGCCTGCGCCACCGTGGCTGCCGGCTTGAGCCTGGCTACGATGCGCAGACGTTCTTCCTGGTCGTTGCGTGCAGCCCGCTGCGGCAGGATCACCGACTCGGCCGCGAGTGGAACCCACAAGTCGGGCGGCACGGGAGGAGTGCCGCTCCCGACAAATTCCTTCGGCGCAATTCCTACGATGGTCACGGCGGCACCATAGACCAGGACGGTTTGTCCGACCACTCTAGGATTGCCGCGGAACCGCCGATGCCATGAGGCATCGCTGAGAACCGCGACTGGAGTCGTGTCGTGATCGGCGGGAGTGAATACTCGTCCTGCGGCAGCGGTTGCGCCGAGCACGTCGAAATAGTTGTCGGAGACCAGCTTGATCAGCGTCTGGCGGGGCTCGGCAAGCTTTCCAGAGGCGAGGTCGGGGAGTTGTCCCAGGACCGTATCGTACTCGCCTTCGGCTGCCACGCCGGAGAACGTGCGGGAGTGGTCGCGAATACGCTGATATTCCGCGAGCGAGAATTCCGGGCGAGAGCCGCCCTTCAAGAGCCTCCGCTGAAGGACTGTCAGCCGTTCGGGATCCTTGGCTGGCAAAGGCCGCCACGCGGTGGCGTTGTAGGCGTTGAACACCAGCGTGGTGCCGACGATGCCCAGAGCCAAGGTCAGGACTGCGACCGCAGTGAATCCTGGTGAATTGTGCAGCACGCGGACCCCACAGCGCACGTCTTGCAGCAGACGATCCATGCCAGACCTCCGGGTCGGTGAGAGGCAATCGAATGGCCACGGTGATCCGCACAAGCCATTGATCGTACAAGCGGGTTGGGCGAGCTCGATTGGTGGTCTTGTCCGTTTTTGCGACGGCTCTGTTCGAATCCGGACATCGGGCGTTCCAGAGATTTCTCTAACGACGGACCACGTCGATTTCGAGGTAGATGCTTTTGTCGGGCTGGCCTTTGTCGTCGACGGTTTTGACTTCGAGTTGCTTGTGGCCAGCGAGCTTGGTGACGTCTTGCGTGGTCACTGGCACTTTCAGGGTTTTCAGGTCGAGGAATTTGGGCGCTTTGGCCGCCAGCAATGGGGCGGGCGAGGCATCGAAATAAACTCCGGTGGCGTTTTTGAATTTTCCGGTGAAGGTAACAATCTGGCTGTCGCCGACGTGCAGAAATGGCGGGTCGACGGAGATCGCATTCTTCTCTTTGTCGGAGGGGACGTCGAGGTCCCAGAGAACGGGATTGCTGGAATCAACATAGGCCTCGCCTTCGGGGTCCCACGCGATCTTGATGGATTTGCTCTTGGGTTTGTGAGGCAGGAGAAGCAGCGCAGTGGTGTTGCTCAACGGGCGGAAATTGACATTGGTGAGATCGATTCCCGCAGAGGGGTTATCGTCGTCGAGATAGAGCTTGAGACCTCCGTAGCTTTGGCTGTCGGAGTCAAGAAAACCGTTGCCGCTGACGGCGTACCAGAGTGACGGATTGGCAGGAGCGTGATTACCGGGAACAGGTGGAGGGCGGGGCGCCTGGTTTTGTGCAGGATTGCGTGCGGGAGGTGTGGCGGAGTCTTCTAGCAGGGGAGTAAGCGTGGCCAGGCTCGAGAATGCAGGACCAATTTGAATGGGGATCACTTTCTGAAGAGAGTCCCAGGCGATGTCGCGAACGAGGGCGGTTTGCGCACTGCGTAGGGAATCGGTGGGAGCGAGGAAATGATAGGTGCAAGAGAGGTCACTGCAAGTTTCCTCGACAGAGTCTTGAAAAGGTTTTGACTGGAGACCGTAGACATCGTTGGCGATGAGCACCAGCGGGTGGATGGCGCCGTCCATCGCACGGTCACTCTCGTAAGCGGGCTTGTAGCTGATTTTGAGTTCCACGCGCGAGTTTCCGTCGGGGAAAGGCACCGCTTTCATGGAGGCATCGTCGATGCCGCAACGGTCAAGAGCCGAATCTCTGATGGGAGTAGAAAGGGTGGTGGTGCGGCCGTTTTCTCCGAGCAGCAGAATCTTTCCGTTTTGCAGCAGGTCGTGAGCGGGGGCGAAGAACTGGATGCTCCGGCCATCGAAGGTGGAGGGAGAAATATTGGTGCCAGCCGACATGACGGTCATGCCAGAGGCGAAAAACTTTCCATCGGCACGGACTTTGAGGATGCCATTGCCGACGTCCTCCCAGGTGACGTTGTGAACGCGCAGGGGACTGAGGATGGAAATCGAGTCCTGGGCTCTGGTCCACACACAGCTATCACGGTAGACAGGGCCAACGACTTGGCGCTTTTCGTTGTACTCCCGCCAGCGAGTCTGGACATAAACGGCGGGAGCGAAGCCGTCCTGATCGAGTTCGCTGGGGAGCGCAAGTTGAGCGAAGACTTCGCGCGGGCCGGCAGTGACGTAGGCCGCTCCGAGGACCGGGCGGAACTGCCAGCCGAACATGACGGAAGCTCGGCCGAGCGCGGGAGTGTCTTCTTCCCAGGTTTTTGGACATTCGCCCAGGGGCTGCTCTTTGATGACTTCCTCAAACCATTCGAGAGCTTGTTCGGGGAATGGAGGTTTCAGAGCAGGAACGGGCAGGATGGGATATTCGAGGGCGATGGTGTCGGTGTCTTTGGCCAGATACAGACGGTCTTTGGAACGTCCGGTATTAAGGCCGACATTGACCTGCTCAATAACGGCACCCGCGCCGAAGGCATCTTGGTGACTGGTGATCTTGGCGACGTTGTAGGTTTTTTGTGAGGGGAGAAGATTAACGACGCTGATGCGATCGCTGTTCTCGACAGCGGGTTGATCACGGTGCGGGTGCGGGACAATCACAACGCGAACTTCCGCGACGGCATGCTTGTATTGGCGTGGAGGAGCGAGCGAGATCTGAAAGCCGATGGTGGTCTGCGCGCGCGGAGCGACGGCAAGCGAATTCTTTACCAGGAACTGATCCGATTGGGAACCTTGCAAAAGCATCTGGTACATCTGCAGTTGGGCGTTGAGCTGAACCTGTTCGGCGAGCATGTCAGAGCTGGACACGCTGAGGTTGGTGGGTGCAGTAAACGGAGTGGAAGGCGGGGCAGAGGGAATGGTCGGGGTAAACGAGGGAACTGTGGTCTGCACCTGAGAAGACTGCGGCGCAGCGTTGTTCTGCGTGCTGCTGAACGTTGCGGGGGGCAGCGGAGTGCCGGGATTGGCGATCGGAAGCACGGAGCAGACGAGGGGACTGGCAGAGGACGCATAGTATCCGGCGGGGCACTGTT
Organism: Candidatus Sulfotelmatobacter sp.; assembly: GCA_035710825.1. Taxonomy (GTDB): domain Bacteria; phylum Acidobacteriota; class Terriglobia; order Terriglobales; family Acidobacteriaceae; genus Sulfotelmatobacter. The sequence goes on from DASTCU010000056.1 coordinate 77,804, forward strand.
GGGACTGTTGCGGCAGAGCGGAACAAGTGACTCCTGTAGAGGTGATTTGCGAGGCGAAATAGCCGGCAGGACATTGCGCAGTTTGGCTATTGGTCACGCTCGGCGACAAAGTTGAGCTGCCGGTCGCGTTGGTGATGACTTGCGAGGGAGTAGGCGTGGTCTGGAGTTGCGCCGCAAAATACGAAGTATCTTTGGTTACGCCTTGCAGGGTGCCGTAAGCATTGGTGATGGCGGTGGCGTTCCAGGGAGAGATCGCAGCTAACTGTGCGGCGGCGGCATTCATTTTGCTGCGCAGCAGATAGGAGTCATAAACCTTGGGAGAGCCCACGCGGATTCCGGTATCGACCCTTTCAATCAGACGGAGGATCGGGATCTCGATATCAATCGATTCGGGGTAGGTGCCGGTTTCGTATTTGAGCGTGTATTTGCGGCAACCGGGCGCGTTCTCGTAAACCTCGATATGGTACGTGCTGATGTCTTTCGATCCGTAGATCAGGCCGCCGAGTTCGGGAGTAAGAGAGTTTCCATTGACGACGAAGGCAAGGTCGGCGGAGAGTCCGTCCCACAGAGCAGGTTCAATCTTCAGGCCATCGGCAGTAGCCCGGAAGCCCTCAACCCAGTGGTGTTCGGAAGAGGGATGGGCGGCTGTATTAACCAACAGCACACGGTAGTAGCAGAGCCTGTTCTGGTGCAAGTTCCTTGGGCGAGGCGGAGTTTGCCTTTCGAACGGGCTCTTAGGGTCCGAAGGATTGCAGTCTGTTCCGAGTTCGAAATAAAGCAATCTGGTGAGGCCTGGGGCTAAGGTGGTTAAGCTCCAACTATTTCCTCCGGGCAATGCATTCTCGCTGTCGAGTATGACTTCTTTGGTGATCGGGGCCACCCATTTCTTGGAGGAGATCAGCGGGTAACGAAGCGCCACGTAGGGTCGTGGAAGATCAAGGTTGATGCAGTGAAATTTTCTTTCGTTGGTACGATCTTCCCCAACGATGGGGATTGTACGTAATTGTTCCGGGGTATCCTTCGTACAACCTGTTTCCTGTTTCCTGTTGCCAATCGCAGGAGTGACGGAGATAGTTTGGGAGACATCGGAACCGATGTTGATGGAGACAGGCTGGGAAGCGGGGCCCAATAGCACATTGGTTTGAGCCACCACCGCGGGACTCAATGGTCCGAGGAAGAGAATCGAAAAGAGCGGGAGAAACATCCGCAATGTACATAGGTTGGAGATTTGTCGTGGGACGGGTAATAGATATCTAGACGGCGCGGTGCGGAGACGATAAGGCAAGAAAGCCTCCAACCCGGAAACCCTTTCTGGAGCTTCCGAGCAGTACGTGAGTACAGCTAGGTATCACGACTCGATTCGATTTTTCTCTTGCAAGGTGTGGATGTTCGGATTTCGTAACATGAGTTGTGAGGGAGCCTGCAGATTCGGAAGAGAGGCATTTACAGAAATTGCGGATGGATGAAGGTTGATAGTTAATTGAAAATCTCCTTGGAACCGCTACGTCCCGTTTTCAATCAGCCGTCAACAATCAACAATGCAAACGGAGAGAATAATATGCAGACGAGGATCGGTACGGCGGGCGTGATCGGATTCATCTTTCTCGCGGCTTGTTTGCATGGGCAGACGCAGACCATAAACATTTGGCCGGGCGTCGCTCCGGGGTCAGAGAATTGGACGCAGAAGGAAACGACCCGTCGAGAACACGCCGTACGGAACCATCGTGGCGAACGTGGTCACGCCCACCCTGACGGTTTATTTGCCGGAGAAAGCGAAGGCGACTGGAACCGGGATCATCGTGGCGCCCGGTGGCGCGTGCATCCGGCTGGCTATGACGTATGAGGGCAGGGATGTGGCGCGATGGCTGCAGGAGCGTGGCATCGCGGTGTTCCTGCTGAAGTATCGCCTGCAGGAGAAGAAGGGCGAGGGCATGCCGGCGGATTTGAATATGGATGTGGCGTGCAAGTACGGGATTGCCGACGGGATTCAGGCGTTGAAAGTGGTGCGGCAACACGCGGCGGAGTGGGAAATCTCGGTGGATCGAGTCGGATTTCTAGGTTTTTCAGCGGGGGCGATGGTGACCAGCGGGGTGCTGCTGCAGGAGAATGCGGCGGCGCGTCCGAATTTTGCGGCGCCCATTTATGGCGGACCGTTCGGAGTGATGCCGGCGATCCCGGCGAAACTCCCTCCGATTTTTATGGCGTGGGCGCAGGATGATGGCCTGGCCGGCGAGGCGGTGGGTAAGTTCTACGATGCACTGAAGGCCGCGGGCAACAAGCCCGAAGTTCACATCTATAGCGCTGGCGGCCATGGGTTTGGGATGAAGAAGCTGGGCACGACCAGCGATCACTGGATTGAGGAATTCTATTACTGGCTGGAGGGGCAGGGGTTGACCAAGGCGGCGGGAAAATAGGCAGTTTAACCCCGTTGAGTGACAAGTGTCGCAAACAAGATAGCGCTCAAAACCCCCCACTGAGGGTTATGGTAGAGCGTAAAAAGGGTTTATACATGTGAAGCGCCAGCAGATCTTAGGCTCGGGAATAATCCTTGGGACCGTTCTTGTGCTTTCGCTGATCGCCGCTGGTGTCATGCAGCATCGCACGAGTGTGCAAGGCCCGGGAGCTAGCCTGCTGTGGATGGATGTCGGGTGGCTGGTCGCATACGGGTTCGCAGGAGTGCTCGTCTGGAAACAAGGGTCCCCCAGTGCGATCACTGCGGCAACGGTTGGGGCAAAGCTTGGTTTGGTCGTTGGTGCTGTCGGGATCGCTAACCACCTGATTGAGGCATTTGTTCCGGCCAGACCGTTCGTTCTCATTATCAGCCCGGTGATGCTAACGCTCGCCTTGTTAGGTATGGCAGGTGCAGCGGCGTGGGAACGAACCGAATCGCTGGTATTGGCGGTCATCGGCGGAGTTTGCTGTGCCATCGTCGGTACGCTCATCACACTCTGTTTTGCGATTTTCTTTAATCTGGTTTTTGTCGCACGTGTAGATTGGCAATTGCGTGAGGCTTTTGCCGCCAGCGGCATGTTCGATCAAGCGGGCTTCCGGGTGAGGAATATTCTGGAAGCGTGCTCGGAAATACTTTTTCGGATGCCTCTCTTAGCTCTCTGCCTATCCCTCGCCGGGGCGGTCATTCATGCATGGATGAGCCGCGAATCCCGGCGCGCGCTTGTACTGGCAGCTGGGATACTGACCCCGTTTGTGTTTGCAGTAGGCGCGACCGCGCTGTGGCACGCCAACTCAATTGAACGTGCTGCGCGACCACCCTTTGTGCTATCAGGAGTCGCGCTTACTGGAGTTGCCCTGTGTGCCGCATATCCGGTTTGGTCGGCCTTCCACAGTTCGACGGGCAGGTCCAGGAGTGCTGAGAACTCCTGACAGTTTTCTGCTCCGAGTTACAGGCCTGGAAATCAATGTCAAATTGACTCATGCGATTGTGCTGAAAAATCCCCTCCTCAGGCATTTCGAATGCCATCGCGATGTTACGTCAGTTGACCGCATTTTTGAGCCGAGGAGACGGAGACATGGGGAGGAAATACTTGAAAGCTGCAGAAGCCAGTCCTATTCTTCCAAAAGATGTCATTGCCTCGGCGCATTCGTCACAAAGCTTCGCGACGACAATTGGTACGCGAGTGCTTCTTCTTCTACCTCCTTGCATTTGTATTTGTGTTCCTTGATCTGCGTTTTGTCGGAATCAAGGACTACTATCCCTCCTTTCATCGGGAGTACTTGCCACTGAACGCCGCTGCCCATCAAGCCACTCTTTGGGCAATCATGGGTCCAGTTCTATGGGTGCTCCAAGAGTACATACTACGTGAGAACGAGGAGTGGACATCATTCCGGAGCCTCGACCGGCAGATGCAAAGCCTTATCGTGGCGGGAGCGGCCCTGATCGTCCTATCCACCGTGGTTGCGTGACGCTGGATGCTGCCACTCTGGGGACTAGCGGCTGCTGTGGCTCTTTATCTCCGCCTTTCACGGCCAAAAGACAGTCTGTAGTTTGTCCCCAACACCTGATCAAATGAGTGTAAGCCCGATTTAACGTTAACTACGAGCGAGGTTCCCTGTCTCCGCGTTGCAGATGACTCGTCCGGAATGTTTAGGGAATTAAACATCGGCCTCGCTCTGCAGGACAAGGAGAGCTGTGACTAACCGCCCGCCCAATGCCATACGGTAGTCGCGTAAGACGCAGCTTCTTTTGCGATGAATCCGGCATCATCCACTACACCGCGGCCGACCGCGCTCCCACCGTCCACGATCGTATTCTCCCGTGAGATTTTGTGAAATCTACGACGAGTGCGTTCAGAGCAGCAAGATGCAGGGAACATTCCAACTGTGAATCTCGTATCCCTTTCAGCGCCACCCATCCTTTACTGAAAGCGAGATGCCATGACTCGACGTTTTACGTTTTGCCTGATTGCGTGTGTGTTGCCGGTGGTGTTTGTGTGTTCTACCGTTGCGCAAAACGTGCTGCCCCTCGACAAGATTCAGAACCAGGAGGAACTGAATCGCGCGGTGACAGCGCTGGATGCTGCACTGTTCGACTCTTATAACAAATGCGATCTGGAGAAATTCAAATCTTTCTTTGTGGATGAAGTGGAGTTCTACCACGACCAGGGCGGCTTGACGTCGGGAGCGGCTGCTTTAACTGATAGCGTGAAGAAAAATATATGCGGGAAGGTTACACGCGAGCTCGTTCCTGGGACGCTGAAGGCTTATCCAATGAAGGGATACGGTGCGCTTGAGGTGGGAGTGCATCGCTTTCACCATCCCGGGCACGACGATACTGAAGGGGTGGGCGAAGGGCAGTTCATTCATCTGTGGCAGTACAAGGATGGGGCGTGGAAGATTACGCGGGTGATCAGCTACGACCATCACGCGGCAGGGAAGTGATGCTCCGAGGGATCATCGGGCTTCGTTCTGCCAGCTTTCCGTTTGGTTCTGGATGACGGTATAGCAATCGCAGGCGGCCTGGCGGAGCTTGTCGAGGTTGGAGATGGTGACATTGCCACGAGTGTAGGTGATCATGCCGGCTTTCTGCAGAATGCTGGCAGCGACGCTGACGCTGGTGCGGCGTGCGCCCAGCATTTGTCCAAGAAATTCCTGGGTGAGAGGCATGCTCTTGTTGCCGATGCGGTCGTAGCTCATCAGCAACCAGCGAGCCAGGCGCTCTTCGACGTCGTGCAGGCGGTTGCAAGCGGCCAGTTGCGAAGACTGGAAGGCGAGCAGAAGCGAGAAGCGTTCCAGCTCCAATTTTAATCTGGGGCAGGTGGGAAGAATTCGCTGCAATAGGTCTGCAGAGATGCGGTAGGCGGTGGCGTCTCCCTGGGTGATGATGCGCGTGGCGCTGGTCTTGAAGCCGAAGATGACGGGGACGCCGACGAAACCTTCTTTGCCGATGAGGCCGACTTCAACGCTTTTACCGTCGGGCTGCACGTTGAGGACGGAGGCCATGCCGTCATTGAGGAAATAGACGGAGTGAATGACTGCGCCGGGTTCGTGCATGATCTGGTGCAGGCGAAGGCGGACCAATTCGAGGGAAGGGAACATGTCGGCGCATTCCTTGCGCCCGATATTCTTGAGGATTAGGTTCCCGAGGGGTTGTTGTCCGTTGCCATATGAACGATCCGGCGATTTCAATGGCGCTCGCGAGGAAATACTCGTCATGCGACCTCTTGGTTCAATGCTGGGATTAGCGTCGTCAGGAATCACTTGGAAGCACTCATTCCTGGCGGATCGATGACGTTATCAATACAAGATTATAACTTCACGGTTATGAAAGCGCTAGGGACTCTGTTTTGCCCGTGCGAGTCCGGGCAATCATCCCGGATTGGTTCGCGGGGACCACCGTTGATACTCCGCCGGTGTTCCCGATTCCCCTTCCAATGTTTGCGTCGCGTATGATTATTGCAGGGCCTGCCCGTGGGTGCAGGCTCGAATTGCATCTGCAAGATCCTAAAGAAAGAACGTTCTGGTCATGGAGAAGAAATTTCGTGTCTTTGCCACCTGCGACATTGGAGAAGCCATCGATTTGCTGCGCACGCGCGGCTACGATGTGGAGGTGTATCCGCATCCGGAGGCGCCGCCGAAAAGTCTGATTCTTGAACGGGTCCGGTCGGGTGTTGACGGGCTGATCACGACGTTGCGTGACCAGATTGACGCGGAAGTATTCGAGGCGGGAAACGGAAAGCTGAAGGTGGTGGCGCAGATCGCTGTGGGCTTCGACAATATTAATCGCGCGGACGCAAACCGCTATAAGGTGCCATTCACGCATACCGCGGATGTGCTAACGGAAGCGACCGCGGAGTTTGCCTTCTTCATGCTGGGCGCGCTGGCTCGAAAGATGTGGGCGGCCGAGCGCTTGACGCGGGAGAACAACTGGGGGTTCTGGCATCCGTACCTGCCGTTTCTGGGAGACGAGGTTACAGGAAAGACGGTTGCGGTGATTGGAACCGGGCGGATCGGGCTAGCGTTCATCAAGAAATGCGTGGGATTCGACATGAACGTACTGTGCTACGACCCGGCGTATCAGAATCACGCGTTCGTGAAGACGATTGATGAGATCCAGGAATTACGCCACGCGCGTGGGTTGGTCAAGGAAAAGCTCTGGATCAAGTATGTGCCGCTGCGAGAGGCGCTGCGGAGTGCGGACTTCGTGAGCGTGCACGTGCCTCTGCTACGCAAGGGAGAGAGCGAGACGCCAACGTATCATCTATTCAACGAAGAGACGTTGGGGTGGATGAAATCCACGGCATATCTGATCAACACGTCGCGCGGGCCAGTGGTGGACGAGGCAGCATTGGCACGGGCATTACGCGAGAACTGGATTGCGGGAGCGGCGCTGGACGTGTACGAGAAAGAACCGCTGCCGCTGAGTTCCCCGTTGCGCGATCCGACGATTGCGGACCGGTGCCGGCTGATGCCGCATTTTGCCAGCGCGGCCAGGATTACGCGGTTGTCGACCGATCCGGATAAGGGAATGGCGGGCCGCTGCGCTCAGGGGTTGATCGATGTGCTGGAAGGGAATTACGGCGGAGATGTGACGAAGATGCCGTATGTTGTGAATAAAGAAGGGTTTGCTAAGTGATTGTTTTTGTGACAGAAAAATGACAGAGGAATTACAAAAATTGACGGGTTAGAACGGTAGAAGGGTTTATGCTTGGCATATTGCACGAGTCAGGTAGCGGTACAATAAAGACCAGTCTGGGCAGGGGTTCCATGAAAACACAGCTTTTAGCGATGTTGGCATGTGCGCTGGCTTGTGCGCCCGCGGTGATGGCATTGGATTCGCCGGATAGTCCGGCGTTGATGCTGGAGCCCGCGCCGAAAGAAGTGCAGTTGCGCGATGGCGGGTTCGAGGTAGGTCCGCGCACCAGGATTTTCGTATTGCTGGGACATCAGTCGGAGGATCGCATCGCGGCTGAGACGCTGGCCGAAGAGGTGCAGGATCAGTCTGGGATGAAGCTCGACATCCTAGGCATGAAGGCGGCGAGCAAGGCCGAGGATGGCGCGATCGTGCTGGCGCGGCTGCAGGATGCGCGGGTGCGGCGGTTCCTGGCGCGGAACGGGCTGCGGGCCGATCAAGTCATTGGCGAGGACGGCTATCTGCTGTTCTCCGATAAATCGCACCTGATTGTGGCGGCCAATTCGGGCCAAGGATTGTTTTATGGCGTGCAGACTTTGCGGCAATTGTTGCGGCCTGTGGGCAAGGGATTGATTTGTCCCGCGGTTGGGATTCGCGACTGGCCGAGCTTGCAGCGGAGTGATGCCCGGGACAGCGTGAGCGGGCAGGCGCAGCCGGAAGTCGCAAAGAGTGAGGCGCGGCCACCAAGAGGATAGAATTTTCGTTCCGCATTGAGGCGTCCCTTTTTGGGGCGCCTTTCCTTTTTCCCCATTTTTCACCACGGAGGCACAGAGAACAATATTGTTGTTTTTGATTGTTGATTGAAAAACTCGGCCCCGCAAGGCTTTTGGTTCTTAGCAAACAGTGGGGCAATCAAAGATGTAGAACTGCCTGCTTTGTGACCCTCGTCGTTTTGATAAATCACTGCTCGGCAATTCCTTTCTATCGCATAGAATCCAATTCATGTTTTCGGAACGAACGAACTGGCGGCTGGCGCAGAACCGGTTTACACAGGCGGTGGAAGAGGTGCGCGCTGCGGGGAAAAAGATTTTCGATTTGACGGCGTCGAATCCCACGCGCGTGGGATTGGAATATGACGCGGTGGCGATTCTGCAGGCGCTCGGGTCAGCGCGGGCGCTGGATTACGATCCGCAGGCGAAGGGGTTACCCGAGGCGCGAATGGCGGTGGCTGAGTATTACCGCGCGGCGCACGGGATTTGCGGGCTGGATGCGGAGCGGATCGTCCTGACGACCAGCACCAGCGAGGGATATTCGTTCGTCTTCCGGTTGCTGTGCAATGCAGGGGATGAGCTACTGGTACCGAAGCCCAGTTATCCGCTGTTTGAATTTCTGGCGGATTTGCAGGATGTGAAGCTGGTGCCGTATCCGCTGATTTATGACCACGGATGGCAGATGGACTTTCCCTCGCTGGAGAAGGCGGTGACGAAGCGGACGCGGGGAGTGGTGACGGTGCATCCGAATAATCCCACGGGATCGTATGTGCATGCGGATGAAGTCAAGCTGCTGAATCAATTTTGTCGCGCGAACGGATTGGCGTTGATTGCTGACGAAGTTTTTCTTGATTATCAGTTAGAAGGGACTTCGGGTGGCAATGCCGTCGAGCCTCGCTCGACCGGACAGCCGAGGGCGGCTGTCCCCACATATTGTCATCGGAGTTTTGCGGGGAATCAGGAAGTGCTGACGTTCACGCTGAGCGGGCTGTCGAAGATTTCTGCTCTGCCGCAGATGAAAGTCGCGTGGGTAGTGACGAGCGGGCCGCCCGAAGAAGCTGCGGCGGCAATGGGTCGACTCGAGGTCATTGCCGATACGTATCTGTCGATGAATGCTCCGGTGCAGTGGGCGGTTCCCGCGCTTCTGAAACAGAGAGAGAACATTCAGCAGCAGTTGCTGGCGCGGGTTCGGAACAATCTGGCGGAGTTGGACCAGCAGCTAGCCGGTCAGCAGGTTTGTCAGCGGCTGAGGGTGGAAGGCGGCTGGTATGCCGTGCTGCGGGTTCCGGTGACGCGTTCGGATGAGGAGTTGGCGATTGCGTTGGTGCGGGAGAAAGCGGTGGTGGTGCATCCCGGGCATTTTTATGATTTTCCCCGGGACGGGTATTTGGTGTTGAGTTTGATCACCCGGGAGAGCGAGTTTGGCGAGGGGATCGCGAGGGTGATGGAGTTATTAAGGTGATGGTTTGTCTTGGACGCGAGGGGACCCTCCTCAGATTGAGCATTCGTTCACTGACAATAAGCTCTAAACCGCTGAGTTCGCTGAGAAAAGCTGTTGGTTACGTCAACCGCCGCTGACGGCGGGGACGATGGATACTTCTGATCCTTCCGAAACAGGTGTTGCAAGGCCGCCGGTGTAACGGATGTGTTCGCGGCCTACGAAGATGTTGATGTGCTGGCGGAGTTGGCCTTGCTCGTCGGCGACGCGATCGCGGACCCCGGGATAGAGAGCCCAGAGTGCGGTCAGTGCGTCGGCAACGGTCGCGGGAGAAGTGTCGATCCTGACCGTGCTGCGGCCGGCGGTGAATTCGCGGAGCGCGCCGGGGATGTGAAAGGTGATGGGCACGGTTATTTCCTGCTTGTCTTTCTGTTCGGACTTTTTGTGGCTTGCGATTTGCGCCTGGTCGAGGATTTCGTAGGGGGTGTCGCACCGGATTCTTTCATGATAGGTCGCACGGGCATGACCGAGCCCTCGTCAACGACACCGGTGCGCAAGCAGGCGATGGAGGGCAGGCCTTCGAGAATCTTGTGCCAGTTTTTGCCCTCATCGTGTGAGCCGAAGAGTTGCCCGCTGCGGGTACCGACGTAGAGCCCGTGGGGATCGCGAGAGTCTACCGCCATGGAATCACGCAGTACGGTTTCATACGCACGTTTTTGTGGGAGGCCGCGCATAAGCGGCTCCCAGGACGATCCTCCATTGCGGGTGCGGTAGACGCGCAGGCGGCCATCGCAGACGCAGCGGAATTCTTCAGACTCGACGGGGACGACATAGACGCAGTCGGGATTGTGCGGATGCATCACGATCGGGAAGCCGAAGTCGGAGGGGACACCATTCGCGATGTCAGTCCAACTCTCGCCGGCATTGTCGCTGCGATAAATTCCCCAATGATTTTGCAGAAAGAGGCGATCGGGACGGCTGGGGTGCATCGCGATCTTGTGGACGCATTGCCCGAACTCGGGATACTTCTCGGGCATGAAGAGGGCGCGGACACCATGGTTTTGCGGGGTCCAGGTGGATCCGGCATCGTCGGTACGGTAGACGCCGCCGGCGGAAATTGCGATGTACATTCGCTGTTGGTTCACAGGATCGAGCACGATGGTGTGCAAGGAGAGGCCGCCGTTGCCGGGCATCCAGCGCGGGCGGTGCGGATGGTCGAAGAGGCCGCGGACCAGGGACCAGGATTCACCGCCGTCGCGGGTCTCGAATAACGCCGCGGGTTCAACGCCGCAGTAAAGATGGTTGGGATCGCCGGGCGTTCCCAGCGTGATCTGCCAGATATTTTTCAGCGAGACTCCGGTATCGGCGGGAAAGCGAATAGGAGCCTGCTGCGGGTTGGTCCAGCTTTTGCCAAAATCATCGCTGGAGCGGAGAAGCGTACCCCAATAACTTGAGGTTGAAGCCCAGATACGGCGTTGGCCGCCGCGTCCGTCGTAAGCCAGGGAGTAGACGGCGTGGCCGTGGAAGTAGGGACCACCGACTTCCCAGCGGCTGCGCTGGGAATTGGAGCGAAGGATGAAAGCTCCTTTCGCTGTGCCGACCAGGAGGAGAAAATCTCCTTTTTTCACGCGGACGTTATGCACCGTGTGCATGACGGACACACGGGGTGGGCCCGCAGTTGGGTCGGGAGCGGGGTCGAGTGAAACGATCGCTCCAGACTGAACAGCTTCCAAAGCGGCCTGCACTTCGCCGGCGCGCTGGTAGCGCTGCGCCGGCTCTTTGGCGAGACAACGCTGGATGATCGCCCAGAGACCGGGCGGCACCGGAGGTCCGAGCGGCTTGGGAATCTCGCGCATGATGGCGGAGCTGATTTCGAAGCCGGTGCGTCCCTCGAAGGGCAGGCGTCCCGAAGCGAGTTCGTAAAGGACAACGCCGAGGGCCCACAGATCACCGCGAGCGTCGGCGGCGTCCCCGCGCAGAATCTCCGGAGCCATGTAGGGCAGGGTACCGCTCATGCTCGACGCGGTGTTGACCGTGGAGAACGACATTGTGGGCGCGTCGAGCAGGCCGCTGCCCACGCGTTTCGCGAGGCCGAAGTCGAGGACTTTGACTAGGCCGTCAGGGGTGACAACGATATTCGAGCTCTTGAGATCGCGATGAACGATGCCCCGGTCGTGAGCGCGGGCGAGAGCGCTGGCAATCTGAACTCCGTAGCGCAGTACGGATTCGGGCGGCAATCCCGCGCCTGAGCTCATGGCGTGGAGAGACTTGCCCTCGACCAGCTCCATCACAATGTAGAGTTCGCCGTCGGTCTCGCCGACGTCGTAGATGGTGCAGATGTTGGGATGCGACAGGGAAGAGGAGGCGCGGGCTTCGTGAAGCAGATTCTGGCTGGAAGACGCGTCGAGTGCGGCATCTTTCTTGACGACTTTGACAGCCACATCGCGGTGAAGCATTTCGTCGTAGGCGCGATAAACGACGCCCATGCCACCTTCGCCGATCTTGGCGGTAACGCGGCAATGGCCGAGAACCTGGCCGATCACGAGCAGACTCCTTTCCAATTGATGCTAGGCTGCGGTTCGGAAAATCGTCAACGAAACAAGGCGATACACGAAGCGTACATCCTACAGGAATATTGTTGATTTTTGATTGTTGATTGAAAGCTCGTGGTGCAAGGGTCTGTTTTTTTCAACGGGCAGGGGGAGTGCTGCTTTCGGACTTGGATTTCGCAGTTTGCGACGAACCAGTCCGCGTAGTGAGGGAATGGAGCCGTCTTTTTGAGAGGGAAGAAGGTTGTTCTTTATTTTGCGGTGGGAAACACCCCAAGCGATTCGACTCCAACCATCGCTCTCAGCCGCGGCATCCAACCGGGGATAATAAACAGCTGCTTCGGGAGGACAAATTATGCGTCGTAGGGATCAAGTTCTGGCTTCACTGTTTGTGTCGGCTGCGTTGATGGCGCCGATCGGGGCCATGGCGATGCCAAGGCCGCAAGATGATCACGAAAGGCACGAGCGGGAAGAGCGGGAGCACAGAGACAGAGTGTATGACCGCGATCACAAGGATTACCACAACTGGGACCAGCGCGAGGATGGAGCCTATCGGCACTGGCTGGATGGGAGGCACGAGGCCTATGTCGACTACAACCGCCTCAACCGCAAGAGGCAACGTGAATACTGGAAGTGGCGTCATGAACACCAGGAACACGAGGAGCGCGAGCACGACCGGCAGTAGAGTGAAGATCGTCTGAGTTTTGGACACGAAGCGGCGGGAGGATCGGTCTTCCGCCGCTTTTTTGAGTTATCAGCTACGAGCTTTGAGCTAAGGGCCAAGAGTTAATAGCCAAACCCGCCAAAGGCTAAGATCGGCGGGCATTTTGAGGTATAATTCGACGCATGCCTGCTGCACCTGGAGCGACCAGGGCCGTTGGGATGGTGCCCGACGAGCTCAAGTTTGAACCCAAGTCCAAAGGACTTGCCACTCCGCGCAAGAAGAAACCCAAAGAGCTGGCGGTGATCACCGAGTGCTGCACAGGATGCGCCGGCTCGCCTGCCTGCGTCGAGTATTGCCCCGTCGAAGATTGCATGTTCTGGGTGCCGGATGAGGACAATCCCCCGTTTGGGCGCATTCAGATCGATCCGATCCTCTGCATCGGATGCAAGAAGTGCGTCAGCAAGGGGCCGGATGGGTGCTTCCTCGACGGCTGTCCGTGGGATGCGATTGCGATGGTAGATACCGCGGAAGTGGAGAAGGAAGTCGGAGTGATGGCGATTTGAAGAGACCTGCGCGCTCCTAGCTAAGAGCTATCGCCGTTTGGTTGAGTGCCGCCCCGCATTCTCTGTAGTTTTCAGCTGCAGCAAATCCCATTTGTTTCCGGAGAGATCTTCAAACACTGCGACGGTTCCGTATGGTTCCGCACGCGGAGTCTCGCAGAACGCCTCTGGACGTCATCACTTGGGAATCTCGCCAGAAATCATCGGTATGGCGAGGGCGAGGACTCCCTTGCGACAGGGGGAGACGCCAGCGCTACTTGTTCGGCGGTGCTGACGCTCGCTTCTCGATTGCCTTCTCTGTTTCTATCGCTTGCTGGCGGACATCGTTGGAAATGTCGGGGAGATCGCGCTCGAAAGGGCGGATGGCCGCGAGGTCGTCGGGCTGGCCGATGAGATAGAGGGCGCGCAGGGCTTCCCAGACCTGTTCGCTGCTGGGATCGATGATCGCAAGTTCGGAGCCGGCTGCCACCGTCGCTCCGGGTAGCGGCACGGAGCGGATTCGTCCCGGGATCGGAGAGCGGACGTCAATCGTCTGGGCTGCACCGTTGGACGTGAGTTTCGCGATTAATCCGCCTTGGTGGATCGCGGTACCGGGGCGGTCGGCGTCGATGATCTTGCCCGCCGCGGGAGCGGTGATTTGCGCGGGTTGGAGGAGGGCGACAATTTGCGGGCGTCCGGTAGCGTCGCCGAATCTCACCAGCGAGAGTGCGGCGTTGCCGCGAACCATCGGCGAAGAGTCTTGAAGCATTTTCAGCAGGGCCTCGTGGAAGGCGGCGGCCGAGACGTCCTGGCCCATGACCCACGCGTCGGTGTTGCGAACTTCTTCCACAGGATTGCTCGCGAGGCGAACCAAGTCGGGATACCACTGCTTGGACGCGGCATCGTTGTGGCTCATGCGATCGCCAAGTTGAACCAGGGCGTGCTGAATGTGGCGCGGTTTTTTGTCGTCGTGCAGATATTCGGTGATTTGCTGGTCGGAGAGGTGGCGGCCGAACCAGGTGTTCCACCAGAACAGAAACGGCATCAGGACGATGAGCCAACCGGTCAGGAAGAAGAGGATTTTTTGTGTCGGCGAGATGCTGCGCTTGGGCTTGGGAGCGAGTTCGCCGGGTGTGGAGATGGGGTTTTCGGATTGGACAGACATTAGAGGCCGATCCAGGAAATATAGCAGATTAGTACTCAGTACCCAGTACTCAGTATCCAGTACTCAGTACCCAGTTCTTCGCGCTCCTAGTACGATCTTGCGAGCACCCCATAGTTACTCCACATCGGCGTCGAGGACGCACTCCTGTTCTAGATAGTGCGACATGGCGTACTGGGCCAGAAGCGGCGTCTGTAGCCGGATCTCGGCGCCGATCCATTCTCCCTTGGCATGCGGGGCGTCGGGTGGATGATTGCAGCGGCCGCCGCTGCCGAATTGCGGTCCGAAGTCGGCGGATTGAATTTGCTCGAACTGGCGGATCTCCTTCCATGCCGCGTCACCGACCGTGCCGGAGACGTCGATCTTTAGCTTTAGCACTGACATGAGATCCATTCACCACGACACAGAGACCTATTTTTGAATGGTGATTGTTGATTGTTGAATGAAAACCTTGCGGCGCCGACACTCCTGTTTTTCATTCAACAATCAACAATCAAAATTCAACAATTCTTCTTCAGGCCGTGCCTCCGTGTTGAGATTCTAGCTGTGCGGGAACCATTGGTAGAGCATGAAGTATACGATCACGCCGGTGATGGAAACGTACATCCAGAGCGGCCATGTCCAGCGCGCGATGGCCCGGTGCTTATCATAACGGGCTTGCAGGCCGCGGGTCAGAGTGATGACTGCGAGCGGGACGATGACTATGGCCAGGATTACGTGCGTGGTCAGGATTACAAAATAGACTGGGCGCGCCCAGCCCTGGCCGAGGAAAAGAATGTTCCCCACTTTGTAATGGAAAAACAGGTAGCACGCAAAAAAGAGCGCGGAGGCGGCTACGGCTCCGATCATACATGCGCGATGGGCGGTGATGCGGCCTTTGGCGATGAAGATGCGCCCGGTGAGCAGAAAGGCGGCACTGGTGCCGTTCAGAGTGGCATTCAGAGCAGGGAAGAAGGCATATTGCCCGGAGATCGAACTACCGGCGATCAAGCGGCGGGCCTCGTGCTGCGGCGGTTGGCCATCAGAAACGCGAGGCCGAACATCACCAGTGAAAATAGAAGCAGCGTCGCCATCGCGGAGGAGAGGGGAAACATCGTACTCATGCCCGGATACAGCAAGCTGCGGAGCGCTTCGACTCCATAGGTCAGCGGGTTCAGTCGCATGATGACTTGCAGCCATTTGGAAGCCCCGGTCAGCGGAAACAGCGCGCCCGACACCAGCCACAAAGGAATCAAGAACAAGTTCACAATGCCGTGAAATGCCTGAGAGGAGTCCATCGGCCAGGCGATGGCAAACCCCAGAGCCGTGAGCGCAAATGACACCAGGAATACGACCACGAAGACCAGCAGGATCTGCACGGGATCGAGGTGTATGCCCGCGAATGGAGCGAAGATCAGGAAGATCGTGCCTTGAATAGCCGAGAGCGTCGTTCCCCCCATCACTTTGCCCAGGACGATGGCGGTGCGGGGGACGGGAGCGACAAGCACGGACAACAGGAAGCCCTCTTTGCGGTCTTCGATCACCGACATCATCGTGAAGATCGAGGTGAAGAGCACGATCATGATGAGCGCGCCGGGATAGAAGTAATCGAGGTAGTGCTGCTGGCCGGGACCTCCGCCGGAACGAAATGAGGTGCCGAACCCCGAGCCGATGACCAGCCAGAACACCAGAGGCGAGGCGAGCACGCCGATTACGCGACTGGTCTGGCGGTAGAAGCGGACGATCTCGCGCCACCAAAGCGTGAATGCGGGCAGCAGAACCCCCGCTGACGCCGAACGGCTGACCGGACGCGCGAGCATTGTGGCACTTGCCATTATGGATTCGCTTTCGCAACAGGAGTTGCCGACGGCGTTTGAGCCGCGGCTTTAGGCGCTGGTGCGGGCTTGGCCGGCGTGGCGGTCGCCTTCTTCTTGCCAATGAATTCGCTATCGCGCGCTTCCCAAAAGGCATTCAGCAGGAAGCACGACGAAAGGGCCAGCAGGATCAGCGTTGTGAACAGCCCGTCGACGGTGGCGGAAAACGGCGAGAGCGTGATCATGCCGCTGACGAAAATCCATACCACACCTACGAGAGGAACGATACCGAGCACGAGAGACAGCACCAGGATCAGGGAACGCAAAGTTAGCTCCTCCTTTTGGTCTTCTGTTTCTTCTTGTCGTCTTTAGTGGCCGGAGAATCTGGTTCGTTATTTTCCGTCCAGAATTTGTGGCCGGTGCGATGGATGAAAACATCTTCCAGAGCGGGCTTGCCGACCGAGATGGCCTGAATCTCGCCCGGGAAGGCTTCGACGAGATCGGGGACAAAGCGGTGACCACCTTCGCGCTCGATACGGACCTGCGTGCCAAGGACGACGGCTTCGACGTTGAAGCGCGAACGAATGTATTCCGCTAACGTGGCGGCGTCGTGGGCAGCGTCAAGCAGGATGACGTCGCCGCCAATTTCGCTTTTCAATTCTGCGGGTGTGCCCAGGGCGACGAGGTTGCCTTCGTTCATGATGGCGAGACGGTCGCAACGCTCAGCCTCTTCCATGAGGTGCGTGGTGACAAGAACGGAGACGTGCTCTTCATCGCGCAGGATTTGCAGGTATTGCCACAGGTCGCGACGGGCTCCGGGATCGAGGCCGGTGGTGGGTTCGTCGAGGAGCAGGACTTCCGGATGATGGAGTAGTCCTTTGGCGAGTTCGATGCGGCGCTGCATGCCGCCGGAAAAAGTTTCAACGCGTTCCTGGGCGCGATCGGCAAGGCCGACGCGAGTGAGAATTTCTTCGATCCGCATTTTTAGCGCAGCGCCGCGTAGACCGTAAAGATGTCCCTGATGCCAGAGGTTCTCGTAGGCGGTGAGCTTAGGATCAACACTCTGTGCCTGGAATACGACGCCGATATGGCGGCGCAGGGTGGCGGGATCCTGCGCGGCGTCGTAGCCCATGACGAGGGCGCGGCCGGAGGTCGGGATCATCAGAGTTGAGAGAATTCGAAACAGGGTGGTCTTGCCGCTGCCATTGGGACCGAGCAGGCCGAAAAGCTCGGCGGGGCGGACGTCGAAAGAGACGCCGTTCAGGGCGGTGCGGTTTTCGTAGCGGTGAACGAGATTCTGGACAGAGATGACCGGCGCGGAGGCGTGCTCCACCTCTGGACCGGCATCGGCGAAAGCGGCGGTTTTTGTGACCAAAGCAAGACCCCGAAGACTACAACCAGTTTACGACATAGCCAGGTTTTCAGAGTTTCAAAGTTTCAGGGTTTCAAGGAAGCCATGACGCGGTTTTTTTTCGAAACTTTGAGACATGGAAACTTTGAAACCTTGGACCATGATCAGGCGACGGAAGGATTCTGTTCGGCCTCGGGCAGACGTGCTTCGAACGCCACGGGCACGTGCCTCCAGGCTTGAATCGCGAGAACGACCGTGGTTGCCAGCAAGAGGGCGCCTACGGCCACGTGGGCGACGGTCGAGATAATCATGGGAATTTCTGGCTGGACGGCATCGCGTCCCCAGGCCACGCGGCTAAGGAAAGCGGTAAAGCCCAGGCACAATTGAGCGATCACCAGCGACAGCATCAGAATGGCAGGGCGGCGGACCCCTTCGATGTGTGAGTACACGCTAAGGGCGCGAACGGCAGTCCAGGCGAGGACGAAAGAAACGACGCCCGCGTGGACCACGTGCGGCCACCAGCTCAGCCCGTGGTGGCGGAACATGGCTCCCAGGATCAGCTGAACGTAGAGCACGAAAATCGAAAGCAGAGTGAGCGTGAACAGGCTGGGCCGTCGCTGGTCGAATTCAACGCGCGGCTGCTCTTCAATCCACTTTTGGCCAGTGAAGATCGCCATTGCAACGGCGATGCAAAAAAATGTTTGGGCGAGGGCGGCGTGCGCCGACGATACGGCGGGAGGTAGATAGAAAAGGACCGTGATGCCGCCGAGAACGCCTTGCGCGATTACTGTTCCGAGCGCGGAAAAGCCAAGAATGCGCATCCAGCGGCGCTTTTCCGAGCGCCACGTCCAGACGGCAAGAATGATCGTCAAAAGCCCCGCGACTTGGGCAATCATGCGATGAGTGTGCTCGAACTTTACGCCGCCAACCAGTTTCGGAATCTTGTACCAGGAGCCAAACGAGGTAGGCCAGTCGGGAACCGAGAGTCCGGCGTCGTTGCTGGTCACGAGGGCGCCGGCAATGATCAGCAAGAAAGTCCAGCAGGCAAGAATGACGGCGAAGCGGTGCAGACCGCGATTGTACGTTGTGGCAATGGCTTTCAGAGCAATGCCCCTTGGGTCATAAAGCTTGGCAGAGAGTCATCGTAGCGCCGCATCATGTCGAGATGGCGGCGCTACGACAACCAAAATATTCTACCAAAACAAAATGGTTATTCGCCGGCTCCGGCCTTGAAGCTCTGGTCGACCGTCTTGGTCTCTTTTGGAGCGACAGTGACCTTCTGGTCCTGCTCTCCCAGTTTTTCGTGCACAAAGGCGAGGGTGTAATCGCCCGGCGGTAGGCCCTTGATTTCATACTTGCCGTCGTTGGTCGTAACGGCAAAGAACGGGCTCTTCACCACGTTGACGTACATCTTCATCCACGGGTGCTGGTTGCACTTGACCGGCAGCATGATCTCTTCGCGGGCGAAGGTCTTTTCCAGCGCGGGAGAAGAGGGTGGCTGCGACTCGTTCCATTCGCGGTTGTCTTTCGGCGTGGGGTGGATGTTGTGGGTGGTGGGATCGTCGTTCTTGATCTGCACGGTCTGTCCAGCCATCACGCCCAACACGTGAGGATGGTACTGGCAACCCTTCTGATCGAGGACGACCGGGTCCTTGGGAAGGTCGAAGGTGCGGTTGCCGAGGCCGTCTTTCACGTAGACGAAGACGTTGGCGAGATCGCCGCCGCTGACGACGATATTCTCTGCCTGGTTGGTGCCCTTGCAGCCGGGGTCCTGGCTCATATCGATTTTCGCTGGCTTAGGAGCGGTGCCGTCGAATTTCACGGTGCCGTTGATGGTTGCCACCGTGGCAGGATCAATCGGGGTGGCGGCCGGGGCCGAGGTCTCGGGCGCGTTGCTGGATTGCTCGGTATTTTCTTTCTTGCTGCACGCGCCGAGCGCGAGCAGTGCGGACAAGCAGGCTATCAGTATCCAACTGTTTTTTTTATTCATAATGTCGCCTTTCCACAGGTTGAGTAGTTGAGCTGCTGCATACGGTTGCGCGGGCGGGACGCCCGCGCGACAGCCGGCGAGACGCCGGCGTTACGAAAACCAAACTGGCTATTCTAACGCGAACCGCCACCCGCGGTATGATGCGATTCCACGGCTGCATGTTTGCGATTGGTTGAAGGCTGAAGAGCCGCTTTGGCGCGCGGCATGGTGGCGGCGACGCGCCGCTGCTCCTCCGGCGTCAACTGGAAGATGTAGTCGGTTAAGAGTTTCCGGTGGTCGCCTGCGTAGCCGTTGAAGGTGGGCGGCGTCGGTCCGGCGAAAACCCACTGGTTGTTCTGCTGCCGGAACAAGCCCGAGGGCATGGAGGTGCCGGGGCTGACCGCTTGCGGATCGGTGATCCAGCGCTCGACCCAGTCCGGCTTCAGGCGTTCTTTCGCCAGCAAGAAGTTTGGTGCGGTGGCGATCTTGTCGTGCGCGGGATCGCCCGTGGCATGGCACTTCAGGCAAGGCGCGGCCGTGCTCGAGAACAGGCTGCGCGCCATGTCATTTTCTTTTGTGGTCAGCACCGGCATCTGCTCTGGAATATAGGGCAGCGGCTGCTGCGACAACGCCTGGAAGAAGCGCACCAGCTTACGCAGTTCATTATCTGAGAACGAGAACGTGGGCATGCGCACTTTCAGATATGGACGCACGCCGTTGCGGTTCGTGTCCGTGGTGCTCAGCGAAGGATTCGACAGGAACTTGCGCAACCACTCGGGATCGACGCGGGCGCCTTCGGTGAGAAGCTTGGGTGGCAACTGCTCCTGCGCGTCCTGATATTGCTTCATCCCCATCAGGATGGTTTGCTGGCCGGGGATGAACTGATGGCATCCCATGCAGTTGTACTTCTTGACGACCCACCAGCCTTCCTGAATGTCGTGGCGCGCATCACCAGGTTTGTATTGATAACTGGCGGGCAGCGAAGTTTCTGAACTGCCCATAAGGAACGTGGTGAGGTCGAGCACCTGATCTTTGGTCAGGTGCACGTTGGGCATGCGCAGAGCTTCGGTTTCGCCCTTGACCATGCCCTGGTCATAGACATTGGGCTCGGCAAGCTTGTGCTCGAAGAATCCTTTGTGGTCGTACCAGGGCTTGGTGGCGGGGCCGTCAGGTAGACGGGCGAGATCTTCTTTGTCCTTGATCGGCTCGGAGCCCTTGCCGCCGCGCTGCGCCGGTTCGGTGGAGAGTGCGAAATCGAGGCGCTCGATGGGCTTGCTGCCTTCAAATGTGAGCTCGGTGCCGATGCGGCCTTCGTCTTCGAAGCCGGCAATTTCGTGACATCCAGAGCAGCCGTAGTGGCGGACCCACTTCTTGCCTTCCTCTTTGAGAGCGGGATCGTCCATAAAGGAGGCGTCAGCGTAAGAGGACGGTTCCTTCTTCTTCTGCGTGATCAGGTAGCTGGCGATGTCTTCAGCGTCTTCCGGAGCCAGGCGCAGGCTGGGCATCACCGTCATGTTCTGCACTTGCAGTTCGTGGCCGTCGTTGGGGCAGCGGCTGTGCTCGAGATCGAACTGGTAGAGAAGTCCCTTCTTGGCGTAATCCTCGGGGCCGATGTCTTTCTTCTCGTAAGGACAATAGGGACGCGTACGCTCGCGGGCGTTGTGAATCCAGCGCACGAGGTAATCGTAGTTGGCCTTCTCGCCGACGCGTGTGAGGTTCGCGGCAAAGGTCCCGCCCTGCATCTGGTCGCCTTCGCCGATGGAGTGGCAGGCCAGGCAGCCGCGGGTCTCGAAGAGTTCCTTGCCATGGGCGGCATTACCCGGCTTGCGCTTGGGCAGCGTGTCGGTGAAACCAGACTGCCAGATGAATGCGGAGATCGCCTGAATCTGATGATCGGTCAGGCGGAAGTTCGGCATCTTGGTCGTAGGACGGAAATCGGTGGGCTTCTTCAACCAGACGGGAATCCAGTTCTTGTTCAGCTTGAGGCGGACGTCCTTCAGGTTTGGCCCGATCTTCTTCATGTCCTGCATCAGGCTGTGCGATTGAAAATCGAGCTGCTGCAGGCGGCCATCGAGCTTGCTGTTGGCAACACGGAGATCGACGGCCTGGGTATTGAACTTGTTGGCCTCTTCGTTCGATTCCGCCGTATCGGCCTGCTTCATCAGGTAGGCGGTCTGTTTCAAATTGTTCTTTTTCTCGGTTTCGATCTGCTTGATCTGCTGGCCGATCGAGTTCAGGTCCTCAGGCTCCTTGTCGTAGCCTTCGTAGCGGTGGCAGCCGTTGCAGCCGCGCTGGCGGAAGAGATCTTTGCCGGCGTTGATGGTTTCAAACTGCACGTCGCCGGTGGCGAGCATCATGTCGGCGGAGTGGCAGCTCTGGCATCCGGCCTGGGCGTTCTCTTTCGGAAAGAGTGGCCAGAGCCAATGCTCGTAGTTGCCGTGCGCTTTCTCGACGCTGGTGGTGGCGCGGCCATTGCCCTGGTGGCAGGGCGAGCAACCGAATTTTTCGGGATCGTGAATCTGCAGCAACTCCGGCTGGGGATGGCTGGTGAGTGCCTGCGCGTACTCGTCGGGCTTCTTGTCGCCCTTGGAGATCATCGAAGCCGGCGTGATCTTGAGCGGCTCGCGCGTGTTCATGTGGCACGACTCGCAACGATCAACGATGTTGGCCTCGGCCACATTGATTTGCACGATCGAGGGATCCCAATCGTTAGCGCGCTTCTTCAGGCCATCGATCTGCTGCGGAGTCAGATCGACCAGGTGATCGGAGACGTATTCGTCCAGCTTGGTGCGGGCATCAGTGACGGGTTTGAGAACCTCGCCCAATTCCAGGCTCAGCTTGGTGCGCTCGTCGCGAATTTCGTTATAAGTTTTTTCGAGTTCCTCGAAATTAAATTTCTTCCTGCTGCCATCGGGAAATTCGACCGTGGCTTGTTCGGCTTTGTACTCGTCAATTTTCTTTTGCTTGCTTGCTTTGGCCGAGGCGCTGTCGCTAGTTTCTAGTTCGTAGGTGAGGGCGTTGACATAGGCGCGGCGATCGGTGAAGACGCTTTGAACAGCGAGCAGGCGCGCGCTGGCGTCATCCAACTTCTTGCGGAGCTCAGCGCTCTGGGGCGCGGAATCCTGACTCGCTTTTTTCCAGGCGGCGTTCAGGGCGGCGTAGTCGGAACTGCTCTCGACATCCTTTTCCGAGGTCTGCGACTTGGAGCGCGCCGTATTCAGGAAAGCACTGTAGCGTTGCTTCCACTGATCTTGGAAAGCCTTCCACGGACGCTGTCCCCATGCCTCGTCCCACAAGGCCCAGAACAGCGTGGCCACCAGTAGGAGCGTTGCAATGACGTAATGCGCGGCGTAGGACTTGCTGGTTATCGGGTCCTGCTCGGGGATCGGTTTGTCAGGCACCAGTTCCTCCGAAAATCGGTCTTGGGTCTTGGGTGTCAGGTCTTGGGACTGGCGTTTCGAAGCGACGCCAAACGCCTAAGACCTGCGACCCAAGACCGCTTTTCAAATGTTGAACCACGGCGTAATCCACACGTACTTGATATGCCACAGCAGACGCAGCCCCATCTTCAGGGGCAGAGCGACCATGGTCAGCAGCAAGAACTGCATGATCGAGAATTGCAGCAGGCTCATGCGCTGGAAATCTTTCCCCATGCGGCGCCGGAACAGCGAATACACCAGCCCGCCGCCCAGCAGGTAATAGCCGACAACGATGATCCCGCCGAAAATTGCCTTGGCGAAGTTCGACGTTATGCCGAAAATATCCGGCAAGTCACGGTTGACCTCGTAGATCAGGCGATTGTGGTCCCACGTCTGCCCAGGCCAGAACCATTGCCACCCGGGGCCCCGAATGAACGTCCCGATGATGATCATGGCGACCCAGAGAATGACGAAGCCGAACAAAAAAGTGGAAATCGAGAATTTGCGTTGCTTCCAGGTGTAGTAGCCGCTGCCTAGCGGGTTGGTATCGATGTAAGGAATCACCATCAGGCCGACGATGATCATGGTCGGCATGACCACGCCGGCGATCCACGGGTCAAAATAGACGAGCATCTCCTGCAGGCCGAGAAAATACCACGGCGCCTTCGCAGGATTCATGGTGAGGTTGGGATTGGCGGGCTCTTCCAGCGGCGCGTTGAGCGTGATCGACCAGACCATCAGGATGATGGTGACGATGATGGCGGCCAGGAACTCGATGCGCAGCAGGAAGGGCCATACGTGGACTTCTTTTTGCCAGCCGGGTTTGAAGGGCCAGGTCTTGCGATGGTGAGTCTTGGCGAGCGCGGGATCGCCCTCAAGTTGCGCGATCAACTGATCGTTGGCGTGCGCCTGTCTCCATGCCAGATAGATGAAGAAGGCCAACAGTGGAATCAGTCCCACGATAGGGACGTTGTCGGGGGCAGAGCAAATCTCCCAAAGTTGTCGCCAGTCCATAATGTCTCCAGGAAGTCAGAAGTAGGAAGTCAGAATGCAGAAGGTGATTTGGTTTTACTTCTGCATTCTTCCTTCTAACTTCTGACTTCGAACTTCACTCTCCCGCCGCTTTTGGCCCGCGGCGCGGTTTGTCGGCTTCTTCGGTCAGCATGACCGGAGCTGGGCCGGAGATGCCGCCATCTTTTCTAACGCGCCAGAAGTGCACAATCATCAAGACCGAGGCCACGATCGGGATACCAATGCAGTGCCAGATATACGAGCGCAGCAGGGCATTGGCGTCGACGATAGAGCCGCCGAGCAATCCGAAGCGCACATCGTTATACGGAGTCATGCCCAACTGCGCGCCGAAGGGGCCTTCATGCCCAAGCAGCGGCGTCGCGCGGGCCATGTTCGTACCTACCGTGACGGCCCAGAATCCCAGTTGATCGTCGGGCAGCAGGTATCCGGTGAACGAAAGCAGCAGCGTGAATACCAGCAGCAACACGCCGATGTTCCAGTTGAATTCGCGCGGCTTTTTATACGATCCGGTGAGAAACACGCGGAACATATGCAGCCATACGCCGATCACCATCAGGTGGGCTGCCCAGCGGTGCATGTTGCGCAGAATCTTGCCGAAGGGCACGTCGTGCTCGAGATAGAGCACGTCGCGGAAAGCCTGCACTTTGCTGGGATGGTAATAGAACATCAGCAGCACACCGGTGTAGGTCAGGATGATGAACAGATAAAACGTGATCCCGCCCATGCCCCAGGTATAGCTGTAACGCACGGCATCGCGATTGATTTTCGCCGGATGCAGATGCAGGAACACGTTAGAAAGCACGCCCAGCGCGCGGTTGCGCGGCGTGTCGTCGTGCTTGTGGCGGAAGATCGAGGTGTAGACCTGCGTCTTGGTCGGATCTTTCAGGCCCTCGATCTGTTCTTTCGCCTTGGTAGGGATGTCGGTTTTGAGGGCTTGAATGTCGTCTTTGACTCCGGTGGTTACTTTCTGGAGGAGTCCGACTTTGGCGCCATTTTTACCGTTGCTGCTACCGCCATCGTTGCCGCCGTTCGGGTTGTTTAGCTCAGCCATAAGAGTCCTGAAAGTGAGTCGGTCAATCCGGTTATGCCGCCCAGTATCTATGCGGGCAAGAATGCTCCGGGATCGTTGAAGTGCGTTGGTTGTCCTTTGGGCCAGGAGTAGAGCTTCGAGGTGTCGACGATGATCTGGCCGTCGGGCGCGAGTTCGAGGTGAGCGCGATCCATGGGACGCGGCGCCGGACCTTCGAAATTGATGCCTTCGCTGTCATAGCCGCTGCCGTGGCAAGGGCACTTGAACTTGTTTTCGCTGGGCTTCCAGTCGGGAGTGCATCCGAGATGCGTGCAGCGAGCGTAAATCACGAACAGTCGGTCGGGCGTGCGATCGACCCAGATGCGGTATTTCTGCTGGAACTTGGTATCGACACCGAGCGCAAATTCTGACGGGTAACCGATTTTGAAAACCGAGTTAGGTTCGAAAAGTGTGCGCGGCAGAAAGAAACGGAAGAACGCCAGGAACCAGGCCACGAGAAAGCCGGTGACCATGGTCCACACAAAGCGGCGGCGATGGCGGTCAATCTCTGTGGAGGGCGCAGTCCCAGCGATGCCGCCCGCTGCGGCTGCTTTCGAGGTCCCGACCGCCGGGGTGCCAACATACTTGGTGGCATCCGCCGCGGGCTTGGCCGGCTGCTTGGCCGCTTCCGGATTCGGATTGACCTTATTGGTCTCCAACTCCGCCATGAGTCCCTCCTGTGACTGAACTGCGACTGCCGTGTACTTAATCGAGCCCCGCAGCGGCCGCGTACTGCGGCGCCGCCAACTTCCTCCCAAACCTGCTGATCGGAACCACTGAAAAAACTTCGTCCTGCAACGCGTTCCGAACGATCTGGCTGAGCGCCCGAATAAACTTTGGAGAATCATTCAGGCCGGCGCTCATTTCGAATTGCGTGAATCCCAGGTGCTGAGCCTCGTGGCGTGCTTCGTGATCGATCTCAGCCAGAGTCTCCACGTGATCGGAAACGAAGGCTACGGGCACGATGCAAACTTCCCGGACTCGTTCTGCTGAAAGCTGCTTCAAGGTGTGATGCAGCGAAGGTTGCAGCCATTTGCTTGCTCCCACCTTACTCTGATAGCAGAGGCGGTGGGCATTAGGCCACCCGCCGCGATCCATCAAAAGGCGCACAGTCTCTTCAATCTGGCGCTGGTAGGGGTCGCCCTTGTCGATTACCGACAGCGGAACGCTGTGGGCGCTGAAAACGATCTCGGGCCGCTCCGCGTCGGGGAAGCGCGAGAGCGCCTCGTTTACCTTTTCGATCACGGCGTCGAGATACATCGGATCGCGATAAAAAGTCTCGACACGATGAACCGGCACATCATCCTGGAAGCGGCGATTCCATTCGTTCAGGCTCGATCCAGTAGTGGTTGAGGAATATTGCGGATACAGCGGGAGCAAAATGAGTTCGTCGCAGCCGGCGGCGCGGAGCTGCTCGATGGCCTCGCTGGTGAAGGGATGCCAGTAGCGCATGGCGACGAAACAGTGTGCATCGAGCCCTTGATTTCGCAGTTCGGTTTCCAACGCCCGTGCCTGGCGCTCAGTGTGGCGGCGAATCGGCGAGCCCCCGCCAATGGTTGAATAATGATGCTGGACCTTGCGGGCGCGAGTGGTGGAAATGAGCTTGGCCAGCGCTTTGCGGCCGATGCGGGCAAAAGGGAAGTCAATAATGTCGGGGTCGCAGAAAAGGTTATAAAGGAAAGGTTCGATGGCTTCCAGCGTGTCGGGTCCACCGAGCTGAAAGAGAACTATCCCCACACGCCGAGCTGTGCGCGTCATTTTCCCCAGAATCCCCAGAACGCAGGCAGAGTACTCCGAACCGAGCGCGGGAGTCAATGGGGAGGGCTTGGAAAAGTCACACTCGAACGCAATTGCAAAATGTCAGAGGGCGATGCAAGCTGATCGGATATGCCGGAATTGCCCGATATAGCGGCTTACATTACTGCGTTGGAACCGCGAATCGTAGGACAGCGGCTGGAACGAGTTCGGCTGGGGAGTCCATTTTTGCTGCGCAGTGTGCAGCCGCCGCTGGCGAGTGCGGATGGGCGAGCCGTGGAGAGCCTGCGCCGAGTCGGCAAACGCATCGCCATCGGCGTGGAAGGTGATCTGTGGTTAGTGCTGCACCTGATGATCGCCGGGCGGCTGCACTGGAAGAAGCCGGGAGCGAAACTGGGAGGGCGGCAGAATCTGGCGGCCTTTGACTTCCCTGACGGTTCTCTGGTGTTGACCGAGGCTGGCAGCAAGCATCGCGCATCGTTGCATCTGGTCAGCGGAGAGGAGAATCTGGCTGCGTTCGATGCGGGAGGCATCGACGTATTTGAGGCCGATCTGGAGACGTTTCGTGTTGCGCTGACTGCGGAAAATCACACGCTGAAAAGGGCGCTGACCGATCCCCGGCTGCTGAGCGCGATTGGCAATGCGTATTCTGACGAGATTCTGCATGCGGCGCAACTCTCTCCCATCGCGCTCACGCAAAAACTCACGGCCGCCGAATGGGAACGGCTGTTCGGGGCCACTCGGCAGACGCTGCAAATGTGGATCAGCAAGCTTCGAGCGGAAGCGGAAGACGCGTTTCCGGAGAAGGTCACCGCGTTTCGCAAAGATATGGCCGTGCACGGCCGCTATGGGCTACCGTGCCCAAGATGCGGCGACCGGGTTTTGCGGATTCGGTATGCCGATAAAGAAACCAATTACTGCGCCCGCTGCCAGACCGGAGGGAAAGTCCTGGCGGATCGGAGTCTGTCGCGGCTGTTGGGTTCGGACTGGCCGCGGACCCTGGAGGAGTTGGAAGCGTTGAGGCGGCGGTGAAGAAATTGTTGATTTTTGATTGTTGATTGTTGAATGAAAAACCGGGATGTCCAGTTCCGAAAAGTTTTGTTCAACAATCAACAATCATCAATCAACAATTTTTTAGGCCGGCGCGGGTTCGACCTTGGTTTTTTCCATCTCTTCGATCACCGCGTCGGCAAATTGCGACGTGCCTGCCTGGCCGCCGATGTCGCGGGTCAACTTTTCGCGATGGCGGTAGACGCGTTCGAGCGCGTTGCGAATCTGGGTGGAGGCGGCGTGCTCGCCTAAATGCCTCACCATTAACAGAGCCGATCGCAATAGCGCCGTGGGATTGGCAAGATTTTTTCCCGCGATATCGGGAGCGGAGCCGTGCACGGCTTCGAATATCGCGCAGTCCTCGCCCAGGTTGGCGCTGGGCACGAATCCCAGGCCGCCCACAAACGCCGCGCACAGATCCGACAAAATGTCGCCATAGAGATTTTCCATCACCAGCATGTCGTACTGATACGGATTCATGACCAGTTGCATGCAGGTGTTGTCGACAATGTGCTCGCCGTAGGTGATCTCGGGATAATCTTTGGCGACGTTGCGCGCACAACGCAAGAACAGGCCGTCGGACATCTTCATGATATTGGCCTTGTGAATGGCGTGAATCTTTTTGCGCTGGTTCTTGCGGGCGTATTCGAAGGCGAACTTCGAAATCCGCGTACACGCCTTCTCGGTCATGATCTTCAGGCTCTCAACCACGCCGGGCACCACTTCGTGTTCGAGTCCGGAGTAGAGGCCTTCGGTATTCTCGCGCACGATGATCAGATCGACATCGGGATAGCGCGTAGGAATATGGGGCAGATTGCGAATGGGACGGAAGTTCGCATAGAGCTCGAATTTCTTTCGCAGGGCGACGTTGATGCTGGGAAAGCCTCCACCGACGGGCGTAGTGACGGGACCCTTGAGCCCAACATGAGTGCGCTCCAGCGACTCGATGAGATCTTTGGGAATGTACTCGCCGGATTTTTCATAAGCCTCGGCGCCGACCGCGAAGGTTTCCCATTCAAACTTCACGCCCGTAGCTTCGAGGATGCGCACGGTGGCGTTGGTCACTTCCGGGCCAATGCCGTCGCCGGGGATGAGGGTGATCTTATGAGTCATGCAAAGCTGATCCTCAAAAACAAGTGGTCAGTGGCCAGTGATCAGTGAGGAGTGGATCGCTCTATTCGCTCATCACTAGCCACTAGCCACTTGTCACTGCCCTATACCGTCTTTACCTTCACCAGATCCTTCAACTCGTTCATGAATTCTTTTACGTCTTTAAAATCGAGATAGACCGAGGCGAAGCGCACGTAGGCAACCTTGTCGTATCGGCGAAGGCGGTTCATGATGAGTTCGCCAAGTTCGCTGGTCTTGCGCTCGCGCTCGGGCGAATCGATGACGAACGATTCGGCCTCGTTGACGATTTGCTCCAGCTTGCTGATCGGCACGGGGCGTTTTTCGCATGCGCGCAGCAGGCCATTGAGCACTTTCTGGCGATCGAACTTTTCGCGGCGGCCGTCTTTCTTGACCACCATGTAAGGGATTTCGTCGATCCGCTCGTACGTGGTGAAGCGCTTGCCGCACTTCAGGCACTCGCGGCGGCGCCGGATAGACTCGGCTTCCTTGCTCTCGCGCGAGTCGACTACCTTGTCATTGGCAAAACCGCAAAAAGGACATTTCATGGCGCTGGGGCGATATTCGAAATTGTAACAGTTGAACGGATCGCCTAAGGTTGGGGTCGCTATTTTGAAACCAGATGCGACCATGGTGCTGCACACAGCGAGGGCAGGATGCCCTCGCCACAGCCGGCGAGGACGCCGGCGCTAAGGCGACGATGGGCTGTCGCGAGGACGCCGGCTATGACAAAACGGCGCTCGCACCCCCTGCGGTACGAGCGCCTGTTTTTCCTCACACCCTCCCGGTGACGGAGGGCCTGAAGCTTGCGATCCAGATGACGGGGGGAGGGATCACGTCAACAGCGGATCTATCCTAAGCTTGCCCTAGCAGCATTTTCAGGTTGTCAAAGGGATGTCTGTGTCTTGTAAAAAAGTAGTTAAGGAGAACCTCTTGTCTGGCCCGATGCCGTTGGTAACTCAGCCGGCATCAGGCCCGCTGCTATCATCAGGGTTCCCCCCTAGTGAAACTAGGTGCGATTGCTGCGGAATCTCGGAATTCTCCTGCTTGCTTACCCGCTTCTTGCCCAGAGCTACAGCGGAGAACTGCGCCTCAAAGTGACAGATCCGCATGGCTTTGGGGTTAAGACTGCGGTGGAACTGCTTTGCGAGGCCAACGAGTACCGCAGTTCGTTGGTTACGGATGACGCAGGTGTGCTGGTGGCCAAGCGTCTGCCGTTTGGGTTGTATCGCGTGCAGATTCAGCAGGCTGGTTTTGCGGCGGTAAGTGTGCCAATTGAGATCCGTACAGCAGCGCCGCTGGAGTACGCCATCACGCTCGGTCTGGCTTCGATCACCACCTCGGTTACGGTACAAGCCGCCGACACGCTGATCGATCCGCACCGGGCAAATTCGGTCAACGAGATCGGCTCAGAGGCCATTGAGACGCGGACGACTTCGCTGCCGGGACGGTCGCTGCAGGACCTGGTGAACTCCGAGCCGGGCTGGCTCTACGAAGGTAATGCGGTGCTGCACCCGCGCGGCGCGGAGTATCAAACGCAGTTCGTCGTAGACGGGATCCCGTTGACGGACAACCGTTCGCCCAGTTTCGGGCCGGAGATCGAGGCCGACGACGTAGATTCGCTCAGCATCTACACAGCGGGCATTCCAGCGGAGTTTGGACGGAAAATGGGCGGCGTGGTCGAGGTTAATACGCTCAAGGAAGCCAAGCGAGGATTCCACGGCGAGGTGGATCTTTCCGGCGGCAGTTTTGCAACGGCCGGAGCGTTTACTCAAGGGCAATATGCGTGGAAGGGAAACACGCTTGGGGCCAGCGCGACCGGTTCGATGACCGGCCATTACCTGAATCCGGTGGTTCCCGAAAACTACACGAACAACGGCACGACGGGAGATTTTTCTCTTCACTACGAGCGAGATATTACCGCGAAAGATCGTCTGGGCATCATCGTGCGGCACGATTTTTCGCGCTTTCAGATTCCCAACGAATTGGTGCAGGAGGAGGCCGGGCAGCGGCAGTACGGCGACAATCTTGAAACCATGGGCATCGTCTCGTACCAGCACGTTTTCTCTGAGAACACGCTGGGGGCGCTGCGCGGCATGGTGCGCGACAATTCCAACGACCTGACGTCGAATCCGCAATCAACGCCGGTTGTGGCCTTTCAGCACAATCGTTTTCGCGAAGGATACTTCAATGGGTCGCTGGCCGTGCACCACGGGCGGCATGAGCTCAAGGCGGGCATCGAGTCCGACAATCTGTTTTTGCGCGAAAATTTCAGCGACGTCATTACCGACCCGACGCAGTTCGAGGCCGGCATGCCCTTGACATTTGCGTTTCCGGGTACGCGCTCGTCTGAGGGAAGCCGCGCGGATCTGGAGCAGGGCGCGTACATACAAGATCTCATCCGACTCGGGAAGTGGACGGTCAGCGCCGGGCTGCGCTGGGACCATTACCAGTTGTTGGTCAACGAAAATGCGGTGAGTCCGCGAGTATCGGTCGCACGATTCTTCTCTTCCGCGGGATTGGTGGTACACGCTTCCTATGACCGAGTGTTCCAGACGCCGTCGTTTGAGAACATCTTGTTGTCCAGTTCGCCACAAGTGACGTCGCTCAATCCCAACGTGCTGCGGTTGCCCATCCAGCCGTCGCACGGAAATTATTTCGAAGTGGGGGCCACGAAGAGCATCTTCGGGCAGGTTCGCCTCGACACGAACTACTATCGCCGCTACGCCGATAACTTTGCCGACGACGACCAGCTTCTCAGCACGGCGGTCAGCTTTCCGATTGCGTTTCGCAAATCCACTATTTACGGTGCGGAAGGGAAGATCGAGCTGCCCAAGTGGCGTCACCTTTCCGGATTCGCCAGCTATTCGTACCAAGTGGGGAATGTGTGGTTTCCGGTGACTGGCGGGCTGTTCCTCGGCGACGAAGCCATCAACGCCCAGACTCGCATTTCTGGCCACGCGCCGGATTCGCAGGATCAGCGCAACACGGTGCGCCTGCGCGGGCGGTACCAGGTGGCCTCGCGTTTCTGGCTCGCGGGCGGGGTGGAATACGGCAGCGGGTTGCCCTTCGATTGTTCGGAGACCTGTCAGGAGGCGCTTCCTCATTACGGGCAGACGGTGTTGGACCGGGTCAACTTTGCTCGCTACCGGGTGCG
Organism: Candidatus Sulfotelmatobacter sp.; assembly: GCA_035710825.1. Taxonomy (GTDB): domain Bacteria; phylum Acidobacteriota; class Terriglobia; order Terriglobales; family Acidobacteriaceae; genus Sulfotelmatobacter. Next base: position 109,736 of record DASTCU010000056.1, read on the forward strand.
TCCGTCGCTCGCAGTCGATGTGTCCGCGGGCGCCGATGTTTACAAAAGCGACCGCTTCTCGACGCGGCTGCAGGCCGACGTGCAGAATCTGAATAACCGCCTCAACCTGCTGGATTTTGGCGGACTATTTTCCGGCAACGCCATCGCCCCGCCGCGAAGTTATTCCTTGCGGTTGCAGACGACTTTTTAGGCGAGATTTGCTAGACCACGAAGTACTTCGCGCCTGGATGATGGACCACGATCGCGGAAGTCGATTGCTCCGGCTCCAGCAAAAATCCCGACGTAAGCCGCACGCCCACGTTCTCCTCCGGCTTGAGCAGCGCAAACAGTTTGGTCTGATCCTCTAAATTCGGGCACGCAGGATAGCCGAAGGAATAGCGCGATCCCCGATATTTCTGATGGAACAGGTCGCGGATCTCTTTGGCATCGTCGCCGCCCATACCGAGTTCTTCGCGCATGTTTTTGTGGTGCAATTCGGCGAGCGCCTCCGCTGTTTCGACGCTGAGTCCGTGCAGGTACAGATATTTCGTGTACTCTCCGCCTTCGAACAGTCGCTGCGTCTCGACGCTCGCCTTGGGCCCAATCGTCACCAGAGAAAGTCCGATCACGTCCATCTTGCCGGAAGCTTTTGGGGCAAAGAAATCGGAGATGGCCAGGCGTCGTCCTTCGCGTTGTCGCGGGAAGGTGAATCGGAGGATCTCTTTAGCTTCCGCCTCCCATCGGTTACTGCAGGGACGTCCTGCCCGCGCATCCGGAGGCTCGTATACGATCACGTCGTTCCCATCACCCTGCGCCGGGAAGTATCCATATACCACCGCCGGGCCAAACAATCCCGATTCCCTGACCTCATCTTCCAACTTGTGCAGAATCGGCCGGAACTTCTCGTCCACCAGCCGCACATAGTCCGACTGCGAGGCGGTCTTCAGCTGCCACTGGTTTTTGAAGAGCGCGGTTTCGTTGATGTATTGGAAAAGTTCGCCCAGATCGTAGTCCTTGCGCACGCGCACGCCCCAAAACGGCGGCGCGGGGATATTTGGAGCGTCGGTTACAACCGGGCTGCGCTCGGCAAACACCGGGCCGGTCTCTTCATCGATAGCCGCAGCTTTTGCATATTCTTTCACTGTGCGCCCCTCGGCCAAACGCGTGTCGTGCGCGCCATTCGTGGTCGACAGGTCTTCCATGATGTGCAGTCCGGCGAAGGCGTCGTCGGCATAGAAGACACCGTTGGCGTATTCGCGGCGCAGGTCGTCCTCGACATACTTGCGCGTAAGCGCGGCGCCACCGCAGATCACGGGGAAATCGAGCTTCTGGCGCTCAAGGTCTTGAATCACATACTTCATCTCGAGCGTGGATTTCACCAGCAGGCCACTGAGGCCGATGGCGTCGGCCTGATGCTCCTGCGCCGCCCGGATAATGGTGTCGCCGGGCTGCTTGATGCCGAGATTAATGACCTTGAATCCATTGTTCGACAGAATAATGTCGACCAGATTCTTTCCGATGTCGTGGACGTCGCCCTTCACGGTCGCGAGCACGATTGTGCCTTTCTGCGATCCGGTCTTCTTCTCCATCTTGGGCTCGAGATAGGCCACCGCCTGCTTCATCACTCCGGCGGAATCGAGCACTGAGGGCAACTGCATCTTGCGGGCGCCGAAGAGGTCGCCGACGGTCTTCATGCCGTCAAGCAGGACGGTGTTGATCAATTCCAGCGGGGAATAGGTCGCCAAAGCTTCTTCCAGCAAGGCTTCCAGCGATTTCTTGTTGGCCCCGTCGCCCACCGATTTCTCGCCGTTGATGATGGCAAACTTCAGCTTGTCTTCGACCGAGAGTGTGTCGAGGTGAGCCGTAGTTGAAGCCGCGGGCTTGCCTTTCATGCCGGCAAAGTGCGCCATGTATTTTTGCAGCGGATCGCCGTCGGAATTGGCGTCGCGGTGGATGAGCTTTCGCGCCAATTCCACTTCTTCCTGGGGAATCTTGTAGAGCGGATAAATCTTGGTGTAGTTCACGATGGCCATGTCGAGGCCGTGGTCCACCGCTTCGTGCATAAACACGGAATTCAGCACGCGCCGCGGGTAAGCGTCGAGGCCGAACGAGATATTGCTCACCCCCAGGATCGTCTTCACCGATGGCAGCTCTTTCTTGATGCGCTCGACCGCTTTCAGCGTTTCCATTCCGGCGGTCCGGTACTCTTCCTGCCCGGTCGAAATGGGCAAGGTCAACGCGTCGAAGATCAAGTCCGTGCCATCGAGGCGGTACTTTTTTGTAGCGAGGTCGTAGATGCGGTGCGCGATTGCGACTTTCTTGTCGGCGGTGAGCGCCATGCCGTCTTCGTCGATGGTCAGCGCGATGACCGCGGCGCCGTAACGCTTGGCCATAGGCAGGACTTTCGACGTGCGCTTCTCTCCATCTTCGAGGTTGATCGAGTTAATAATGGCCCGGCCGGGGATGCGTTTCAGCGCTTCTTCGACCACGTCTGCTTCGGTCGAGTCGACGAGGATCGGCGCAGGGACGCGCGTGGCAATCCTTTCAAGAATCGAAGTAATGTATCCCTTCTCGTCCTCGCCCACGATAGCGCAGCACAGATCCAGCATGTGCGAGCCCTCGTTCACCAGGCGTTTGGCGAGTGCCAGAATGTCGTCATATTTCTTGCCCTGAACGAGTTTGCGGAAATGCTCGACGCGGGTGGTCGTGTTCATTTCCTCGGCGACGATCAGCGGCTTGGGCTCGAGATCGAGAGGAACGCTGGTGTAGGCGCTGGAAGCCGCGCCCGCGCGCCTTACGTAGCGCTTGGCAGGTTCCACGCCGGAAACCGCTTCCACCACGGCTTTCAGGTGCTCGGGAGTGGTGCCGCAACAGCCTCCGACGATGCGGACGCCGTAGTCTTTGACGAAGTGTTTGTGATACTCAGCCAGTTCCTCGGGCGAGAGCTTATAAACAGCTTGTCCGCCCACGTTATGAGGCAGTCCGGCATTGGGCAACACCGAGACTTCTTTGGTCGAGTTGAGGGCGAGGTAGCGGACTGCGTCGTTCATCTCCTTCGGTCCGGTCGCGCAATTCAGACCAATCGCGTCCACATCGAAGGGTTCCAGCGCGGTCAGCGCAGCGCCGATCTCGGTTCCCAGCAGCATGGTACCCGATTCCTGCAATGTGACCTGCACGGTGACGGGCAGTTTCTTGCCCGCTTTCCGCATGGCTTCGAGCACGCCGATAGTCGCAATCTTGGCCTGCAGCAGGTCTTGCGCGGTTTCGATGAGCAGAACGTCAACTCCGCCTTCGATCAAAGCGGCGGCCTGTTCTTCGTAAGCCGCTACCATGGCCTCGAAACCGATGTGTCCGAGCGAAGGCAGCTTCGTGGTTGGCCCGAGCGAGCCGGCAACAAATCGCGGCTTATCTATGGTCGAGAACTGTTGCGCGACTTCTTTCGCTAACTGTGCGGCCTTGACGTTGATCTCGCGAACCCGGTCCCGCAGATCAAATTCGCCGAGCACAATGGACGATCCGCCGAACGTGTCGGTCTCCACGATGTCGCAGCCCACGCGGAAGAAGTCCGCATGAATATCGCGAATGATGTCAGGGCGGCTGAGCACGAGGACTTCGCTGCAGTTTTCCTTGCCCCAATAGTCATCCAGAGTCGGATTGCGCTTCTGGATGTTGGTGCCCATGGCGCCGTCGTAAATTACGACGCGCTCACGTACGGTTTGTAAAAAGTCAGCCATAGTAAGCTTCCAGCTGCTAGCTCCTAGCTAATCCAAATCTGATCCGCGTTCATCCGCGTGAATCCGTGGCCGGGATGTGTGCCCCACATGCACGAACGCCGGTCGCGATGGACCGGCGTGAGGTCATACTGAAAATCTTAAAATTCAGCTTCCGGGCACCATTTCGGTTGGTGCTCTCCCATTCACGTCGGCCTGATTGAAAACGATGTTGGCGCCCATGTGTGCTGGCCGGGGGGCCAGCATCTGCTCCTTACGGTACACGAGATTGGTAGCATTGAAGGACGCCAGTTCAAATCCGTGACCGTGCGTGATCGCGTCCGTGGGACACGCCTCTACGCAATATCCGCAAAAAATGCAGCGGTTGTAGTCGATGTTGTAAACCCTGGCGTAGCGCTCGGCGCCACTGACGCGGTTCTGCGCCGTATTCTCAGCGGCTTCAATATAAATGCAGTTCGAAGGGCAGGCTGCCGCGCACAGGAAGCAGGCGACACACTTTTCCAGTCCGTTTTCATCGCGTTGCAACACGTGTGCGCCGCGGAAACGGGCCTCTATGCGCGCGCCCCGCAAGGGATCCTTGCCGTCGGGATAATTTTCGACCGTCGTGGGCTGGAACATCTCCATGAAGGTGGTGCTCATGCCCTTGGCGATGGCGGCGATGTTTTTCAGAACCGGCATGCTTATTCAGTATACCGAAAGAGACTCTACATCGTCCGCGGCGGGCGATCCTAGCCGGCGACATTGAGCAGCGTCTATTTGCTGGGAGCGGGGGTTTTCGTGGGGCTAGCCGGGGCTGCGTGCTCGGGCAGAGCGGGCGCGGCGCTCTCCAGCCATGCGGTATACCAGAGATCGAGCAGCATCTGCGATCCTGCAGCCAGACGGTGTGTTGCGAAGTCGAAAGCTGCAGACGATCCCTTTCCCGTGAAACCGCCAGCCTGTTCGAGAGAGTAGACGTTCTCCACTAGCGTGTTCGAGTTTCGGAGATAGGCGACGTAGCGCGCGAAGGGATCGTCGAGGCGTTGGGGCGTTTTCACTAAACCGGCAAAATCTTTGGCAGCGATGTTGGCGGCCACGTAGGCCGTCTCAAATTGGCCGTGAATATGGTGCTCGGTCGTATATCTGTTCGGATTGGGCCCGAACCATCCGTTGTAATAAATCGTGGTGTGCAGAGGTTGTGCGCCGTCGGCCACGTAATGGCCAAGCCAGCCGGCGTAGAAGATGATCGCGTGCTCCACGGCCTGCGTAGGCTGGTGCGTGTCGCGTCGCTGGCGATATTCGCGGAACGCTGCCTTGAGGCGGCCGTAAATCTCCAGGGTGACGTACGGCTGCAGGCCGACGTGCTCGGGAAGGTAGTCGTCCGGATGATCGGCGGTCGCGGCCCGCTTTTCATTGAGCTTGCGATAGAACTCGTAGCGGCCGGGAGGCAGCGGATCGAGCCATGCAACGCGCTCTAGGTCGATGAAATGATCAGGCTCCTGCGCATTCTTGAGGGCGAATTCCGAAGGGCTCCGCCAGCGGTCGGGTTCGGGTCCGAGATAAGCGATTTCAGCGATGGCGCCTGCGCTCCGCAAGAACGCTGGCATGGTAGCCGGAATTTTCTGCGCGGCCACGCGATTGACGTAGGTGTGGCCTTCATTGCCCCAAGCCAATGCGAAATCGGGTTGAAAAAAAACGAGCGTCACCAGTGCCAAGCTGATGACCCCTCGCGCGGAATTGCGGACTCTCATGTCCCTCCGAATTAGTCCCCCCCTATCGCGTTCAGAACGCCAGGTGCAGACTCAACTGCAGGAAGCGTGGGCTGCCAATCGTGTGCTGGATAATGCCCAAGCTGCCTTCCGGGGGAATGGATGGCGGACCGACGAAATTGGGGAAGAAGGTCACGTTGTTGTTCGGAGTGTCGAAATCGGGATGGTTGAAAATATTGAACGCATCGGCTTCAAACCTGAGCTGGAAGCGCTCTTTGATCTGGAACTGCTTGGCCAGGCTCATGTCGAAGCGCACCTGGAATGGTCCTCGAAAGGTGTTCCGGCCTGTATTTCCATACAAGGATTCAAAGAAATCGCACCCGCTGCTGTCGCAGGGGGGAACTCCGTTGGTTCCCGGAGCCACGAATTGCGGTGCGAAATCAGCGGAATCGAGCTTACAGATTTTCGTTGAAAATCCCGCGCAATTCGCGCCAGGATGTGCTGCCTGCGAGGCAGTTACGCCCGGTACCAGCGGCACAATGGGGTTCCCGATAAAGTTGAAGGTGCCGAAGTATAGGCTCGCAACCGAGCCAGAAAAATCGTAGACGCTGTAGGGCTGCCCGCTTTGCGCCACAGTCTGGCCACCAATGGTCCAGCCGTTAGCCACGTATCCCCACGCTCCACTATCCACCACCTTCGGAATCGTATAGCTGTAGTTGATCAGCAAAACGTGGGTCTGATCGAAGTCCGAGGAGGCATAGTTTGCCCGGGGAGTGAGCGGATTATTCCCGGTGAAAAACAGGCCCAACCCGCTCTGCTCGTCCAGCGAATGAGACCAGGTGTAAGACGCGGTGAATTGCAGACCGTTGGACAGGCGCTTGTGGATCTGGAGTTGCAATGCGTCGAAGTTCGATGTGCCCTCCGCTTTATACAAGACCGAGTTCATGTCATACCCGGGATAAGGTACGCGGATCGGCGCATTACCCGAGAATTCGTTCGTGAAGACCGGCTCATTATCCAGGAACAGCGGGCTGGTACCTCCGTAGGAAGTGGTCTGCCCATTCACCACATTCTTCGATGTGGCGATGAGTGGTTGGTTGAAGGGGATTGGCAGCACCAAATGGGTACCGTGATTGCCGACGTAACCGGCCTCGAACATCCAGTTGTTGGAAGCCTGATATTGAAGGTCGAGCGTCCAATTCTGCGTATAAGGCAATTTGTTGGAAGCATCGTAGCCGCCAAAGAGGAAAGGACCAAAAAGATTGCCGGTGGGCCAGCAGCCCGGGAAACCGCACGCAGTCTGCTGAAGATTCGGCAGGTAGGAGAGGAAGGCTGCTCCCGTCGGCGGCGGTGGTGGCGGCAGAGTCGTGCCGAACGGCTGCTCCAGTGTCGCACCCTGAGCGACGGAGATCGGTTGAACGAACGGAGGCGCGAGCGTGACGCCGAAGGGCCCGTTAAATCCGGAACCCGCGCTGGGCGACAAGTAGCTGAATAACTCCCCGCGGTCGTAGTACATACCGTACCCGGCGCGCACGGTTAGCTTAGACATGGGAGACCATGAGATTCCGATGCGGGGCGCGAAACCCCACTGGTGGTTTTTCATCAGCGAATTGCTGGCTCCTGCTGTGGCCCCAGTCTTATTATTCCCCGCGATCACCAGACCAGAGCTCGTAATCGCGTCGGTCCCTGAGTCGCACGTGCCACCGTTGTAGAAAGTTAAAGCCGGGTCTGCCGGAGCTCCGCCGACGGTGCATTGCACGTAACTGTATTTCGAAGAGTCAAAACCTGTAAGCTTGCCGTATTTTTCTGAGAGCGGCCCGTCGATATCCCAACGTAACCCAGCGGTTATCGTGAGATTTTTCTTCATCTTGAAGTTATCGCTAATGTAAGTGCCGATAGTATTGGACCGATAGTAGCGACTAGCCGAACCAACGAACTCGTTGCCGCCGTGTAAGTTGCCTTCCACCAAATCGAGGAAGGTTTGGATGTCAAGCGTATCCGTATTGTTGTTGTTGTTGATGATATTGAGCTGTGTGTGGTCCCAGGTTGTACCTACACTGACGATATGCTTTCCTTTCACCCAACTCGCGGAGGTTCCATATTCCCATTGATTCTGGAACATGCCACCATCACCAAAGCTGGTGCTGGGGCCAAACTCTAAACCGCCGTTGATCGTCGGGTCCGAGGCTTCGATTGTGACGTCAGGAAAAGTCGCCGAGCCGGGCAGGCTAATTCCCACCGATCCTGCCGTAAATGCTTTTGTTGTCTTTGCATAAGCTCGCAGGCGGGTGAAACCCACATGCTGTTCCCAGGTGAGGTTGGGGGAGAGCACGACGGAGTTCGATAGAGAGAATACATGGCTCCCAGCGGAAAGCTGTTGTGCAAATCCGAGCAGCGAACCGACCGCGCCAAAAGGATTGCTGGTCGGGTTGCTCTGAATATAATATTTCGCGGACAAGCGGTCCTTCGAACTTAAGACATAATCGATGCCGGCGATCCCCTGGTTTACGCGGGCTTGCGTGTTGGGGCCTTGCACGACCGCGTCGTAGCCCAGCGTTTGCGCCTGCTTTGCGTTGTACTGCGCGCTTGGCATCAGATACTGCCCATTGGGAAGTTTGGCATTGAGGATCTGCGAAGCAGCGCTGTTGATCTGGCTCCCGGTGATGGTGGTGCCGTAGGTCGCCTGAATCATGTTAATGATGCCCTGCGTACTGCGGTCATCCGTCAAACCCAGAGGCACGGTCACATCTTTGGTGGAAGCCTGCGCATCGGCGATGCGCACACCCTGATAGGATCCAAAGAAGAATAACTTGTCCTTGATAATCGGTCCGCCGATTGTCCCGCCAAAAGCGTTCCGATTCAGAAAAGGACGAGGCAGATAAGGCTTATTGGTGACAGGGTTGATGCCAGCAGCATTGTAGAAGTACGGCGTGGCGTTCATATCGCTGTTCTGCCATTGTTCCCATAGCGAACCATGCACCGCGTTCGTCCCAGACTTGGTCAGTACGCTGATATGTGCGCCGCTGTTGTTGCCCTGCGTGGCATCGTACTGCGAGGAATTGACGGCGATCTCCTGAATGGCGTCCGGCGGTGGAGTGGGAAGGGCCTGGCCAATCGCACTATAAACCGATGTGCTGGTTTGGATGGTGCCACCCGCACCGAAGTTCTCACCGGTATTGAGTACGAATCGGTTTTCACCTACCTGGCTGGTGGAGTTGCCATTAAAAATATTGTTTGTGCTAATGCCGTTCAAGGAAAAGCTATTGCTAGTGTCACGGTTTCCGTTAGCGAAAATGGCCTGATTGCCAAGGCCGGTGTTGGCGCCCCCTCCGCCGAGGAAATCCGCATGAACGCCAGGACTGAGAATTGCCAGTTGGGTAAAGCTGCCGGTGCCAAGTGGGGTGGATTCGATGGTATTGGTATCGACCACATAGCCGATCGTGGTGTCCACCTGGTTCATCAACGGCACGGCGTTTACTTCCACCGTGGCGCTGATCGAGCCCACCACCAGCGTCGTATCCACTGTTGTCGTACGGTTGCCTGACACCAGGATTTTCGTGTGGGTTTCCGTTTTGAAGCCGTCCTTCGTGATGGTGACCCTATAAGTTCCAGCGGGAAGATCAGGGATCACGAAACCGCCGTTTGCTTTGGTCCGAGCCGCAACTTCAAGGTTGGTCGCGATGTTGACCGCTTTCACATTGGCGTCGAACACAACTGCTCCGGACGGATCAGTCACCGTACCGGTGATGGCACCCAACGTTTGCTGGGCGGCCGCAAACTGCGTCAGGAAAACAGCCGCCAAAGTGACCACAATAAGGGCGCGCGAGAACTTTGAAGGAGATGCCAAAAAACCGATGCCAGGCGTATGCACGGTCGAACCTCCTGTAATTGGGAAGCCCTTATAGCAAAATGACTTCGCGGGATTCAAGCCAGTTCGGTGTAAAAAGCGATCAATATTCAATGAATTTTTCTTCAGGTTCGTTCGTAGCAAAAACCTTGCTGAAAGCGCGAGATGAGAGCGTGGAAGCGAGATGGGTTCGGGCGGTGCGGGGTGCGTTATTCTGTGATCATGGTTCCCGAAGCAGCAGACAAACTGCGTGTTGGCCTGTGCGCCACCTGCCGCCTTATGCGGACGATGGAGTCAGATCGGGGATCGACTTTCTACTTGTGCCAACTCTCCTCTACGGATCCTAATTTTCCGAAATACCCACGCCTGCCAGTGCTGCGCTGCTCCGGATATCAGCCGTTGCAAGAAGAACACAAGCAGTCGACCCAGTAACCCCGCCCCGTGCACAGGAGCGATACGAAGCCCTGCCTGTCATCAGGCGTGATCGGTGTCACTGCGCAACCACAAACGATTCGTGCACGATGATTCCGGAGTTGATCCAGGAGGAAGTCATCATGCTGCTGAAGACGGTTGGAGCGGTGGCCATTTTTTTGTTCGTGGTTTGAGCCATTGCTGTGCTCCAGGCTTGGAGCAAAAGTTCATTTTCCTCTCGTATGACGGGCCTGGTTTTCATGGCGGCGTTCGGCCTCGCCGCCGTTTGGGGCGTCAGAACGCTGTTTGGGATCGGGCACTGAGGCTATATGCCAAATGCGTTCGCCGGGCAGAAGAACCCGCCGACCCAGGCCGAACTGGCCCTCGCTTTGGGTGAGAGCCAGAGTTTATGGCAGGAACTGGTCTCGACCTTGAAGCAGGAGTTCCAGCTAACCGAGGAGTGGGGCAGTTCTTCTGTGAAAGCAGGCTGGTCGCTGCGGCTGCAAAGCAAGAAGCGCAATATCGTCTACCTGGCGCCGGGGAAGGGCAGTTTCCCCGCGTCGTTCGCACTTGGAGACAGGGCGATCGCAGCAGCCCGACAAAGCGAGCTTCCCGCGCGGATGCTAAAGATCATCGCGGAAGCCAAACGCTACGCGGAGGGGACAGCAGTTCGGATGGAAGTTCAGAAACCCGAAGATGTGGCAGCGGTGAAGATATTGGCAAAGATCAAGCTGGAAAACTAAATTCCATCATCCCAGTCCCAATTCCTTCGCGAGTGCCTTCCACTTGCCTTCTACTAGGGCCTTCGTTCTTGCGTCCATCACAATTTCGTCGGGCCACGGACGGGTGAAACCCTCGCTGGCCCACTTGCGCGTGGCGTCAATGCCCATCTTCGATCCGAAATTCGGAAGACGGCTGGAGTGGTCGAGCGAATCAACCGGGCCGAGCGTGAACTGAATGTCGCGCTCCGGATCGATGTGGTTAAAGAGTTTCAGCGTCACGTCGGCGAGATCCTGTACGTCGACATCTTCGTCCACCACCACAATACATTTGGTGAACATCGCCTGCCCCAGCGACCAGATGGCGTTCATCACTTTGCGGGCCTGGCCGGGATAGGACTTCTTGATCGAGACGATCATCAGGTTGTGAAAGATGCCCTCAATCGGCAGGTTGACGTCGACCAGTTCCGGGATGGTGAGCTTCATCATCGGCAGGAAAATGCGCTCGACCGCTTTGCCCATGTAAGCGTCTTCCTGCGGAGGCTTGCCGACAATGGTCGTGGCATAGATGGGATCTTTGCGGTGTGTGATGCAACTCAGGTGGAAGACGGGGTAGAGATCTTCCAGCGAGTAGAAGCCGGTGTGATCGCCGAAGGGACCTTCGCTGCGGAGTTCGTCGAGGTGGACATGGCCCTCGAGGACGATTTCGCTGCTCGCGGGAACTTCGAGATCGACGGTCTCGCACTTGACGAGCTCCACCGGGCCGCCGCGCAGGAAGCCGGCAATCAGGTATTCCTCAATCTCCGGAGGCGCGGGAACGATGGCGGAAAAAGTCACCGCCGGGTCGGTGCCGATGGCGACGGCAACTTCCATCTTGCCGGAAGGGCGCTCGCCTTCGGCCAAAACGCTGCCTCCAGAGCTTCGCGCCATGATCTCCACCGCAGCCGATTTTCCTTCCACCGTAGCGCGCATGCGCTCGCGCGCATGTTCTGCGGCAACTTTCTGACGCTGCCAGTGCATGCCGGTGGTGTGTTCGTCATAGACCTGCATGCGGTACATGCCAACATTGCGCTTGCCGGATCGCGGATCGCGAGTGACCACGCAGGGGAGCGTGATAAAGCGTCCCGCATCTTTCGGCCAGCATTGCAGGATGGGAAAGTCGAGCAGCGAAAAGTTATCGCGCTGGATGACTTCTTTGCATGGTCCGGTGGGTACGGTGCGCGGGAAGAATTTTCCGGCTTCGGTGAGCAGCGGCAGCATCTTCAGCTTGTCGAGAAATCCTTGCGGCGACTTCATGTCCATGAACATGCGCATGCGCGCGCCGATTTCGTCGTAGGAATTCACCCCGACCGCCATCTTCATGCGGGTTTCAGAACCGAATTGATTGATCAGAAGCTGCGAGCCGGAATGGCCTTTAATGTTCTGAAACAGAAGTGCGGGGCCTCCGGGGCGGACCGCCGAAGGCGGCTGTCCCCGCATGTGCATTTTCGAGACGCGGTCGGTGATTTCGGCAATCTCGAGAATGGGATCGGCTTCGGTCTGAATGCGCTTGAGTTCACCGTCGCGGTCCAGGGCGGCGATCCACTGGCGGAGGTCGTCGAAGGGCAAAGGTTTCCTCTCTGTGACCGACGATTATACGGGATTGACGGACAACTTCATGGCCACGGATTCACGCGGATCGATACGGATTGAAAGTGAAAAACATCCCGCTGAGGAGCGGCGGCAGCGATCTTTGGAACCATGGAACCTTGAAACTCGAAACTTGAAACTTGAAACTTAACTATTTCCTTTGCTCCAGCTTCACGCTGGCTGTGACCGGTTGCCCCTCGCGCAGAACTTTCACGTCCACGACGTCTCCTACTTTGCTGCGGCGCAGGGCGTCAGTGAAGTCATAGAGATTCTTGATGGGCTTGTCGCCGAATTGCACCAGGACGTCTCCCGCTTTCAGCCCTGCCTTGGCTGCCGGGGAATTCGGCTTCACGTCGGAGAACTTCACCCCGTTTTCAGTTTGTCCGAAGTCGGGGATCGAGCCGAAATATGGGCCGTACCCTCCGCCTCCACCACCGCCCGGTGGCTTGTCTTCCGCGACGACTTGGAAGGCGGGCGGTTGCTGTGCGTTCGCCAGTTGCAGCGCAACGCTCTCGACCATGTCGAGTAAGCGGGCGGCAGACGGTGCATTGATCTTGTCCCAGGTGTCGGAGGGCTTGTGATAGTCGGAGTGCAATCCGGAAAAGAAAAACAGCACCGGAATTTTCCTGGCTACAAAGGAAGTGTGGTCGCTCGAAGAATATCCGCCGGCAGAGTATTCGATCTTGAAGGGCTCGTCTTTCTGAGCTTGTTCGAGCACAGCTTTGAACGTCGATCCTGTGCCCACGCCGCCGATGTAGATTTTGTCGTCCCGAATGCGGCCGATCATGTCCATGTTGATCATGGCGACAGCCTTGGCGAGAGGCCGCGTGGGTTCTTTAACCCACTCGGCGGAACCAAGCAGGCCGAGCTCCTCTCCCGCGAAGTTCATGAATAAGATGCTGCGCTGGAGTTGCCCCCGCTGAGGAGCGAGCAGACGCGCCAGCTCGAGAACTCCCGCGGTGCCGCTGGCATTGTCGTCGGCGCCGGGATGGATTTGACCGATCTGCGAGGGGGCGAGCGAATCGAAGTTGCCGCGGCCGAGGTGATCGTAATGCGCGCCCGCAATGACGTACTCGTCCGTCTTCCCCGGCAGCCACGCTAGAACATTATTGACCGTAGCCCGCGTGGTCTCGATGTCCACTTGCAGTGAAACGTGAAGGCTATCGGGAAACTCGAAGGAAGCCGGCTGCGTGCTCGAGTCGATCTGCTCCTGAACGTCTTTCAAAGATTTTCCCGCCGCCTGGAACCACGACTCGGCGGCCGCGTTCTTCACCTGCACAAAGATGACGCCGATATTCTCCGGCCCACTCACGCTGCCGAAACGGGTCAGGAGATCTTCTTCACCGTCGCCCAGCTTGCCATTGAGCACGACCACTATACGCGCCCCGTGATTGCCTGCGTTGATGGCCTTGGTCACGAGCTGCGAGTGCTGCGTGAGCCCGTGATGGCCGCTCTTCTCGGCAAATCCGGAAGGTTCGTAGCGCAACAAAACAGCAATCTTTCCTTGTACGTCCAAGCCGGCATAATCGTCATAGTGAAATTCGGGCGCGGTAATGCCGTATCCCGCAAAGACAAGCGGCGCACCCCCCTGGCCGGACGACGAAAAGCTGAAGGGGACAAAGTCTTTGTTGACCTTCAACTCCTTTTTTGTGTTGCCCTGCTCCCAGGTGAAGCGGTTGTCCGATCTCAACCGCGCGCCGGTGATTACCGAAAACGGCTGAGCATAGCCCTTCACTCCAGCCGGGTCGAGGTGAAGCGCCTTATACCGCTTCTCGATCATGCGCTCGGCCAGCACCAGACCGTTCGTCCCATCGCCCCGGCCTTCCATCTCGGGCGACGCGAGCGTCTTCACGTCACTGAGATATCGTGTGGGATCGGCCTGAGGCGCAGTGGTTGAGGCTGCAGCGAGGAGCGCGACAAGAGCGTTAACAAAAAGAAGACGGTGCAGCTTTACACGATTCAACATAATAGTTCCCCGGCGAACCGAGAATCGTATGAGCCGCCAGGAGAGGTGTCAATGACGCGATCGCGAAGGTAGCGCCGGCGTCCCGCCGGCTGTCGCGAGGGCATCCTGCCCTCGCTGCTTGAGGCGCCAAGGAAGTTTATGGGAATTACGCGACCAATTGCAGCACGGTCTCTTCGACCGTCTTCCAGGCCGCGGAGCGTGGATCAATCAAATCGAAGTGATCCGCGCCGCGAATCTGCAGCAGATGAGCGTCTTCTTTCTTTTCCCCCGAACGCTTCTGCTTGGCCGAAACGTAGTCACGGCTGAACTCTGGAGGGACTACGTCGTCCGCCTCGCCATGAATCAGGAATTGGCGTGCGTGCGGAATCGATAACTGCATGGGATCGGCTTCGCGGTAGTGATCGGGCACATCGCGCGGCGTGCCGCCGAGGAATTCGACGACCGCATCGTTGCTCAGGTGAAGTTTGTAAGCGCGCTCCAGATCCACCACTCCCGCCAGGGAGACCACGCGGGTGACGCTCGCCTCATGGGCCGCGAGGCAGAGCGCGAGTTGGGCGCCCGCCGAATGTCCCATGATGACAATTTTTCCCGGGTCGAAATTATGAGCCGCAGCACGCTGCACCAGGAATTGGTAGGCAGACCGGACGTCGGCAAAGGTGCCGGGCCAGGCCCCGCCTTCGTTGCCAACTCGCCGGTATTCGAGGTTTGCGGTCGCCAAGCCCTTAGCTGCCAGGGCAGCACACAAATGCCCCGCGTGATCCAAATTGTATTTCGCGCGCCAGTAGCCGCCATGAATGTTGATCACTAAAGGCGACGGATCTTTGCTTTTCGCTTTGGACGCAGGCAGGCGCAGATCAAGAAACTGATTCGCATCCGATCCGTACGCGAGCCGGGCATCGGCAAGCGGCGATTTCCGCGAAAGAATGTCCTCTGACATGACATACCGATTCTACTCAGGCGGAGAAAACCTAACCACAGAGGACACAGCGGCGTTATTCGTAGCGCAGGGCTTCGATGGGATCCAGACTGGCGGCGCGCATGGCTGGAACCATGCCGCTGATCACGCCAACCACTGCCAGAATTGTGGTCGCCACCAGAAGAATCATCGGCGAGACGACCAGGCGAATGTCGCCCGCCTCGGCGTGCTTGGCCATTGCGCTGTACAACGTCAGGCGGCCGACCGACAAAGATACGACATACGAAAGCAGGATGCCCAGCACTCCGCCGATGGCAGTGATGACCATGGCTTCCGCCAGGAATTGCACCAGGATGTCCCGCCGGCGCGCACCCAGGGCTTTCTCCACTCCGATCTCGCGAGTGCGCTGGGTGACCGAGACCAGCATGATATTCATCAGCCCGATCCCGCCGATGCTTAGCGTAACGGTCCCAATGACTCCGAGAAGAATCTTCAGCATCGCCGTCATCATGCCGAATTGCGAGAGTTGCTTCTGCGCGTCGAATACGAAGACGGCACGCGGATCGTCAGGCTTGAAGTTGTGTGCCAGGGCGAGGCTCTCTTTGATGGACTTCGCCATCTTGACGTGATCCAAGCCTGAGGAATCGAGCCACATGCCGTCCAGGTAGTGCGTGTCTTTAATGACATCCATCGAGTTGAAAGGGACATAGACGACGCGATTGATGTCGTTGTCGCCCTCCTGCATGCGCGGCTTGAGCACGCCCACGACCTGAAAGGTGACGCCGTCGACCCGGATACTTTCGCCCACAGCATTCATGCCGGAAAAAAGGCGGTCGCGCGCCTCCGAACTGAGCACGGCGTAAAGGCCGTGCTGCATGTTATCGGCATCGTTGATAAAGCGGCCCTGCGCGACTTCCAGATTCCAGATGTCCTGCATGGCGGGGTCGATGCCGTCCGCGGGAAAAGTGAACGAACGGTTATTGTTCTGGACAGTTGAGTCTTTTGAAACCATGCGGCCCACGTTGCGGCAGAGCGGGACGTTATTGCGCAGCAGTTCGATATCGTCATTGGTGAAGCGGACGAGAACGCCGGCTTTATTGCCGCCAGCCTGCATCGAGGTCCTTCCCGGAAAAACGCCTACCGCAGTCGCTCCGAAGCTCTCAAAAATATTCGTAATGGCCTGGCCGAAGCCGTTGCCATAAGCCAGAAGGAGAACGACGGTAGCGATGCCCCAGGCCATCCCTGCCATGGTCAACAGGGTGCGGCGCAGGTCGTGGCGCATGGCCGACACTGCTTGTTCGAGAAGATCCCGGTAGGCAGTGACGACCACCGACGAACGCGTGCGCCTGGACGGGGGAGAGGCTACCCTCTCTCCCGGTTCCGGGATCCGTTTCGGCGCATCGAGTTCGAATACTTCGTTGGTCAAGTCGCCCATGCGTTATTCCTTGCGCAGAGCCTCCACCGGTTCCAGCATTGCGGCGCGGCGGGCGGGATAGAGGCCCGCGGCAACTCCAGCGACCGTCAGCGAAATCACGGCTAATGCCGCGGTTGAGGCTACCAGCTTCGGCGGATCGAAGTTGCCCATATCCACTCCCGACAGCAGCTTCATGATTGCCGCTGCTCCTGCGATGCCAATGCCCCCGCTTAGAAGCGTGAGGAAGGCGCCTTCCACAAAAAACTGGAACATGATGCTGCGACTGGTGGCGCCCACCGCCTTGCGCAACCCGATCTCGCGAGTCCGGTCGGCTACCGCAACCAGCATGATGTTGACGATCCCGATCGCTCCCAGCGCCAGCGTGACCAGTCCGACGGCCCCCAGAAACGTGTTCATCGCGTCAAAAATCTTGCCAACCTGGTCCACGGTTTTGATGGTGTCCCATTCATCGAATGAATCCGGATTGTTGGGGTCGAAGCCATGATTGCGGGCGATGACACGATGGACTTCCTGCTTCGCCGTTTCATGCAACGCGCGCGATTTCGGCTGGTAGTTGATGAACGTAATCACGTCGGTGGCTTCGCCAGCATTGGTCGGGGGAAAAAATTCGTGCATGGTGCTGAACGGCACGTAGCTCTGCAGATTCTGGTTCATGTTGTCGCCGTGGCCGATGCGCTGCAGGGTGCCAATCACTTCGAAGCGGATGCCGTTGAGCAGAATCGTGCTGCCGACTGAGGGCCGTCCGAAGAAAAGCGTGCGCCGGGTTTCGTCGCCTAGCACGATCACCGGCCGCTTCTGCGCATCATCCATTTCGTTCAGCCAGCGGCCCTCATGGATGGGTAAGTAACGAATCTGATGGATCGACGCGGGAACGCCATTGATTCGTCCGCTGGATTGGTAAAAGTCGCTGACTGCGCGAATGTCACTGCGCCCAATCACTGGGGCGGCGGCCGCCACGCTGCGACAGTCGCGCACAATGTCCTCATAGTCGCGGAAGGTAAGGTAATACTGGCGCAAAGCGGTGAAACTGCCCTGCATCACCGGGGCACGGCCCGACCAGATAAACATTACATTTTCGCCGATGGAGTCGAATTGCTTGCGATTTCCGGATCGGAACCCCTCTCCGACCCCGACCAGCAAAAGCAGGGAACCAACACCCCAGGCAATTCCGAACATGGTCAGGAATGAGCGCAGTTTGTGTGCCCAGAGAGTGGTCAGCGTCTGGCCGAAGATATTGAAGAGCAGGCGCACTGATTCATTATAGGGGGTTCCGGCATCCGGCTTCTGGCTTCCGATCTTCACTGTCTGAGAGTCCTTCCGGAAGCCGAGAGCCGAAAGCCGGACGCCTTGAAGAAAATCGTTCCGAATCCCGCGCCAGTTGGTTATTCTCTAGCGGGATGATTACGCTTGCCCTGAGCGAACTGCTGGGCGCCACGGTCTATGACCCGTCGGGCGCGGCGGGGCGGGTGCGTGAAGTTTCGCTCGCGCCCGACCGTTCCCGCATCGCGTCGCTCATTGTTAAAACCAAGTCCGGCAATCGCCTGCTGCCCTTCTCGGCGGTATCGGAGATTAACGGCGGCATTCGCGTCACCACGGGAGCGCGAGAGTGGCCGATTGCGAACGGCACCGAAGGGCTGTTCCTGCTGGAGCGCGACCTGCTCGACCAGCAAGTCATCGACGTCAATGGCCGCAAGGTGGTGCGCGTCAACGACGTTGACCTGGAATTCGACACAGCCAAGGAGAAGATCCTGCGCGTCCACTCCGTGGACGTCGGGGCACGCGGCGCCATCCGCCGTCTTCTGCGCGGCGTAGCCCCGAAAACGGCATTACACGCCTTGCTCGGCAAGATTCCACCGCGCAATATCCCGTGGGACTTTGTTGACGTGATTGAGACCGACCCTGCCCGCCGGGTGAAGCTCAAGATCTCGCACGAAGGCTTGGCCAAACTGCATCCCGCCGACATCGCCGACATTGTCGAGGAACTGGCGCCCGACGAGCGCCAGGCGGTGTTCCAGACCCTGGACGAAGAAACTGCCGCCGAGGCGCTGGAGGAAGTCGAACCCAAGGTTCAGAAGGCCATCGTCGAATCGTTGGATTCGGGAAAGGCCGCCGACATCGTCGAGGAGATGGATCCCGACGCGGCTGCCGACCTGCTCGCCGACCTCTCCCAGGATCGTACCGAGCAGATCCTGGTGCAGATGGAGCCCGAAGCCCAGCAGGACGTAGTCGAATTGCTGGAGCACAAGGAAGAGACCGCGGCCGGCCGCATGACGACCGAGTTTCTTGGTTTGCCCAGGAACGCAACGGTGCAGAACGCAATCGACTCGTTGCGGGAGTTCGAAGGCGGCGTGGAGGTGGTCAGCACGATCTACCTGGTGGATCCTGAGGGAACGCTCGTCGCTGCCGTGCCTCTTGCCAGAATCGTGTTAGCGCAACTTTCCACTCCGATGCTCTCGCTAGCGCAGGAACCGCTGGTCCTGGCCCATGAAGGGGCCAGCGAAAACGAAGTGGCCGAATTGTTCGACAAGTACAACCTGCAGACCCTCCCCGTGGTAGACGAACGCAACCGGCTTACCGGGGTCATCACCTCCGACGACGTGATCAGCATGCTGCGAGCAAAGCTGTAGAAGACGGTGTTAGGGTCTTAGGTATTGGGTATTAGGGACGAAGATGTCTAGCAAGATGCAGCACCATAGGGGATGAGACTTACCGACCTATTAACCCAAGACCTAAGGCCCAAGGCCCAAGACCTGCTCCGCAACGGTCACCAAGTCCGACATCCCTAATTCCGATCGCTCGCGCACTTTTCGTTTGGCCAGATTCGCTGCCTGCATTTATCCTGTGGCGTCGTTGGTAGCCACTAACTGCTCCATCCCTATGTCTGCGAAATGTGCGCATGAGGTTCTTGAGAAGTTGGAAAACCCGGATTTTACTGTTCTTCGCCGTCGTCGGCCCGGGATTTATTACCGCAAACGTCGACAATGATGCCGGCGGCATCCTGGTCTATTCCCAGGCCGGTGCGCAATTCGGACATCTTCTGCTGTGGACCATGATCCCGATCACGCTCTCGCTGATCGTGATTCAGGAGATGTGTGCCCGCATGGGCGCCGTCACGGGCAAAGGACTGAGCGATCTGATTCGCGAGGAGTTCGGTCTACGCATCACGTTCTTCATGATGCTCGGCATTCTCGTCATTAACTTCGGCAATGTCGTGACCGAGTTCATTGGCATCGCTACCAGCCTCGAATTGTTCGGGCTCGCTCGCATTTACACCGTGCCGGTGTGCGCCGTAATTGTGTGGCTGATTGTCGTGAAGGGGCAGTACAAGAGCGTGGAGAAGGTATTTCTGGCGGCCTCGTTCTTCTATGTGACTTACATTTTCGCCGGCATTCTGGCTCATCCCTATTGGAAGGATGCCACCATCGCCACCTTCAAACCGCCCAATATTCGCGCCTTTCGCGACCAGGCGTACCTGTTCATGGTGATCGGCGTGGTAGGCACGACGATTGCCCCATGGATGCAGTTCTACTTGCAGTCGTCCATTGTCGAGAAAGGCGTGACCAGGCGGGGATATCGCGCTTCACGGATCGACGTGGTCACCGGGTGCGTCTTCACCGACGTAGTGGCGTGGTTCATCATCGTAGCCTGCGCAGCTACTCTATATGTGCATGGCTTCCGCGACATCAAGTACGCTGCCGATGCCGCTCAGGCTTTGAAGCCGCTGGCCGGAGACTATGCCTACATTCTTTTCGCCGTCGGATTGTTTAATGCGTCGCTGTTTGCGGCTTCGATTCTGCCGCTCTCCACTGCCTACACGGTTTGCGAAGGTCTGGGCTTCGAATCGGGCGTCGGCCGGAAGTTCAGCGAGGCGCCGTTCTTCTACTGGCTTTATACGTTCCTGATCATCGCCGGCGGAGCCTTGGTGCTGGTCATTCCGGCGGAGCAATTGATACGAATCGTTCTGTGGTCACAGGTCCTGAACGGAATCGTTCTTCCGTTCGTGCTCATCTTCATGCTGCTGTTGATCAACAAGAAGGAATTGATGGGTGAGTACACCAATAGCCGCCTCTTCAATGTGGTGGCTTGGGCAACCACGGCCATCGTGATCGCACTCTCAACCGCACTGATGATCGCTTCGCTGAGCGGGAAGACCGGCGGCTGAGATCTATAGAATCTTTGCCGCCGCCGGATCGTTTGCCGGGATAGTGTCGGCACCGAGTGAAGGTTCATTCCCTACCAGGGAAGACGGAAGTTCTTGCATGATCAGAGCAGTTTTCCCGCGGCTAGATCTTTGACCAGCGTCAGGTCGGCTTCGAGAAAATCAAATTTGGGCAGGTCTGCGGGCTCAACCCATTGAATGTCGCGGAAGATTCGGTTTTCGATTTCCCCGAGATAATCCCGGACTACATAGAAGCGCAGCTCCACCATGCCACCGTTGGGATACTCGTGTTGAATACGGGCGAGCTCGTCTCCAATGGTGGCCACGATTCCGAGTTCCTCATCCAGTTCGCGGCGTAGGGCATCACGCGGCTGTTCACCCTCTTCAATTTTTCCGCCGGGAAACTCCCACTTCAACGGCATCGTCTGATGCCGCGTGCGCTGGCATACCAGCAGCTTGCCGTCTTTCACGATGAGGGCTGCGACTACGCGCTTCATGGCTGCGTGGGGCTCGCTGCCTGCAGTGCGCTGGCCACGGGATCGACACAACTGGTAAAGGTGAAGGCGAACGCGGCGACTCCGGTCGAACAGCGCAGTTCGAGTTCGTGCGCGCCGAATTCATGATTATCTAGCAGGAAATACATGCGCGCGGATTCGACGAGCACGAAGCTCTCCTCGCCGTTCGCCGCCGAACGAAACCGCGTGTCGCGACTCGCTTGTTTTCGGGTGATTGGCTTGCCATCTTGCAGGAGGACGACTTCTGCCGACGGAGCGTGGGGGCAAGCCATGACCAAGTTTACGGCGGCTGCTTCATATTTCAACCGCAAAGTGTGAGGACCGTTCTCGACCGCCTCGAAGTACTCCGCCGTGGAAGCCCACCGCCCGTCTGCATAAAACAAGTTTTCTTCCATCGGCCCCGCAAAGGAGTAATCACCGATCTTGGCTTCCTTGAAGCCGCCTTCATTGCCCATCCGTCCGCGGCCGTAGCCGAGGTAAAGTTCGCCGGTTGCGCGATAGCAGACGGCGCCCGCTTGATCCTCCTCGCGCACTGCTTCCATCAGCGGCGGCAACTGCACTGCGGGATCGATCTCGCGCAGTAACTCCTGAATAACTTGCTCGCATTCCGCATAACCACCCTCCCCAAAATGGGCATAACGCAGATATCCCTCCTGATCGAGCACATACTTAGTCGGCCAGTAACGATTGGCGAATGCTTTCCAGATTTCGCGATCGCTGTCGATCACAATGGGATAAGTCAGCCCGAACTCGCAGATGCCGCGCTCCACATTGGATTCATACTGCGCAAAAGTAAACTCCGGCGTGTGCACACCGATGACGGTGAGTCCCTTGTCGCGATAGCGCTCGTGCCAGGCCTGCACGTAAGGCAGCGTGCGGATGCAGTTGACGCAGGTGTAGTCCCAGAAGTCGACCAGCACCACGCGCCCACGCAATTGCCGGAAACTGAGCGGTGTCGAATTTAGCCACACCCGGCCAATCTCCGGGGCGCGCACTGTGCCTTTCTCGACTCTCATGAAGAGAAGGCTTCCAGCTTCTTTCCCACCAGCATAGCGCAATGTTGCACCAGGTCCTGATGTTCGGAACTAAAAGCGGCAGGGAAGTGGCTGTCGATGTCGAGTTCGCCGACGACTTTGCCGTGCGCGAAAACCGGGACTACGATCTCCGATTTCGTCTCCAGTGAACACGCAAGATACCGTGGATCTTTGTGGACATCATCTACCACGACGGTTTTGCCGCTTGAGGCGGCTGCTCCGCAGATGCCTTCATTCAGCGGAATGCGAACATGCGGCGTCATTGCGCCCTCGAATGCTCCCAGTACGAGCATCGGGGGCTTCGCGCCCGGCTCCAGGAGATAGAAGCCTACCCAGTTGTACTTCAGCATGCGATCGTGCAGGAGTTTCACCATCTGCCGCATGAGATCTTGCGCACTGGCTGCCGACTGGGCCAGTTGGTTAATCTCGTTGCGAACTTCGTCGATGCGCGTGGTTGCTGGCATTGGTGAAATCTTAACTCACAGCGTGGGCTTTCACGCAGTCGAAGCATGAACCTCAGTAATCTGCCGGATTCCTTTCGTGCGCGGGAAAAGTTCGGGATGAATGGCCCATGCCAAGGCCTCGAGTCCCTGAAGCAGCGTGGGCGCCGGAGTATTCAGAAATTCGTCGCGAATGCAAAAGACGCGGCCCGATGTTGCTGCGGTAGTCTGTTGCCAGCCTCGCCCGGCGACAACCTTCTCCAGAGGCACGCGGTCTCCGGCCCCGCACCAAGCGGCGACCAATACGTCAGGATTCTGGCGCAGAATCTCGTCGGCAGACATAGTTCGTCCGGGCTCAGCAATAAAGTCACCTCCCGCAGCCTCCACCAATTCTCCCACCCACTGCTGTGATGCGATCAATGGTTTGCCCCACTCTTCACAGAAAACTCTCGGGCGCGCGGTTCCGTACACTTGTGCGCGAACTTCTTCGATCCGCCGCTGCATGGCATCAATCACGTCGTGGCCGCGATCGCTTTCGCCGACTACCCCGGCAATCAGCGCAATATCGGTGTAAATGTCCGCCAGACTTTTTGGCGCCAATCCCAAGAATGGCGCGCCAGCTTTCAAAATCTCAGAAACAGCTTTCTCCTGATAAGGCACTGAGGCGATAACCAGATCGGGCTTAACTGCGACGATCTGCGACGTGTCAGCCGTCCATGAATCCGACAGGATCGTGCGCGAACCATCCGCAGCCGCAGCAACCACGTCCGCACAATAGCGCGTGCAAGCCACCACACGATCGAGCGCGCCAATAGCGTCGAGGATGACCGTGGCACTGGGCTGAAGACACGCAATGCGCCGAGGGAAGTAGTCCCGGGACATATCTCGAATCTTACGCGAACCATTCGTGGTTGAGGTGGCTCCGGAGTGCAAGATTGAGGGATTTTCCCGACAACCGTCCTGTTCTGTTTGGCCATCTAAGCCCAGTCCCTAATCCAAAACTTGAAGGAATATATTGTGACCAGTCATCGTCAAAACTGGCGGCGAACGATTTTCGGGCTGATTGGATTGGTGCTGGTGATTGCGGTAGGTCTCGCGAGCGCCACGGCCACTCCTCCTCAGAACGCAACGGTTCCGCCAACGACTTACACCCTGACGATCACATTGGCGGGCACTGGCTCGGGAACCGTCACGAGCACACCGGCGGGCATCAGTTGCAAACCCACTTGCAGCGCCTCGTTCGCGGCGGGCACAAGCGTTAAGCTGACCACGGCGCCGGCGACGGGGGACTATTTTGCCGGTTGGAGCGGCGCCTGCAAAGGGACCAGCGCTTGCACCGTGGTGATGAACAGCAATCTTTCCGCAACGGCCACCTTCAACATCAATCAGACGGTCAAAGTTCTCAACCACATTATTTTCATGGTGCAGGAAAACCGAAGCCTCGACCACTACATGGGCTACCTTCGCCAATATTGGAAAAACAATAAATTCAGCGATGCGTCGTTCGATGGCTTGCCGCAGTTCAATCCGACGTCCGGAATCGCGCCGCTGTATGGGCCGCCGCCTACGAATCCCGGTTGCGACCCCGCGTTTCCCCCGCCCGATGACTGCACCGAGGACAGCGCCAGTCCCAACGTCACCTCTTATCACTTGATCACGCAGTGCATCGAGAATCCCAGTCCCTCATGGAATGAGAGCCATCAGGACTGGAACCTGACAGAGCCGATTTCCACTACGCCGCTTCTTAACGGGTACGTCTACACGGGAGCCCATGATGCGCGCAACAACACTCCGCCCTTTTATGACACTAACGGCATACGCGTCATGGGCTATTACACCGACGCCGATCTGAATTACTACTACTACATGGCCACGCAGTTTTCTACGTCGGACCGCTGGTTCTCGCCGGTGATGACACGAACCCAACCTAACCGGGACTACTTGATCGCAGCAACGTCGCAGGGATACGTGTATCCGATTGGCACCGACAGCGGCGATCAGAACCTGTTGACCGCGACCACCATCTTTCAGGAACTGCAGAATGCCGGCATCAGCTGGAAGATTTATGTCAATCCTGCGAACTCGTCCTGCGCCACTAATCCCACGCCCCAATGCTTGCTGACCTTGAGCTACGTTCAGAACTTCGCGTGGGGTCAAACCATTCCTCAGAACTACCCCAACAATCTGGTTCCGATCTCGCAATACTTCACCGACGTTCAGAATGGAACCTTGCCCCAGGTGGCGATGATCGAGCCGGCCTACAACGCCGGGTTCGACGAACATGGATCGGATTCAGATCAGTATCCCATCAACATTCAGCTCGGCGCTCAGTATGTGGAGTCGCTGATCAATCCGCTGATGACCAGCGTTTCCTGGAAAGACTCGGCCTTCATCCTGACCTACGACGAAGCCGGCGGGATCTACGATCACGTCGCGGCGCAGCCGGCGGTCAGTCCCGATGGCATCAAGCCCGTCGACCTGGAACCGAGCGACATCTGCACCGGCAATACCGGGCCCAACTGCGATTTCGTATACACGGGATATCGCGTTCCGCTGGTTGTGATTTCACCCTACGCCAAAAAGCACTACGTGAACCACAATGTGGCGGACTACACTGCGATTTTGAGGCTGATTGAAAAGCGCTTCAATCTCCCGTCTTTGACCAAGCGGGATGCTGCGCAGATCAACATGACCCAGTTCTTCAACTTTAATTTCCCGCCATGGAAGACGCCGCCGACTCCGCCGGCGCAAAGTACCAGCGGCGCGTGCTATCTGAATACATTGCCTTGAGGTCGTGCGGGCCTCTCGCGCGCTTCGATCTGATTGAGCACCGCTGCTAGCACGTCGAGCGCCAGTTGAGCGGCATGAACCGAGGCCTGGGGCAGACCTCCGACCGCGGCAATCAGATCATCGCGCCGCAGCCTGCGAGCTTCAGAAACCGTTCTTCCGCACACCAACTCCGTCAGCGCCGACCCGCAGGCCATTGCCGGTACGCATCCTTTGGCCTTGAATCGGATCTG
This sequence comes from Candidatus Sulfotelmatobacter sp., assembly GCA_035710825.1. Taxonomy (GTDB): domain Bacteria; phylum Acidobacteriota; class Terriglobia; order Terriglobales; family Acidobacteriaceae; genus Sulfotelmatobacter. Next base: position 135,222 of record DASTCU010000056.1, read on the forward strand.
ATCGATACGGCCATTCTCTACCTTCAGGCTCAGACGAATGATGTCCCCGCAAACTGGGTTCTCAATTTCAGCACTCGCATCGGCATTCGGAATGTCCCCCGCATGGCGCGGATTCTGAAAGTGATCGAGTAACTGCGCCGAATACATAGCAAGATTGTAAATGGGCGCCGCTCACCAACATTGGCCCCAGACCCCATTGGCCCCAGACCCCATTCCTCAGACCCCATTCCTCAGACCCCATTCCTCAGACCCAAGACCCGACCGCTTTCAGAGCGTACCTTCTCCAAAAAGCATGAAACCATCGCCGCCCTTCTCCAGTAAGCGTATATAGAAGGGATCAATGGAACTGCTAGAACAGCCAGCGGAGGTATTAGAGGAGTTCGCGGCAGGCGATCTCAATGCCTTCGAGAGCCTGTTCCGGCAGTACCAGGGAGAGGTTTACGGTTGGATCGTGCGCATCGTTCGCGATTCCGGCGCGGCCGAAGATCTCACCATTGAGACCTTCTGGCGCATTCATCGGGCGCACGCGCGCTTCGATCCCAGCCGCAGTTTCGGGGCGTGGGCCAGAAGGATCGCAACCAACGTGGCGATCGATTTCCTGAAGAGCGCGCGAGTGCGCGAAGTGCCGCTTGACGAAGATATGCCCGCCCCTTACTCGACTTGGGGCGGCGCCAATCCCGCGATTCAGCGGGAAGTTCGCGAACGCGCCCAACTCGCTTTCCACCAATTGCCGGCCAGGCTTCGTGCCGTGGCAACTCTGTCTCTGATCGAAGAAGTACCGCATCGTGAGATCGCGGAAGCACTCAACCTTTCAACCGCCGCCGTCAAGTCGCGGCTATTTCGCGCCATTCGCATGTTGCGAAAAAAACTAGCAAACCTGGATACCAGCCATGACTGAGCAGGACCAAAAGAAAATCGCCGATTTGTTGAAGCAGACGCTAGGTCCGGTGAATCGCGAACCGGGCCGCGACCTGTGGCCCGCCATGCTACGCCGCCTGGAACAGCGCCCTGCCACCAAGCCCTGGCTGGCCGTCATGTTCTCGCCGTCAAGCCTGGCTTCCGTGCCCTGGTTCGATTGGGCGTTACTGGCCGTGTTGATCATCGGGCTTTGCATCTATCCGAAATCGATCCCCGTCTGGCTCTATCACTTTTAATGTGGAGGAACTTATGGACACCCATCCTTATCTTCGCGCCTACATGGCTGGCATTGCAGTGCCAACCATGATGTTGGTGGTCGTACTCAGCGGCTTTCTGATCGCGCGCTATACGTTTCAGATTCCGATCCCCATTGAGCGCGCCATTGTGTTTCCCATGGCACTGGTGCCCAACATCTTCGGGCTATGGAACATTTTCTATTTGTGGCTCCGCCCCCGGCGTCATCTGCCCATCGGATTTCACGGGGCGCTGCTGCCGTTTATCCTGGCGCCGGTCGGATTCGGGCTCGCCACGGCTTCAGGATTCCTGGCTGCAACCTCCGGCGGCCTGGTGTGGTTCCACGAACTCGTCGTGCCTTACGCATTCCTGGCAATCGGGTTCTCTTTTGCCCTGATCGCCTACTACCTGGTGTGGAAGTACATCGTGGGATTCTTTAATGGAGTGCTGGGAATCGCCTGAGCAGAATCAACGCTGAGTTCCGTCGGGAAAATAAATCTTCCAGTCGCGCTGGCGCGCCACGGCCTCCAGGTCGGGATTGGGATTCACGGCGAAGGCGTGCTTGGCGTGGGCCAGCATCTCGGTGTCCCAGCGGGAATTGCCGAAGGCGGCATCAATGTTTTTGCCGACCACCTCACGCAACGCCTTCGGCTTACCGGGCCCGGACGGAATTCGCACCAGCCGGTCGGTCACCTTGCTGCCATCGAGTTCGACCTTGGCAGCGAGGATGCGGTCGTGGGGAATACCAAACTCGTCCATTCCCGCGCGGATCAGCCACTCGTTGGACGAGGAGACTGCCCAGATCTCGCAGCCCTGGGCGTGCAATTGGCGGACCAACTCGCGCATCTCGGGAAAGACGCGTCCGGGGAACGATGAGGTCATGAACTCTTTTGCGGCCTGCATCATGGCCGCTTCGGTCAATCCTTTGTGCATGGTGACCATCTCGCCGCACATCGCTTCTTCGCTCACCTTTCCGGCTTTGTATTCGGCATAGCGTGCACGCATCGCCGTGCCGACCTCAGCCGACACGATCCCGTGCTTCATTTCCCAGGCAAAGAACGTCTCGCCGGCATCGCCCGACCAAAGCGTGCCATCGCAGTCGAAGGCCGCCACGTGCAGTTCGAGCCGCAGAACGGATTCGATGAATTTCTGCGCCGTAAGAGGAATGGTTTGTGTGCTGACGTTATTCATGCACTTCGACGATAACGTGGGCGGGGCGAAGTGCGCAATTGCGGAACGCGAAGCGAAAGGGGATTTCAGATTGCAGATTGCAGATTCAGATTGGACCCCTCGTCGCTCAGGGTGACAATCTGAAATCTGCAATCTCAAATCCCGCGACCCAGCGCCGCGTACTCCTCCGGCGTATTGATGTTCATAGCCACGAAGGGATCGTTCACCGCGACGTACTGAACGTGCTTCTGATGGCGGTGCTCCACGTCGCGTGCATTTCCGGTTGCCGGCTCGCGCAGAAATCGTTCGATCATGTCGCGTCCTACCACATATGGATGCCCATGTTTCCCGGCAAACTCCGGCACCACGGCCCAGACATCCTGCGAGGCCGCTTCAAATGCTTCCCGTAGCGATTGCACAGTAGCCGCCGCCGCAGGAGGCCGATCCACTAGAGTGATGATGGCGGCATCCCGCCCGCGGTTGAGCACTTCGTGCAGCCCGATTTGGAGGGAGCTGAACTGTCCCCGATCGGGCTCCGGATTGGTGACGATCGTCCCCCCGTTCGCATAGGCCATTGGCGCCAGAGCCGCCTCGTTCTTGCCGGCCACGATCACAACGAAGTCCGTGGACGGAGACAGTGTTAGGATCGCCGCGGAAAGAAAAGTCTGGTTCGACGGCAGCTGTCCTTCACTCGGTGGTGGCCAGGCCAGTAGCGCCTTGTCGGTGCCCATGCGCGAGGATTCCCCCGCAGC
>DASTCU010000057.1:0-1451 GCA_035710825.1 Candidatus Sulfotelmatobacter sp.
AGCTGCGGCAGATACATCTCGCGGTAGTAATAATTGTGCGGCAACTGGATTTGCGCCGCTACAGGCTTGCGCTCCGCCAGCGCCGAGAAGGGAGAGAGTAACAACAGGCCAGCCAGCAGAATCTTGGGCTGGCGCATTGTCATTCCCATTATTGAGCCATTGCTTCGACCAGGGCAGCCTCTAGCAAAGTCATTGCCTCGTCTACCTCCGCCACCGACACCATCAGCGGCGGCATGAAGCGCACTGTACTCTGCCCACAAGAGAGCAAGAGCAGGCCTCGATGAAATGCGCGCGTGATCACGGTATGACACGAAAATTTGCAAGGGTTGCGGCTGGCTCGATCGCTAACCAGCTCCATGCCGATCATTAGTCCTTTGCCGCGAACTTCTCCGATCACCTGGTGCCGCGACTGCAACTCGCGCAAGCGGTCCATAAAATAAGCGCCTATTTTCTCGGCATTAGCCGCGTACTCGCGTTCGATCAGGTCGAGTGTCACCAACGCGGCGGCGCAACATAGCGGATTTCCACCGTAAGTGTTCGCATGCGCGCCAGACTTCCATTGTTGCATGATGCTTTTCTTAGCTACTACCAGACCGATCGGCAGGCCCGAGCCCAGGCCCTTGGCCAGCGTCATGATATCCGGCTGCACGTTCCAGTGCTGGCAGGCAAACATTTTGCCGGTGCGCCCTATGCCTGATTGCACTTCATCGAAAATCAACAGAATGCCGTGGCGATTGCAGAGTTGGCGCAAGCCCGCCAGAAATCCATCGGGCGGTACCAGGTAGCCGCCTTCGCCCTGAATCGGCTCGACCAGGATGGCGGCGACTTCGCTGGCTGGCACGTTGCTGACGAACAAGCCGTTCTCTATATAGTTAAGGACGGCCTGACCTTGATCCTCGCCCGCGAACAGCGGTCGGTAAGTATTCGGAAACGGCACGTGGGTGACACCCGGCATGGTCGCGCAACCTTGCTGCTGGGTTTGCTTACTGGCAGTGAAAGCCAGCGAACCCATCGTGCGCCCGTGGAAACCACCGAGAAAGCCGATGAATCGCGAGCGTCCACTGACATAGCGCGCCAGTTTCAATGCGCCTTCCACCGCTTCGGTGCCCGACTGGCAGAAAAAACTCTGCACCGGCTCCCCCATCGGTGCCAGTGCATTGATCTTTTCGGCGAGGGCGACTTGCCCTTCGTGCCAGTAATCAGAAGAAATGTGCAGAAACCGATCTGCAGCGTCTTTGATCGCTTGAACCACCTGCGGGTGTGAATGGCCTGTGCTGCAGACGGCAATGCCTGCGGCAAAATCCAGGAATCGATTGCCATCTACGTCCCAAACTTCGACACCGCGACCATGCGACATCACAAACGGGTGCTCGCGCGGATACGACGGCGACACCACTTCGGCATCTCGGGCTAGGATTGCGCGCGCTTTTGGGCCGGGCAATTCGGTTCGG
>DASTCU010000058.1:0-21178 GCA_035710825.1 Candidatus Sulfotelmatobacter sp.
CATTCTCTGCTGGTGCTGCAGATGACGGCGCGCATCCGGCGGACGCTGGAAGTGGAGTTGCCGGTGCGCAGCGTCTTTGAATCGCCCACGATTGCAGCGCTGGCCCGCGAGGTGGAGCAAGCCCGAGCATTGGGCCTGAAAGCCCCCACGCCCATCCTTAGACGCCGCCAACGCCCCAGGACAGACTCGGATCAGGAAGCGCTCCTCACGCAGTTGGATCGGCTATCTTTGGAAGAAGCCAGCAGCATCCTCAAAGCGATTCTCGATGAACGACGGACGTATGGATTTCGATCGTGATTCCACCACTCGTAACGTCTGGCCGCAGTCAAAGTCCGAAGAGTCATCCAAGCCGAACCTCTGGATCCATATCTAGCGTCCAGCCCTTCGGTGCGACCGCTAATCTGACTTCTCGCCGACTACCTCCTCACTGCCATATGGTGCCGGTCCCAGGCACCAGATCCTCCGGGGCGGACCTGTACTTCCGTGTTCCGTACATGTACTAGTGTGACTCCCGATTTCCGCTTATCTGCGGGAAAATAATGGCCGAGTAGAAGTTCGTCTGGTTCGGCCCGGTAAATCCTAAAAAGCTGTTCGGGTTAGCGCTTATCAGAAGCGCTTCGCTCGCATTTCATTATTGAAGGAGTGTCGTAATGCATTCTTCCTCCCCCGCGTCAGCAAAGAAATCTGCCCGTCTTCTGATCATAGCCTCAACCGCACTCATCTTGATCGGCCTCAGCGCCTGCGGCACGCCCGGTTCGACGCTTGGAACCCCCGCTAAAATTGTTCCGGCACAGGTGAGTTCAACCATTACTCCGTCTGTTTCGATTCTTCTTTTCAATGGCACGGGCACATCTTCATCTGACGTTTCTGCTGTCGAAGCCATCCTGGGCACAAACAAGCTCCTCTACGCGACGGCGAATTCCTCCCAACTGAATGCGATGACGGAGTCACAGCTAAAAGCCTACAAGCTTCTGATCGTCCCCGGCGGAAACTCGATTACGATTGGCAAGTACCTTACATCGACAACGACGACCAATATCCACAATGCTGTTATCAACGACGGCTTGCACTACCTGGGAATCTGCGCAGGCGGATTCTTTGGCGGCTACTCGATCTACAACGGCCTGAACCTCACGTCGGGCGTCTGGTTCAATTTTTATGCCGACTACAACAAGGGCATTCATAAGGAAGCAGTTGAGATTTCCAGTCCCAATGCCGGTGCGCTGGATCAGTACTGGCAGGACGGCCCGCAATTTACAGGCTGGGGCAACAAGGTAGGTAAGTATCCGGATGGCACCCCGGCAATCGTAGAGGGATGGTCCGGAAAAGGCTGGGTCATGCTTTCGGGCGTGCACCCGGAGGCGCCTGCAAGCTGGCGAACCGGAATGACCTTCACTACTTCCGTGGCCACGGATAACGCGTACGCAGGAACCCTCATCCTTGCCGCTCTGAACGGAACGTCCTTAGCGCACTACTGATACCCGGAACATGGGCCGATTGCCATCTCGTTGATTGTCAGTTGGGCATGCCCTTCGACGGCCTTGCCCGCGCAGGCGGTTGCAGGTGATGTCGTTAATCCCCAGCCCACTTGAGAACGCTATGAACGGAGTCAATCCCCGAAGGCTGTTTTTCGTCTTTCCGTTATATCCTGCCGATCAACGGTTGGGACCGGCAAATGAATCGGCGCCTGCGGCGAAGGGTCGGCAACGAGTGTTTGCAGCCAGCTGTTTGCCTGCCGCCACCAACCGTGAAATGTGTCGCCTGTAGTGGACTGAGTCTCTAAGGGAGTCCATCGACTCGGACCCCGGACTTCTCCGGGTTTTACGGTGATGCACCGGGTATCGACCCGCAGGCCCACTTCCATTGCCTTGAGAGTACTTTCTTTGCCGCTCCACAGCAGCGCGACCAGGCGGGCGCGGTCATCGAAGGATGCCTCAGTGACCCCGAGTTGTTCATCGTGTGTCAGGTAATCTTCCACGAAAGCCTGGCTGTGTGGTTCAATCACTTCCAGATCGCAGCCTAGCTTGACTCTGGCACATACCATCGCGCAGATCGCCAAACCGGCCCGATGGCTGATCGAGACAGTTATGTCCGCCCGTTTGTTGGCGACAAATATTTCGGGTGCTCCAGATGGCGCGGAGCGGATCTCAAGGTTCGCGAGAGACTCAGGCAGGAGCGGAAGGTCGTGAACGATTGCGACGGCGCACTTTGCCGTCCATCGACCTAGACGCCATTCGAGGTGCCGTTTAGGGAAGCGTAGATTCTCCAAACGGCGCAGTTCGCTGGGGCCCAGCCATTCATCGGTTTCGGGCACATTCACTTCGCTTTGTTCGACCCAATACACATCCATAATGCAGGCTCGCGTCATCCACGACCGGCTACGTTATTGGCTAAGCGGCCTCCTCGATGGGAATCGCCGTTTTTTCAACTGTCTCTGCCTCTTCTTTGGCTATGCCGCGGGCCAGCGCGTCGATCAGATAAGGCCTCAATCTAGCGGGGGGAATGATGCAATCGAGCGCGCCCACTTTAAGCGCTCGCTGCACACTATGCACCCGGTCGAACTCGGCAGCCATTTCGCCTAGGTTTTCGGAGTGAATGATCTTGAACAGTGCGTCCCATTGTTCGCGAAGGCGTCCTTTCTCCGAGCCCTCGGCCTTTTCCACCGCTTGCATGAGTTCCTGCAGGCGAGGATCTTTGCGGGTGCGGGCCTCCACTTCGGTGGCAAACACCACGGCCGCTGCTGGAGCGCCGCCAATGACCGAAGCGTAGGTGCCTTCCAGCGCAGCCACCTCCAACTGATCGTTTAAGGCGCGCGAGAAAACCACATAGGCGCCGCCGTGATACCGGGAGATGACGCAGAAGACAGCAGGTCCTTTGAAATTCACCATGGCACGGCCAATCTCAGCGCCATACTCAAGTTGCAAGCGGCGCATGGATTCCGGCGAACCATCGAATCCAGACAGGTTGGCCAGGAGTACAACTGGCCGGTTCTTACTGGCTGCGTTGATGGCGCGAGCCACCTTCTTCGACGACTGCGGGAATAAAGTTCCTGAAGTCCATTGGTCGGGGCCGTCAGCCGGCACAAATCCGAGCCGAGGCAGTTGACGAGACTCGATACCGATCAGGCAAACGGGGAAGCCTCCCAGGTGAGCGTCCCACACCACCGCCGTTTCTGCGGCGCGCATGCCGGCCCAGCGTTCGAGTGGCGGATGATCCTGGTCAATCGTGGCCGTCATGACGGTCCGAATATCGAACCCTTTTTTGCGACCCGGGTTGGTCTCGTCCGCGAAGATGTCGCCGACGCGAGTGAAGCCTTCCGTGTTGTTGAGGTGCGGATAGTCCTGAACGTCGCGCTCGATCGGGTCGGTTGTCGCCGCGCACCGCGGGAAGCGTTCACCCGCCATCACGTAAGTGTGGTCATAATGGCGAAACAGAATCTGACAGGCTTCGTCGATATCGTGAGCCCAGTATTGCGCCTGGCCATTGGTTCCCATGATGCGGTCATAGCCGCCGATGCCCTGATTATCTTCGGCGGAAATTCCCCCTGAATAATCTAATGCCCGTTTGCCCGTTAGGACCATCGCGGCCTTTGGCGTCATCACCAGAATGCCTCGGGTGTGCATAAGCATGGTGGCTTCGGCATTCCAATAGGGCTGGGCACCGACGTTGATGCCGTTGATGAGGAGATTGACCTCGCCGCCGCCTTGCGTGAACTCGACCAGGCGACGCAGCACACGGGCAATCCAATCCATGTTCTCGACGCCGCTGTCCATGGAAATCTTGGCTCCGGCAGAGATGGGGAACCATTCCAAGGGCACTTCCATCTCCTCCGCCAAATCAATAGCAGCAATGATCCGGCGGCACTCGCCTTCGGCCAGGGCTCCCAGGTCTCTGCTCGGATCCCCCAGCAACATAACGCGGGTCATACCCTCCGGATACTTGTCGGTGAAGTTGCGAATGATCCCGACAATGATGTTCGATTTATTCTTGCCGTAAGGACGTTCCACAAGGATCAGTTCGCCATCGGCGGAAAGGTCATATTCAACGAATTCGCCGGGAGGAAATTCGGCCCTGGTATGCTTCTGCGGCGGGGTCAGCATCCGGATGATCTCATACGGATAGATCATGCCGCGCTGGCGCATGCGAACGACTTTCTGGTCGTATTCGGCCAGAGGCCGCATGGCCTGCATCTTGTCAGCTGAACGAAAAGTTATCAGCATGCCCCGGCCTGCCGGACTGGAGATGCGCACCGTCATGTCGCGCAATTCCCCGGTGGCAGGGCTCGGAATGCGCGCCCGGATCACCACCTGCTCTAATCCCAAGCCTTCGGTGGAGGGCGCCAATCGCCGGACGATGTCGCGGAATTCATCCCGCTCCAACGTGAAAGGCTGCCATATATAAAGGAAGATACGATTCCAGTGCAGCCGCTGATACACCGGGCGGCGCGACTGGTATACGCGGATGGCGGCGATCGCTTCGCTCAGCATCCGTTCCAGATACGGCAAGGCCACAACCCGGCCCGACTCATTGCGCAACGGCGTTACGTCGCGCACTTCCGCGCAGGCAAACAGCCGCTCGTCTTTGGGATTGTCACGTGCGACCGCACGCAGCAGGTAAACGTCCTCAATCGAAGGCAGCCGTTCGATGTTGAAGTTATTGAGCCGCCAGAGATGCAGGCGCTTGCCCATCATGGGATGCAGTCCACGATAGATCTTTTCTTCCTGATAACCATTTGGCCCGGGACGATAGGTGAAGTGCTGCATCCCGCCCACGCCTTGGCTATAGGTAGTGCCCGCAACTTCAACCACGATGCGCCGAACTGAACGAGGAAGACTGGCCTGGTTGAGAACCGTGCAGACTTCCTGTTGGGTCGAATCTGGATCGGCCAACGCGCCTGAGTTCCAGCCATAGAGGTCGACGACTACGTCGTGATCTGCGGGTACTTCCAAGATCAGTGGGAATAGCGCCTGTATCGCTTCCGAGAAACGAGCGTAGTCAAAATGAGTGGTGAAGACATGGATGCGCTTGCCCTCATGATCGTACTCCGCGGTCGCGTAACAATGTCCGTCACGATCAAAGGTCCGCAAATCCTGCAAGGTGCGAATGCGGTAGTACCTCCAGGTAACGGCTTCCAACATGAACTTCCGCAAAGCAGGGGAGGCCGCTGCAAAGCGAGCGGAGAGAAAACCGACCAGAGGCTGGGGACATTCTATTAGCTCACGGACCCGTTCGTGACGGTCGGAAGCATCAGGGTTGGCGGCCAGGTATGCTAGTTGCTGTTCGATTTTGTCGTAAACCTGCTTGCGGGCGTTCTCAAATAACGGCTGATCAAAATAGCGATAACGCACCTCGCGCGCCAAATCGCTGATGGCAGGAAACTGTCCATTGCTCATCGCGATCATGCGATCGAGGAGCCCGCGTAATGATTGCGCCGCGGCAGGCGGAAGCGCTTCGACAGATTGCAAGCGGCGTTCGAGCACCGCGAGTACCGTAGGAACCTGCGATTCCACCCTCTGATGTGACTTGTAGATCCAAAGCAGGCTTTCTTCCAGCTTCGGCGTGCGGTCCAGAGCATGAACCCCGTAATGACAAAGAGCGCGGCGCAACGCGCTGACGAATGCGGGAGGCAAGCCGTCTCCGGCGGTCTCAAGCATCCGAAGGTACGAGAAAAGGTAGACTTCCGCACTGGGCTCTTCGCCGCTGGCGCGATGGTTCACCTCTGGTTCACGCTTGAAAAGGCAACAAAGGTCGACGAAGATGTCCAGAATTTCATCTTCGACCTCCCGCATTTCGCGGCTATTACTGACTTGATCGTTCTTCCACTCGGACAGTAAGCGCGTGCTTTCCTTGGGATCTACATCGAAGCCCAACATCAACTGACGCAATTCATCCAGATATCTGCGCCAGTTCGCGCTCCCCCCGGTCAGGTATTCGTCAGGCGAGGAGGAGACTCCAAACACAACCCGTTCCGCTGTACTCGCGGAATCGGCGGCGGAATCGGGATCGATTTGCAGCAGGGGAGCTCCCGTGTCCACCTGCACATTGCGCATGGTCATCACATGTCGGACTCTGCCCGAAAATCGGGCCGTGATTTTCATCTCCATCTTCATCGCTTCGAGCACCGCCAAGCGATCGCCCACAGAGACCAAATCACCTGGCTTGACCGCAACTGAAACCACTACCGATGGCGAGGGGGCGCGAACGATTCCGCCATCATCCCGGTCGATGCAATGAGAAATTCCGTCTACCTCGATGCGATACGTCAGTCCCTGTATTGCGGAGACCACGTGGAAGCGCCGGCCAAAGACAGTGAGCCAATATTCGAACTTGCCGGGACGGTCAATCTCGGCGTCGATGCGCTGGCCATCCACATGGATTCTGTATCGTTGCGGACCCATGCGATAGGTTTTGGGCGAGTATGTCTGGCCTCGATAACGTAGTTCGGCAGTCCGGCCGACCTGGCTTTGCACATGCGGCCGGCCCCGCAGGGCTGAAGCGTAAAACTGCGATTGCTCAACAGCGAGCTGAGCTTCGTAAACTTCAATCGCAGCCTGGACGAGGGCGACATCGGCATAGCGCCGCGACAAATGTTCTCCCGTAGCTGCCAAATGATCGAGCCAACCGTTGTGAACACTTCCATCCTGCACCTCCAGGCGTCCCAGCATATCAAGCAGGAAACCTTTGTTGCAGGATCCACCTCGGATGACGATCACAGTCTCGCGGAGCGCGCGTTGCAGGCGGGAAAGAGCTTCTCGGCGATCCCTGCCATAGGCGATGATCTTGGCAATCATGGAATCGAAATCAGGAGAGATGGAGTCACCTTCGGCCACTCCTGTGTCAATGCGGATCCCCGGACCGGTTGGAACTCTGAAGCGCTCTATGAGTCCGGGAGACGGCGCGAACCCATTGTTTGCGTCTTCCGCATTGAGGCGCACCTCGATGGCGCTGCCTACAGTGCGTGGCGGTTCTCCGGACAGTCGTCCGCCGCGCGCGACATGTATCTGCAATTTCACCAGGTCTAGGCCCGTCGTGCATTCGGTCACTGGATGCTCAACTTGCAAACGCGTGTTGATCTCCATGAATGAGAACGATTGCGTTCTTGGCTCGAACAGAAATTCCACCGTTCCGGCATTGTGATAGCCAGCAGCCCGGCTCAAGCGTACCGCCGCATCGCGCAATTGCTGATCTTGTTCGGGTGATAACGCCGGAGATGGAGCCTCTTCCAGAATCTTCTGATGCCGGCGCTGAATGGTGCAGTCGCGGACACCCACCGCCCATGTGGTCCCAAAGTGATCCGCGATGACCTGCACCTCAACGTGACGGGCAGCGGGCACAAGGGTTTCCAGGAAAACTGTGGGGTCCCCGAAAGCTCTGAATGCTTCTGCGCGTGCCGATTCGAAAGCTTCGGCGAGCTGATCCTCCGACCGCACAAGGCGAATGCCGTGCCCCCCGCCTCCTGCGGTTGCCTTCAGCAATAACGGGTAACGGAGACGACTAGCCTGTTGGACCGCGTCCTCCAATGTTTCCACCGGACAACCGCTCCAGGGAGCGACTGGGATTTGCGCCTGCTCAGCAAGACGCTTCGCAGCAATCTTGTCCCCAACCAGCCGCATCACCTCCCCGTCTGGGCCGATGAATACGATGCCCATATCACGGCAGAGATCGGCGAAGTCGGCTTGCTCGGCGACAAAGCCCCAGCCCACCCACACGGCCTCGGCGTGTGCTGCTGCCAGGGCTCGCTGCAGGCATGCATAATCCACATAACTGCTTTTCCACTGCTGCGTGTTCGGGTCGAGTACGCGAGTTGGCCCCAGACAGACAGCCTCGTCGGCTTCCCGCACGAACATCGCGTGGCGCTCGGGCTCGGTGAACAGCGCAATGCTGCGAAGCCCCGTCTCATGCTCCTGGTTGAACTCGCGAGCTGCATGAATGAAGCGCACGGCAGCTTCGCCGCGGTTTACGATGGCGACACGCTGAAATTCATTTGTCATAAAGAGCCTCGATCAACCGGGATCTCGGCACCGCAATATCAGGCCGCTACTAAGTCCAGCGTCATGGCCGCCTGCAGAGCCTTCAGTTTCGAAGGATCGATAGCGCCCGCAACGGAGACGGTGTGATACCCGCTTAGTTGGACGTAGCAATTTCCGCTTGTATCCACCACTTCAGCATCGAAGCTGCTCTGGTCCGGTTTGCGGGTGACGACTGCGTACAAGGATTGGTTTGGCAACTCAGCAATTTCTGTTGAGAAGGTGAGGCGGTCAATATGCTGCGGAAGCCCCATGCGACCGTCAATTCCCATCTCGCAGATCCCGGCCGTCTGGAAGCACAGCTCGATCAGCCGTGGCTCTACACGCGTGCTTAGTTCCGCAGGGTGATGATTCGCCGGTAGCTTGTCAGACAGCAACCCAACGATCTGCTTCCCGTCCCACCACGCTTTTTGCACAACCTGATAGGCAGGGCCATGGAAGTAAAGCGCGTAGATGTCCGCCGCCTCGATGATATTTCCCTCAGGCGTGAGGCTCCCCCCGGACACTTTCTTTGAGCTCTGCTTCGCGAGGAGCACCCGACCAGTGAAGTGAATGGTGGTTTGCGGCTCGATTTGATTGGGCAGCGAGCGGTGACCAATCAGGCGGCAGTCGGCGACGATACTGTTCGCCTGCGGGTGAAGCACTACCTCAACCGTAACCGTGCGCGGCTCGTGCCGGTAGAACTTAAAGGGGGCCAGAAAATTCACGTCCTCGATGGCATCGATGTGCCAGTCCGGAAGCAACGCTAGGGCAGCTTCAGCAAATGCCTCGACACCCATGACACCGGGCAGCACCGGAATGCCGTCAATCTGGTGGTCGTAGAGGAACGGCTGAATCTTGGGATCGAGTGTGGTCTCAATCTTCAGCGGCGTGAACAAGCCCGCGCTGGCAATCTTGCCCAGCATCGGTCCTCGCGGTGCTTTTTCGATTGAAGTATCGAATCCTCCGGTCTCGTCCCATTCCTTCAGCAGAAGGCCTAGCCTTTGGCCAATGACAATTTCACCGCGTGTTCCTCCGGCTGTGAGTTCCCGGCGAATCAAGGGCACGCCGGCTTCGGGAGGCAGCATATCGATTCCCGCCGTCTCCATCACTTTGGGAATCGAGCCACGAGTCGCCATGCCGATGCCGCCCCACGCGGTCCAGTCAATCGCGATGCCGCGAGTCGTGGGACGCGTGGTGCGGAAACTCGACGTGATCTTGCAGAGCAGGTCGTTGGCGGAACTGTAGTCAGTTTGGCCAGGATTGCCGAAGCGTCCGGCAATAGAACTGAACGCAACGGTCGCTGCTAACGGCATGTCGGCAATCGCGTGCAACAGGTTGAAGAAGCCGTCGCTCTTGACGTCGAAGACCAGATCGAATTCCCGCGGCTCTTTGTCGGCGAGCGCACGGCTGCGGTCGAGGCCTGCGGCGTGGAGTAGAACGTCAATCCGTCCGCTCCTTTCGCGGATCTGGTTGATGACTTTGGCTACGGCATCCGCATCGGTAAGATTGACGCTGAAGTAGTGGATCGTGCCTCCGGATGTGCGCACCGCATCGATCGCGCTCTGCGCAGCCTGAGCTCGTTCGATTGCAGCCAACTCTTTTTCCACCAGGGCCGGGGTGGCGCGCTCGCCACGCGCCTGGATGCGCGCGAAGAGATCACGTTTGAGACCTTCCTTATCGGTGACGAAGCGCTTGAGGTCGGGATTAGCGGCATCAGGTTCCGGAACCAGATCAAGCAGGTAGAAGATTCCGCCGGAGGCGGCAGCAAGGTCTGCGGTGATTGCCGAGACGATGCTCCCCGCAGCGCCGGTCACCAGGAAGACCGTCTTGGAGTCAAGCACGAGCCCATGCTGGTTATCGGCCGCGGGGCGCTCTTCCAGACCCACCGTCCAGCGCAGTCCATTTTTGTATCCAATCTCGACTGCGCCCGGGTCGCGGAGTGTTTCCTCGACCAGTAATGCAGCGATCTCGGAAGCCTTGCGGTCCGCCTCGAAATCTACCACTTTTACTGCTGTGTCCGGCCGCTCCCGTTTGTAAGTCTTGGTGAAGCCCGCAACGGCTCCGCCGAGCGGCGCGACCGCTCCGGCTTCATCGTAGCCGTGCTGGCCGCCAAGACGCGTTGCCGAAACCAGGTAAGTGCCCGATGCGGCAATCTGTTCGTAGAGTCCGCGCATGGTTGTGTACAGGGATTTGATCCGCACGCGCACTTCCTCGTGCCAGGTGGCCACATCCATGTCGCCCAGGCTGCCTTCCTTGTCCAGCGCAGGCAGCCAGTACACGCCCTTCACTGGGCCTGCCGAGATCCACTTCTTGAGGAGGTCATTCAGTGCTTCCGGTTGCGGGCGGCCCTCGATGCATAGGACTTCGACCCCTTTCTCTCGCAGAACTTGCGAGAGTGCATCCGCGACGCCGCCTTGGTCGGGCATCACGACCACGCGATCGCCGCGCTTAAGGGTGGCGATCGTTGGCTTACAAAGATCAAGCGGAGGGCGCAATATTGGAACAGGAACTCGGCGCGGAATGTTATTTGCGGCATCGAAACTAAGCGGGATGGGTCGAGTGCTGGTGGTCGGTTCCGGCACTATGGGTTTGGTTGGAACCGATTTTGATGGAGCCGCCTGAATTTCTTGCGGCTTCGTTGATGTCGCCGCCGCGACCAGGCCTGAGCGATCTTGCGCGAACTTAATGACGTGAGCCAGGGTAGGGAAGTCGCGCAGTTTTAGATTCTCGTCTCGCTCAATGTTATACGTCGCCCGAATCGCGGCGAACATTTCCGCCTGCTTAACAGTATCGATGCCGAGATCGGCCTCCAGATCAAGGTCCAGGTCCAGCATCTCTTTCGGATAGCCAGTCTTCTCCGCGACGATATCCATGACCTTTGCCTTAATCGTGTCAGCCGTGGAATCAACGGCTGCGACAGCCGCGACCGACGCGGGTTCCGGGGATACTGACTGCGGAGTCGCGCTAGGGGCCAGATCCGGCCGCTTCTCATACACGAAGCGAATCACGTGAGCCAACGTCGGATAATCCCGCAGCTTACGGTTCTCGTCGCGCGGAATGCTATAGATCTCGCGAATCGCCGCGAACATCTCCGCCTGCTTCACGGTGTCAACGCCGAGGTCGGCTTCCAAATCGAGATCCAGATCGAGCATGTCCTCGGGATAGCCGGTCTTTTCAACCGCCAGAGCGAGGATGCGCTCTTTTACGGTATCTTTGGCTATGCCTTGCTGAGAAGACGCTAAACTCTTTTCAGCTGCAAGCGTGACGGGCTTGGCTTGCTCCACACTGGTTACGACGGGAACTGCAGTCGCGGCTGTACTCAGATCCGGCCGCTTCTCATACACGAAGCGAATCACGTGAGCCAACGTCGGATAGTCGCGCAGCTTGCGATTTTCATCGCGCGGGATGTTGTAGATCTCGCGGATCGCGGCAAACATTTCTGCTTGCTTCACCGTATCCACTCCGAGATCGGCTTCCAGGTCGAGATCGAGATCGAGCATGTCCTCGGGATAGTCGGT
Organism: Candidatus Sulfotelmatobacter sp.; assembly: GCA_035710825.1. Lineage (GTDB taxonomy): Bacteria > Acidobacteriota > Terriglobia > Terriglobales > Acidobacteriaceae > Sulfotelmatobacter. Next base: position 11,528 of record DASTCU010000058.1, read on the forward strand.
TTTCTCAACCGCCAGCGCAAGGATGCGTTCTTTCACAGCATCTTCAGCCTGGACCCTCGGAGAAGAGGCCACGACCGAACTCTTTTCAGCTGGAGTTGCGACGGGCTTGGCCGGTTCGAAATTCGCCACAACTGGAGTTGCTGCGGCTGTGCTCAGATCCGGCCGCTTCTCGTGAACGAACCGAATCACGTGTGCTAGTGTCGGATAGTCGCGCAGCTTGCGATTTTCATCGCGCGGGATGTTGTAGATTTCCCGAATGGCTGCGAACATCTCAGCCTGCTTCACGGTGTCGACGCCCAGATCAGCTTCCAAATCGAGATCCAGATCAAGCATGTCCGCGGGATAGCCGGTTTTCTCGACAGCCAGCGCGAGGATGCGCTCTTTCACGGGATCCTCAACGACTTTTGGAGCGACCCGAGTTGCTGTATCCGCTGCTGTAACCTTGGACTCCGGTTTTGCGGCGACTGCAGCCGGCGCAGTTGGCGCGACCGCGGCGACTTTCGGTTCAATTCGCGCAGAGGCGGGGGCAGTCACCGGTGCCGAAATAGTGGTTGCGGCAACAGTTTGCTGCTCGGGAGCCGCATTGATTACTGGTGCCGGAGCCGGGACCGATGCTGCAAGCTTTGGAGTCTGCGATGCGGTTAGAGTGGTAGCAGCAACTGCCTGGTCCCGTACTCGGAGTGTGTGCGAAACGACTTCGAGTTCCGCGTTCGATCGCCCGGCGATCCGTCCCAGCCAGTCGCTCCAGGCGGACTGATCGGCCACGCGGTACGAGTATCCGAGGGCACTCGGATTGCGCCGTACGCCGTCTTTGGTTGCGACCCAGCGCAACAGGGTCATGCTGATCTGCGAACCGAAACCGGCGCCCAGCCGGAGCGCATATTCGACGGGATAGATGCCGCCCTTGGACAGGTTCAGTGAGCCCAGTTCTGGATCAATCTCTTTGAAATTCGCCACCGGCGGGACAATTCCAGTTTCCAGAGCTTTCACCGCCAACACGTCTTCGACACCAGCGCCCATCGCGTGCCCGGTGAAGCCTTTCGTATTGGCAATGACGATCTGGTCCGCTGCGCTGCCGAAGACTTTCCTCAACGCATGGATTTCCGCTGCCGCGCTTCCGCCACGTGCCGGTGTGTAGGTTTCGTGGGAAACAAAAACCGTGTGCGGTGCGATCTGCTGGCGCTGAATACCACTGCTTGCTTCAGCCTTACGGACCAGGTCTTCCATCACCTGGCTGATGTGGTGCACGTCCAGGCGCGTGCCGTGGAAAGCACTATTGGCGGTCACCGCGCTTAGTACTTCGCAGATCGGCTGCAAGCCTCTCTCGCGCGCAGACTCGGCGCTCTCCACCACCAGGCCAGCTGCGCCCATGCCGATGATCATGCCGTGACGCCGCTTATCAAAGGGAACAGCAGCCTTTTCGACATCCTCGTCGGTCGCGGCGGCGCCACTCGCCAGAAACCCTGCACCCATCCAGTCGATCAAGTTGTCCGCAGTGATATCGTCGGCGGCAACCACCACCACGCGGCGGCAACGGCCGGCACGAATCCAGTCTTCAGCAAGCGCAACGGCTTGGGTCGTGCTTGCGCAGGCGGAGTTGATCGCGGTGTTCGGACCGCGCGCGCCGATGAACTCGCCAAACTGCGAGTGTCCCATCGCCAGAACCCGGAACAGGAAGCGGCGATCGAAAATGTAAGGTTCCTTCGCAATGACATCGCAAAGCTCCTCAATGCGCCGGTCGATCTCTTGCGCGAGCATCGAATCCCCATTGCTTCGATCGCGCAAGGTTTGTAGGGCCGTCACTTGCTCGCGGCGCGCATGGTCGGCAGCGTAGCGCGACATCTCGTCCGCGAACGAATTCAACCCGGGGAACGCCGAGGCGAAAATCACGCCGGTGTCATCTCGCAAGCTCTCGGGCAATGCCCATCGGTCTGGGAGTTGTGTGTTCTTCGTAGTTGTCTTGTAGCGCAGGACCAAGGGGATGCCGGCATCGCGTAGAGCGTCCAGTCCAACCGCGATGGCAAGCTGTGTGACGCGGTCCAAGGCGGCATTACGGTCGGCGGAGATGCCGAATTCACTCTCCAGATCGAACGCTCCACCACGGCCTGCCAGCTTGATCACGTCGGCGACATCGGTAATCGTTTCGAAGGCGCCGCCATTTTCGCTCTTTACCAGGCGGGTGATGTGCTTGTCGAGCATGGCGCGGCGGAAGCGAACCGGAATCGAGTCGATGAATTGATCCCCGCGCAGCAATCGCGCCAGGTTGGCGTCGTCGAAAATATGATCCGTTCCGGGCAGACCCAGCGCTGCTCCGGTGATCGCCACTGGTTCCGTGCTCGGAGCGCGCTTCTCGCCCTGATAGAGTTGCCACCCACGTTCGAGGACGTCGGCAAACATCCGGCCAAGTTCAACGTAGTGATTCCCGTTCCCGGGCCTGGTAGCCACAGTACGGGCGGTGGCTTCAGCGGGGGCGATTATCGGAGCGATCGGATGAGCAGTTTCGTTCTTAACGCTGGGTGAGACAGTGGAAACTGCTATGTCTTTTGCAGCCTCTTGGGTTCCTTGCCCAAGTCCTGCGGCGTAGAGGCAGCACAGCGCCTGGTTGAATGCGGGGAGATCGCCATTCTTCGGGTGGTTGGTGAAGAGCGAAACCACGTCGCCACGCGAGCCCAGCACGTCTTCTGCGAAACCCTGCAGAGCTTTCTTTGGCCCAACCTCCACGAATACGCGCGCGCCTGCTTCGTACAGTGTTCGCAGGCCTTTTACGAATTGCACCGGTGCTGCGACCTGCTCGGCGAGAATATCGATCATCTTTGGCACGACGCCAAGTCCAGTGGGATAAAACTCGCCGTTTGTGTTGGCGACGATCGGCAGTTGCGGCGCAGCAAGATGCAAGCGCTCCAACACCAGGCGCAGGGGATCACTCGCCTTCGCCACAATCGACGTGTGGAATGCATGGCTGACGGAGAGAGCGGAAACCTCGTATCCCGCCCTCTGGAAGGCTTCCATCGCTTGTTCCACCGGCTTGCTCGCGCCGCCGATGACGGCCTGGTGTTCGCTGTTGATATTGGCGATCACGACGTAGCCGTTCACTGTTTTGAGGATGCGTTCGATTTCGGTGAGTGGCGCGAATACAGCGGCCATGCGGCCGTTGTCATTCATTGCGAAGGCAGTCATCTCGCGCCCGCGAGCGCTCACCGCTTCCAGCGCGTCTTCGAACGGCATGCCTCCCACAGCAACCAGCGCTCCGTACTCACCTAAGCTGTGACCCATCGTGAAGTCGGGGGTGATGCCATAAGCGGCGAGCAGCCGTGTTAACGCAAAGTCGGCTGCAAGCACAGCCGGCTGGGTAATGGCAGTTTGGCGCAGATCATCCTCAGCCTTCGCGACCGCGTCCGCATCCTTTTTATCGACGAAGATAAACTCGCTAAGCGGCTTGCCCAGCAGCGGCGTCATCACGCGATCCGCTTCCGCAAAAGTTTGCGCCACAATCGGTTCCGCAGCGCAGAGCGGCCTGAGCATATTGACGTATTGCGATCCCTGGCCGGGATAGAGGAATGCGACTTTCGGAGCGGGCCCACGACCACGAAAGATGCCTTGCGCACGCAGCGCTTTCCACATTGCCGGCTGGTTGGCCGCCAGTGCTTTGAGAGCGTTGCTTGCTTTCTCCTTCAGTTCAGCAGCATCGGCATAGTCGATGGCAATGCGCTCATGCGCGCGCAGGTCCGCTTCTGCGGGAGCCGTCGGAGCAGGAGCACGCCCCACTGCGGCATCCTTTTCCACTGCTCGCAGAGGTTCGACCAGCGCTGTTTCCGATGACGCGCCGATCACCAGCGCACCCCGCAGGGGTGCCTTACAGCGGGGCGCAGTATAAGAAGTTGATGAAGCAGAGGAACTGCCTTTCGCATTCATAGACGTCTCCGTTACTGCGGCAGGGATGTCGCTCACTGCCACTGATCGCTTGCCATTTCCGTTCAGCCGGTGCGGAATGTACTCCTCGATCACCGCGTGGAAGTTGGTGCCGCCGAAGCCAAACGCGCTCAAACCCGCGCGCCGCACGGCATCTCCATGCACGGTCCACGGCTTCAGTTCGGTATTCACGTAAAGCGGCAGGTGGGCAAAATCGATGCCGGGATTCGGGTGCTCGCAATGCACGCTGGGCGGTAATACCTTCTCGTGCAGAGCCAGCGCCGTCTTCAGGAGTCCCGCGGCTCCCGCGGCTCCCTTCAGATGGCCAAAATTCGATTTCACCGAACCAATGGCCACTGCTCCGGGCGGGAGATGCGCTTCCTGGAGCGCATCTGCCATGCACTGCAACTCGACTAAGTCGCCAACTCGTGTGGAGGTTCCGTGCCCTTCTATATAAGTGGCGGTTCCGGGTGACAGCCCGGCAGTCTGCCACGCGCGCTCGATGGCCAGCTTCTGCCCAATCGGATTGGGCGCGGTAATGCCTTTTCCCTTGCCGTCGCTGGACCCGCCCATGCCGCGAATCACCGCGTAGATCTTGTCGCCGTCGCGTTCGGCATCCGCTAGCCTTTTCATCAAAAACAGCGCTGCGCCTTCGCCCATCACGAAGCCATCTGCCCCGTCTGCGTAAGGACGACTCCCGATTGCTGAAAGCGCCCCGATTTTGCAGAACTTTACGAATGTGGGAGCACCCATGTTCCGGTCAATGCCGCCGGTGATCGCGGCATCGAAGTGGTGCTCAACCAATCCTTGAATCGCTGAGTTGATGGCGGCCATGGCGGAGGCGCAGGCTGCGTCGCACACGAAATTCGGCCCATGGAAGTTGAAAATGTTGGCAATGCGCCCGGCAATGCAGTTCGACAACTCACCCGGCATGGAGTCTTCCGTGATTTCTGGAAGATGCTTGTCCATGCGGTCGTGCAGTTCGCGGGTGATGTCACGGCGAACGTCCGCTGGCAGGGCAGCGAAGCGCGCCGACTCTTCTAATTCACGTGCGTACTCGGGAAAGAAAATTCGCAGCGCGGTGAGGTAGTGTTTTTCGCCGGCCATAGCATTGCCCAGAATCACTGCCGTGCGATCAGCATCCAGCGGACGCTTGGGATAGCCGTAATCTTCCAGCGCCTCGCGAGTGCAGGCGATAGCCCACTTCTGCGCTCCGTCCATGGCATCGACCACGCGAGGAGGAACGGCCAGATGCCACTTCATCGGCTCCCACGGGTACTCGCGCACCCATCCACCAATCTTCGAATAGCTCTTGTCAGGCGCTTTAGGATCGGGATCGTAATAGAGCTGCGGATCCCAACGCTGAGGGTCGACATCGGTGACGCTGTAGCGACCGCTCTTAATGTTTTCCCAGAAGGCGGGGACATTCGGTGCATCGGGCAGGATGGCTCCCGCCCCTACGATGGCGATGGCACGATATGAAGTATTTTCCACGACTACACTCCTGCGAAGAAGCTGCTCTGCGCCCAGCGCGCGTAGATCCGTCGCTGCCACGAATGGCATGGTCGGGCACAGAGGAAAATCGTTAACGTCAGGCCGCAGCTTCGTGCTTGACGGCGCGGCCGTACAAAACGTCTGCTACATGATCCAAATCGGAAATCAGTCCGGCTTGTGCGCGATGGATCGCTGGCAAGTTGATTGCGGTCTCGAAGGCTGAAAGTTCACTGGAGGCTATTCCGCCTGCGCCAATTACCCACCGCAGGCCTTCCTCGGCAACTTTGAATGCGGCTTCGCGGGCGAAAATCCGGCTGATGGCTGCCAACGACCCAGCGTCAAAGCGGCGGCTCGCTTTTTCGTTCAGCTTGTTGTCCGCCAAGAGAGCGGCGCGGCGTGACAGGCTGCCGGCACACTCCGCGTAAGCGATCAATTCACCGAGGCGAAGGAGAATATGTTGATATCGAGTCAGCCGAGCGACCCGGGCTTTCTCCATTACTTCGGCAAGCGCGTGCAGACCCTGTGCTGCGTTATCGGCCCCGACCTCAGGATGCCGGGCGTGCAGTTCCTCGAACTTTTTGGCCTGCTCGTGATAATGCTGCCCGCGGGTCTTCAGGTGGATCTGCCAACGGTCGCGGGCGATGGTCATCTCCATGATTTCGGAGGTGCCCTCATAGATGGTGGTAATGCGCACGTCGCGCTTAATCTTCTCCACCATGTATTCGTGCGTGTATCCGTATCCGCCCAGCGCCTGAATGCCGGCCTCCGCTGCGGCATTTCCAGCCTCGGTCGCCATGTACTTGGCAATCGCGCCTTCCGTGTTCAGGCTGCCTTCCTTCCCGGCATCGATCCTCTCCGCCGTCTCCTCAATGTAGGAGCGCGCCGCTTCCAATCGGGCAACGTGCGGCACGATCAGTTTGTGGGTGTAACCCTGCTTTTCCGAGAGTGGCGCTCCAGCCTGGATGCGTTTCGTGGAGTAGGGAATCGCCCGATCGAGCGCGGACCATCCGGCGCCCAGACCGAATGCCGCGACCATCAGGCGCGTATAGCCGAACACGGCCTGCGCCTGATTGAGTCCTTGCCCCTCGACTCCGCCGATCAGGCGATCCACATCCACATAAACATCGCTGAAAGCGAGCGCTGCCGTATTGCTCAGGCGAATGCCATGCTTGTTCTCCGGTTCGTCGTGGGTGAATCCTTTTGCGCCTTTTTCCACGATGAACCAACTCGGCCCGCCGGGCGTATTGGCGAGCACGCTATATGCGTCGGCGATGCCGCCATTGCTGATCCACTGCTTATTGCCGTTGATCTTGTAGCCAACAACTTTTCCATCTTTCACCACCGGATCGGCGGTGGTCTTCAGCGCGCCAAGATCGCTGCCAGCTTCCGGCTCGGTCGCGCCATAGGCAAACAAAATGCCTTCCTCGGCAATGCGGCTCAGCCAGTGCTTTTTTTGCTCGGGAGTGGCGCCAACCGTGATCGGATCGCTGCCCAGAAAGGTCGCCAGTACGGCGGTCGCGACGCCCAGATCGATGTGTGCCATCTCTTCGCAGACCAGGTACACATCGAAGGCACCGCCGCCAAAGCCGCCGCAGTCTTCAGGGATGAAAAGCAACTGAATGCCCAACTGGTCGGGACTGCACATGTCGTGCACGATGTCCACCGGACACTCATCACGTTCGTCCAACTCGCGAAGAGTCTCGTCGGGCAAACGTTTTTTCGCGAAGTCTCGAAGCGACTTCAGACTGAGTTTCAACGTCTTGGGAGTAATCATTGACTGTTCCTCACTTTGCGGCGACGCCGCGCATTTCCTGAACTTTGCTGGTCAACTGCGGCAGGAACTCCAGAAGGTCGTCGACAATTCCGACATCTGCCACCTGGAATATTGGAGCCTTGGCATTCTTGTTGATGGCGATGATGAACGGATTGCCTTTGATCCCGGCCAGATGTTGGAACGCGCCGCTGATGCCGCAGGCCAGATAAACTTTCGGCTTCACCGTCTTGCCTGATGATCCGACCTGGCGGGACTTCTGCAGCCACTTGGCATCGACCACCGGGCGCGAGCAACTCACCGCGGCGCCCAGAGCTTCGGCAAGTTCCTCGGCGATCCCGACGTTATCTTTTTCCTGAATCCCGCGGCCGATCGAGACCAGGACGGCATGCTTGGTGATATCGACGTCGCTGGATTCGGCAGCGATGGTTTCGAGATAGCGGCGTCCAGCAGTTAAGGCGCCGACTTCCGCCGATTTATCGATCACAACGCCAACCGGCGTGGGACCTTCCGCGGCTTTAAATGCGCCGGGGCGAATGGTGACCACCGCGCCCGACGAAAGGTCGCACTTCACGTGCGCGCTCACTTGTCCGCCGAATTCCTGGCGAACCACTTTGAGCGACAGCCCGTCGACGCCATCGATTCCCAACACGTCGGAAACGAAAGCTGCATTGAGCTTGATGGAAAGCCCCGGCGCCAAATCGAGTCCGAAGTGGTCGTGGGCGACGAGCACGATGCTGCCAGCGGGGACGAGCTTCACCAGCACCTGGCGGATCAGTTCGGCATTCGGGTAGCCGAGGGCCTCATTTGAAACTTTCCATACTTCAGGGAAGGAGGCCTGAAGGCCGAGGCACACCGAATCAAGTTCCGCACCGGAACCCGTCACAATAGCGATGGGAGCCGCTGTCGCATCAATCCTCTTCGCTGCCGTTACCAATTCCCCAGCCGAGTCGTCGGCCACGCCGTTTTTATGCGAGATGTAAGCAAAAATGCGTGCCATTATTTCAATCCTCCTTTGGCTGCGATCAGCTGCAGAACTTCTTCCGCGTTTTCTTCCCGGCTCTTGTCGAGCATGCGAGCGCCTTTACCCAGCGCCGGCAGGAAATAATCCACACGGGTCACCTTTGCGGCTGCGGCACCAATGTCGCCAGCATGGAAGCCGAGTTCTGCGGCGCTGTGAGTGGGGATCGGAATCGATTGCACCGCGCGGATGCCTTTCATTCCGACATAGCGCGGTTCGTTGATGCCGGTCTGAATCGAGAGCACGCAGGGCAAATCGATTTCGCTGACTTCCTTGTTGCCGCCCTCAATCTCCCGGCTGATCTTCAGCTTCTTGCCGTCCAGAACCTCAATCCCTGTGACGAGCGACGCAAATGGATAGTCCAGCATCGCCGCCAGCATCCCCCCGACCTGCGCTCCGCCATCTTCCGCCTGCACTCCGGTCAGGATTAGGTCGTACTGCCCCTTCTGCACAAACGCCTTCAAGATGGACGCGATACCACGGCCATCCGACCCCGCGAAATCCGGGTCGCTGAGCAGAATGCCGTGACTGGCTCCCATGGCCATCTCGCGGCGCAGGACCTCTTCGTCGTCTTCGCCGCCTACCGTGACCACGCTGACTGTGCCGCCAACTCGGGCCGCGATCTGCAGCGCTTCTTCGACCGCATAGTTGTCCGGCTCGTTGATCGAATAGACCAGGTCATCGCGCTCAATGTCGTTGCCGGAGTTGTTCAGTTCAATTTCGTTCTCCGATGTGTCAGGTACTCGTCTTACGCAAACCAGTATTTCCACGTTCACCTCCCGATCGCGAACTCTTGCGGAATTTCTATCGGCCGCTCTTCCGATGCCGAACTTGTGCGAACCATCTGCTGCTCAGCCAGTTCTGCCAGATCGATGGCGCTCATCTTGCCCTCGAGACCTGCAACTTTGATCGCGTCTTCCAGATTCGTCATGCAGAATGGGCACGCAGTGACGATCACATTCGCCCCGGCTTCGGCGGCCATCTTTACGCGCTTCACTCCGATCCGCTCTTCCTCTTTCGGCTCGTAAAACAACATCAGCCCCCCGCCGCCGCAGCAGAATGAACGATCGCGCGAGCGCTTCATTTCAACCCGCTTCAGCCCTGGGATTGCGTCAAGCACGCTGCGCGGATCTTCGTATACCCCGTTGTGCCGGCCCAGATAACAGGGATCATGAAACGCGTAGACCTTGTCGTCGTTAACGGCGTTGAAGGTGATCTTGCCGGACTTCACCTCACGAGCAATGACCTGGCTAATGTGCTCAACCTCCGGCACATCGGTGTAATCATGTTTCAGCGCGTTGTAGGCATGCGGGTCGGCCGTGACGATTCGTTTTGCGCCGGAGGCCTTAATAGCCTCGGTGTTATGGTCACGCAGCGCCATAAACAGCAGCTCTTCGCCGAAGCGCCGCGCCTCGTGGCCGCTGTCTCTTTCGGCTGGTCCGAGAATGCCGAAATC
>DASTCU010000059.1:0-34501 GCA_035710825.1 Candidatus Sulfotelmatobacter sp.
GCGCAGCGGAAGTAGATTACGGCTCCAATCATGATCACCACCACACCGAGCCACGCCACTGGGCCACTCATTTGCCTGGCGAAGCCACCAGTGAAACGGTAGGGGATATAACCAAGGATCGTCCCCGGCACGAGAATCGTGAACAGAATCGTGTTCAGGACGGGAACGAGCGGGCGTGGCATTCGCGAGCAACTCCTGCGGCAAGACAACCGGCACAACCTTACTGTAAAATTGACAGCGACGGAAGAGAATCAAGACGCAGCTGCAACCTCTTCCCGAGTGGATCCCCTCGGTTCTGGGCTAAAGTTTCGCGACGTCCCATCCACAATTATCCGTCGAACGTAAAAGCGGATTATGCTGCGCACACATTCGAGTCACAGGAGATCAGAACATGGCAGTAGGCGCCAAAATCGCAAAGACGGCCGACCGCAAGAAGGTAATGGACACTACCAAAAGCACGGATTGCCCCAAGTGTGGCAAGCCGACGCGTATCGTGAAGCGCGTGAAAGACCGCGAACGCGGCGTTCCGGGCGGGGTTTACATCTCGTGCTCGGGGTGCGAGTTCTTCGAGAAGCTGTAAAGTCCCGAGCTTGCCTAGTAGATTGCCTTTTCGGTTCCGCTTAGTTCAGAGCGAGGGCCATCTTCAGAGCGCGGTCCAATTCTTCGGCTTTTTGGATTGAAAGCGACCCAACAAACCTCGTCAGTTCGGTCTTATGAAGGCTGACGAGGTTGTCGCAAAAAATCCAACTCTCGTGCTTCATTCCCTCGTCAATGCCAATCGATACTTGCGTCGAGAACCCATGTCCGCGGCTGAATACGGGCGCGCAGATTACGGTTGGCAACCTGGAATCAATAAGGGTCTGGCGGCTTACCACGACGAAGCTCCGGAAGAGCCTGGGATCGTCGTTCGGACGGTGAACGCGGTAAATTTCTCCGCGCCTCATGGTTCGCTCGCACTATTACTGTCAGGTGCCTGGTACCGAAGCACGTCCTCCACTTCGGCACTGAGTTCGTCCGCTGCCCGATTTAGAAGCTCCAGATCCCGAGCCTCAACTTGAGCACGCGCCCGTTCCTGCAGGTATTGGAGCAGCACAGCCTCGATGAAGGCCGAGCGCGATTGCTTCGCCCCCGCGATTCGATCGATGCGGGTCAGGATCTCACGCGAGAGTGTGATAGATGTCTTCTCTTTCATACCACCATCATACCACGAAGATACTACCGCGGAAACATCCAGGGATGGGAGGAAGCTGACAGACGGGAAGAAAAACCGGGCGCGACTTACCCGCTGATTTGACCCAGGATTGCCCGCGCCTCAGCCGCTGGATCCGCCGCTTCTGTGATCGGCCTGCCAACCACGATATGGCTGGCGCCCGAGGCGATCGCCTCGGCCGGGGTGACCACGCGCACCTGATCGCCGACGCTGGTGCCCGCGGGACGCACGCCCGGAGTGACAATTGCGAAGTCGTGTCCAAGTTCTCCGCGCAACGTGGAAGCCTCGCGCGCCGAGGTCACGATGCCTTGGCAGCCATTGGCCAGCGCGATCGTTGCCAGCCGCACGACACTATCCTCAACCGAGCCGCGCACCCCGATCTTGTCGAGATCGTTCGCGTCCAAGCTCGTCAGCACCGTGACCGCGAGCACCATCAGACCTGGATTCGCCTGTGCTGCATCGACCGCCGCGCGCAGCATCCTGACGCTGCCCGCGGCATGCACGGTCAGCATGCTCACGCCGAGTTTTGCTGCTTCCGCGACCGCCGCCCCAACGGTGTTCGGGATGTCGTGATACTTCAGGTCGAGAAACACGCGCCGCCCGGAAGCGACCAGATCCCGCACCAGTTGCGGCCCTTCGGCGGTATAGAGCTGCATGCCGACTTTGTAGGTCAGCGCGGAATCGCCCACTGCGGCTACGATCTTTTGCGCCGCGGCAGCAGTCGATACGTCAAGCGCAACGATGAGCCGCTGGCGCGGATCATCGTTGCGAAGGTCGTTTTGGCGATAATTCGGGATGCGCTGAGGTGGAGCTGCGGACATCCCGCCCAGTTTACGAGGTTTACGGGAGTTGCGCTACTGGGGGATGGTTATAAGCCATCGTCGGATAGACGGGCTTGAGTTGGACAGGATTGATCAGGTCGAGCCGCACGCGCTGCAGTCCCCGTTGCCGGAATTGGAGCGCTTGGGCAGCACCATACGAGAGGTCGATAATCCGACCGGGAACCACCGGTCCACGATCATTGACCCGGACGATTACCGACCTGCCGTTGTGCAGGTTCGTGACTTTCACGTAGCTTCCCATGGGAAGCTTCAGGTGCGCGGCGGTCATGTCGTACATATCGTACGGTTCGCCGCTGGCCGTCGGTTTTCCGTCAAAGTTCTCTCCGTACCAGGATGCTGTCCCGATCTGATACGGTTTGGTCTTACTGACCTGTTGGCGGACTTGGGATACCTGTTGAATGGAACTAACTGGAGCCGGTTTCGCCTCCGAGATGTTCGGTCCCTGAGCCGCTCCCAGGCCGACGATCAAAAAGGCAATCGCCAGTCCATGAGCTATACGTCGTCGCATTCAGTTCTCCTCGCATTCTCAAACGGTTACTTTGGCCTTAAGGCTACTTCGCTGCAGTTCCCAGATGCTATCGGCCTGCCAAATGCGTGTCAAGGCGAAATGGACAGTGCAGCGATGACCTCCTAGTAATACGCAGCTTACGTAACCCATTGGTAATTCAAGGTAATCCAGAGGTTCCCCTTTTGTTTCAGGAAGGTTAGGCATTTACTAAAGCGTAAATAGCACGACCGAATCCTCAAGGTAGAATTTACAACATCGCTGGAATCAATGACTTACAGGGATAGCCTTAGGAACCTGCATGGAATCACGTATTTACGAACTCGCCAGCAGCCCAAGTCCGAAAGAATTCTCTTTCGGGTCAGCTTCCGAAAGTAACTTTCAATCCCACTTCGATGTGAGATGCTAGGCAAAATCGGGGTAGTATCAAGGTCGTTTGCGAACCGAAGTCCATGACCGATAAGCCACCCGTCGTCCTCACGATTGCGGGATTCGACCCCTCCTCCGGGGCCGGAGTCACTGCCGATATCAAGACCATCGCCGCCCACGCCTGCTACGGCGTGGCTTGCATCACGGCTATGACGGTGCAGTCAACGGCCGGGGTCAAGCGGGTTGATCCGATCGATCCTGCGTTGCTTTCCGATACCCTCGAAGAGCTGGCGGCTGATTTCAACATCGCCGCTGTACATATCGGCATGCTCGGTTCCGGGAAGATTGTCAAGGCAGTGGCCGACTTCCTCGCCAGGCAGCCGTCCGATCGCGCAACAAAGACGGCCTCGGGCGGAAGGGCGCGGTTTTCGAATATAGTGCTCGATCCAATCCTAAAATCATCCTCGGGAGCAGATCTGCTGGACAGCGCTGGGGTCCGGCTGCTGATCGAGCGCCTTATCCCACTGGCGGATGTCGTAACCCCAAATGTGGATGAGGCTAACGCCATCACGGGCATAAAGGTGAAGGACTTAGAGGAGATGAAGGCTGCTGCTGCCAAGCTCCACGAAATGGGAGCTTCCGCGGTGGTTGTTACCGGAGGGCATCTCGACAAAGCCATCGACTTATTAAGTTACCGGACCAAGCGGGGTATCGAGCAGGAGGTCTTCAAAGCCGAGCGTCAGCGCTCCAAGTCGACCCATGGAACGGGATGTGCCTTCGCCACCGCCATGGCTTGCCATCTGGCGCTTGACCGCGGATTGGCCGAAGCGACTCTTTTGGCCAAGACCTTCGTGACCGCTGCGATCTCTAACGGGCAGGTGTTGGGTAAGGGAACCGGTCCGGTGCACCACTTGTACAGGATGAACCAGCAGCGCCGCGCCGCGGGAATCGGGGGAGAAACCAGCTAATCGCGGTCGGGAGGGGTTTGCTTCTTGAGCAAGATTCCAGCTACAAATGCGGCCGTTGCCGCAAGCAGCCACTCGGCTCGGTAGAACTGAATCGCCTGCCATTCCACCAGAGTCTTCGCCGTCAGGAGCCCGACGAGCAAGGCCCCAGCCACGCACGCCAACCCGATCACAAAAGCCACCAAGGAGCCGGTCGAAAGCCCCATGTGGCTCTTGATTTCATGAAAGTGCAAGTAACTAAGCCAAGAGGGCGCCTTGAATTTATTCCAGGAAACGCCTTTCAAGAGCGATTGCACCCCACGCACACTATGCTGCCACATGCCGGCTACGGCCGCCACGTCGGCTCGCTCGATGGGGCTTAGGCCTTCCGGGCGCCTGGCACCGCAAGCATGGCAGAAGCATGATCCCAGCAGAAACTCGGTAGCGCAGCGCGGACAGGCCTCGGCCATCGTCGAAATCGATTCCCTGACGATGACCTCTTCGGCCATGGGTGGAGAGGGAGGGCGCCAAAATTCGGGCTGCGTTCCGTGAGCTAATTCTGCCATAGACTCCTACTAGAAATCCTGTAGTCGCATTCCAAACACCAAACTAATTAAAAATGTAAACAATTGAATCATTGAGGCTTATGGAGTTGCGTCGCAATCCGGACCGATGTCGCATAGCAATTATTACGTGCGCCAGCGAGTAAAGTCGCCTCAGTTACGAAAGCCTGTGAACTCCGGAAAATGCCTGAGAACCCAACTACATCGATGACCATCAGCGCTCCGCGTTTTCATCCACCGATGACGAGAAAATTATAAGAGCCACCCTCCGCAAATACAGGTAGCGCTCAAGGCACGTCCCTGATGTACTTGGTTCCTGGTTTTGTTTTTGTTTATCAGTTTTGCAGACGAGGTATGCACCAGTCGGACGCAATTCGTTTAGACTAGGCGTATCTGCTATTAACCGCCGAAACGCAGAAACCCCGAATGATTCTTCAACGGCCCAGGCTGCCGATCTTTTTTCTGTGGATCGCCTTTTGCCTCGCCGCAGCCGCTCAGATTCAGCCCACTGCCAAGCCGGAACACGGCGCCCCGCGCGATTCCCAGACCGATCTGGCCTTCGATCATTTCTACAACATGGAATATGAGCGGGCGACCCAGGAGTTCGAGCGCATTCTCGAGAAGCGTCCGAATGACCCGTTCGCGGTGAACCACTTGCTCACCGCCATCCTGATGCAAGATCTGTACGACACCGGCTCGATGAACACCGGGGACTATACCAACGATAGTTTCATCGGGCGAACGCCGCGTCCGACCGACCCCAGGATAAAGGTGCGGATCAAGGCGCTGGCGCACCGTGCGGAGAACCTGGAAGAGCAGGAACTCAAGGCCAATTCCAACGACGTGAATGCACTTTATTGCCGTGGTGTTACGCGGGCGCAGTTCGCGGTCTATACCGGCATCGTGGAGCGTGCCTGGTTTTCGGCGCTGCGCAATGCCGTCGGCGCCCGCCACGATCACGAGCGTGTGCTCGAACTCGATCCCGATTACATGGACGCCAGGATGGTAGTGGGCACGCACAACTATGTGGTCGGCAACCTGCCCTGGAGCGTGAAGGTAGCGGCGGCCATCGCGGGGCTGAGTGGATCGAAGGAGAAAGGGCTGGCATATCTTCGCGATGTAGCGCATAGCGACGGGGAAAACTCGGTGGATGCCAAAGTGGTGCTGACCCTTTTCTTGCGCCGCGAGCATCTCTATGACGAGGCGCTTGGCTACATGCAGGAATTGAGTGCGAAGTATCCTCACAATCACCTGTTCCCGACTGAGGTGGCAAATCTGTTGCGGTCGGCAGGGCGGCTTGACGACGCCGAGGCGGCGTATCGCAAGGTCTGGCAGAACGGCCGGGAA
The DNA here is from genome assembly GCA_035710825.1 of Candidatus Sulfotelmatobacter sp. Lineage (GTDB taxonomy): Bacteria > Acidobacteriota > Terriglobia > Terriglobales > Acidobacteriaceae > Sulfotelmatobacter. Next base: position 5,781 of record DASTCU010000059.1, read on the forward strand.
GGGAAGTACGGCAGCCTGCACTACGAGCTGGCGGCCTGGGGACTGGGCGAGTTATTGCGCAGCAAGAAGGATCTGACGGGCGCCGCCGCCGCCTATGAGTTGGTCAACCAGGCGCCGAATCCAGATCCTGACACGCTGCAGAAAGCCAATCTGGCGGCCGGCGAAATGTACGACCTGCTGCAGAAGCGCGATCTGGCCATGAAGAAATATGAGACCGTGCTGGCCGGCAATGCCAATACCGGCCCGGCCGATCAGGCGCGGCGGTACATCAAGGAAGCGTACCGGGAGTGAACGGAACTTTCCTCTAAACAAATTCGTATTATCTAGTGCGGGGTGAACTATGTACTGCAACTACTGCGGAAAAGTAATTCAGGACGATGCCGTCATTTGTGCCTATTGCGGCGTTCGAGTGGGAGCGACACTGGCGCGGAGGAAGCTCATTCGCCCGCGACTCGGTCGCAAGATTGCCGGAGTGTGCCTGGGGTTCTCCGAGTACTTCGATGTTGACGTGACGCTCGTCCGAGTCGTGTGGCTGATCGTGGCCTTCATGACGGGGATCGGTTTCCTGTCGTATCCGATCGCATGGATCATCATGCCCGAGGAACCGTTGATGCTTCCTGCCCCCATCGGCGCGAAGCAGGCAACAACGTCGTAGCTAAAACGGTGGGATTGTCGATTGCAGATTTCTGACTGCTGATTGAAAATTGCCCGGGTGCCCGAATCAGGGTCATTCAAAAATCAACACTCAACAATCTCTTTGCGCATGGCACCTATTCCCTCACAGAGCATCCGAAGCCTCGATGCCGAAATCGTCTACTGGACGCTCGGCGATGGTCCCGCTGTGGTGCTTCTGCATCCGTTTCCGGTTCATCATGAGTTCTGGCTCCCTGTTGCCGAGGCTCTCTCGGTGCGTTACCGGCTGATCTTGCCCGACCTGCGCGGGCACGGCGAGTCCGAGGTTGGCAACGGACCCGCCACAATGGAGAAACACGCCGCTGACCTGGCGCGCATAATGGACAATGCCGAGGTTGGACGAGCACCGCTGATCGGCGTCTCCATCGGGGGATACTTGCTGTTTGAATTCTGGCGCCAGTATCGCAGCCGTGTGGCCGCTCTCGCACTTTGCAACACAAAAGCTCCAGCGGATAACGCGGAAGGCCGCGCCGGCCGTTTGAAGGCTGCCAGCGACGTCTTAGAGCGAGGTACCGAGCCCTTCTTCGCGTCCATGATTCCGCGCGTGTTGGCGCAAACTACGCGTGACACGCGCCCCGACCTCGTTGATGGTGCGCTGAGCATGATGCGCAAGATGTCTGCCCAAGATGTCGCGGAAGTGCAGCGCGGCATGGCCGAGCGTCCGGATTCAGTGGATATATTGAAGACCATCAATGTTCCCACTCTCCTTGTTACCGGAGACGAAGACACGACCACCGGGGTGAATGAGGCCGAGTTGATGCGGCAACACATCCCGGGAAGCCAGTTGCAAGTCATTCCTAAGGCAGGGCACTACGCGGTCTGGGAGCAGCCCGAGCAAGCCGCGCGGCTGCTGCGCCATTTCCTGGACGGCATTTAGTAACACAACGTGGCAGTATGTACCCTTAAGAGCTCTGACAGAGGAATGGAGGTGTCTATGGCCTCAGCAAATGTCGCGCACCGCATCGAGCCTGCCAATGACCCAGCGCAAGGTTCTTCTCGGGGTGATACTTTCGCTCTGCTCGCTGTTGTGGTGGCCGTAGCTATCGTCCATGTGCTCACCAATGGCCGCTACGGTTTTCATCGGGACGAACTGCAGGTTCTAAGCGATGCGCGCCATCTCGACTGGGGTTTCGTGCCCTACCCTCCGTTCACGCCGTTCATGGAACGGATTGGGCTTTCGATATTCGGCGTGTCGATGGTGGGACTACGAATGTTCTCTACCATCGCGAATGCCGCAGCTATCTTCTTCACCGGGCTCATGGCGCGCGAATTGGGCGGCGGGCGGCTCGCCCAAGTTACGGCGGCTTTGGCCATCGCTTTATCGCCGCTGCCTTTGTTCGAGGGGACAGAGTTCCAGTACACGACCTTCGATTATTTGTGGTGGGTGCTGATTGCCTATTTCATCATCCGCCTGCTGAAGACAGAAAACCCGCGCTGGTGGCTGGCGATCGGAGCGACCATCGGCATCGGCTTCATGACCAAGTACACGATGGGCTTCTATCTCGCGGGAATTCTTGGCGGGCTGGTGCTGACGCGAGCCCGCCGTTACTTGGTGAGCGGGTGGTTCTGGGGCGGAATGGCTCTCGGGCTGGCGATCTGCCTGCCCAATGTGTTGTGGCAGGTGAAGCACGGATTCATTTCACTCCAATTCCTGCAACACATTCACCAACGCGATGTGGCCCAAGGCCGGACTGACGGATACTGGCGCGATCAGTTCATGATCTGCACGAATCCGTTCGCCGCACCGTTGTGGATTGCCGGTCTAATCGGATACTTGCTGGAACGCCGCTATCGCATGCTCGGATGGATGTACCTGATCCCGCTCGTGCTCTACGCGGCGGGCAAGGGACGCGGATATTACCTGGGTGGCGCGTATCCCATGCTGATGGCGATGGGATCTGCGATGGGCGCGGCTTGGCTAGCCTCCATGTCGAAGTTGCCGCGCCGGGCGATCGCAACCGTATTCTTTGCCGGACTGGCGTTCTGCGGTGCGTATATCGCCGCAGTGGTGCTGCCGTTGACGTCCAGCGGCCCGCTCAAGGATTTTACTTTGAAGAACAATTCCGATCTGCGCGAAGAAATCGGCTGGGACGACTATGTGAAGGCGGTTGCGGCCGTTCGCGATGCGCTGCCGCCAGAGGAGCAGGTGCATGTCGGCGTGGCCGTCTGGAACTATGGCGAGCAGGGTGCAATCGAGATTCTTGGTACGGCTTATCATTTGCCGCCACCCATTAGCGGAACGAACTCGGCCTGGCTGCGAGGATACCCGGAGCCTCCGCCGACGACGCTGATCGTGACTGGCACGACGCGCGAAGGCGCAGATCATTGGTTCACGTCTTGTCGGCTCGCGGGACATAACGGAAATGCCGAAGGAATTCAGAACGAAGAAAGCAGAGATCATCCGGATATTTACGTGTGTGGCCCGCCGCGACTGCCGTGGCCGGAGTTTTGGAAGCAGTATCTGGCGTTCGGGTAACTTCGATCCCCTTCGGAGGGCCTACCCAGATTGTGGGAACCGCGCGCGATTTGCGGTTATCGCTTGCCATAGCGCTCGCGGATGAAGTCAGCAATCCCCGCGTAGGCCTTGGTGAGTGTTGGCTCGTCCGGCAGGAAGACGATGCGGAAGTGCTGCGTGCCGGGCTTCTGGCCGAAGCCGGAGCCGTGGACGACCATGACGTGCTTCTGGCGAATGAGTTCCTTTACAAACACTTCATCGCTCTCGGGAATATCAATGCGTGGATACGCGTAGAACGCTCCGCGTGGCGCGACGCAACCGACGCGAGGCGTGGCTTCGCACCACTTCTGTGTGAGATCGCGCCGCGAGCGCAGTTTGCGCTTCACCTCTGCGAGATGATCCTGCGGGCCTTCGAGTGCGGCTTTGATCGCGTATTGCTCGGGATGATTGGCGCACAAACGCGCGCGTAGTAGACGATGCACGCCCTCTGTGTAGGTTTTCACCGCTGCAGCATCGCCCGAGACCATGCCCCATCCAATGCGCCATCCCGGGACCAGATAGTTCTTCGACATGCCGCCGAAAGTCACGCACGGCACGTCAGGCGCAATGGAGGCAAAGGCGAGGTGCGGCGTGTCCTCGAGAATCAACTTGTCGTAAATCTCGTCGGAAAAGACGATTAGGTTATGCCGACGGGCCAGCTCCGCAATCTGCTCCAGCATCTGTCGCGTGCACAGCGAACCCGTTGGATTATTGGGATTGATGATCACAATTCCTCGGGTGCGCGGCGTGAGCTTGCGCTCGATGTCGGCCAGTTCCGGTTGCCATCCATCTTCTTCATTCAGGTCGTAGGCGTTCAGCTGAATTCCCAACTTGCACAGAACGGCGGAGTACAGCGGATAGTCGGGGCTGGGAGTAAGCAGATCTTCGCCGGTATTGACCAGCGCCGAGAGGCAAAGGTCGACTGTCTCACTTACTCCGGAGGTGACGAATACGTCCCGCACCGTCGTGATGCCCTTGCGCGCCGCTTCTCCGCGAATGGCCTCGAGAGCTTCGGGAATTCCGTCCGACGGCGCGTAGCCGTTCTTGCCCTCGCGCATGGCCTTATAGACGGCTTCAATAATGTGTGGCGGCGTCTGGAAATCGAAGCTGAGCGGGTCGCCAACGTTCAGCGGGAGGACCTTATGTCCTTGCTTCACGACTTCGTCGGCGACACAGGCCAAATCACGAATGGCGTAGCGGACATTCTGGAGACGAGAGGCGGAGCTAATCTCATGGGCTTCGGTAAGCGGCATGAGCAAATTCTAACCGCAGGGGCCGGTCAGCGCAGGGAAAATCGTAGGTCTCGGAGATAGGTCTAGGAGATCAATGCGGGCTGAAGCTGAGAGAGATTTCTTCGTTCGTTTCCGTCGGAGCCGGGGCGTACTTCCACTTCATAACCGCCGCAGACGCGCAGTCGGCCAGAATGGGATTGCCGCCTCGGATTTGAACTTTGGAAACCGTACCGTTGGGGAGCACAGTCGCGCTCAGCCGAACCAGCCCTCCAATCTGCGCGTGTTGCAGCGCAGCAGGATAGTCCGGTTTCACCGTGGTGACGACGGCACGGGTGGGCTTCTGCGCCTTCTGGGCGAACAAACTGGTTCTCCAACCCGGTGACGAGACGAGCACGAGCGCCAGAGCGAGGAATACGATCCCTCTAACGATGACAGATTGAACTTCCGGGACGCGAGCTGGCGACGGTTTGACCAACATGCCGAAAACACCCCACCGTCGGACAGTAGGCCCTGGAAGTGATGGTCACAAGATTACGAGAGTAAGTAAATCGTTTCCAGGGCCTCAGATTTCGCTAATCTGCCCTGTCGATTTGCGCCTTCTGCAGCTTGTCGGAATAGTCGACGTACACCGATTTCCACTCGGTATAGAAGTCGATCGCGCCAATGCCACCTTCGCGATGGCCATTGCCTGTGGCTTTGGTGCCGCCGAAGGGCAGGTGAACCTCGGCGCCGATGGTGGGTGCATTGACGTAGGTGATCCCGGCATACAGGTCGCGAATGGCGGAGAACGCCTTGTTCACGTCCTTGGTGTAGATCGCCGACGAAAGGCCGTACTCAATGCCATTGGCGATCTCGATCGCATCTTCCATGCTGTCGCAAGGAATGATCGAGACCACCGGACCGAAGATTTCCTCCTGTGCGATGCGCATCTTGGGGTCGACTTCGGTGAATACCGTCGGCTCCATAAACCAGCCGTACTGGTATTCGCCCTTATCCAGTCGATTGCCGCCGCACATCAATTTCGCGCCCTCGTTCTGGCCGATTTCAACGTAGCTGAGATCCGTCTGCAGTTGCTTTTCGTTGATGGCGGGCCCCATCTGTACGGTTTCGTCCAAGCCATTGCCGACCTTCAGCTTCTTGGCGCGGTCCACCAGGCGCTCCACGAATTCGCGATACACGCCTTTCTGCACTATGATGCGGCTCGTGGCCGTGCAGCGTTGGCCCGTGGTGCCGAAGGCTCCCCAGAGTCCGCCTTCGATGGCGAGATCGAGGTTGGCGTCGTCGAGCACGATCATGGGATTCTTGCCGCCAAGTTCGAGCGAGCAGTGTTTGAAGCTTTGCGCCGCAATTCCGCCCACGATGCGGCCTACCGCGGAGGATCCGGTCAGTGAGACGGCGCGCACCTCGGGGTGCTCGGCAATGGGGGTGCCCACGTCGGCGCCGAATCCGGTCACGATGTTGATCACGCCTTTGGGCAGTCCGGCATCCGTCAAAGCGCGCACCAGATTGAAAGTCGAAAGCGGCGTATCCTGCGCGGGCTTGATCACGCAGGTGTTGCCGCAGACCACCGCCGGCAGCAGCTTCCAGGAAGAAATTGCCATGGGGAAATTCCACGGTGTGATCATGCCGCAGACGCCTATCGGCTGCCGTACGGCCATGGCAAATTTGTTCGGCATTTCCGAGGGCACAGTCGGCCCGAAGAGACGGCGTCCTTCACCTGCGTTGTAGTAGCCGGCATCGATGGCTTCCTGCACGTCGCCGCGGGTTTCGGCCAGGACCTTGCCCATCTCGCGTGTCATATTGCGAGCGTAGTCCTCCTTTCGCTCGATCAGAATTTCCGCGGCGCGGAAGACGATTTCGGCGCGCCGAGGCGCCGGAACAAGACGCCATTTCAGGAACGCGCGCTTGGCCGCTTCTACCGCGGCATTAACGTCCTCTTTTGCCGATTTCTGAAAAATACCGACCAGATCGCGGGTGTCGGCTGGATTGCGATTCTCGAAAGTTTCCCCGGTCGAGGAGTCGACCCAATCGCCATCAATAAAGTTTTTGAAGACGCGCGCCTGGCTCTCGCTCAGACTGGCGGGGGTTGCAAAAGTCTCGGTAGCCATAATGTCTCCTTGCCTGCTTAAGAAACGATGAATGCCAAAACTTTGATGCTACAACTTGCCGGCAAGGAGCGGCAAGGAGGGGAGTCCACCGTCACCCGGCCTGGGCGGCATTTCTCCGCGGACTCCGTGGCAAAAAGATCTTAACCGCGGAGGCGTCGGGGAATTCGCAGAGTTGGCAAGAGAAATGTGCCAGTTACCGTCCGAATTGTCGTGAAGCATGCTACTTTCATAGCGCACGAATGGTCGTGTCCAATCGGGCGGTGTCCCGCTCGTGATCACTTCGGTAACTCCCGAAACTCATTACGTATTCTTTCCTCAGTTTTCCCTGTGCTACCGTTTTTCTTTAGGGCAAGTTCGCTAACGTCCACTAAAGGTCATTCAGGAAAAAGTGTCCTCCGACGATCGTAAACCGGGCATCCACGTTGCGTGGACGACGGTCACATATCGCAGTCTGGCCCTGCTGATCCTGGCGGGCGTGATCGTATTTCTGATTGCGGTGCGGGTCGCTTTTCCGACGTTTAGCGAGAATACGGTCAAAAAGGCCAGCGACATCACGGGCAAATTGCTGGAGCGGGTCGCGGGTATGGCACCGGCCGTGGGCACAGGCGCGGTGACAGCGCAGCAGGCGCACTTTACCGCTTTGGATGGTACGGTCCGCGTGAAAAAGGGAGACGGCAATAGCTGGGTGCCAGCCGATTACAACATCCCCCTGGAAAAGGGCGATGTAGTCCAGACCGGCTCAGAAGGCATGGCCAAGGTCGTCTTCAACGACGGCACCAGTTATACGGTGAAGCAGGATTCGCTGATCGTGATCGAAGAGAACTCGGCCAATGACCAGCAGCAGACCAATGTGGCCGTGGCAGTCAGCACCGGAACGGTGGACCTTTCGACCGCGACGTACAGTCAGGGATCGAAGTCGCAGGTGATCGTGGCAGGCGCTACCGCCTCACTCGCGCCCGAGTCCGCAGCGCAAGTGCACAATGATCCGAGATCGGAGCAGCACGAGATCTTGATGAAGAAAGGTACTGGCGAGGTCAGCCGCAACGGCGAAACCGTGAAACTGGCCAACTGGGAAAAAGTGAGCTTCCAGGGCAAGGAGTCGCACTTGGAGAAGGCGAAAGAGATTGGACCGCCTACGCCCATTGCACCGGCCAACATGGCGCCTCTGTTTGCGTCGGGCGAAGCCATGAAAGACGTGGAGTTTTCCTGGAGCGCGATGGCGAATGCAGTTGGTTACCGTCTGCGTATCTCCCGCAACCCATACTTTTCCTCTACACTGGTCGACAAAAAGGTGAATACAGCGGCGGTGACTGTCACGAATCTGGGGCAGGGCGCTTATTACTGGATGGTGCAGTCCTATGACGCGGCCGGGAAAGAGTCGGTGGAGAGCGAGAAGAACCGCTTCACGATTATTTCCAAGAGTAAGGACGCCGAAGCGATTGATTTGGAACTGGATCCGTTCATCCAGCACGGGCACGTCATTGAAGTGCAAGGCAAGACCCAGGTTGGGGCGCGGGTGATGGTGAACGGCAGCGAGGTTCCGATGGTGACGGCCGAGGGGGAGTTTCATTACTTTACTCCGCCATTGCCCACGGGCGAGGCCGTGATCACGGTAACCGCGCAAACCGCGCGGGGCGGGGTCAATACGCAGCAGAAGAAGATTGTGATCCAGTAAGCGGGCGTCCGGGAATTTGGCCGCCCTGAACGAGAACTTCCGGTTTAAGCAGGGTTGGCTGGTATCCCGTAGAATAGTAGGTGCCGGCATCCCTGAAAATTCAATGGCAGTCCGGGAGATTTCCCGGAACGCAGTATTGCGGAAATACGGAATAACTTCGTCATGTCAAATAACGGATTCCATTCAGGCCCAACGCGCACCCACAACCTGCGGTCGCTGTTCAGCATTTTCTCTAGCGACCTGGCCATCGATCTTGGTACCGCCAACACGCTCGTGTACGCGCGCGGCAAGGGGATCGTGGTGAACGAGCCCTCCATCGTCGCCATCAACAAGAACACGGGCGAAGTGGAAGCGGTGGGCAAAGAGGCGAAAGAAATGCTGGGCCGCACCCCTGGCAACATCGTCGCCATCAAGCCGATGAAGGACGGAGTCATCGCCGACTTCAAAGTCACCGAGAAGATGTTGAATTACTTCATCCAGAAGGCGCATAACCGCAAGATGCTGGTGCATCCGCGGATTGTCATCGGCGTGCCTTCCGAAATTACACAGGTCGAAAAGCGCGCGGTTATGGATTCGGCCTATCGCGCCAAGGCCAGCGAAGTGCATCTCGTGGAGCAGGCGATGGTGGCGGCCATCGGCGCCGGGCTGCCCATCACTGAGCCCAGCGGCAACATGGTGGTGGACATTGGCGGTGGAACCACCGACATCGCGGTGATTTCTTTGAGCGGCATCGTTTACTCACGTTCCGTGCGCATGGCCGGCAACCAGATGGACGAAGCCGTCATGAACTATCTAAAGCGGAAATACAACCTGCTGATCGGCGAGCGCACCGCCGAGCAGATCAAGATGGAAATCGGTTCGGCGCACCAGCTCGACAAGCCGATGACCATGGAAATCAAGGGCCGTAACCTGATCGAAGGCGTACCCAAGACGATCACAGTCGATGACGGCGAGATCCGCGAAGCTCTCAGCGAGTGCGTTTCGACCATCATGAACGCGATTCGCGTGGCTCTGGAACGGACGCCTCCTGAGCTCTCCGCCGACATCAGCGACCGCGGTATCGTGCTGACCGGCGGCGGCGCGCTGCTGAAGAATCTCGACAAGCGCATCCGCGAAGAGACCGGATTGCCGGTTTCCATCGCCGACGATCCGCTGTGTAGCGTGGTGCTCGGCACCGGCAAGATGCTCTCTGACTTTAAGTTGTTAAGAAAAATTTCGATCGAGTAACCCAGTTTCGAGTTTCAGGTTTCAAGTTTCGAGCAGGGTCCCATTGAGCTGACGCAAACTTACCGGTCTTGAAACTCGAAACTGGAAACTCGAAACTGGTGTTATGGAATCCGTCCTCGGCCGTTACCGCAATCTGATCATCCTCATGGGGGTGCTGTTTCTGCAGGTGCTCGGGCTGGCCATGCAGGTCAAGCGTGCCAACGAGGTTCAGGACACGCGCTTGATCCGCATCTGGGCCGTGGGAGCGCTCACTCCATTCGAGCGCGGGCTAGTTTCAATGCAGAACAGCGCTGGCAATCTCTGGCACAATTATTTTTATCTGCGCGGCGTGAGGGCGGAGAACCGGGAACTTAAGGAGCAGATCGAACAAATGCGGTTGCAACAGGTCCGTCTGACTGAAGATGCCGCCCAGGCCCGGCGTTTGCAAACCCTGCTGTCGTTCAAAGAGCAGTTCGTTGCTAAGACGGTAGCGGCCCAGGTCATCGGATCGAGCGGCAGCGACCTGTCTCGCGTCATCTACATCGATAAGGGCGAGAACGCGGGCATCGGACGTGACATGGCCGTCATTACGGCCGATGGAATCGTGGGCAAAGTGTTGATGGTATATCCCTCGGTTTCGCAAGTTTTGCTGATCAGTGATCAGAGCAGCGGCGTAGGCGCGATTCTGGAGAAGACGAGGCTGCAGGGAGTCCTGCGCGGAACGGCCAACGGCGAAGTTGCGTTGGAGCGCGTGATGAGCGACGAGCAGGTCGCGCCCGGCGAGACCGTGATGACCAGCGGCGGAGATCAGATTTTTCCCAAGGGTTTGCCCGTGGGCACGGTCACCAAAGTGACAAACGGCAAGGATCTGTTCCTGAATATCACGATCAAGCCGGCTGCCAACCTGAGCAAGCTGGAAGAAGTTTTGGTGTTGGTGGAAAAGCAAGACCGGCAGGCGATCGCAGAGGAGAAAGGGCGCGTGCGCGCGGCGGATATTCTGGCCCAGCGCCTCCCCTCGGTGCCGGACAAGCCTGCCGAATCAACCGCCGCTGCTGCGGCGGGATCAGCCAAGCCGGGAGCGGTGAATCCTGCGGCCAAACAGAAGAGCGCGCCAACGGCCTCGGCAGCTCAGACGCCAAAGAAGCCTGCCGGAACTACTCCGCAGACTGCGGTGGTTTCCCCGAAGCCAAAAATAACACAGGCTGCATCCCCTGAGCAGGAGCCGGCGGCCACCACGTTGACGGTGGCCAAGCCTGACACGCAGGAACCCTCCATAACCGAGCAGAAACCCGCAACTCCACCATCTCCCCAACCCGCTTCGCCGCCCACCGACGACGGCCCACACTAGCGTGCCCATCACTTACACATCCGGGGAGCAGGTTGAGGTCTATCGGTTCAGCATCCCCGTAACCATCGGCGTCCCGCTGCTGGCGCTTTTTGTCCAGGCATTCGTACCGCTGCGCTTCCCGCGTTTCGCCGTTTACCTGGACTTGCCGCTGCTGGTCACAATTTTTTTCGCCATGGCGCGCCGTAGTCCGATTGCGGGGCTGTTTACCGGTGCGGTGATCGGTCTTGCGCAAGACATGCTGGGACACAATCCGATCGGCATTTACGGCATCGCCAAGACGGTCGTAGGCTACGGGGCCTCGTCGTTAGGCGTGAAGCTCGACGTTGAAAACGCCGGCGCGCGCTTCCTGGTGACGCTTGGGTTCTACCTGGTGCATTCTGCGGTTTACTTCACTGTCGCCCGCGGGCTCGTGAACATGACCCAGCACTGGAGCTTCCTCCACGGTATGCTCGCCGGACTGGCGAACGCGTTTGTGGGAGTGATCCTGTACTTCGTGCTGGACAAGTTCAAACAGAGGACATAGAGCAGTGGTCAGTTGTCAGGGACCAGTTGCCAGTCGAAGGCCACAGCCCGTGACTTCCGTTACCCTCCCGGGTAACTCCACTGGTCTACCAGGCATTACAATGGTTGTAGCTTCAATTCCATTTTTTCAGCGAGGATAGTGACAGGTTGCGGCCCGGAAGCGTTCCTACCGGCTCTTAACTGGCAACTGGCAACTGGCCACTGACAACTGATGTTCGGCCGCGACGAAAAAGTTTCTCCCATCCGCCTGACAGCGGCGCAGTACATCATCCTGGGCATTTTTCTCGTCCTGGCGTGGGGCTTGTGGCGTCTGCAGGTGATGCAGAGCGACTACTACTCGCTGGCCGCGGAAAAGAACCGCATCCGCAACGTGCCAGTGCTCGCGCCTCGCGGCAAGATCCTCGATCGCTACGGGCGCACCATTGTCGACAACTATCCGTCATTCTCCGCCCTGCTGCTGCGAGATTCGTCGCGCGACCTGAGTGCCGATGCCGACTTGATTGCTCGGGGGCTGCATCTCGATCCCAATGAAGTGCGGGCGCGCATTCGCCGCTTCGCCTCGATGCCGCAGTACCAGCCGATTTTCCTCAAAGAAGACATCACTCCCGACGAATTGCAGTTCATCGAAGCCCATCGCAACGAATTGCCTGAACTGGACACCATCATGGCGCACCGGCGCCTTTATCCCCGCAACGGATTCATGGCGCACCTGATCGGCTATGTCGGCGAGGTCAGCGAAGACATGCTGAACCAGCCACAGTTCGAGCTGTATAACGCCGGCGATGTCGTCGGCATTTCCGGGGTCGAGCGCCAATACAACAATCTCTTGATGGGCACGAATGGATCGCGCCAAGCGCTGGTCGATAGTCATGGCCGGGAAGTGGGACGGCTGGGCGAGACTGACGCAGTTCCCGGCAAGCCGCTCAAACTAACCATCGATATCGATTTGCAGATCGCCGCGGAAGAAGCTCTGGGCGACAAGAACGGAGCCATCGTCGCGATGGACCCGCACACCGGAGAGATTCTGGCAATGGTCAGCCGGCCAACTTTCGATCCCAACGATTTCGCGGTGCATGTGTCGCGCGATCAATGGAACAAGCTGGTCACCGATCCTGACAAGCCGCTGCTCAACAAAGCCATTCAGGCACAGCTGGCGCCTGGTTCGACTTTCAAGATCATCATGTCCCTCGCGGGTTGGCAGGAGGGCATTGCACAGAATATGCATGTGCACTGCAATGGCAGCGCTGACTTTTACGGCAGGAATTCGAAATGCTGGGTCTACTTCTTGCACCAAACCCACGGGGATGTCGACCTCGCGAAAGCGATTTATCAGTCGTGCGACGTTTTCTTCTACACGCTGGCCGACAAGCTCGGAATTAACCGCATTGCCAAATACGCAACCGCATTGGGTCTAGGGCAAAAAACTGGCATCGATCTTCCGCAGGAAGCAAGCGGTTTGGTTCCGTCAGAAGAGTGGAAACTGCGCGCCTTCCGGCAAAAATGGTATGCCGGTGAGACCATCTTCGTCGGTATCGGGCAGGGTGCGATTACCGTCACGCCGGTACAGTTGTTGCGCGCCATCAGCGCGATCTCCATGGGCGGGAAGTTGGTAGTGCCGCATGTGATTAGTCCCACGGACTTGCCACCGACTTACCTCGAGGCGGCCCACTTTACGGACGTGAAGACTGTCCCTTTCGACCCCAATGGTTGGAACTACATTACCGACGCAATGGAAAGAGTGCTTGAGCCCGGGGGTACGTCTCCACTGGCCGCGATTCCGGGAATTGAGATCGCAGGGAAAACTGGATCAGCTCAGGTGGTGTCGTTGGAGAATCGTGCCAAACACAAGGACAACGCCGATCTGGCGCAGAACGGCTGGTTCGTCGGATTCTCGCCTCGCCGTAATCCCGATGTCGTCGTTTGCGTCCTGTTCCAGGGCGGCGAGCACGGCAAACTGGCAGCCCGCCTGGCGACTCAAGTCATTAAAGCCTATGTCGAAAAACAGCGCCGCAACCCGCCCAAGATGGTGGAGAAGCCGAAGATCGATGGAACGGTAGACATGGGCGGCCTCTGGACCGAGCCCGATTCCGACGGTGGCAACCAAGCGCTCCAAGGCGGCCATTTCGTTCTCGACCTCCCAAAGAAGCCTCTGGCCGTAGCGATCGCCGCCCCAGGAATGCATCAATGACCGTTCAACCTGCGCTGATTTCGAACCGTGGATGCCTCAAGGGAGAGCTAAGAGCTAAGGGCTAAGAGCTAAGGGCTAAGAGCTGGACGTTGTTCTATGTCACGTTACGTTTCATACCGCGATTTCGACTGGGTCCTTTTGGGATTCGTGCTGCTGATCTGCGGCATGGGCGTCATGGAGATCCATAGCGCGACCATGCACACCAAGTTCGCCGGCGCGCACATCAAGCAGATTTATTGGGTCCTGGCCGGTGTCGGAGCGATGTTCGTAATGAGCCTGGTAAATTATCAGGCGCTGCTCGAGCAGATCCACTGGTTCTATATCGCCGCCATCGGTTCGCTCATGGGCGTGATGGTTTTCGGACAAAAATATCTCGGGGCACGGCGCTGGATCAAAATGCCGGGCGGCAATCACTTCCAGCCTTCGGAGTGGGTCAAGCTGATCCTTATTCTCGCGGTAGCCAAATATTTCGCAGACATGCGGCAGCGCGAGCTTTCCTGGTCGGATTTCATGAAAGCGGGAGCCATCGTTGGTGTTCCCATGCTGATGGTTCTGGCCCAGCCCGACTTGGGCACGGCGCTGACTTACGTCCCCATTGCGGTGATGGGCGTATTCCTGGGTGGTTTGCAGTGGAAGCAAGGCGTGGTCGTTGGGCTCCTGGCCGTGGTGGGCATTACCGGGGTCTTCCTGGTGCCTCGGGTACACGTTTTAAAGAGCTATCAGAAACAGCGTTTGACCAGCTTTATCGATCCCGAACTGGATCCTCAGGGCTCGGGGTACCAAGTTGAGCAATCCAAGATTGCCGTGGGTTCTGGGGGTCTTTGGGGCGGTAAAGGCTCGCAAACACACGGTGCTTTTCTTCCGGTTCCGCAAACGGACTTCATTTTCGCTGCCTTTTCCGAGGAACATGGATTCGTAGGCGCTCTCGGGGTTCTGCTGTTATACTTCATTGTGCTGATGCGTTTGACCCAGAACGCGCAAACAGCGCCCGACCGCGCTGGAACGTTCTTGGTGATGGGTGTGGTGGCTGTGCTTAGCTTCCATATCCTGGTCAATGTCGGCATGGTGGTTGGCTTTATGCCGGTCACTGGAATACCCCTGCCGTTGATGAGTTATGGTGGGTCTTCCGTGTTATTCATGTTCCTGGCGCTGGGGATGGTAATGAATGTTCGCATGCGCCGCTTCGTGAACTAGCTGGTGAGCCAGCTGGGCGAACAGGGTCCGGGAACGGGCAATTTAGGAATAGGCGGATTTAACACGAGAGACTTCACACGAAGAATATAGGCAGGACGCAGTTTGCTGCGCTTAATGGCGCAGCCCTAAAAATATCGATCGCCCTCGCGTAAAGGGGGTATTTCACCGGCCAGTCGAGGAGTGAAAGGCCGGGCAGGATTGAAGCTGAGTAGTCAGCCGGGCAGGGAACGGCCCCCCGACCCAGATGGGTCTGAGAGTGCGGTCACAAACCCCGGCAACAGCAAAAGCGATAAGTGCGAAAGATTCCCAAACTTATGCAACGGACTCGGCTCGGAGATGATCTCTCCGACCTACGCCGTCCCCTATCCGGGGCAGCATCGCAAGCTTCAATTCTCCCGCATCTTTCCTGACTCCGCGCTGGTGAACCCTGCCCGATTCTCAGAGGAATCGGAGCGGGACGGAGTAAGCAATGAACAAGGAACTATTTGTCTCTTCCACGCCTCACGAGACCAAGGTGGGGCTGGTGGAAGACGACCTGCTCGCGGAAGTCTATCTTGAGCGCGAGAACGAGTACACCTTAGCAGGATCCATCTACAAGGGCCGTGTAACCCGCGTGCTGCCCGGTATGCAGTCGGCATTCGTCGACATCGGATTGGAGCGTGACGCCTTTCTCTACGTCTCCGACTTCATGGAACTGGAAGAGCACGACGACGATTTGACGGAGGTTGTACCGGCAAACCGCGGTGTCCAGGATTTGCGGTCGCAGCCCGCCCGCTCTGAGGCTGCTCCGGTCGTTGAGGGAGCGGACGCAGCCGCCATTTCCGAAGGTTCCTCGACTGTTCTTGATGAGGACGCGATTGCAGGAGAGGGCGAGAGCCAGGCGCAAACCGCAGAGTCCAGTGAGCCTGCCGAAGGTGGCGAGTCCCAAGGCCGCGATCGTGGAAGCTGGCGCGGACGCCGCCGTCGCCGAGGCGGCCGTCGTGATGGGCGGGATCGCGGACCCGAGCGTGGACCGGAGCGTGGTGGTGATCGGGATCGAGATCGAGGCGGGGAACGCTCTTCTGAGTCCCGCTTCTCGCGACCTGTCGAAAGCCGTGCTCCCGCGGGCCCGCCGCCGGGCTATCAACCCATTCTGCTGCCCGGGGAGTCGATCTCCAAATATCAGCGCTGGAGCCAGCAGCCGCCGGTGCAGGGACCGCAGTCTAGAGAAGCGGTGGCCGATGTCACAGCTGATTCCTCCGAACAGACTGCGCCTCCTATAGCGGCAGCTTTTCCCGAAGATGAGCCGATCTTTGCGTCGGGGCAGGCCCTCTCTGAGCCTCTGCACGAGCAACACGAGGATGCAGGAACCATGCCCGAGGAGCCAGTTGAATCCGCTTCGACGTCAACCGGATGGAATCGGGAATTTCGGCGTCAGGAAGAATCGAACGTGCCATCTTCGGGATGGGCTACTGAGGCTTCTTCACCGGTCGTAGAGCATGCAGTTGCCCAAGAGATCCACGAAGAGGAAGAGACGCAGGAAGAAGAAGAAACCCAGGAATTGGATGGCCGGATGAACTCTGTTCCTGAGCATCGGGATCAGCCCACCCCACCATATCGGCAGGATCAGACTCCAGTCTTTGCGGAGCCGGGCACAATGGAGGAAGAAACCATCGACGAAGAAGAGGCCGACACCGTCCATTACCAGGCTTCTTCTGACGACAGCTATGACGAGTTCGAAGAGGAAACCCGGGCGGCGGACCAGCCCGAGCATTTGAACGGCGACGCTCGCGAAACGGTTTCTGAGATTCACATGGCGTCGATTTCTGAATCGGGCGAGGCCCCAGCAGGTGAACCTGCCTCCGCTGAAGGCGAAGAAGATACGGAAGAACTCGAACTGGAAGCAGCACAGGCTGAAGCCGAGGCCATCCTCGACGCGGAAGCTCGAGGCAATGGCACGGTCGACGCCCGCGCTGAAGTACGCGCTCCAGCGGCCACCGTGGGTTACACGCAACGCTCCCAGCGCCAGCGCCCTGACCGTCCCGGGTATGAACGCCGAGGAGGAGGCGATCGCGGCCGCCGTGGTGGTGGTGGACGCCGTTTCCGCCGTCGCGAGTCGGCCCCGGTGCCGCTAATCAGCGACCTGCTCAAGGAAGGCCAGGAAATTCTGGTGCAGATTGCCAAGGAACCGATCGGTAAGAAAGGCGCCCGCATCACCAGCCACATAGCGCTGCCCGGACGCTTCCTGGTTTACATGCCGACGGTGAACCACACTGGAGTCTCCCGCAAGATTTCTTCCGAAGAAGAGCGCCAGCGCCTGAAGCGGATCATCATGAGCGAACGCGAGAACGGTCACGGAGGCTTCATCGTCCGCACGGCCGCGCAAGCAGCGAGTGAAGAAGAGCTCCGCGCCGACATTCGCTTCCTGAAGGGCTTGTGGCAGGACATCAAGAACCGCGCCGAGAGCTCCAAGCCGCCCGCGCTGATTTATCACGACCTCAACGTGGTCGAGCGCGTGCTGCGCGACCAGGTCACTGCTGACTTCAACGTGATCTGGGTCGATACCGAACCCGAGTACGAGCGTATTCTGCGCTTCTTCAACCGCTTCCAGCCGGGGATGGTCAAGCGCGTGAAGCTCTACACTAAGGAGACGCCGCTGTTCGAGCAATTCGGTCTCGCCGAGGAAATGAACAAGGCGCTCAAGTCGAAAGTCTGGCTCAAGAGCGGCGGCTACATCGTCATCAACCAGACGGAGGCGCTGGTCGCGATTGATATCAACACCGGCAAATACGTCGGCAAGACGGCGCGTCTGGAAGACACGATCGTGAAAACGAATGTAGATGCTATTAAGGAGATCGTCCGTCAGATCCGGCTCCGCGATCTGGGCGGCATCATCATCATCGACTTCATCGATATGGATGAGCGCCGCAACCGCCAGCGCGTAATGCAGGCCCTCGAAGAAGAACTGCGCCACGACCGGGCACCATCCAAGACGTTGCAGTTTAACGATTTCGGACTAGTGGCCATTACTCGCAAGCGCGTCAAGCAGTCGCTCGAACGCACCATCGGCGCGCCTTGTCCGTACTGCCAGTCGACCGGGTATGTGAAATCGGTGACCACAGTCTGCAACGAGATTTACGTGGAGATGCGCAAGATTGCCAAGCACCTGGAGCACGAAGACGTCATGCTGCGCGTGCATCCCGACGTAGCCAAGGAGCTAAAGACCAACAATGCACGCCTGCTGAACGAGATGGAAGAACTCACCAAGCGGACCATCATCGTGAAGAGCGATCCGGCGGTGCATCAGGAGCAGTTCGACATAAACTGAGCTGTCATCTATCAGCTCTCGGCCATCAGCAAAAAAAGACGGGCGGAATTCGCCCGTCTTTTCTTGCGCTCCTGAATGCGAGTACAGATGCGAGAATGGGCAGCAAACCTGAAATTGCTTGGAACCGCTGTTGTGATCTGAAGATTGAAACGCGGGAAACTGCTAACTCACGTTGGCGAGGGTTTTCACAGCTACGTCTGACTGTCTGCGCAGCTTGGCAACGGACTCGTGGATCGTACGCGCCGCAGCGCCCGATCCGCCTTGCTCTGCCGTCTTGGCGACGCTGCCGGCATCTTCGGTCGAGGTGCTGGCCATGTCTAGAAGCACAACGATGGAATCAGCGTGGAGCTTCCATAACGATGACATTTTCTGGCTGCGCTTCAGTTCTTCCAGTTCGGTGCTGATGCGAGCCGCGATTGAGACCATCCGGATTAGAGTTCGCGCAATGTCGGCACGCAGGCTCTTTTCTTCCAGATACGCAGCGCTATACGCGTCCGCTTCCGCCACCGTCAACGTCAGGTTGAAGAACCGCATGGGAACAATCTGGCGATATTTCGGATCGGCGACGCGCACAAACACGCGAATGGATTCTTCTACGCGGCGCAGCTTGCCTTCTTCCCCCGAGATTTGCTGTGCTGTAATCGCGGGCGGTTGAAATACTGGAACAGCCGCCGGAGGCTTTGCTACTTTCGCGGTCTTCGCCGTTTTGGCGCCTGCCGCGGCGCTGCCCGCCGCCCGTGTGGTCTGTCCCGCCGGCGTCATGAGCGCGCGGCGAATCGGCGGCCGCCGGTCCAGTTCCTTTTTCAGCTTCGAAACACGCCGGAATTTCTCAAATGCGCTGCCATAATCCGCCTGCAGAAGTTGCTTCTCTTCGATTGCCGCGACGTGCTCGACGGTGACCTCTACTCCATCGACGGTCGTCAAAATGGTTCCACCCATTTCTTCGAGCGCCTGTCCAAAGTTCTTGATCTCGCCCAGAGCGTTGACGAACAACTCGTCGAATTTCTTTCCGAAGGCGGCGTTATAGGCCGAGACCGTCGCCAGCACTCCGGGATGATAAAACGACGCATCCAGCCACTGCTTCAGCTCGCGGACTCGACCGATCATGCCGGAATCGATGAGCGAGTTGAAATCGCGGAAGCGCGATACTTCCTGCAGAAATGGATCGAAGCGCCGCAGCAACTGCACGTGTTCTTCGGGCAACGAGGGTACGTCGCTGTCAGCCAGGATCTCAATGAGTGCAATCTCGAATGGCGATAGCGGCAACGCGCCATCCAGGCCGTAGCCGCTTTGTTCCCATTGTCCCGGTACGCGTGGGTGACGATACAGGAACGTCGCAACCAGATCGGTCTTGTCGCGGTTGACGTCAGTAGCCTCGCGCCGCCGCACAAAATAACGCAGCAGAGCTTCAGCGACTTCGGAATCGGTTTCGGGAGTGAGCGCCTGGCGCAGCATAGCCGGCGTGATCGCCATATCCAGCAGGTGCAGCCAGCGGTACATCCGCGACAAAGTGTGGGGCAATTCGCGCTCGGAATGGCGCAACGCGTCCTCATCGAGACCACTCGGAATGGGCACATCGCCCCCGAGCGTATCCCGCAGAAGCCTCTGATAGAAGCCCTGGACGGTCGCCAGAATAGCTAGTTCAAACCCGAGATCTTCGGCCAAACAGTTCCCCCGAGAGCAATTCCCTCTAAAACTTTACCGATGTTCAAGTAAAGGCGAAAGGTTACTTTCGGTGCAGGTTACCGGCGGAGCGGCTTTTCGAAGGGTGAAAGGCGCAAATCCCCGGAAGTACATGGACCTCCGGAGCGGTGATCAGAAGACGACAGTCTTGTTGCCGTAGACGAGAACGCGGTTCTCAACATGGGCTCGCACCGCGCGCGAGAGCACGACTTTTTCCAGATCCCGGCCTTTGCGGATCAGATCTTCGACCGTATCGCGATGGCAGACGCGAACCACATCCTGCTCGATGATCGGGCCGTCATCCAGCACCTCCGTGACGTAATGGCTGGTCGCGCCAATCAGCTTGACTCCACGCTCAAATGCCTGATGATAAGGCCGGGCCCCCACAAAGGCCGGCAAGAAGGAATGGTGGATGTTGATGATGCGCTGCGGATACCGGTTAACGAACTCGTTCGACAAAATCTGCATGTAGCGCGCCAGAACCATGAAATCCGGCCGGTGCTCGTCAATCAGTGCCTGAATTCGGGCCTCAGCCGTGCCCTTGTTGTCCTTGCTGACAGCGACAACGGCATAAGGAATCTTGTAGAACTCGGCAATTGCCTGGTTGTCGGGATGATTGGAGATGATCAGAGGAATCTCGCAGGCCAGTTCTCCACTCTGATGGCGATAGAGCAGATCCACGAGGCAGTGATCGTACTTCGAAACCAGAATGATCATGCGCGGCCGCTGCGAGGACTGGGCCAGTCGCCAATCCATCGCGAAAGCTTCCGCAACCGGCGAGAAAAGTTTGCCGAAATTGGCAAGGTCAATGTCGAAATCTTTCGGATCAAACTCGACGCGCATGAGGAACAGACCGGATTCCCCGTCCCCGTGCTCGTCGGCATGCAAGATGTTGCCGCCATGGCGGTAAATGAAGTCCGCGATGGTCGCGACTTCACCCTTGCGGTCGGGACAGGATATGAGCAGGATGGCGGAAGTTTTCATGGTAGCGTTGTCGTCCGGGTCTACGGGTTAGCCGGGAGTGCGACAGGGTCGTCGAAAAAGATCTTCGTGCTCAGCAGTTCCTCCATGTCCGCTTTACCGCCACTGGCAAATACCCACATTACCCAATTATCCCCGGCCTGCATGATCAATATTGAGGTAAGAAGAGTCACGGGCGCGGTCTGTCCTGGAGCATTCAGAATGAAGGACTGAGACACTTCCATCATTATTCGGCCAGCATTTCTTATGGCGCGAGCCGTTGTGGGGCCTTGGGGCGTCGTCGTAGTAGTCCGGAAGAAATGCACGATCTGCCGGGCAAGTTCTTGAATTGCTGGACGATCGTCGATCGCTTTTGGAAAACCAGATCCGGAAAAACATTTTGGGTCAGCGGCGAGAAGAAGCACCATGGGATTGAACTCCCCGGTTGATGGAGCTTCCGGGTAGCGTCTTACGAAAAGCAGAGTCCTCGTACATTGACCTATACCCTCATGCTCTTCTTGGGCGACCGGAGAATTACCCCACATAAATTGGCCGTCCTCGCCCGATCTTCCGTTCACTGCCTTGCTCATCAGCACCCAGCCTTCCGGAAATTGATATTCAAACCTCAAGTCCTCGTTGCGGTAAAGGTTTCCGGAAATCGACCCGAAGCTCAGCTGCGCAATGCAGCTAACGGGAAAGTTAGCAGCACCCGGCATGTAAGGTTTGCTGTCAGCACCCGCTATGAATTTCGCCTGAGACGGATCAAAAAATGCCAGTTGCCCTATATGCCGCTCTATCTCCCTGGTAGTATCCGAACTGAACGAAACGAATTCGAATTGCAGCACATAGTTATCCAAGGACGTCGAAAAAACGACGCGTTGCATGGTGCGATCACCAGTCTTGGTGGATGACTCGCTTCTCCAGAAGGTCTTGCCCCCAATTTTGGTTTCCGTAGACTTCGATGAGTTCGGCCCCGCTGTGACCTTCTTTGATTCTTTTTCAGATACGCCCGGTGCTTCTGTCGCAGTAATGGAAAAACTAACCAGGCCTGCATTGGGAGAGTGGAACCCGAGGAGAAAATGATTCCGCGCTGATCTATTGAGTGAGAGGGTTCGTTCGCGCAAGTTGATCTCCTGTGGTATTGGCAAGGAGAAACCAAAGTATGCATTTGTGTATTTGCCCGGAGAAAGGAATCCGCTTTCCGGCACTATTTTCGACGGGGCAGTCACCGACGATGAAGATTGGCTACTGAGCAGCAGGTCAACTTGAGACAGAAACACCAAAAGGAAGACCGCAACGTGAAGCGAGAAAGCGATTTTCATGTAACCACTCTCATCTCTTGATCAATTTTCCGATTTCTCTCGCTGCGTTCGCTCCCGATCCACCAGTCAACCCCGCGCCCGGATGTGTTCCGCTCCCGCATAAATACAAGTTCTCAATCGGCGTGCGGTACCGCGCCCAATCGAGCAGCGGACGCATGGTGAAGAACTGATCCAGCGCAAGCTCTCCATGAAAGATCTGGCCACCGGTCAGTCCATACTTTTCTTCCAAGTCATGCGGCGTGATGATCTGGTGCGTCAAAATCAGCTCCGGCAAATTCGGCGCGTATTGCGCAAGTGTCTTTACCACCGTTTGCCCGAGCGCCTTGCGTTGCTCTTCCCAGTCCCCCTTCAGTTTGTAAGGCGCGTACTGCATGTAGATCGACATGACGTGCTTGCCCTCGGGCGCAAGTGTCGGGTCTGTCAGCGATGGAATGGTGGCTTCCAGATACGGCTGCCGCGAGAAGTTGCCGTACTTCGACTCGTCGAAAGCCCGCTCCAGATAATCGATTTCGTTGCCAATATGAATTCGGCCCCTAAGCGCGGTCGAGTCGCCATTTGGCAGAGCCGTGAACTTCGGCAGCGCGGAAAGTGCGAGATTCACCTTTGCGACCGTTCCGTTGCCGCGGTAGTGCTGCAGTTTCTGCACGAAGTCCGGTGACAGATGAACCGGGTCCGTCAGCTTGAGCAGCGTGCGTTTCGGGTCGGCGTTGGAGATAACCGCCTTGGCATGAATTTCTTCTCCCGTGGAGAGCAATACGCCGGTAGCCGCGCCATCCTGCACCTGAATTTCGATCACTTCCGCGCCAGTGCGGATCTCCACACCTGCAGCCTTTGCAGCCGACGCCATTGCCTGCGTGAGTGCGCCCATTCCTCCTGCCGCAAAACATGCCGAGCCTGCCGGATGCGAATCACCGGCCGCCCGAATCAGCAGAACCAGCGCGCTTCCCGCCGACCACGGCCCAAGAAATGTCCCGAAAACGCCGCGAGCGGCAATCACCGCCCGCAGCAATTCTGTTTCAAAATATTCCGACGCCAGATCGGCGACCGCCATAGGCCCCCAGCGCAGCAGCCGGAACATGTCTTTCTTCCCCAGCTTGCGAATCGCGCGCCCGGTCTTCAGCATGCTCCACAAATCGCTGCGGCTGGGATCGTCGATATCAGGCGGCGTGGTCGCCAGCGCATCGCCGATGACCTTGCTGATCTTCCCTAGCGACTGCTCGAACTCCGCGTACTTGCCTGCATCCTTCTGCGAGAAGGCGGAAATTGCCTGCGCCGACTTGCCGACGTCCTGATACAGCGTGAGCGCCCGTCCATCCGGCGAAAGCGCCGTTACACAGACATCAGGGGTGATCAGCCGCAAGTCGTACTTTTCCAGCTGCATGTCGCGCACGATGTCGGGCCGGATCGGCCCCGCGGTGTGAGCCAGGGTTGAACAACGGAAGCCCGGATGAAATTCATCGGTCACTGCAGCCCCGCCAACCTGCGCGCCGCGTTCGAGGACGAGTGGCTTTAATCCCGCCTTGGCCAGATAAAATGCCGTGACCAGCCCGTTATGTCCGCCGCCAATGATGACGACATCTCGCTGGTTATTTCCCGTTTGCCCCGCCATTAGGCCGCTCCCTTGATGTCTTTCAAAATTTCCAACGCCGCCAGCCGGCCGTTTGCGCCCATGATGCCGCCACCAGGATGCGTGGCCGAGCCGCACATGTAGAGGTTCTTGATCGGCGTGCGGTACTGTGCCCAGCCCGGGACCGGGCGCAGGAAGAAGAGCTGTTCCAGCGACAACTCGCCCTGGAAAATATTGCCCTCGCTCAAACCCCACTCGCGCTCCAGATCGAGCGGTGTGACCACCTGCTTCAGAATGATGATGTCTTTCAAGTTCGGCGCGTATTCGGAAATCGTATCGACTACCGTGTTGCCGAAGGCCTCTTTCTGATCGTCCCAATTCAGCCCAGGGCGCAGCTTGTACGGCGCATACTGTACGAAGCAGGAGAGCACGTGCTTGCCCGGCGGCGCGACCGAGGGATCGGTCAGTGACGGGATGACCATGTCAATGTATGGACGCTTGGAGAAGTTGCCATACTTCGCGTCGTCATAAGCCCGCTCCATATACTCGACCGACGGCGAGATCGAAATCGCGCCGCGCAGGTGAGCACCGGGTCCGGGCATGCACTTGAAGTTCGGCAACGCATCGAGCGCCATGTTCACCTTGCCGGACGAGCCGCGGAATTTGTAGCGGTTGATCTCCTCCAGAAAGTCTCCCGGAAGGTGCTCAGGCCCCATGAACTTGGTGAAGGTCAGCCGCGGATCGACGCTGGAAGAAATCACATCGGCATAGATCTCGTCGCCATTGGAAAGAACCACGCCCTTGGCCTTGCCGTTTTTTACGATGATCTGCGAAATTGCCGCCTTCGTGCGAATCTCGACTCCGGCCTCACGCGCCGCGTCGGCAATCGCATTCGAGATCGCACCTGTGCCGCCGCGCGCAAATCCCCACGCGCGGAATGCGCCATCAATCTCTCCCATGTAGTGATGCAGCAACACATAGGCAGTTCCGGGTGAGCGTACGCCCAGAAATGTTCCGATGATGCCCGATGCCGACATCGTCGCCTTAAGCACGTCGGTTTCGAACCATTGATCGAGAAAATCAATGGCGCTCATGGTCATGAGCTGCACCTGGTTGTATTTGTCGTAGCTCGACATGCCCTGGAAACGCCGCCCTATGAACAGCAGCTTCATCAGTTCGCGCGGATTCAGCGTGGTCGGATCCGGAGGCACCATGCTGAGAATCGGCTTCACAAAGCGGCACATGGCCTGCATCGCTTTGCCGAACTCGTCATATGCCTCGGCGTCCACGCGGGAGTGGCGCGCGATCTCACGATGCGTCCTGCCGTGATCGTTCACGCGCCAAAGATAATCGCCGCTCGGCATGGGCGTGAAAGTGCCATCGAGAGGGAGAATCTCCAGGCCGTGGCGGGGAAGATCGAGATCGCGAATGATCTCCGGCCGTAGCAGCGAGACCACGTACGAGCACACCGAGAACTTGAATCCTGGCACAATCTCTTCGGTGCAGGCCGCGCCGCCCAGCACATAACGCCGCTCGAGCACCAACACTTTCTTGCCCGCGCGCGCCAGATAGGCGGCGTTGACCAGCCCGTTGTGGCCGCCGCCGATCACGATCACATCGTATGAATTGGAACCAGCCATTGGCTCTGAGCTCCTAGCTTTTAGCTTGAACGTACGGATGTCAGGAAACGCAATAATACTCGCGCAGGGAAGCAGGCGGTAGCGAGATTAGAGCCCGCTGGGAAGCACGGTCCAACTGCGAAGGAGATTGCATGAAGTTGGAAGGATGATCCGCATGGTGATTCGCCATTCTATCGGGAACAGCGCGTTTTGTCTGCTCTTTACCCACGCTCGGACCCGGAGTCAACTTGCCGCCCGGCTTGCTCCCTGCATATAATCCGGCTTCAGTCATTGAGGAGCCATCTTGCCCATCGGAACTGCATTTCACGAGCGTACCTTCCCGCTTTGCCACAGCCTGAATTACCGCGAGTGGTCCGGCTTCTACACGGTGAGTGTGTACGAAGTCCACCACGAGCACGAGTACAACGCCATCCGCAACGCCACCGCGCTCATCGACATTTCTCCGCTGTACAAGTACCTGATCACCGGCAAAGACGCGACCCGCCTGGTGAACCGCGTCATCACGCGCGACATTAACAAAGTCAAAGTGGGCCAGGTGATTTACTGCTGCTGGTGCGATGAAGAGGGAAAGGTCATCGACGATGGCACCATCTCACGCCTCGAAGAGAATGTTTATCGCTGGACCGCGGCCGATCCCAGCCTGCGCTGGTTCCGCCAAAATGGCCTCAACATGGACGTCCAGATCGAGGATATTTCCGAAAAAGTAGCCGCGCTGGCGCTGCAAGGCCCGACCTCGGCAAAGCTGTTGAAAGCCGTCGCCGAAGCCGATATCGCCAATCTCAAATATTTCCGCGTGACGCGCGGAAAAATTGCCGGCGTCCCAGTCGACATTTCCCGCACCGGCTACACCGGTGATTTGGGGTACGAAGTCTGGATTCCATGGAAAGACGCGGTCAAAGTCTGGGACGCGCTTGCCGAGAAAGGCAAGCAGTTCGACCTGCACGCCGCTGGGATGCTCGCGCTTGACGTGGCGCGCGTCGAGGCTGGTCTGCTATTGATCGAAGTTGACTACACCAGCTCCAAGAAGGCGCTGATCCCATCGCAGAAGTTTTCGCCCTACGAACTGGGTTTCGCCAAGATGGTGCATCTGGAGAAAGAGAATTTCATCGGCAAGCGCGCCCTCGAACGTGATGCGAAGAATGGGGTTCCACGCCAGCTCGCCGGGCTCGAAGTCGATTGGACCGACGTCGAGCAACTCTACGAACGTTACGGCCTGACGCCTGCCGCGCCGTCGCAGGCGTCGCGCGTGGCCGTCCCCGTCTATTCGGGCGACAAGCAGGTGGGCAAAGCGACCACCACAAGCTGGTCCCCGACTCTGAAGAAAATGATCGCGCTGGCCAGTCTCGAGACCGAACACTCCAAGCCGGGAACGCCGCTGCAAATGGAAATCACGATCGAGGCGATCCGGTTGAAGGCGAACGTGAAGGTGACGAGCCTGCCGTTCCTCAATCCGCCGCGCAAGACCGCGACTCCGGTCTAAGCCCGCGGATCGGTATTAAATTTCGGGGAGTGACCGGGACCGCGCACGAATTTTTCGTAGCATTCAGAGCAAAGCCAATCACGGCCATTTGTGTACCCGATGCCGTGTTCTGGATCGCTGCATTCAAATAGCTCCCATGTGCAAACGACACAGCGATCCTGTTTCCAAGCCTCCTTCACGAGTTCAAACTCGGAGGAGTTGCACGCGAGGTCAAGATTCAACGTGAATTGCCCGGTTTGTCGGTTCACGACAAGATCTTTGTTCGCCCATGCCTTCTTTTGCCAGTGCCAGTTGTACTCGTGGCAATAAGCTACGCGATCTCGGACGTGATCCGCTCTCAAATGGAAATTGTGGATTTCAACCATTTGCTCCGGGGGGCGGCGAGCAGGGAGAGCAAAGCGCTGGGTCGCCCACGGTTCATCCGGCAGTTGAGATATCTGCAGTCGCAAACGGTCCACATCCGCTCCTGCTTCACGCATCAGCGTGGCCGCAAAGCAAATGGCTTCGTCAAGAAGACCCAAGAGTAGGTGCTCCGTCCCGATGTGCCTATGGGCAAGCCGATCCGCTTCCTCAGCCGCATAATTGAGGGCGTTTTTCGCGGACGGACTCAGCGGCAGGTCAACGTTGGTTGGAATCGGATCAAGTCGCTCGGACCGTTCTGTTATTTTCTTGCGAACAGATTCTAGGTGCAGATTCGGTATCCACCGATATACCAAGCCGGGTTCCTCCCTCAGGAATCCGAGCAGCAGATGTTCGGTGTTAATTTCGCGCGATCCGAACTGGCTCGCTTCATACCGCGCGAAGAAGATTACCCGCCGCGCCCTCTCCGTGTAGCGCTCGAACATCACTTACTCCGCAGCGGCAGCCTTGCGGTTGCTACGCTTCCAATACAAATATCCCGGGATCCCGATCAGCACGATGGTCGTTCCCCAAAACGCCTGCGTGGGCCGCGTGATGATGGTGTTCAGTGTCCAGGCCGCACCAATCACGACGTAGATCGCAGGAAGCAGCGGATATCCCGTGCAGCGATACGGCCGCGGAATGTCCGGGCGCTTCCAGCGCAGCAAAAACATCCCGATCACCGTCAGCGTGTAAGAGAGCACCATGCCGTAGATCACGTACGTATAAAGCTGGTCGTAGCGACCGCTCAGCGTCAAGCATGCGGCCCAGATCCCTTGCCCAATCAGGCTGAATGCCGGCGTGCGCCACTTGGGATGAATCACCGCCATGCGCTTGAAGAAGACGCCGTCCTGCGCCATCGCCATATAGACGCGCGCGCCCGCGAGGGTGCAGGTTGCGGCCGCGCTGAAACACGACACCGCGATCATCAACGATAGCCACATCGCGGCTTGAGAGGAGAACAGAACCATCGCCGCCGCGTGCACGATAGTTTCGTTCTTCGCGATCTCTTTGAGCGGCATCGCATAGATGTAGGTGAGGTTCATCGCGATATAGATCACTCCCACCGTGAGCACACCCAAAACCATGGCCAGCGGCACGTTGTGCCTCGGGTTCTTCACCTCGCCTGCCACCCACGTGATGTAAACCCATCCGTCATAGGCCCAGAAGACCGCGATCAATCCCACGCCCATGGCTGAAATCAACTGTGCGGGGCTGAGGCCTGTGCTTAACGGGACTCCGTGTGCGTGGAAGTTCGACCAGTTGCCTTTGCCAATGGCAAATCCCAGCGTGACGAATGCCGCCATCGCGGTGAACTTGGTCAGGGTGGAGACGTTCTGAAGCAGCGCTCCCCAACGCAATCCCAGCACGTTCACACACGTCAGCACCGCGATCAGCACCAGGCCGAACAAGTGCGCGCGGGTGACTACGATCCCCAGCATCGAGAAGACAACATGCTCTTGCGAGACAAATGGAACCACTTGCCCGACGTAAGCCGCAGATGCCACCGAGAGCGCGGCGATGGTGCCGCCGTTGGCGACGGCAAACAGCATCCAGCCATAAAGAAACGCGATCAGGTCGCCATAAGCTTCGCGCAAATAAATGTATTGTCCGCCGGAGTCGGGAAACATCGAGCCCAACTCGGCAAATGCGAAGCAGGCGCACAGCGAGATCAGAGCGCCCAGCACCCACACCAGAAGAAA
>DASTCU010000060.1:0-2344 GCA_035710825.1 Candidatus Sulfotelmatobacter sp.
TTCTGTGCGGCGTTATGGAAGGTGCGCAGCACGGCAATGCAAACGCCCACGAGACTTTTTCCAGCGCTGATATCGCCTGGATCGATGCTCTTTTCTATCACGGATTCAGCAACCAGGAGCTTTTCAGCAGGCCGGATTACAGCACGCCGAAGCAAAGACGCATGGCCGCGACAGCGGGTGAAGAGAATGGCAGCCATGCGCATCTCCTAGGCGTGCCATTCTTTTTTCTCTTCGCGCAAGTTGTCGATGTAATTGCGCCCGATGACAATAGCTCAACTCCGGTGAAGATAGCTCGGGGCCTCGCATACTCCACGCCTATGAGTTTGAAGAAACTCTATGGACCTATCTTTTCGAGGTCACGTCTGTCTCGCAGCCAGTGGGAACCAAGTCCATCCAGTGATACATCCATGTTGCAGATGGCCGTTATACGCGAAAGCGGCCCTACCTTTACCACGTCTCACTCTGGACAGTGGGGGACTTTTCTAACCCGGTATGACGATATGTATACAGTTCTCTGTTCCCGTTCAGAATGATTAGTGACACTCGAATAGAGTGTCGGAATGCAAGTTCATGATGGAGAACTTCCCCGTGCGCGCCAGCTGGCGCGCACGGGGAAAGAGCTGAGCCGGGAGGCGAGAGTCCGCTTAGAGTGGATGGACTTCTACCGCCGCACGCAGAACGTGGCCCGTACTTGCCGCCATTTCGGGATCAGTCGCCAGACTTTCTATCGCTGGCAGGGTCGCTACGATGCGCTGAACCTGTCTACCCTGGAAGCGCGCTCTCACCGCCCCCACCGGCACCGCCAGCCCACTTGGTCGACCCGCCTGGCCGATCGCGTCCTGGCCCTGCGCCAGCGCTATCCCCGCTGGGGCAAGGACAAGCTCGCCGTTCTGCTGCACCAGCAGCAGATGCAGGTTTCCACTTCCATGGTGGGCCGCATCCTGGGCCAACTGAAACGCCACGGTCGTCTGAGGGAGCCGCCCCGCAGCGGCGTGGCCGGCAGCCGCCGCGCCCTGCGCCCCCGCCCTTATGCCATCCGCAAACCCAAGCAGTACGCGGTTTCCCGGCCCGGAGACCTGGTGCAGGTGGATACCCTGGAAGTGCGTCCCCTGCCGGGCATAATCTTCAAGCAGTTCACCGCCCGCGATGTGGTCTCGCGTTGGGATGTGATCCAAGCCCACACTCGGGCCACCGCCTCGACCGCTGCCCAGTTCCTGCAAACCCTGCTGCACCGCATGCCCTTTCCCATCCGTGCTCTGCAGGTGGATGGCGGTTCCGAGTTCGCCGCCGACTTCGAGCAGGCCTGCCAGCAACGCGGCCTGCGCTTGTTCGTTTTACCGCCGCGATCTCCCAAGCTCAACGGCTCGGTGGAGCGCGCCCAGCGTACTCACACCGAGGAGTTCTACCAGGTCAACCCCTGTTCGTTGGAGATGAATCGGCTCAATCGCGAACTGCGGCAGTGGGAAAAGATCTACAACACCGTGCGGCCGCATCAATCGCTCGGTTACTTAACCCCGCAGCAGTTCCTGCTGCGGGCTTCATCTCAGAGAAAGGAATGAAAAGTGTCACTAATCTACTGGACGAGTACACCCACTTGACATCCACCCACCCATCCTTCTAGAATTAGCACTCGTCAGCTTGGATTGCTAATAGCTGGCCAGCACCCTGTAATCAACTCAAAATAAACGCAATTCACACGAAAGGAGTCTAGCGATGGCTAAGTTTACCCCACTCCACGACCGCATCCTGGTGCGGCGCGTGGAAGAAGCTGAAACCACCCGCGGCGGAATCATTTTGCCCGATACGGCCAAAGAGAAGCCGCAGGAGGGCGAGGTTATTTCAGTCGGCAAAGGCAAAATCAACGAAGAGGGCAAGGTTCGTCCGCTCGATGTGAAAGAGGGCGACCGCATCCTGTTCGGCAAGTATTCCGGAACCGAAATCAAGCTGGATGGTGAAGAGTTCATCATCATGCGCGAAGAGGAAGTTCTGGGCATCCTGAGCGGCGCTGCCAAGAAAGAACCCGCCGGAGCTCGCAAGTAATTTTAACGACTTGTCATCCTGAACGAGCGCCGCTTTTGCGCGAGTGAAGGATCTGAGTGAGCGACCGCGCGTCCGGTGAGCGAAGCAAACCGGACAATACAGCGCGACGCGAACATCCAAATTTCACGAGGAGAAACTACTTATGGCAAAGCAGATTGTTCACGGAGAAGAGTCGCGGCAGGCGATTCTACGCGGCGTCAATATTTTGGCGGACGCGGTAAAGGTCACGCTGGGCCCCAAGGGCCGCAACGTGGTCATCGACAAGAAGTTCGGCTCGCCGACCATCACCAAGGACGGCGTTACG
>DASTCU010000061.1:0-7610 GCA_035710825.1 Candidatus Sulfotelmatobacter sp.
CGGATCGCTGCCATCCGCCGAATCAAAGGATGCGTAGGCATGACCTCGTCATCCCGATAAGCGCCGATAAGAAGCAGGTGTCGCAGATCCGGCTGCAACGTCCGACGTAGCTTTTGCTCTGCAGGATCCGAGCTCGACTGGTCAGCCAAGTCGGATGTCAGCAGGTCCTCGAGGAGATCGAGCGTCGCTGCATCCAGCCATTGCAGGTCGTCTAAGAACAGCGCGAGCGGATGCTCCGGTCGGGCGAAGACGCCGAGCAGGCGCCGGAACACCAGCTGGAACCGGCGCTGCGCGTCGCGCGGCGGCAGGGCCGGTACCGGCGGCTGCGGGCCGATGACGTGTTCGAGGTCGGGGAGCAGTGTCACCATGAGCGCGCTGTTTAGGCCAAGCGCCGCGGTGAGCGCGGCGCGCCATGATGCCAGTTCGGCCTCGCTCTTCGCCAGAAGAGGCCGGATCAGGTTCAGCAAGGCCTGCGCCAGGCTGGCGTAGGGGATGTCACGTTTGTATTGGTCGAACTTGCCGGACGCCAACAGGCCGCGTGCCGGCGGCATCGCACGGTGCAGCTCATGCACCACTACGGACTTGCCAACTCCGGCCTGGCCCGTGACCAGAACCAGTTCCGGCCCGCCCCCGGCCACCACGCGATCGAAGGCGGCGTGCAGGCTCGCGATCTCGCGCTCGCGCCCGTAAAGGCACTCGGGGATCAGCAGCTGGTCAGGCAGATCGCGCGCGCCCAGCGGGAAGGCGTCGATTCGCCCCCGACTCTCCCATTCGGCCAGGGCGCGCTGCAGATCGGCCTCGAGACCGGCGGCGGTCTGGTAGCGCTGCTCAGCGGTCTTGGCGAGCAGCTTCACGACGACTGCCGAGATAACGCCCGGCACCTCCGTCCGCCTCTCGGCCGGCGGCAGGGGCTGTCTCGCCACATGGCAGTGCACCCATTCCATTGGATCGGACGCAGTAAAGGGTAAGGTGCCGGTGAGCATCTGGTAGAACGTGACCCCTAGCGAGTAAAGATCACTGCGGGAATCAATCGACCGATTCATGCGTCCAGTCTGTTCCGGCGCCATGTAGGCTAATGTGCCGGCGATCACTTCCGGAGATTCAGCCGCCTGTCGTTCGCGAGCCAAGCGCGAACTGATTCCGAAACCGGTGAACCACACTTTGTTGGTTTCAAGGTCAACCAGAATGTGAGTCGGCTTGATATCCTTGTGTATAAGCCCGCGGCGATGAAGCTTGCCCAGTCCAGCCGCCAGATTAACCGCTAACCGAAGGAAGCGGCCTAATTCCATCGGTTGCCCGCCTGCTTCGCTTCCGCCTTCGCTTATGCACGCGGGCCTCAAAAACCTGTCGAGGCTCGCAGCCGCGGAGCTGGGATCCTCCAGCACCAGCATCACCTGTCCTCTGCGGCGATTCAGCGCCAGGGGCCTAACAGCCCACTCCCGATCGAGCTCTTCGCGCAAGGAGTATTCGTGCTCCAGGCGTTTCAGAACATCCGGTGCGGGATATTGCACCGCAGGTGTCAAAACCAGAACCTCGGACCCATCTTCCTCGCTCCGCGCACGATAAAGGACACATTC
Organism: Candidatus Sulfotelmatobacter sp.; assembly: GCA_035710825.1. GTDB lineage: Bacteria > Acidobacteriota > Terriglobia > Terriglobales > Acidobacteriaceae > Sulfotelmatobacter. Next base: position 1,578 of record DASTCU010000061.1, read on the forward strand.
ATCATCGTGCGCCAGTTGTCTTGACAGCTCGATCACACTTCAGCGGTTGCTTGTATAATTGCGTTTAATCTCTTCGTATTATGGGCGATGCGAGTAAAGTTAGAAACAGCGACCTTCACTTTTCTTGCCCCTGGTAAGGGATGCAAGAGCCCGAGCGATTGGTGGCCCGTCAACGTGAATGCGGCGAGCGGCACTGCGGCAGCCACGCTAGCTTGGACACCAGCCGACCATCGCCACGGACCGTGGCTTAATCCAAGGACGCTTTGCAGTAAACCTGTGGCGTCCTTTTTGTAGATCATTGGATGTCCAGGTATTCGCAGACGCGAGAAACCGATAAGGGCGCCAGCAGTATATCTTCTACGCCGCATTCCAATGCATCCCACCACAACTCAGAGGTACGGGTTGGACTCACGAGTGCGATCCGAACGGGTTTGCCGATACGCCTTAGCAGTTCGACCAAGTCTCTCCAGTTGCCATCCCTAAGCGCCAGTTCCGTGATGACAACGGCTCCATTGGACGCCGAATCGAGCAAAGCAGTAGCCGCCGTGATACTAGATGCCCATCGCACTCTGATGCCACGTGCTTCCATCTCGTTCTCGATCGAGGGTCCTAGTCTCGTTGCGCATACCACGATTGTTGTCTTTGCCGGTTCTTCAGCGTGCATCGGCTTCCACTGTATTACAGCGTAGCTAAGCGGACCCGCGAATTGCCGTAAGTTGCCGTAAGCTGCGGGTTGCCGTTGCGTTAATTCCAAAGTCCGATCACACTCTCTGCCGAAGACGGTACACTCTCTAAAGGCTTTCCGCGGAGATTGTGAGATATTCAGGATAGCAAATAACGAATAGCAAATAGCGGAGGGTCCACTCTGAGCTATCTGCGATTTGTTATTCGCTATCGTGGATCGCTCCCCATGGTTCGCTCGTCATCAGCAGAAATGTCTGGCAAAACTGCGGTGGACGCGGTGCCGGAGACTGCTGTTCGCGAGCAATTGGCGCGAATTGTGGATAGCCCAAAGTTCATTCCCTCGGCTCGGCTGTGCCGGTTCCTCACGCACGTGGTGAATCGGACCCTTTGCGGAGATCTCGACCGTCTTAAAGAGTTCTCGATCGCAATGGAGGTATTCGACCGCTCGTCCAAATACGATCCGAACGTTGACGCCATTGTGCGGGTTGAGGCTCGCCGCCTTAGAACGAAGTTGAAGGAATATTACGAAGGTCCGGGGAGAAATGACCCTGTCCTGATCGGCCTGCGGCCCGGCAGTTACGTACCCATTTTTCGCTGGTTGGACGTAGAGCCCCAAAAGCCACACCAGGAAATCGGCGCTGCAGTCCAAATGGGTGCGTCCCTTGCCGTACTGCCGTTCGTGAACATGAGCCCGGAGCCGGAGCAAGACTATTTTTGCGACGGGATCAGCGAAGAAATCATCAACTCGCTCACGCACATCACAGGATTGAAGGTCATCGCGCGGTCGTCGGCATTCCAGTTTAAGGGAATGTCCGTCGATATCCGCGAAGTCGGCCGGCGTCTCAATGCCGATGTCGTTATCGAAGGAAGCGTCAGGAAAGCGGGCGAAAAACTGCGGATCACGGCGCAGGCGATCCAGGTTGAATCCGGCTATGAGCTCTGGTCAGAAGTGTTCCGCCGCGAACTAAAGGATGTGTTTGCAATTCAAGAGGAGATAGCCCAATCCGTTGCCGCGTTGCTCCGAGTTCACCCGCCGTCGGCACGGGCACGAGCACACCCGTTCGTCGGCGATCTCGAAGCCTATACCAGGTACTTACGTGCCCGATTCCTCATTCACCAACAGTCTCCTGAAACACTGCGCGCGGCACTGGATCAGCTGCGGGAGCTCACTCACGCATTTCCGGATTACGCTCTCGCCTATAGCGGCATGGCTGCGGCCGCCGGCTTTCTTTCTCTTTTCGGTGTTGTGTCCGGGCGTGACGTGTATCCCGAAGTCAAAGCGAATGCCGAGCGCGGCTATGCTCTCGATCCCCACTCGGGAGAAACGTGCACGGTCCTGGGCGGAATGCGTGGCTGGTTTGAGCATCGTTGGGATGAAGCGTTGAAGCTGTACGACCGCGCGCTGGAACTACAACCCGGCCACGCGCCCGCTCACTTTTTCCTTGGCATGGCTTTGCTGTGCCTTGGCAACATTCCAGCAGCAGAGGCAGCGCTCCGCCGCTCTATCGAATTGGATCCCCTGTCCGCCAGCGACTGCGCACGGCTGGCCTACCTTCACTACGTTAAAGGTGACCATCGATCAGCTGCCGAGCATCTTGAAAGATCGTTTGACTTGGATCGCGACTATCCGGAAGCGCTATTTTACAAGGGTCTGTTGCATTTCCAGCAGCGGGATTATGATGCCACCATCGAGTGCCTTCGGCTTGGGCGATCTCCGCTGGACATGGGCTTGTTAGCCGCAGCATACGCGCGGCAAGATAAGCAGCCGCAGGCCGAGAAATGCGTTGAAGGGCTTCGTCGACTCGCAGCGAGCCAATACATCACTCCGTTAGCAGAAGCTCTGGCAGCGATCGGACTGAAAGACTTCGATCTGGCATTTCAACGCCTCGATGAAGCGGTCGATCACAAAACAAATTTCGTAAACCTGCTGGCAGTCGAGCCATTCTTTCACCCACTCCGGAGCGATCATCGGTTTACAAGGCTCTTGAAAAGGCTGAATCTCGCAGCGTAACTCGGTCTTGCGCCGCAGTGGTCGGACATCTTTCGCCGCCGAATGGGTCAATATTAAGCCAGGAGTTTAGCCATGGGTCGCCGCGTAGCGGTTAAACAGAATAGCCCAGTGCTTTAGCCCTGGGTAGATGTAAACGGACGATTCGCCCTCACAAGGCGCTTCGTGCTCGAGCTCGAATCCGGGCGGCCGGGTAATGGAGTTTTGGAGTATTGGACCTCGCGCCTTCCCTGAATTGCACCCGCGAAGCGAGGTGGAGGTGCTTTCAGGGCGCAGTCGTTCGCGAAACCTTACCCAGGGTTAAACCCGGCTAAAGCCCCTGGGCTATTCTCTTAGACCACTCCGCGGTCGCAATGCGATACTAGACGCGGAAGAACCCAGGGAGGCTGCCAGCTTACGGACAGCTTACGGCTAATTACTGCCGCCGAGTCCTCGATTCACGCACGGTTCTCTAGATGCAACGACAGGGGCCTGACCTTGAAGCCCATCTAACTCTTTTGAGAAGGAAATAAAGTAGGCGTTCTGGCAATTGCGGCTGATGGGCGGCATGGCGGAGACTGTTATACGCAAGTGATTAACAATAATTTCCCGCGTGCAGTTAACAAAAAAATGGAGATTCCACCCAGGCACAAACCTCTAGCTAACCAAAAAATGAAGACAATATCGTTAGCCGTGACCGCTATGGCCATGGCATTCTCAGTCGTTACTAGTAGCGTGGCAGCCGATAATTCGTCACTGGGTGCTCAGAAGACACAGCAGGTGGCCATTCAATCATCGCCAGAATATCAGGCAGCCCAAGATCAATTCCGCAAGTACCAGGAAGCGTATGACCGACGCGATGCAAAGATTCTGGCAGCCTTTTACGCCGAAGACATCGATTACATCGATCAAGACGGCGTAGAAACAAAAGGCCGTGGCGAAATGGAAAAACTCTTTGCCGAGAACTTCCAGGCAAATCCAGGGGCCAAAATCACCATCACGATGGAGGAAGTAAAATCGCTGACACCAGATGTGCAGGTGAATCGCGGGGTTGCAACCGTGACGGCAACCAGCGGTCTAACCGAATCGACCCGGTACGCAGCCGTCCTGGCTAAGAAAAATGATCGCTGGCAAATTTGCCAACTGACGGAGACGGCGGCGCCGGCTCCGAGTGCCAGTTCCCAGTTAGGAGCGCTTAAATGGCTAATCGGAAACTGGGAGAATAAAGATGCGGACCAGAGGGTCGAATCCAAAGTCGAATGGGCAGGCGACAAAAACTTTCTGGTGCGCACATTCAAACTCAAGGGTGAGGCAGCCGAGACAGATGGCTGGGAGATTGTCGGCTGGGATCCAGACTGCCAGCAGATTCGCTCCTGGATCTTTGATAGTAACGGCGGCTTCGGAGAATCGAGCTGGTCTTATGACGCTGGGCATTGGTTGATCCGAGCTTCCAACGTGTTGCCGGACGGTAGCCGCTCCACGGCCGAAAACGTGCTCACCAAGATCGACGACAATAAGTTCACTTGGGAATCGCAGAATCGTACACTGGACGGCGGGTCGCAGGGATCACTGCCAAAGATCGTGGTGCATCGCACCCCATCAAAGCCATAACCTGGATTTTTCTCACTGATCAATGAAATTGAAGCTATTCAAAATATCCGCTTTCGTGGTCGGGGCCTTTCCGCTGCTGATAGAGACGGATGCGATGGCTCTGCCTGGTCCACCTCCAGGCCCGCCGCCGAGTATGGGTCCACGCCCCGGCGGATTCATGCCTCCCTCGGTGGCTGGAGGGGGCTTCGGCGGTGGACCCGGGATCGGCCGTGGGCCAGGTTTTGGCGGTGGACCCGGTATCTCAAGGCCGCCGAATTTCTCACGCGCCCCGAATATTTCCCGGCCAGGACCTAGCCGGATTGGAGGTTTGGTTCCAAATGGCAAGCTTGCGGGCGGCGGGCCCAAGCCGGGCGCCTCTTCGCGCCCCCCGAATATTTCCCGCCCAGGCTCTAGCCGGACGGGAGGCTTGGTTCCAAACAGCAAGCTTGGGGGCGGCGGGAATAACCGACTGCAATTGCCATCGAAAATTCAATCTCTTCCTAACGGAAACGGATCGGTTCTACCCTCAATTGCGCAACGTAAGCAGCCGGGGCCGGGACCGCAGGGAAAGGGATTTCCTAATCTTCCAGGGAAAGGCTCTGGTGAACTAGGAAACAGAGCGCCAGAGCCACTTGCTAACCAGCAGTTTTGGAAAAATTGGAGTGGGCAGAATCAGGGCAAACTGGCGGGTTTTCAGGCGAACCGTCCCAAAGATTGGAATAACATCAGTGAGTTCCGAAACAACCAGAATGTAGCAGGTAGCTTTAACCGGCCGGAGTGGAACGATTACAAGAATAATGTTCAGAACTATCGCGACAATCGAGCGGTCGAGGTCACTAACAATATTCAGAATAGCTTTGACAACTACTTCAGTTCCAACTGGTGGAAGGACTACGGCGGTTATTCCGGCCGGGATTACGGCAATTACTGGCGTTACGCCGACAAATACGGGAGTTATGCCGAAAAATACTGGTGGTGGGGAGCAGCGACGTACGCCACGGCTGCGACGTGGCTGGCTTTAGACAGCGCATACGGCAACTCCGGAAGCTATGACAACGGCAGCTCTGGAAGCTACGATTACGGCAACTCTCGAAGCTACGATTCTGGCCGCTCTCGAAGCTACGACTACGGCGTGAACGTGACCTTTGAGGGCGACGACGTTTACGTTGACGGAAAACGGGTGGCGAGCGCCAAGGAGTATAAGCAACAGGCCGTTGATTCGGCGAATACATCAAAGGAACAGCCGCCGGCGCCAGTGCCGCCTAAAGACGGCGAGCAGCCCCAATACCTGCCGCTTGGAGTCTGGGCAATGGTGCAGGAAGAAAAGGGTGACGCCTATATGTTCTTCCAAATCTCTATCGACCAAAATGGAGTAGTCACCGGCGCCTATAAAAACCTGTTGAGTGGAGAGGTATCGCCAATCTCCGGCCAAGTGAATAAGAAAACCCAGCGGGTAGTCTGGAAAATCGCCTCGAATAGCAGCACCGTGATCGAGGCCGGCCTGCAGAATTTGACTGAGGACGTCGCCAGTTGCCTGGTGCATTTCGATACGGATACAACGCAGACCTGGCTGTTGGTGCGGCTGAAAAATCCAGCCGTGCCGAACGCGCCCCAATCCGGATCTGTGGCGGACGATTCGAAGTGAATTCAGGATGGCTGCACGCGCCATGAATCCCGCCTATATCACCGCCTTGGCCGCTTTGGCCGGATCCGTAATCGGAGGATTGATGACTTTTGCCGCGGCCTGGGTTACACAGCGCCAACAGGCGAAT
>DASTCU010000062.1:0-17952 GCA_035710825.1 Candidatus Sulfotelmatobacter sp.
GCCGGCTTGGCGCTGCCTGGAGACAACCTCCAAGGGACGGGTCGAACGCTGCTCGTATCCGATCACGGTGGACGCACACCGTGAAGCTACTGAACCGACCTTCGTACGCCTGTTTCCCGAAGCCGACGATGGCTATACGGCCAAACACGTGATCGTGCAGCCGCAGAGCAAGATCGAGTACCTGGAAGCCCGGGTGCCAGTCGCGTGGAATGAGGATGCCAATGCAATCTCGTTTAGCGTAAACGGAGACGTCTGGATCAAAGTCCGAATTGACGGAGTGGAGGGCTGGATCCACAGCCAGGAGGACTTTGACGCTGTGGGCCTACCGCAGTCGGGTTAGACAAAGGCGCCAGTTCACCCTGCCTCGAAAAAAGATCCCGCACAATGTATCCACCCGCGCTCGTCGTACAATGCGGCGAGGCTGAAACTTGAAACTGGCTGAAGATCCTCACCGGCGGCTGAATGCGCTGACCCAGGAGTGGGTGCTGGTTTCGCCGCATCGCACGACGCGACCGTGGCAGGGCGAGGTCGCCAAACTGCCGGCGGAGTCGCAACCTCCTTACGATCCCAATTGCTATCTGTGCCCGGGAAACGCGCGCGCGGGAGGTATTTGCAATCCCGAATATGTTTCGACGTTTGTGTTTGAGAACGACTTTGCTGCGCTGAAGCCGCAAACTGCCCGCGAGCGCCTGGATGCGGAAAACATGGGATTGCTCGTGGCCGAGGGCGAGCCGGGAATTTGCCGCGTCATCTGCTTTTCTCCGCGGCACGATTTGACTCTCGCCACCATGACGCCAGAGGAGATCGAACCGGTCGTCCACACGTGGGTGGGGCAGTTTCGAGAACTGGGCGGACTGGAAGACATCCATTACGTGCAGATTTTCGAGAATCGCGGAGCGATGATGGGGGCCAGCAATCCGCATCCGCACTGTCAGGTATGGGCGACGGCTTCGATTCCCGACGCGCCGGCGAAGGAACTGGCGTCGCAGAGTGCGTATTTGAAGAAGCATCGGCGATGCTTGTTGTGCGACTACGTTGCGTTGGAGCGGCGGCAGCAGGTGCGCGTGGTATGCGAGAACGAGGGCTTTATTGCGCTGGTGCCGTTCTGGGCAGTCTGGCCGTTTGAGTTGCTGGTGTGTAGCCGGCGGCACATGCGCAGCACGAATGATTTCAGTAACGATGACGCGCGGGCGCTGAGCCAGATGCTGCATCAAGTGACTGCGACTTACGACAAAGTATTCGAGGCGCCCTTTCCTTACTCCATGGGATTTCACCAGGCGCCGACAGATGGGGGCGAACATGCGGAGTGGCACTTCCATGCGCATTTCTATCCGCCGCTGCTGAGGTCGGCGACGATCCGAAAATTTATGGTGGGATTTGAAATGCTGGGAACGCCGCAGCGAGACATCACGCCGGAGAGCGCGGCGGAGAGGCTGCGGGAGGTGGCGGGAGGGTAGAATTGCGGTGCGACCCGATTTACCTTTGGACATCGTCGAACTGATTTATCAGGCCCATTATGAAAACACAAAGAAGGTGCATCCAGTCCTTACTCATCTTGATAACCCTCATTAGTGCATTGCTCTCTCAAGCCATTGGTCAGGCCACTGCGATTCCCACTGCGCGGCAGATCAGTCCGGAAGAATTGGTCAAGCTGCTGCAGAGTGCGGGCGGTGAGAAGCCGCTGCTCATCCACGTTGGTTCGCACGTGCTGTACGCGCAGGCGCACATTCCGGGGTCTGAATACATTGGGCCCGGGTCGAGCGAGGCGGGATTGCAGCAACTGCGCAAGCGCGTGGAGCGATTGCCGCGAACCAAGTTTATTGTGCTGTATTGCGGATGCTGCCCGTGGGGCCATTGTCCCAATGTGAAGCCGTCCGACGATGCGTTGCACGCGATGGGATTCACGAACATAAAGGTGCTTTACATCGCCGACAATTTCGGGACGAACTGGGTGGACAAGGGCTATCCCACGGCGAAGGGAGAGTAACTCTGCGGCCCGGAAACAGGTGGATCTTCGTCGTAATTCTGGGACTTCTTGCGGTTGGTGCCGGATTCCGCTGGATGAGGCGAGCCGGACTTGCGCACGACAGCGTGACGGGCACTAAGCCGCGAAAGCTTGCACCGGACTTTACACTGCCGCAACCTGGCGGGCAGCCACTCACGCTGTCGTCGTATAGGGGAAAAGTTGTGTTGCTCGATTTTTGGGCGACGTGGTGCTATCCGTGCCGCGAGGAGATCCCGCATTTCGTGGAATTTCAGCAGAAGTACGGAGATCGCGGGTTGCAGGTGATTGGGGTTTCGATGGACGACAGCCCCGAGCCGGTGCCAGCCTTTTACCAGCAGTTTCACATGAACTATCCGGTGGTGATGGGCAACGCGAAGATCGGAGAGTCCTATGGAGGGCTGCTGGGATTGCCCATTACTTTTCTGCTGGACCGGGACGGGCGGATCACTGCCAAGCACATCGGGGCGACCGATGCGGCGGTTTTTGAGAAAGAGATTCAGCGGCTGCTGAGTTCGCCATGAGACTCTCCAACTCGTGCTGTTGCATCAATTTACGTTGATATTGTAGAGTGTTACTTCCTGCCTTCAGCATTTCAATCACAACCCGCTGTGATCCCAATCGCGGCTTCCCGTCTCGCCGTCAAGCTAGCCTAAAGGGTTTGGGTTGGCACCCCGGTATGCGAGAGACAATCAAGCGCCTTTGGCCGGAAATCGATTGGATCGAGAATCCTCAGTTACGGGAACAAGTCACCGAGACATGGATCAGAGCTCTCGAGCACAGCCCTCTCAAACTTGACGATCTGAATAAGATTCCGTTCACGCTGTTGGTTCCGAACTGCCCCATCACATTTATGGAACACAAGCGTTGCGTGGTGCACATCGCGCGCGAGAGCGCCCGGGCCATGCAGTCGTTCATGGGACGGGCATTGCCGGTCGACCTTGATACAGTGATTGCCGGCGCAATCCTCGCAGATGTGGGCAAGTTGCTGGAATACGAACTCGGCCCCGATGGTAAAAGCCGGCAGAGTGAGCGAGGAGAGGCGCTGCGGCATCCGTTCACTGGTGTGGCACTGGCTCTGGAATGCGGAGTGCCCGACGCAGTGTGCCACATTATTGCGGCCCACGCCGCCGAAGGCGACCTGGTCAAGCGAACTACCGAAGCATTCATCGTGCATCACGCCGACTTCATGGCGTTTCTGCCGTTTAAAAATCCTAAGAACATCAGAGTGGAACCGAAATAAAGGAGCAAGCCTTGTCCTCTACGAATGCGACCCTTCCTGCCAAAGAAACGGTGACCGCCCAAATGTCGCGCTGGGCGGCCGGTTTGCAGTATCAACATCTCTCGTCGGAAGCCATTTATCAAGCTAAGCGTTTCTTGCTGGATTCGATTGGGTGCGCCCTCGGGGGCTATCAGCAGCACGATGTGAAGATTGCGCTCGCGGTGCTCGATGAGATCGCAGCACCCGGACGCGCGACTGTGATCGGCACTGGCAAGCGGATCGATCCGGTGTCGGCCTCGCTGGCCAATGCGCTGATGATTCGCTGCATGGATTACAACGACATTTATTGGAAGCAGGACCCGTCGCATCCGTCTGACATTTTTCCGGCGGCAATTGCGTGCTGCGAGCGGGCGCGGAGCGGTGGCAAGCACCTGATCGTGGGCCTGGTGCTCGGGCATGAATTCGAGATGCGCCTGTGCGAGGCGGCGTTTCCCGGCATCCGCGAGCGCGGGTGGCATCACGCGACGCTTACGGCATTCGTATCACCGATCGTTGCCGGGCGTGCTCTGCACCTGAGTTGGGAACAGATTCAGCATGCGATCGGCATTTCCGCCAGCCGCCATTGCACACTCGGCGCCGTCACTGCCGGGAAACTGACGATGATGAAGAACACGGTCGATCCCATGGCGACGCAGAGTGGCGTGCTGGCTGCGCTGCTGGCGGAGAAGGGCTACTCCGGCCCCGAGCACGTGATTGATGGCAAAGAAGGGCTGAGCCGCGTCTTCGGTCCGGAGTGGAAGCTCAACCTGCTGACCGAGGGACTCGGTGAATCCTGGCGGATCACGCAGTGCGGTATGAAGGCGTTTCCGACCGAAGCGTTGACCCACACGCCCATCTCGGCCGTGCTCGATTTGGTCAAGAGCAACGACCTACATCCCGACGAGGTAGTAAAGATTCAGATTCGATCGCTGGCGCGGGCGGCTGACATTCTTTCCGATCCCAGCAAGTATGATCCGCGCACCAAGGAGACCGCCGATCACTCTCTTCCTTATGTGATTGCGGCAGCGCTGGTCGAACGCCAGGTCACTCCAGCGCAGTTCACCATGGAGAAGATTCTGGACCCGAAGATTCGGGAGCAACTGAAAAAAGTCGAGGTGGTGGCAGACCCCGAGATTGAAAAAGTATTTCCAGCTTTACAGAGGGTAATCGTGCATATCAATACGAAAGATGGACGTTGCTTCAGCAAACAACTGGACTTTCCCAAAGGCGATCCGCGCAATCCGCTGACGGATCGGGAAATTGAAGAAAAGTTCGCCGCTCTTGCAGAGGGCGTGCTGTCGGAAGGCGCTCAAAAGCAGGTGAAAGAAGCGGTCTGGAACCTGGAGCGTGTGGGTTCCGTGAGCGAGTTGATGGCATTGATGGAGGCCGATGTTCGGCAGGCGAAGTTGGCAAGAGCAAACGGAAAGACGCGCCTGCGCGGCAAGAATCCGAAGAGGAAACCGGTGCTGGCCTAAACCTCGTTGGCCGGTCGCACAGGCTGTTTATGCGAAGGAGTTCGTATGTCTCAGACCATTGTCGAAACAATAGCGCAAGCCCATATGGTGGACGGTCCTGCACGGCCGTTGCGGGCGGGAGATTTCGTTTCGATCCGTCCGTTTCACGTCATGACTCACGACAACACTTCAGCGGTGATGAGCAAGTTCAAGGCGATCGGAGCGAAGAAGATATTCGATCCCGAGCAGCTGGTTTTCGCCCTCGATCACGATATTCAGAATCATGACGAAGCGAATTTGAAAAAATACCGCGCGATTGAAGCCTTTGCGTGCGAGCACGGCGTCGACTTTTATCCTGCGGGCGCCGGAATCGGGCACCAGATCATGGTCGAGCGTGGATACGTCGTGCCCGGGTCGTTCGTCGTGGCGTCGGACTCTCACTCCAACATGTACGGAGCTCTGGGGGCGATTGGAACGCCAATTGTGCGCACCGATGCGGCAGCGGTATGGGCCACCGGAGAGTTCTGGTGGCAGATTCCGCGCACGATCCAGGTTGTGCTCGAGGGCACGCTGCCCAAGGGAGTGAGCGGCAAGGACGTCATCATCACCCTTTGCGGACTTTACAACCATGACGAAGCGTTGAATGCTGCGATTGAATTCTCGGGGCCCGGTGTGGCGAGCCTCTCGATGGAGGCTCGGTTCTCCATCTCGAATATGAGCACGGAGTGGGGGCCGATCGTGGGATGGTTCCCGACGGACGAAGTCACGATTCGCTACTTGCGAGACGTGCATCCGCGCCTGAAAGAGCAGGGAGTCGAGCGCTTTACCGACCTGGATATCGAGCGATGGAGCAAGAATCCTCCGCGCCCGGATTCAGATGCTGCGTATGCTGCCCGCATCGTGCTGGATCTTTGCCAGGTCACGCCACACGTTTCCGGTCCGGACACAGTGCAGGCGATGCAGTCGCTATCGGAGATCGAGAAGGAGAGAGTGGCGATCCAGAAGGCATATCTGATTTCGTGCGTGAATTCGCGGGTGGAAGATCTGGAGGCGGCGGCTTTGGTGCTGCGGGGCAAGAAAGTGGCGTCCGGTGTGAAGTTCTACGTGGCTGCGGCGAGCGCCTGGGTGCAGCGTGAAGCAGAGGAGAGCGGGGCATGGCAGGCGCTGCTCGATGCGGGAGCGATCGCGCTTCCCCCGAGTTGCGGTCCGTGCATCGGGCTAGGAACCGGGTTGTTGGAAAAAGGCGAGGTTGGCATTTCCTCGACCAATCGCAATTTCAAAGGGCGCATGGGATCGCGTGAGGCGCTGTGCTACCTGGCGAGTCCCGCGGTTGTCGCTGCCTCGGCGGTGGCCGGCTACATTATCGGGGCAGTTCAATTCTCAGATCGTAAGCTGGAACGCGATTATTACGAGTTTGCGACCGATAGGCGCTCGGCCGAGCGCGTGGAGATTCTGCCCGGATTTCCGCATCATGTGCAGGGTCGCCTCGTTTTCATGCCGCCGGACAACGTCAACACCGACGCGATCTACGGCAAGGACCACACCTATCGTGACGACATGACGCCTGAGATGATGGCGCGGGTAGTGATGGAGAATTACGATCCGCAATTTTCGCTGCGCACGCGAGCCGGAGATGTCATTGTCGGAGGCTTCAACTTCGGTACGGGGTCCAGCAGGGAACAAGCGGTGACTTGCCTGAAGGCCAAAGGCATCCCGCTGGTAATCGCCGCCAGCTTTTCGCAGACTTACCTGCGCAACGCCTATAACAATGGATTCTTGTGCATCGAGGTCCCGGCGCTGATCAAGCGACTGCAAGAACAATTTGCCAGCGAGATCGCGGAAAAAGAAGCAACCATCATTCCAGGGGAAAAGCTCGACATTGATTTCACCGCCAGCAGTGTCGTGTGGCGCGGGGAACGCTTCGCCTTTCCGTCGCTAGGTAGTGTGCCGCAGTCGCTGGTGGTGGCTGGCGGCGCAGAGAACGTAGTCGCGAAGAAGCTGGGACTCGAGCGGAAACAAGCGCATTCCGAGCCCGCTGTCGTTTCAGGAGACTGAGCAATCATGGCAAAACATACTGTCGTCACTATGCCCGGAGATGGAATTGGAAAACAGGTTCTTCCGCAAGCGTTGCGCGTTCTGGAGGCGGTCGAGTTTGACGCTGAATACATCCATGCTGACATTGGATGGGAGTGCTGGTGCCGCGAAGGCAACGCGCTGCCTCAGCGTACCGTCGATCTGCTGGCGAAACACAAGCTCGGATTGTTTGGCGCGATCACATCCAAGCCGAAGAAGCAGGCGGAAGCTGAGCTTCGTCCGGAACTTCGCAGCAAAGGCTATTCGTACTTCAGCCCGATCGTCACCATGCGGCAGAAATTCAATCTCGATACCTGCATTCGCCCCTGCATTTCGTTTCCCGGGAATCCGCTGAACTTCATTCGCAAGCGGACCGAGGGAGGCTTCGAAGAGCCGCTGGTCAATGTAGTGGTGTTTCGCCAGAATACCGAGGGGCTTTACGCCGGAGTGGAGTGGACGAATCCGCCCGAGCAGGTTAGGGCTGCGCTAGCCACGCATGCGAAATTCAAACCTTTCGCTTCCGTTGCGGGACCTGATCTGGCGATCTCGGTGCGAGTCATCACGCGAAGCGCTGCTCGTAAGATCTGTAAGGCGGCGTTCGAGTGGGCGAAGAGGTATGGATACAAATCCGTCACCATCTGCGAGAAGCCGAACGTGTTGCGCGAGACTTCGGGAATGATGGAGGATGAGGCGAAAGCGGTCGCGACGGAATATCCCGGGATCGCGTTGTGGTCCACCAACATCGACGCACAGACCATGTGGCTGACGAAGAATCCGGAAGAGTACGGAGTGGTCGTGGCCTCGAATTTGTTTGGCGATGTGATCTCCGATGCCTTTGCCGGACTGATTGGTGGCCTCGGATTCGCCGCCTCAGGTAATATCGGGGACGAAGTCGCTGTGTTCGAGCCCACGCACGGGTCTGCACCCAAATATGCGGAGCTGAATCCTGCGATTGTCAATCCGATTGCCATGTTTCTGTCGGCGGTGATGATGCTGGAGCATGTGGGCGAGGTGGGGAAAGGGCGCCAAATCCGCGACGCCATTGCTGCCGTGGTAAAAGATGGAAAGGTCCGTACCTACGATATGATGCGGATTGCCGGAGGCGCAAAGGCGATCGGCCAGGGCGCCGCCACTACGGTTCAGATGACCGACGCAGTGCTGGGGAAGTTGGAAGCGGTACGGGAGCCTGTCTGTGCCGGGCTGGAGCGGGAGTTCGCGTGAAGACCAACCACCAGATGGACGTGCTTTACGACGAGATTCGCGACCAGAATCTCGATGATCCCAAGGCTCTGCCGCAGAAGCTGCTGGCGCTGTTGAATGGCGGTTTTGTGGAAGCTGACGATTGCGTTTTTTTATCGGCGCTCAAGAAGACGGCGAGCGTCGAACGGATGGATTTCCCCAATCGCACCGCTTACGAGTGCTTTGTGAACCACATCCACATCGAGGACTATCTGGAGAACGGCGGCCTGCCTCCGCTGGAAATGCTGGGCCGCGGGCTTGCCCTGGCGCGAGAGCTCAGTGAGCGGATTTCGCACCTGCACGGCGCAAAACATTTCCGAATCATCGTCGCGTTTCCCGGAGTAACGTGCACCGTCCGCTTCCACACGATCCGTCCGGATGAGGAATGGGTGGATAAAGATGCGGCCGGGCCGGACAGCGAGGCGATGGCCATCCTGGAAACCCAGGAGTTGGCAGTATGAACCATGTGATGGAAAAGGAAATGGCGGCCGGCGAAGCCGGCCATTCCGGCGCTGAGATTCGCTCGGACGTTCAGGTGCGGGTCGAGCCTCGCGATCGGGGCGGAGTAGACATTGCAATCGAGTCCCGCGTGCAGGCATATTACGGTAGCTCCATTCGCAGGCAGGCTGAGGAAGTGTTGGAGGCGCTCGGTGTGCGCCACGCTCGGGTCCAGATTCACGATGAGGGCGCGCTGCCTTTCGTGATTGCGGCACGGATCGAAGCCGCGGTGCGGCGGGCTGGCCTGGGGCAGGGAACACGCGTTCTTCCGGAACGAATCGCACTCCCTGAGCCGTCTGCCCGTGATCGTATACGGCGGTCGCGGCTGTATGTGCCCGGCAGTGAGCCCAAGTATTTCGTGAATGCTGCGCTGCATGGCGCCGATGGCATCATTCTCGATCTTGAGGATTCGGTGCATGTCGGCGAGAAGGACGCCGCGCGTTTGCTGGTGCGGAATGCGCTGCGGGCGGTTGATTTCCAGCAGTGCGAGCGTATGGTACGCATCAACCAGCTTCCGCTCGGACTGGAAGACCTGGACGAAGTCGTGCCCGAGTCTCCGGACTTGATCCTGATTCCGAAGGTCGAGAACCCGAACCAGATCATCGAGGCGGACCGGCGGATCGCGGAGATCAAAGCCAATTACGGCATCACGAGGGCCATCTGGCTGATGCCGATTCTGGAGTCTGCGCTGGGAATCGAGAATGCTTTTGCGATTGCGAAGGCCAGCGAACAGATTGTCGCGATCACCATCGGTCTCGAAGATTACACAGCGGACCTGGGCGTCGTGAAGACATCGGGGGGCGTGGAGTCACTGTATGCGCGGCAGCGGGTGGTGAACGCCGCGCGGGCCGCCGGAGTGCAAGCGATCGACTCGGTATTCGGTGATGTGGGCGACATGGAAGGCCTGCAGCGCTGGGGCATGAATTCCCGGGCATTGGGATTTGAAGGCATGGGATGTGTGCACCCCATGCAGATTGCCGTGATCCATGAAGCTTTCGCGCCCACGTCTGCAGAAATCGAGCGTGCGCAAAGAATCGTCGCCGCATATAACGAAGCGCAACAAAAGGGCCTGGGAGTGGTGAGCCTGGGCTCGAAGATGATCGACCCTCCCGTGGTACAGCGCGCTCTGAAGCTGATCGCGCGCGCCCAAGCGATGGGTCTGGTTTCGTAAGAACGGATGGCGACGGGAGTCATCATGCCAGTGGTCGACAAAACGGAACTGATCGCGAACGCAGCGGGACGCGTCGTCCCCGAATCGGTGAATGGACGGCAGCAGGTCCCCTATATGGGCGTGGGAAAGTACCGCCCGGTGGGGAGCAAGGCTGCACCGCCGATCCGAAGCGCCGCCGATTATCCGGGCAACGGCGACAAGCGTGTTTCCGATCTCGAAACCGCGTTGCGGAAGTGCGGACTGCGCGATGGCATGGTCATGTCCTCTCACCACCACCTCCGCGATGGCGACCGGGTTGCGCTGATGGCGCTCGAGGCCGCCGCAAAAATCGGAGTAAAAGACCTGACGTGGTTTCCCAGTGCATCGTTTCCTTCGCAGAAGGGAGCGATCGAGTTGATGCAGTCAGGGGTTGTCGACCACATCGAAGGCAGCATGAATGGGCCACTGGGCGACTACTGCACCCAGGGCAAGATGCGCGGCATGGGCGTGCTGCGTTCCCACGGCGGCCGCTGGCAGGCGATTCAGGACGGCGAAGTTCATATCGATGTTGCAGTCGTCGCTGCGCCGACGGCGGATGCATTCGGCAATTGCGACGGTTCGCACGGAAAGTCCGCCTGCGGCTCTCTGGGCTTCGCGCTGGCCGACTCGATCTATGCCGATCATGTGATTGCCGTAACCGACAATCTGGTGCCGTTTCCTTGTGTGCCGTGGCAGATTCAAGGCAACAATGTGGACTACATCGTGGAAGTGGATTCAATTGGAGAGGCGGCGAAGATTGTCTCGGGCACCACTCAAATCACCCGTTCGCCTGACCGGTTGCGCATTGCCGAATTTGTGGCGCGCTTCCTGCGCGATGCGGGAATTATGCGCGACGGCTTCTCGTTTCAGGCCGGCTCGGGTGGCATCGCACTGGCGTTCGTCAGCTATCTCAAGCAGATGATGAAAAAGGCGGGCGTGAAGGCGCGCTTCGTGCGCGGTGGCTCCACGAAATACCTGGTCGAACTACTGGAAGAGGGTCTCACCGACTACATTCTCGACGGGCAAACTTTCGATCTCGAAGGCGTGCGTTCCATTGGCGACAATCCGCGGCACGTGGCGACATCGCCGTTTACGTCGTACAACTATCACGGCAAGGGGAACTTTGCTTCGATGCTCGATGCGGTTGTGCTCGGAGCCACCGAAGTCGATGTAAACTTCAACGCCAACGTGGTCACGCATTCGGATGGACGCCTGCTGCACGGAATCGGCGGCTGGCAGAATTGCCTTGCATCGCGCTGCACCATCCTGGCCGTGCCCTCGTTCCGCGACCGCATTCCGATCATTGTCGATCAGGTAACAACCCTGTGCGGACCGGGGGAATTGATCGACGTTGTGGTCACCGAGCGGGGCATCGCGATTAATCCCAAACGCCAGGATCTGATGGATGCGCTGAAAGGATCGAAGCTGCCGATCCGTTCATTGAAAGAGATCAAAGATGAAGTGGAACGAATTTGCGGCGGAAAACCGCAGAGGCCGAAGCGCGGCGGCCGTCCGGTGGCCATCGTTAAATGGGTCGATGGCACCGTCCTGGATACGGTGTGGCAGTTGCCTGAAGTGAAATGAATCAGCGAAGACCAGGTTAGGAAGGAAGATCCCAACCGTCTTCCTTCATTTTGCGGTTGGTCCAGTGCTGTAGCTCCTCAAAGAGGGCGGGCTCGATGACGGCAAAGCGAATGCCGACGCGGCCTTCGTCACCTACCCACATCAACCGTGCCTTGGCGTGGAAGCGGATATCGCTTTCGGGCAACATGAAGCTTACGTCCAGCAGGCCGGCGAAGCGAAGGGGTTCTTTCATTCCGTCCAGACCCATTCCGCCGGTGCTGAGATTGACGCCTTGGACCGTGATCTCTTCACCTTGTGAATTCTTGACCGTGACCGTAGTCTCCACTCGCGCGCGGAAGAATTTCTGCTGATCGTTGCTGATGAAGCTCAGCGAGGCCGTCTTCTCTCCGGGAGCGAAGTTGATGTTGTACTCCTTGAGCTTGCGGCTCAGAGTTCGGCGCGAGATGCCTAGCTGCTCGGCCGCGATGGTGCGCTGCCCGCCGGTGCGCTCCAGAGCCTTGATGATCATCTGTTCTTCCATGCTGTCGAGATTGCCGACGGGCATGGAGGCGGTCTGACGCAACGCGGCGGGTTCACCGGTGAGCGCGGCGGTTACCCGCGAGAAATCAATTTCGGAACTGGATTCCATCGCCATCCTGGCCACGAGGTTGCGCAACTCGCGGATATTGCCGGGCCAGGCATGCGAGAGCAGGGCGGAAATCGCCTGCTCGGAAAAATTCTTTCGCGGCGCTTTGAGGCGCAGGAAATGCTCGGCGAGAGCCACCACATCTTCGGGGCGTTCGCGCAGAGCGGGAACCCGAAGCTGGAATTGCCCGAGGCGGTGGAAGAGATCCTGACGGAAGCGGCCCTCGCGCACGGCGGCTTCGAGATCCTGGTTGGTGGCAGCGACGATGCGCACATCCACCTTGATCTTGCGATGCCCGCCGAGTCGGTAAAAAGGCTGGCCGTCGAGCACGCGCAGCAGTTTGACTTGCGTCTGCAACTGCAATTCGCCGATTTCGTCGAGGAATAGCGTGCCTTTGTCGGCCATCTCAAACAGGCCGGGCTTGGACGCATCAGCGCCGCTGAACGCGCCTTTTTCGTATCCGAAGAGTTCGCTTTCGACCAGGTTTTCGGGGAGGGCCGCGCAGTTGATGTCCACCCATGGACGGTTCCGGCGATGGGAAGAGTTATGAATCGTGCGCGCGATCAGTTCTTTGCCGGTGCCGGTCTCGCCAGTAATCAGTACGGTTTCGCTGTGACTGGCGACTCGATCCACCAGGCTGATGAATTCGTGCATGACTGGGCTGGCCAGGATGAATTGTGTGTCGTCGACCTTCCGCGAGACGATGCCGCGCGCGGGCGCACTCTGCGTCGTTGCAGGGGCAATGGAGGGAACTCCGGCCTGATTCGGTACTACAACTGCGACAATCGCCATCGGCTTGGACGCGGAATCGCGGAGCAGCGTAGCCGAGAATTGAACCGGGAAACTGCTGCCAGTTTTAGGCTGAGCGATGAGGTTACAGCGATATTCCCCGTGCGTTGACGTAGCGGTGAGGATGGTTCTGCGCAACTGGTCGCGGTTTGCGCCGGAAAGTTTGTCGGCTGCGTTAAATAGGGCACAAAATTCGCGTCCGATCAGTTCCTGGGGAGAATATCCAAACAGGTGGCTGAAGACAGAATTGCACGCGCCGAATTCACCCTGCAGGTCGGTGTAGAAAACTGCCATTTGAGGGGCGACGGGATTGTGATCTGCCGGCCCGTTGCTCGGGGAGATAGCAACTGGTTCACTCTGCTCCGAGCTGTGATGCAGAATTGACATGAAGATCGTTTGGCGAGATGTTGACACAAACTAGAGGGATCAGCCGAGAGGTGTATGGGCTGCGAAGTAACGAAGGTAACCTCCGGGCTGCGAACGCCAAATCGAGACGCAGATTTTGATCGTCCAGAAAATGAGCGGTAACGTGCCCGTCCCCCGAGAAGTTACCAAAGTAAGCTTCTGAAGTTCCAATCTTTGCAATACGATTCCCGCGGGACCCAACTAAAGGGTCATCTGCAATGGTGGGCCGAGTACGGGTGCAAGGTCCACGCAACCGTGTGTTTGGACGATGACGCGGCTGCGGCTAGTTCAGCGCTTTGGGGCTGAACCGCTTGCAGTGAAGGTTGTAGATGAGACCAGAAGCGGACCGATTATCGCTGCAGACGAAAGCGTTCGTCGGCATCACTGCGTCGTTGGGCGTGGTGGTGCTGGTGTTTTCGCTCTTGCACTGGCAATCGCACGATCCGATGCGATTCGTTTGCTACCTGGTAGTAGCCGTGCTGGCCTCTGGGCTGAAGGTACAACTGCCGGGCATCGACGGCACCATGTCGGTGAACTTTCTGTTCATCCTGCTGGGCGTGCTGGAACTGAGCCTTCCGGAGACGCTGGTGATTGGCTGCACGGCAAGCCTGGTGCAAAGCATCTGGCAGGCGCGCAAACGGCTCGATCCCGTCAAAGTCCTGTTCAACGTGGCCGGGATGATGGCCAATGCCAGCTGTCTCACTTACCTGACCTATCAATGGTTGCTGGCAAGATTCGGATCAAGCAAGCCGATCCTGCTGATGGTGGCGGCTCTGGTGTTTTTCTTCGCCAACACGTTGCCGATTTCCATCGTGATCGCGCTGACCGAAGGGAAGTCGAGCCGCAAAGTCTGGTCCGAGTGCTATTTCTGGTCGTTCCCGTATTACCTGGTGGGAGCGGCGGCCGTAGGCCTGGTTGGGATTGTGAACCGGACTGCGGGATGGGAAACGTCTCTGCTGGTGCTGCCCCTGATCTATTGGGTGTACCGCTCATATCGGCTCTACCTGGGGCGACTGGAGGCGGAGAAAGAACGGGTCGAAGTCGAAAAGCGGCACGTGGAGCAGATTGCTTCGCTGAATATGCGCACCATCGAGGCGCTAGCGCTTGCGATCGAAGCTAAAGATCATACGACGCACACGCATTTGCAGCGCGTGCGCACATATGCCGTGGCCGTGGCGCGCGAGCTGAATCTGAGCGAAGAAGAGATAGAAGCGTTGCGTGCGGCGGCGCTGCTGCACGATATCGGCAAACTCGCCGTGCCGGAACAGATCATCAACAAGCCGGGAAAATTAACCCGGGAAGAATTCGAGAAGATGAAAGTGCATCCTCTCGTAGGTGCGGAGATTCTGGAGCGGGTCGCGTTCCCCTATCCGGTGGCGCCGATTGTGCGCTCGCATCACGAACGCTGGGATGGGTCGGGCTATCCCGAAGGATTGGCGGGCGAAAACATTCCGATCGGCGCGCGCATTCTGGCTGCCGTGGACTGCCTGGATGCGCTGGCTTCGGATCGGCAATACCGGCAAGCCGTGCCCTTGGCCGAGGCGATGGCCAAGGTCAAAGAAAAGGCAGGCTCGTGGTTTGATCCCAAAGTCGTGGCGGTATTGGAACGCGGTTACGTGGACCTGGAGCGCAAAGCGCAAATCAACGATGACGTGAGCACCGCTCACCATGGGCTTTCTAAAGCGGTGCGAGTGGAGCGCGGGCTGGCGCCAGCGACCGGATTCGAAAGAAGCGAACCCACCCACGCGGCGGTTGCGGATAGCGCCGACTTCCTGACCTCCATTGCTTCTGCGCGGCAGGAGGCGCAGACCATGTTCGAGCTCAGCCAGGATTTGGGCGTGTCGTTGAGCTTGAGCGAAACGCTGTCGGTGCTGTCCATGCGGCTGCGGCGCATGATTCCCTACGATTCCATCGCGGTGTTCGTGAACCGCAACGGTTGGCTGTTGCCAGAACTGGTCAGTGGCGAAAATTTCCGTTTACTGTCGTCGCTGAAAATCCGAGTGGGCGAAGGATTGTGCGGATGGGTTGCCGAAAATTGCAAGCCGATCGTGAACGGGAATCCTCAAGTGGAAGCGGGATATGTGGTCGAGCCGGGCAAGAGCGCTCTGCTGCAATCGGCTCTCGTGGTGCCCCTGGAAGGGCTCAATGGCGTCGTTGGCGTACTCGCGATGTATCAGGCGAACCGCGACGCATTCAGGCCCGACCACTTGAGAATTTTGCTGGCGGTTGCCTCCAAGGTCGCATTGTCGGTGGAGAATGCACTGAAGTACCAGCAGGCTGAGAGTTCCGCCACAACCGATTATCTTACGGGCCTGCCCAATGCGCGGTCGCTGTTCGTGCATCTGGCACAGGAAGTGGCGCGTTGCCGCCGCATGAAGACGTCTCTGGCGGTGCTGGTCTGCGATATCGACGGCTTCAAGCAGATCAACGATTCGTTCGGCCACTTGGAAGGCGACAAATTGCTGCGCGAGTTCACGACGCGGTTAAAGGACGTGTGCCGCGGCTATGACTACGTCGCCCGCATGGGTGGCGACGAATTTGTAATTACCGCTCCCGGCCTGACGCCAGACGCGGCGACCGATAAAGCGGACCGGCTGAACCGGGCCGCTATCGAATCTGGACGCCATGTCTGCGGTCGGGAGTTGATCACGTTGAGCGTCGGAATGGCCTTTTGTCCCGACGACGGGACCGACGTGGAACGCCTGCTGGCCGAAGCTGACCGGCGCATGTACTCCATGAAGCAAATTCATCACGCCGAAGCGGCCGCGCGCGAGCAGGAAATCAAAACGCGCGGGGCCGGCGCCCAATAGGAGACTCGGAACCGTGCTGGGGCAAAGAATTGCGCGGCATGGACTCACCATCCTCGCTACCGCCTTATTGGGAGGATTGTTGGCGGCTACGTTAGTACGGTTTGCTCCGGGATTCGACACGGACGAGTCGCAGCTTGATCCCCACTTGAATTCCGCCAGCATCCAGGCGCTTCGCCAGACCCGAACCGAGCAAAACAACATCGCCCGTTTTTATTTTCATTCTTTGCGGCGCGCCTTCAAAGGCGACTTGGGGACTTCGATTTCCCTGGGACAGCCGGTCAGCGCGCTGCTGAGGGAGAGGGCGCCGCTTACAGTGCGCCTGGTCGCGCTTGGCCTGCTGCTAAGCTGGGCCGCCACGCTGGCCATGGCGCTGAGCGCGGCCTGGCTGCGAGTCTCCGCCTACGATGCGCTGTCAACGATGATCAGTGGAACACTGCTGTGCATTCCAGCGGCGGTGCTGGCATTGTTATCGGTGCTGTGGAATGTGCCCGGAGCGCTAGCGATCGCTTTGATCGTCTTCCCGAGAGACTACCGCTACGCGCGCAATCTGCTGGCGAAAGCTTATTCGCAACCGCACATCGTTACGGCTCGCGGCAAGGGCCTGAGTGAGTTGCGCATTCTCTTCTGGCATGTGGTTCCGGTGGTAGCGCCGCAATTGCTCGCCTTGGGAGGCGTCTCGGTGAGCCTCGCGATCGGCGCGGCAATTCCCGTCGAAGCTCTCTGCGGTCTGGCGGGCGTCGGACAGCTGGCGTGGCAAGCGGCACTGGCCCGCGATCTCCAATTGCTGATGAATATCACGATCATGGTTACGCTAGTAACCTTGCTGGCCAATTCCAGTGCCGATGTAATCGGACATGTACTGCGGGGACAGGAAGCATGAATGTCTGGCGCAGGGTGGCATGTGCGGTTCTGTTGCTCGTGGCGGCCGTGTCTTTGGCGGCAAACGTATTGGCTCCCGCGGGATACGCGAAACAGTATCGCGAGGCCGCTGATTCTGGCCCTTCGAGCGCGCATTGGCTCGGTACCGACGAGATTGGACGCGATCGCTTCGCGCGCGTGCTTTATGGGACGCGCATTTCGTTGCTGCTCGCGCCCGCAGCGGCTCTGCTTTCCACCTTGATGGCAGCGCTGGTCGGTGGGCTGGCGGGTTATCTCGGCGGGGCGTGGGCTCGCGGAGCGATGGCAGTTACAGATTTGTTTCTGTCGCTGCCGTGGCTGTTCTTGCTGATCACGGTTCGCGCGGTGATGCCCTTGAACGTGTCGCCCCTGGTTTCAGTGTTGGTGACGTTCTTGATGTTGGGCCTGCTGGGATGGACCAGCGCGGCCCGCGTGTTGTGTGCGAGCGCAGGATCATTGCGGGATTCGGATTTTGTGCGGCAGGCGCGAGCTTCGGGCGTTCGGGGCGTGCGGCTGTTCTGGATTCATGTAATGCCGAATTTGAAGCCTGTGCTCTACGCCCAGTTCTGGATTTCGATTCCCGCTTTCATCTTGAGCGAGGCGAATCTGGGAATTCTCGGGCTGGGCGTGGCCGAGCCGATGCCGTCGTGGGGAAGTTTGTTGAAAGAGCTCGAAGGCTTGGTGTCGGTAGGTTCAGAACCGTGGAAGTTTGTCCCGCTGATCTTGTTGGCCGTGGTGGTGACGTCGTTTCAGATCGTAATGTCGAAGCAAGAAGAGGTAGCCGCATGAAAGCTCCCGGGGTGAAGGTGGCAAAGATGGTAAGCGTGAGTAGAAGGGCGCTGCTGGCGGCGCTGGTCTGTCTAGGAATTCTAGGAAGCTCAGCCGTGGCGCAGGGAGAATTGCGGTTTTGCCTGCGCGCGGAGCCGAAGACGTTCGATCCGCTGAAGGTGGAAGATGATGCGTCGGTTGCCGTCCGTTACCTGACCGGGGGCGTGCTGGTGCGGATGAACCGCCAGACGCAAGCTTTGGAGCCGGAACTGGCGCAGTCGTGGAAGGTTTCTAAAGACGGCAGGCAGATCACGTTCAAGCTGCGCAGCGGGATTTCCTTTTCCGACGGCACGCCATT
>DASTCU010000063.1:0-9681 GCA_035710825.1 Candidatus Sulfotelmatobacter sp.
TGGATGGCGCTTTCACCGCATCTGGTCTACGGACTGGTTCCTGCGAAAAGACGATGAGGTGAAGCGCACTATGGCAGCATTTCAGGAAGCCGTAAAGTTCGCAGACGGAATGGATGCAGATCCGGCGGCGGCAAATGCCTCGTCGAACGGCCGCAGCAAGATGCATGCAAATGGTTCTGCGACTCTGAACGCTGGTGTCCAGAGCGCCGCGGTCCAGCCCCGAAGACCCCGACCGGCGATCCCCTTGAAGCCTTCCATTGCTCAGTACAGCCCGCGTGAACTGGCTGAGTTGATTCACTGGATTGCATCAGACGGAAAGCTGCGAACTGATGAAGAGATCGTTTCCGAAATGGTTTCCGTTTTGGGCTTTGCGCGCAGAGGCGTGAGGATTGAATCGGCAATCAAGAATGCCATTTCGTTTGCTCGGACAACATCATCTGTGCGCGGTCTATTATGATTTTCGGTCATGGAGCATTACGGCCGCCCCTTAGAAAAGAACGATTCATTCCCTCGGCTGGCTATGGCTCGTCCGCAAGTGTTTGGTATCACCGCATGGCTGCTCTACTATGAGCAGGATGTCACTCAGCTTGGAGAGAATCGAAGCGCTGGCTCCGGACCAAGCTTCGCTTGCGGCTGCACGAAAATTATTGAAACCGTCGTCCTGGCCGACACGGGCGGAAGGTGAAGGCCTTGTCTGGGGTGAATGCCAGGGTTCTGGCTCAACGCCGTATCGCGTCGTCGTTAACGAGGGTGACGCGGGATACAAATGCACGTGCCCAAGCAGGAAGTTTCCCTGCAAGCATACGCTCGCGCTCATGTGGATGCGAGCTGATAACCCCGGAGCGTTCACTCCAGCACCAGTTCCCGATTGGGTTAAGGACTGGCTTTCGCGCAGACGCGGAAAATCAGCGACGAGCAAGGATGAGGACGAAGAGCAGCAGCCCAAGTCCAAGCCTTCGATCCGTCTTACGGAAATACCCGAAGCGCCAGCCAAGACAGATCCCAAGGCAGAACAACGGGCTGCAGCCGCACGCGAAAGAAACAGATTGGAGCGCGAGGCGGCAGTGCTCTCCGGTCTGGAAGATCTAGGTACCTGGCTATCAGACCAGGTTCAGCACGGAATGGCGAGTTTTGTTGCGCAAACGGCTCAGGCATGTCGCACGATCGCGCAAAGACTCGTGGACGCGAAAGCGCCAGGGCTCGCGGCACGGCTCGATGCCCTGCCAACCAGGCTCTTTACGTTACCCGGCCCCGCTCGTCCGTCAGCAGCCATACGAGAGCTGGGACAAGTCCACTTAATTAGTCAAGCATATCGGCGTGCATTAGAGCTTCCCGAGGGGCTTGCGATCGATGCAAAACAGGCTGTCGGCTGGTCCGTCACGCGAGAGGCATTGCTCGGCGACTCGGAGGCGTTGCGAGTCGATGCCAAGTGGAGGGTCTTTGCCGTGCTGTCAGAAGCACAACCGGACCGCTTGCGCAGGGTTGAGACCTGGCTGTGGCGTGAAGGCGGCACGGAAGGGACGCTCGATTGCGCCGTTCTGATCGATTTCATACCGATTTCTACAGGAGCTACAACCGGCGGATACCTGGCTGGGGATCTAATCGAGGGTGAGCTGACGTTTTATCGCTCCACCATCCCGCTGCGCGCACAGATAACAACACTCAAGAGAGGGGCGGAACAGAGTAGTGGACCAATCAGTCTGCCCAACGAAAGCCTGGGTGATTCCTATGCCAAATACGAGCGGGCGCTGGCTCGGCTTCCATGGCTCGGGACTTTTCCTTTGAGTTTTCGATCTGCCAGCGTGCGCAGACACGGAGACCAACTCTATCTTTCAGATGACAAACATGAGCTAGCCCTGCCGCTACACTCATCTCAGGCAAATCAAGCCTTGCCACTGGCAAGTATCGGTCGCATCGATGGAATCGGTTTGTGGAATGGATATGAGTTCACCCTGGCGTGGGCTGAGACGCCGCTGGGAAGGTGGTTGCGCTCATGAACTGGAACACTCTGCACGCGAAAGTTCTGCCATCGCTGTTGGGAGGAACGTCGCGGCATCCGCTCCCAGGCGAATTGGTTCGTCCGCCGAGCCCGGGTTCCGAGGGCGCGCTCGAACTACTCAGCCTGACGGGGCAGGCACTACGTTTCGAGCGTCCTTTAACACCAGCATCGTTCGTTATCGAGCCGGAGATAAGCGACGATCGAAAGATCATCGCAGAACATCTTCGCCGTCCGCTGCTTCGCTTACTAACGTCGAAGAACGCTACCGAGCACCCTGGGCTTGCTCTGGCTCGTGCATTCGATCGACTGAGATTGCGCCCTCATCCATTTGACCTGCCTTTGATCGATGCTTTTGTCAGATCACATGCGGAAAAGCTTGGTCCAACAGCACGGCACTGGGCTGACAGACAGAAAGCAGACGCTGGAACACAAAGCTACTTCGATCCGGGCCTACTCGATGAGAGTAACTGGGCACAAGCAACGCTCTCCCGACGAGCGGTGTACCTGGAGCAGCGGCGTCGAGAGGACGCGGACGCCGCTCGTGCTCTGGCCGAAGCCACTTGGGCGCAAGAAGATGCAGATTCCCGCTTCCGCCTCCTGCAAGCGTTCCAGACCGGGTTGAGCATGGCCGATCATCCATTCCTAAGCACGTTGGAGAAGGATCGAGCGCCGAGGGTGCGGGCGCTGGCCGCGAGATTCCTGGCACGGCTCGGTGCAGGAACTGAAAATCCCGCTCTAGCCGCATGCCTGGAGCGAATCAAGCAAGGCCAAAGCGGTTTACTCAGAAAACGTGCGACTTTGAAGGTGGAACTTCCGGCCAATGTAAAAGACCAGGCGGCATCGCGATGGATACTCCAGACGTTTACGGACGTATCGTTCAATGAACTGGCCGGGGCGTTCAAAGTCACAGAGAAAGAGTTGATTGAAGCCGCCGAAAAAGATGACTCTTTGCTACTTGCATTGGCGCTGATCGCGACGAGCGAACGCCGTCTTGATCTGCTGGATTTGGTGGTCGCGAAACTGCCAAATGCCTGGGGACGGATGCTGGAAAGCGGTCTCGATACGCTGGGCACGATGACAGATTCAGAACGGCATCGATGGGAAGAGATCGTTGTACATCCCTATCGCAAAGATCCGCCGACGACTCACTTTCTATGGGATTGGCTGCATCGGATCACCGATATCGAGGCCGCCCCTGCCGTCATGTCGATCATCCTTCATTCCAAATTGTTGATGAAGGTCCCAGAGCAGGAGCGTGGCAGCGCCTACTGGCTGGAACTGATTGCAGCAATTTGTCCTGCAACGCGTCGACCGGAGCTTCGCGAACAGCTTGCAGAGTTTGAGCAATCCCAAACCGTTATTCCCTTTGCACTACTTGATATCCTCGATGGAATGGAGAAAGACCGTCCCTATGTCCAAGAAAGAAACGTCTGACCGAATACGCCTCAGTGCGGAAGAAGTGTATGCACAAGAGTTATCTGCTCTCAGAGCGGGAGACAAGCTTTCTCGACCGACGAACTGGCGCCTTTCGCCCAAAGCTGTCGTCACCTACATTCTTGGAGGCAAGGCGGCGGATGGGACCAAGATTTCTGCAAAGTATGTGGGAAATCGCAGGCTGATCGAAACCGCCGTTGCAACGCTCGCCACCGACCGCGCCCTTTTATTGCTGGGCTTGCCGGGAACAGCGAAGTCGTGGGTTTCGGAGCATCTGGCGGCAGCGATTTCCGGATCCTCGCAGCGCATGATTCAATGCACCGCTGGAACCGATGAAAACCACATTCGCTATGGCTGGAACTACGCGCTCTTGCTGGCCAAAGGACCCTCCCGCGAAGCTCTGGTCAAAACTCCTTTGGCACGGGCCATGGAAGAAGGAGGCATCGTTCGCCTGGAAGAGCTCACGCGCATGGGTTCAGATGTACAAGACACCCTCATAACGGTTCTTTCCGAAAAAACCATGCCTATTCCTGAACTCAATGACGCGATTGAAGCGAAGCGTGGTTTCAACGTTATCGCGACGGCCAACAATCGCGACAAAGGGGTCAATGATCTCTCATCGGCACTCAAGCGCAGGTTCAACGTGGTTGTGCTCCCATCTCCAGCCACTTTGGAAGAAGAGACCGGGATCGTCGTAAAGCGCGTTCTTGAAATCGGTTCGAGTCTTGAACTGCCGCCCATCCGTCCTGCCGAT
This sequence comes from Candidatus Sulfotelmatobacter sp., assembly GCA_035710825.1. Classification (GTDB taxonomy): domain Bacteria; phylum Acidobacteriota; class Terriglobia; order Terriglobales; family Acidobacteriaceae; genus Sulfotelmatobacter. The sequence continues at coordinate 4,188 of DASTCU010000063.1, forward strand.
GAAGAGTTGGTCCGGGTAGTAACGTTGTTCCGCGAGTTACGCGATGGCAAGACCCTGAATGGCAGGACCAAGCTCAAGTCGCCGAGCGGATCACTCTCAACAGCCGAGGCGATCTCTGTGGGAGTCAGCGCATGGGCGTCCGCGGCACACTTCGGAAACGGAACCATCACGGCGGAGAGTCTCGCCCCGAACCTTGTCGGTGCCGTAGTGAAAGATCCCGTACAGGACACAGTCGCCTTACAGGAGTATCTCGAGAGCGTTGTGCGAACGCGCGACGGCTGGTCGGACCTCTATTCGGCAATTCGTGAGGTCCTCTAGCCAACCATGCCCGCTCCAGCCGACGAACGCCTGCACATTCTTGGGATACGTCATCACGGTCCCGGATCCGCTGCCTTGCTGGTGAAGGCGCTGGAAGCGCTCAGCCCAGCCTGCGTCCTGGTGGAGGGGCCTCCCGAAGGAGATGAACTGATCCAGTACATCGGCGATCCGGACCTGAAGACTCCTGTAGCCATGTTGCTGCACGCCGCGGACGAGGCGAGCCTGGCCTCGTTTATCCCGTTTGCCGAGTTCTCGCCTGAATGGCAGGCGATTCAGTGGGCCCTGAAATACCAGCGGCCAGTGCGCTTCATCGATTGGCCTGCCGCGGTCTCGCTGGCTTTGCAAAGAGCCGCTGAGGAAAAGCCGGAGGGCGCACCTCATCTGTCCCGTACAGACGCTCTCGATCTGCTTGCCAGCGCGGCCGGATATGAAGACGGCGAAACCTTTTGGAATGGCCTTATCGAACAACATGGAAGCAGCGGACAGGAAGCGCTCTCGGTATTTTCAGCAATCGAGACCGCAATGACAGAGGCGCGCGCGCAGGAAGACCTGGGCCCGCAATCGCCAGATGAAGTATTACGCAACAAACAGCGCGAGGCTTTTATGCGCACGAACATACGCGCGGCACTCAAGGAGTTTGAGAGCACTATCGCCGTCGTATGTGGCGCCTGGCACATCAGCGGACTGCGGGAGGGGAAGCCGGCGGATGACCGAGCACTTATCAAAGACTTGCCGCGTATAAAGGTCGAAGCGACATGGGTGCCCTGGACAGATAGCCGTCTCAGCACATTCTCAGGTTACGGAGCGGGAGTGATTTCCCCCGGCTGGTACCGCCATTTGTGGTCACTCTACACACGCAAGAAGCCGCCTACCGCAGAAGAGTTCGCGTCAGTATGGCAGTCGCGCACGGCATTCAAGCTTCGCGAAGAGGGTTATACCGCGCCGACGGCATCCGCGATTGAAGCAGCTCGGTTGGCTCTCGGACTCGCAGCCATTCGTGATCTTCCGATGCCAGGGCTCGCCGAAATGCGCGAGGCGTCGCTGGCCGCAATGTGCGACGGCAACCCGGTTCCCCTGAGAATGCTGGAACGCAAGCTGTATATCGGCGAGCGAGTGGGTGAAATCGGTGAGCGCGTTCCACAAAATCCTCTTGCTCGCGATCTGACTGCCTGGCAGCGGAAGACCCGCCTCAAACCGCAAGACCTGGAATTGGAGATCAAGCTTGATCTGCGTTCCGAAGCGGGCCTGCTGAAGTCAACACTGCTGCATCGGTTGAATCTGATCAATGTGCCGTGGGGCAAACTGGTAGACGCTCAAGCTGGTCGCGGCACCTTCCGCGAAGTGTGGGTGATCGAATGGGAACCGTGGTATTCCGTCTCGCTGGCCGCGGCGCTGGTTTTTGGAGTTACCATCGACCAGGCCGCAGCGAATTCCACGCTGAAGAAAGCACGCGAAACAACTTCTATCACCGATCTTGCCGCTCTTATCCAGAGCGCACTCGTTGCGGACCTCCCGGAAACGGCGACTTCGTGCATCGAGCAACTTCAGGCTGTCGCTGTTAATTCCAGTGATCTCACCGATCTGATGAAGGCGGTCTCGCCGCTGGTAAGGGTGCTTCGCTACGGCACGGCTCGGCGCCTCCCTGAGGAAGCGCTTCGCTCATTGATCCTCTCAATCAGCGTGGAGATCAATGCCGGCGTTCGCATGGGATCGCGCGGATTGGATGATGACACCACGGCCGCACGCATTGCCGCCATGGAACGCTACGACGAGGCGTTGCGCTTGTTCGCTGATGATGCGCTCACCTTCTTGTGGCGGGATGAGCTAGGCAAGATTGTGAGTGATGACCAGGTTACCCCGTCCATTGCGGGCCTGAGTCTTCGCCGCCTGCACGATGTTCGTGCCTGGGGCCTGGAACGGGTGGCCACCGAGGTTGCGCACCATACAGGCTCCTATCAGCCAAAAGAGTCGGGAGCCTTTCTGGAAGGCTTTTTGCGCGGCGGCTCGGAAGTGCTTCTGCAAGACGAGCCTCTTTTGCAGTTGCTCGACGCTTGGCTCTGCGAGCTCGGTGACACCGACTTCACTGATTCTCTTCCGCTCCTGCGCCGAAGCATGTCGAGCTTCGATGCCGTCGCCCGCCGCCGCGTCCTCGAGAAAGTTCAGCGCGGTCAGCAACAGAGCACATCTGCGACGTCGCAATTCGAAACCGAATCTAATCCAGCCTTTGAAGAGGCCCTCCCGCTTCTCTATAAGATTTTAGGTTTGAGGGAGCCGTCATGATCTCTCAGAAGGAGCGCTGGCGTCGCTGGCAACTTACCCTTGGTGTCGATGACGAACAGAACGAACTTTCAGAGCGCGACCGCCGTTTGAATGCAGCGCTATCGGCGCTATACGACAGCGGCAACGAGAAGCGAAGAGGCGGGCTCGGCGCTTCTTCTCCGCGGGTGGCAAAATGGCTGGGAGATATCCGCGAGTTCTTTCCGACTCCCGTCGTACAGATTGTCCAGAAGGATGCATTCGAGCGCCTGAACTTGAAGGCTCTGATGCTGGAGCCGGAATTCCTTTCCACGCTGGAGGCGGATGTCCATCTTGTTGCCGATCTCATAGCACTGCGGGCTGCGATTCCTGGCAAGACTCTCGACACCGCGCGGCAGGTCGTTCGCAAAGTTGTCGACGATCTAATGCGTCGCCTTGAGCACAATACACGCGAGACATTGAGAGGCGCGCTCAACCGCTCGCAGCGTACTCGCAGGCCTCGTGATGCCGACATCGACTGGCCTCGAACCATCGGCGCGAACCTGCGCCATTACCAGCCAGAGCATCGAACGATAGTTCCAGAGACCCTGGTGGGACACGCTCGGCACACGAAAACGCGCGCCCAACTCGACCACGTCATCATGTGCGTTGACCAGTCTGGCTCGATGGCGACGTCGGTTGTGTATTCATCAATTTTCGCCGCCGTCATGGCATCGATCCCAGGACTCTCCACCAAGCTCATCTGCTTTGATACGTCGATCGTGGATTTGACGGATCAGCTCGCCGACCCCGTAGAAGTGCTCTTTGGAGTCCAGCTCGGCGGTGGCACCGATATCAACGCGGCGCTCGCCTATTGTGAAAAGCAGATTGAGGTTCCGGCGAAGACACACCTGGTGCTTATAACCGACTTATATGAGGGAGGCGATGCCAACGCGATGCTTGCGCGTGTCGCAGCGATCAAGCAAAGCGGTGTCAACCTGATCGTGTTGCTCGCGCTTTCAGATTCGGGGCACCCCAGTTACGAAGCCAAACACGCCGGAGCGATCGCGGGTTTAGGGTGCCCGGTGTTTGCCTGCACCCCGGATCAGTTTCCTTCGATGATGGCATCCGCGCTCACTGGAAAGGATCTACAGAGCTGGGCAGCGGAAGCAGATATTGCTCTAATTCGCGGATCTTAACCCGATGTCAGACAAGTAACCGGCTTCACCGCTATCAAGCAGAACTGGTCTCGGATGTTACGACGAAAGCAGGTATCCGCAATGTATTAATAAATGTCACTGACGATTCAACGCGAATCCCGGTTTTTCTGGACGCAAGGATTTGATGTTTGAAAATCTCATGAATCGTGCTACATTGAATTTATGAAGCGCTCGCTTCAGCTACGATCATTACGACTCCTCGGTCGATCCCGACTGAGTTACTGAGCCTCTATCCAATTTCAAGCTAATTAACCAGGGCCCGTGGCGGAACTGGCATACCCAGCTGCCTCAACCGGGGTATCCAGCACGCGGTTCTTTACGTGCGGGGTCGATGAGCAGCCCCTCTTGTGGGCTCAAATCCCACCGCGCCTACCAAGCGGGCCCCCAACTCGCTCCGCTTTTGTGCGTGGTGGGGTGAACAGAGTTCTTTGACAATTTTTGTCGGAGAGTGGGCCGGACGGTAAGGCACTTGTCTGCTAAACAAGGGCTCTCGTAAGAGGCTAGCGGGTTCGACTCCCGCACTCTCCGCCACAAGGAAGGTACTGCTGAATGGCCGGCAACTGGTCCCGAAAACCAGGGCATGGTGATGAGCCATGGGCGTTCGATTCGTCTACCTTCCGCCAAGTTTGCACAGGTGCGTGAGTCTGGCTTAAACGGGCCGGCTGTAACCCGGCTGTCCTTTTGAGGGCGCGGAGGTTCAAATCCTCCCCTGTGCACCAAAGTGAGCCAATGCGAGCGCTGTCCGCGCGAGCAATTGGCGAGGGCGGAACCGCCTGTTTCGGCGGCGTGGCCCTCATTAGATGTGTGCCAGCGTGCGCGAATTGGAATAGCGGCCTGTCTTAAAAACAGGTGTTTGTGAGTTCGAATCTCTCTGCTGGCACCAAGATCATGGAGATCCAGATTATGTGGGAATGCATGCAAAATGCTGAATGTGTCGAAGCGAGAATTGCCCGCGTCAGATTCTCGATGTCCAGCCCCGGCGCCGACAGAGTCCACTACGTCACGGAGGAGGACATTCGTGTTGTCTTAAGCCGACTTCCTGGCGAACTGTGGCATCGTCTCCGCGCAGTGCACTTCAATGATCGAAGCCGCGGAGCCCGGGTGCTCGGTTACATCAACGAGGGTCATCGAGAGATCGCTCTGTGTGCACTTCCCCCGCGCATAAGTTTGACGCGGTTTTTGGTGAGGAGCCAATCGCCGGAGCACTTCGGTGCCCAGCGCGGGCAGCAATGGCCGATCCTCGCTATCCGTCGTTTTCTCGTGTACGACGTGTTTCTGCACGAGCTTGGACACCTACAGCTGATCGACGCGAATCGGCGTTCAAAGCGCCTTCAGTTTGCCCATGAAAAACTGGCCCAAGAGTTCGCTATGCAGTGGTGCAAGCGTCTCTGGGCCACCCCATTTTCCCATGACAATCCGGTCCATTACGCGCCGAATCAGGGGTGCACTTGATTGACTTGCGGCAGCGAGCCTCGATCGAGTCGAAGTAGATCGCTGCACCGGCATCTCCTAAGAGAACTCCTCGGCCGATTTTGACTTGCTACCTTTATCGTTTTGGCCAAAAGGTGTTGTTAAATCAAGACGAAAGTCATCATAAGAAAGGATCCGAATTCCGAACTTTCCGGTATGAACGATTTCCTTCAGAGCATTCTCTTGCCTGCGTCTTCTCTCTGCTGTGATGAATACGTCACAGTACGGAAGATACGTTGCGCTATAGAGGT
>DASTCU010000064.1:0-2897 GCA_035710825.1 Candidatus Sulfotelmatobacter sp.
GACAAAATCGTAGTTGAATGTCGCCAGCCCTAGAGGAAGGCTTCTGGCGTCGGACTCGACTAACGAATCGAATCTCGCGAAATGCGACGCTACTTCGGCGAAAAATCCGTCGGCCGCATGTACGTTCGGTCTATCTTTTCCACCAGCTTGTTGGCCTCCTCGGATTTGATTGCTTCCTGAACCTCCGGGTCGGCCAGCATCGCGTCCCAGTTCTTTTTAGCTTCCTCCCGGCTGGAATGAGCCACGAGGTATACGAATAGGTTGTCCCAATCGGCTCCCCCCTCAGGTACCCAGTAACCAACGACCTGCAGATCGTGTTTGGCTAACAGCTTTGAATAGATGTCTCGAAACCGCGATTCCAGTGCCGGCAATTTGCCCGGTACAGTGTGATAAATGCGAAGCTCGAAGACGCGATTGCTGTCGGCCCACACGTGGTCAATGTGAGCAAGGCGGGCAGTAATAAGCGATCCGACGGTGAAAGAAAGTAGGGCAATGGCCCAAACACTGCATCCCTTGGATTTCCCGCCTTTGAATTTCCAGCAGTTGAATGTCATCGATACTCCTTCCTAGACGACGCGAACTGAGTGTCCCGCGCGGCGCTCTTACTTAGACCAGGGCGGAACCACACCGTTGCTGCGCGCGTACGCGATCGACTGCCCCAGATGCTCGTGTTGATCTTCGAGAATCAGCATCAGCGCGCCTTGCTTCGTCATGTCTCTTCCGAACAGTTTCACCGGCGCCTGCAGGTCGTTGTCGGAAAGTCCCGTAATCGCTTTTTGCAGATCGACGTAGGAAGCCTTCAGAGCTTCCTGCAATTTCTCCGGATCGTTGATGGGCGCGGGCTTTGCCCCAGTATTCGGTGTGCCCGAAAGCACGCCGACGAGCATGCGGTTCTCCGTAACGATCAGGTTGAAAACGTCGCCGACGGAGCGAACGCCCTGGCCGGGTTTCCAGTCGTACTTGCCCGACATAACGCGCGCGAGTCCGGCGAATTTGTCGGAAAGCGTTCCGGCATCTTTTCCGAAGGCGGTCTGTATTCCTGCCGGCTGCGCCTGCGCCAACGTCACCATGAGAGCGACCGCAAGCGCGCAAATTCCGTACTGAATCAAAGTCTTCTTCATGTGAAACTCCTCTAGGCGATGCTCCTGCTCACTGGACGATATGCCGCGAAGAACTATTGTTTGCAGGAAAGGTGATGTGCGGTGTCCGAAGTGGGACAAGCGGTCAGAGTTGGCCATCAAATACTTTTGCCACGGATCGGTTGATAGCTTTGAGCAGCCAGGTCGTTCATCCGGTCTGGTGTGGACTGGAGAACACCACGTTCGATCTGGTGTACAAGGCCAGTAATTGCGGCGTTCATATGTACCGGCACTCCGGACGCGTGGCCTAACGTCACCACATAGCCGTTAATGAAATCGACCTCAGTCTTCCGGCCACGCTCGAAGTCCTGGAGCATCGAGGGCTTGACATCCCCATAGAAGGCAATTATTGCTTCGACCCACGACTCATAGCGTTTCTCGACCGCGACATTGCTCGCCCATCCGGGCGGAATCGGGTCCACGGCCAGACGCTCCAGCCGAGTGCCAATCGCAAGTGCCACGGATAACGCTTCCTCATAAGTCCTGCGGAAGACCTTCTTGCCTACCTCCGTTTCCATGTACTGACGCATGGTTTGCGAACAGAGCGCGCCGAGGGTTGTAACCGAGCAATTGATCAGCAGTTTCGACCAGATGGCACCAGCCAGGTTTGAAGATACTTTAACCTCAATCGCTCGTCCTAAGGCGCGCGCAATGCGCTCGACGCGCTCACTGACACCACCAGCAAGTTCGCCTATCAGTAGATGCCCCGCATTCTTCTGCTCGTAGACGCCGGGTTCTACCATCGTGGCACCAAGATTGGAGAATCCGCCAAGGATCTTATCTTCGCCTAGGCGATCCGCAAGCACCCGTGCAACGCCGCCATTCTGTATGGGCAATATGACTCCTTCGGGGGCCAGTAGGCCCACCACATGGGGCGCGACTTCCAGCGCGTCCTGCGCTTTAGTGGCAAGCAGGATCAGGTCAAATTGGCTTCCCTTTTTGTAATCCTCAATTGCTGCAACGTCGACAGCGTCTGTCCTCACCTCTCCTCCGGTGCCCGTTACTCTCAGACCCGATCTTCGTAACGCCGCCGCAGAATCCGCGTTGCGAGCCGCAAGCCGGACGGGCAATCCTGCACGAACGGCACGCGCTGCAATGGTTCCGCCCAAGGCGCCGATGCCCACTATCAGTATTTGCACTTTGAAGGCTCCAAGATGCCCGCGATGAGACTGAATCCCGGCAGTTGCGACTTGCTCCAAATAAGCCATGGCCCAGGCGTCGCGACGCGGGCGATCCAATCATCCAAGGTCCGGATGGTGTAGCTTGGCGTCCCGTCCGCGCATGTGGGCGCTCTCGACGGGTCTATGACACGAGCGCGGACGGCGGCACCTCGATTTCGCCGCTTGCGATGTATGCCGTGGCGCCACCAACGCTGACAGAGGTCACGACACCTCTGCTCTTACGCGCCTCCGCTTCGATTTCGCTTCGGCGCCCTATCGAGACTCCTTGCTGGATCGAAAGGCGATAGGCCGTCCCGCCAAAATCTTGCTTCGATGCCATGGCGCCGACGAGGGCGGCACAGGCGCTGCCCGTCGCCGAATCTTCTTCGATGCCCAGCGCGGGTCCCCACATGCGCGCATAGATCTTGTCGCCATCCCGTAGATCTCCTGCGAAAAGGAAGATGTGGGGAGACCACGCTCGTGAGAGCGTTGCTACCCAGGCCGCCCGATTAATCGCCGCCCGATCAACCACTTCGTTCGAGTTCAGTTGCACAAAACAGAATGGAACACCGGCGCCCGCGAAAAAGGCTTGGTTCAC
>DASTCU010000065.1:0-23026 GCA_035710825.1 Candidatus Sulfotelmatobacter sp.
CCGAGTGGCCGTCGGTTGAAGGCAGTTTTTATGGTACTTTTTGGATATGGAAGCTCCTGACCTCCGCAAGAGCCACCAAAACGGCCACCGGGGGATACGGAGCGTTCGTGAGTCGTTGAGGGCGCGTAGCTCAAACGGATAGAGCATTGGATTTCTAATCCAACGGTTGCAGGTTCGAGTCCTGCCGCGCCTACCATCTCGAAGCAACCCCATTTGCCACCGAGGACACCGAAGTATCACGAAGGAGTCCATACTCTCCCATGGCAAAACGTGGCAAGAATACCAGCGCGACAAAATCGCAACCGCAAACCCTCAGCGGATGGAAGCAGATTGCGTCCTTTCTAGGGGAACCGGAGTCAGTAGTGCAGCGCTGGGCGGCGGAGGGAATGCCGGTGCGGCGCGAAGGGCGGCTCGTGACCACGACGCCCGAAGAGCTGAACGCATGGCTCGGGAAAGAGTCGGGCAAGCCCGTGCATGTCGCTACTGAGGAGACCGATCTTACTGCGGAACTCAAACGCGGCTTGTCTTTCGTACGGCGCGAGACGCGTTCCCACTCGGCCGATCCACAACCGACTCCCAGAAAGAAGGCGGGCTCATAACCGCCAGAGGCACGTTTGGCTGACTGGCGCTGAATTCGGATTTCGTAACAAACCACGACAGTTTTCTGGATTTGTTCGGCCCATACGATACTCTCCGCTCAAGGTGCGGCGGAAGTAGTCAAGGCGAAACGTCCGGTGACAACCGACCGGAAGAGGACGGTTCGATTCCGTTCCCGCCGCCCCAATGAAAATTAAAAGGCTCATCGAGTGCAAACCGTCAGGACACCACCCTCCCCGTAATAAGGCGGCCTCATAGCAGCCCGGGGCGCGCATCGCAGACTGGACAGCCGGAGGCGGCTGTCCCCACATGTTAAAAAGGCAAGCCCAGCGCGCTGCTCAAAAATGCTGCGATCGGGGACATCTTGCGGCAGGCGGCGGCAAACGTCGCCATAAATTTCGGGCTGCAGACTTGCGCGTCGGTGAACTCCACGGAAGTCCCCAGATCGCGCAGCTTGAGGTCTGCGACGAATTCGTGATCGCAGGGAAATCCGCGCGGAGGCCGCGAGAGGCTGCTGGCATCGTCCCAATTGAGCAGCTTGCGAATCTTGCGCCACTCGTCGCTGCGCTCGACCATCGCATTGCGCACCTTGAGCAGCGTGGGCGGCTCGGGATGCCATAAACCCGAGGCAGCAAAACATCCTCCCGGCTCGAGATGCAGGTAAAAGCCCGGGGAATGCACATCTTTGCCGCGATGCGAAAACCGCATGGCGAGGTGCGTCTTGTAGGGACGCTTGTCAGGCGAGAAGCGCGTGTCGCGGTAGATGCGGAACAGCGATCCCCGCGAGGACCGCGGATCGGCTGCAAGGTGCGGAGTGATGTCATAGAGCGGGCCTGCGAAATCGGTGATGAACCGCAGCGCGGGCTGATGCGCACATGCTTCATACTCGTCTTTATGGGCAAGAAACCATTCGCGATTGTTGTTGCGCTTGAGGCGAGTCAGGAAACGAAAGAGGTCGGGAGTGAAGTATGGCGGCATGGGAACAAGGTACGAGGAGGACGCTGGGAAAGTAAAGGAGCTGTCAGCTTTTAGCTATGAGCTTTTAGCTACGAGCCTTTCGCTTGCGGCTCGTGACTCGCAACTCGAGGCTGCTTGCGGTGCTCGCAGGTTTCGGTGTTCAGGCACGAGTCTGCGATGCGCAATCGCTCGACCGGCTTTCCGCCGACGATGTGCGATTCGATGATCTCATCCACATCGGCCTCGGTGACGTGACCGTACCAGACCGCATCGGGATAGACGACGAGGTTGGGCCCATGCTCGCACTGGTCGAGGCAGCCGGATTGGTTGGCTCGGACTCTGCCCTTGAGGCCGCGCTGCGCCAGTTTTTGCTTGAACAGCTTTTGCAGCCTGGCCTCAGCCGTGGGATCGCAACACCCTCGCGGATGGCCCGCCGGACGCTGGTTTCCGCAGACGAAGATATGTTTTTCGAATTTCGGCATGGACCTTTGATCCATCTTACCTGAGGGCAAAATCATCAACCACTGAGGACACGGAGGTTGACGGAGGAAATCCAAGAGCGCCTGCTGATCGGGTCTGCGTTGCTATTGGCCGCATGGGCACGATAAGATAATGCGTACACGTCTTCTCCGGCCTACCCCAAGAATTTTTTGTTCAGGAACTTCCGTGGGCAAGAAGTGTGCCGATGCAGAGCAGGCATGTGCCTGACTTTTTCTGACGGAGTTGGAATTGAAAAAAGGCAAGACTGCAGTGATTGTGGGCGCCCAGTGGGGCGATGAAGGCAAGGGGAAGATCGTCGACGTTTTGTCGGAGAACTTCTCCGTGGTCGCCCGCTACGCCGGCGGACATAATGCGGGGCACACGGTCATCATCAAGGGAAAGAAATTTGTTCTGCAGCTCGTGCCCTGCGGCGTGCTGCGTGCCCGATGCCGCAGCGTGATCGGCAATGGTGTAGTGCTCGATCCGCTGGCCTTTCTGAAGGAAGCGGGCGCTTTGCGCGATGCCGGGGTCAAGATCGACGGCAATCTTTTCGTCTCCAACCGCGCGCACGTGATTTTGCCCTATCACCGGATGATCGAACTGGCCGCGGAGAATGCCCCGGGACGCGTGAAGATCGGGACAACTTCCCGCGGGATCGGTCCGGCGTATGAAGACAAAATGGGACGGCGCGGCCTGCGCGTCGCGGACCTGCTGGACCTGCCACTGCTCAAGAAGCATATCGAGAATGCGGTGCGCGAGAAAAACATGATCGCGCACGCTCTGTTCAACTCCGAACCGCTCGACGCCGACAAGATGTACGCCGAGTATGCGCAGGCTGCGGAAAAGATTGCGCCCTTTGTGTGCGACACCGCCGTCCTGCTGAACGATGCGCTGGCCAAGGGCGAATCCATCCTGTTTGAAGGCGCGCAGGGGACGATGCTCGACATCGACCATGGCACGTATCCCTTTGTGACCTCTTCGAGTGCGACTTCCGGCGGAGCGGTCATCGGTACGGGCGTGGCTCCCAATGCGATCAACTCGGTTATCGGGATTACCAAGGCCTACTGCACGCGGGTCGGCGAAGGTCCCTTCCCGACGGAAGACAAGACCGACGCCGGCGATAACCTGCGCAAGCGCGGAAACGAATACGGCGCGGTCACCGGGCGTCCGCGGCGCACGGGATGGCTCGACCTGCCGCTGCTGCGCTATTCCGGAATGATCAACGGCACTTCATGGCTCGTGGTCACAAAGCTCGATGTGCTCGACGAACTCGCGGAAATTCCTGTCTGTGTGGGTTACAAGATCGATGGCAAGAAGACGGCCGAAGCTCCTGCGCACGCCAGCGGCTACGAGAAGATCGAATGTATTTACAAGAAACTTCCGGGCTGGAAGAGTTCGACCGAAGGTATCACGGATTACAAGAAACTGCCGCAGCGGGCGCGTGAATATCTGTCGTTTGTGGAGCAGGAAGCGGGGGCAAAGGTCGGGATGATTTCCACAGGCCCGGACCGAGGCCATACCATCCTAGTCGGCGATTTCGTTAAAGGGTTGAAGACAGCCGCAAGAAAGCCCTAGAATTGCCTCCCCGGCAGACCTGCCGCACGGGAAGGAGCGAACGATGGTGGTGTTGGCCGTAACCTGGATGGCGAAAGTTGGGCGCGAAGCCGAAGTTACCGCCCTGTTTGAAAAGCTGACTGAACTGTCGCGCAAGGAACCGGGATGCGCCATGTACCAGGTGCACCGGCACAAGACCGACCCCCGCCGCTTCTTTATCTACGAGCAATACAAAGATGATGCCGCGCTGGAAGCGCACAGGACGGCGCCGCACTTCCTGCAGCACGCGAAGAAGGATCTGCCTAAGGTCGCCGACCGGGTGGAAGGTCATTTGTTTGAGCCGTTGGGGTGAGAGGCTGTGAGTACTCAGTACGCAGTACTCAGTGGTTAGGGATTAGTGGCTAGTGGCTAGTGGTTAGCGGGTTGTATCCGTGTCCCCGACTACTGTTTGGGCGCGGCTTCTCTCATCGACATGCCGCTGATGATCTGCCATCCCTTGTCGCCGTGCAGCCAGGTGTGCATGGCTCGTATCGTCTCCGAGGTTTCTGCACCGTTCGGGCCCGTCCACTCCGTCGTTATCCGGTAGTGCACCACGACCAACTGGCCGGTCGCCTGGCTGGCCGCGGGTTTCAGCGAGTAGGATTTCAGGCGCAATCCCTTTGCCAGGTAGTTCGTCATCCAGTCGACAACGTGATCTTTTCGCACTGGCTGAGGGCTGAACGAGGGCCATCCCACGAAATTCTCGTGCCACAAGGCCTTGTAGCTCGCGACGTCCTGCGCTTTTACGTACTCCCAGTAAGAATGCTCCAGCTTCCAGACGGCGTCTTCGTCGGCGGACTGCTGGGCAAAGCCGGTGGTCGCGACGAGAACTAAGACAGCAGCGAGCGAGGCTCGATTCGATTTCATGGGAGGTCTGTCTCGGACAAAGGGCGGCACGTAATGACGCTATTTGTTTTTGTCGATCATCAACTCGCCGCCAGAAGCATAACTCTCTTTCGACACTTCATTGAAGGCGATGACGATTCCTTCGCGGCGCGCGCCGCCGTCCTCGACGAGAGCATCGGTGATGCGCTTGGCGATCTTGCGCTTTTGGTCGGCGGTGCGACCGGCGAGCATCGTGATTTGTACCATGGGCATAAGAGATTCGCAGTTTCCAGTACTCAGTACCTAGTACTCAGTACCTAGTACCCAGTACTCAGTTGTTAAGGACGCGACCGTTTTAGCAACACTGAGTACTGAGTACCGAGTACTGGGTACTGAGTGCTACTTTGCCAGTTCGTATCCTGCAAAGAAAAAGCTTAACTCGAAGCGGGCTGTGTCTTCCGCATCCGAGCCGTGAATCGCGTTGTGCTCGATGCTGCTCGCCCACTTTTTGCGGATGGTGCCTTCCTCCGCCTGGGCGGGATTGGTGGCCCCCATCAGCTTGCGCAGGTCGGCGATGGCGTTTTCTTTTTCGAGCGCCAGCACCACGATCGGTCCGCTCGACATGAAGTCGGTCAGCGAATTGAAGAAAGGGCGGCTGGCGTGCACGGCATAAAACTGTTCAGCCTGGTGCTTCGAGATTTGCAGCATCTTCATGGCTAGGATGCGGAAGTTGTTCTTCTCGAATTGTTCAATGATGTCGCCGACTGCATTGCGGCGAACCGCGTCTGGTTTCACGATGGTGAAGGTGCGTTGCAGGGTCTTCATAGGTCGGTCGTTGGTCCTTGGGCTTTCGGTATTGGGTGCTGGGTCTTAGGTCTTAGATCTTGGGTGCGTCTTAGTAGTCGGTCATTAAACGTTGACTCCTAGGGCCGCGGCCAGCGTCTCGCCGATCGCTGCGGGCGATTTCGCCACCCGGATTCCGCAAGCTTCGAGCGCTTTGATCTTCTCGGCGGCGGTTCCCTTCCCGCCGGAGATGATGGCTCCCGCATGTCCCATGCGGCGTCCGGGAGGGGCGGTCTGTCCGGCAATGAATCCGACCACCGGCTTTTTCATGTGCGTCTTCACAAACTCGGCGGCAGTCTCCTCGGCATTGCCTCCAATTTCGCCGATCATGATTACGGCTTCGGTTTCGGGATCGCGATTAAATAAATCCAGCGCGTCCACGAAAGTTGTGCCAATGATGGGATCGCCGCCAATGCCAATTGCCGTTGACTGTCCGATGCCGCGTTGCGTGAGTTGATGCACGGCCTCGTAGGTGAGCGTGCCGGAGCGCGAAACGATGCCGATCGAGCCTTCTTTGTGGATCGAAGCCGGCATGATGCCGATCTTGCACTTTCCGGGCGAGATAATTCCGGGGCAGTTCGGCCCGATCAGGCGCGAGCGCCGGTTCTGCAGAAACTCCCAGGCCCGGACCATATCAAGAGTCGGAATGCCTTCGGTGATGCACACGATGAGATCGATTTCCGCGTCGGCGGATTCCATGATGGCGTCGGCGGCAAACGGCGGTGGTACGAAGATGACCGAAGCATTTGCGCCGGTCTTGTCGACGGCGTCGCGAACCGTATTGAAAATCGGCCAGCCTTCGTGGGTAGTGCCGCCTTTGCCGGGAGTCACTCCGCCTACGATCTGCGTACCGTAAGCGGCGCTGGCTTTCGCATGAAACGTGCCTTCGCGGCCAGTCAGACCTTGCACGATGACTCGCGTACCTTTATCAACCAGGATTGCCATATAAGATGTTCCTCGCTTAACCACCGGGGCTAAAGCCTGTATCAATTGCATCCGCTAACGCGGCCCTGAAGGGCCGCTCTTCCAAAGTTATGAACGCAGTTACGACCGCAGTTCCTATCGCCATTCGGTCATGTTCAGCGTGCCGCGCGCGGCCGCGACTACCTTGTCGGCGGCGTCTTTCATGGTGTCGGTCACGACAAAATTGAATCCCGAGTTCATCAGGATTTTCTTGCCCTCGTCGACGTTGGTACCTTCGAGCCGCAGCACGATCGGCAGCTTGATGTTGGTCTTGCGCGCAGCGTCGACCACTCCGGTGGCCAGCGTGTCGACGCGCAGGATGCCACCAAAGATATTGATCAGCACCGCCTTCACGTTCCGGTCGCTGAGCAGAATCTCAAACGCGTGCGCGACTTGTTCGGAACTGGCGCCTCCGCCCACGTCCAGAAAATTCGCAGGCATTCCGCCGGCGTACTTGATGATGTCCATGGTCGCCATTGCCAGACCCGCGCCGTTGACCATGCAGCCGACATTGCCGTCGAGCTTGATGTAGTTGAGGCTGTACTTCGAGGCCTCGACTTCGAGTGGATCTTCCTCGGTAATGTCGCGCAGTTCCCGCAGATCGGCGTGGCGGAACAGTGCGTTGTCGTCGAAATTAATCTTGGCATCGAGCGCGAAGAGGCGCCCGTCGGTCGTGGTGATAAAAGGATTGATCTCGAGCAGCGAGGCGTCGGTATCGAGAAACGCCTTATAAAGGCTGGTCAGGAACTGCACCGCGGGATTGATCTGCTTTCCGCTCAGTCCAAGCTTGAAAGCAATCTTGCGCGCCTGGAACGCTTCAAGACCCATGCCAGGATCGATGTGCTGCTTCAGAATGGCGTCGGGATTTTCGGCAGCAACCTGCTCGATTTCCATGCCGCCCGCCGCCGATGCCATGAAAACTGGTTTGCCCTCGACACGGTCCACCAGGATACCGAGATAGAGTTCCTTTTCGATTGGCAGCGTCTCTTCGATCAGCAGGCGGCGCACGATGCGGCCTTCGGGGCCAGTCTGATGCGTTACCAGCTTCATGCCCAGCATCTTTCCGGCGAGGTTGCTGGCCTCGTCCACGGACTTGGCGATCTTGACGCCGCCGCCTTTGCCGCGGCCTCCAGCGTGGATTTGCGCTTTGACCACCACTCCGGTGGAACCCGAGTCGAATAGTTCTTTGGCGATCGATTCGGCCTCGTCGCGCGACGTAGCCATCGATCCGTGGGGTACGGTCACACCATATTTCTTAAGAATCGCCTTGGCCTGATACTCATGAATTTTCATAATGATGACTCTTCAGTAAACCGCCGGAAGGACCCTGCTTGCAGCGCGGCACCGCGGGCAGCAAACTTTTAATTTTATAGAATGGTTGAGGATTAGGGCAAACGTGGGGCAGTTTTTCTCACGCCGGAGTTCCAAAACGAATCGATCATCTTTGCGCCTTTTTCCTTGCTAAGAACATCCTGTTCTCGTCAGTTATCCTCTAGTTGAGCGAACCGCCAAAATTCGACTACGGCGAAACGGTGCAAATCACGAGCAAGGAGCACAACAGGTCGCATCGGTGCCGTCGTAGGAATCAACGGTTCGGAATCAGACCGAACCTACACGGTCGAGTTCGGGGATGGAAGGGAGGCTGACTTTGGGGGAACAATCCCGCAGACCAAGCCGTATCTGGTCACGTGGGTGCTATCTACCACCTACACCATCTCGTATGGGGCCGGTGCCATGCCGATGCCTTTCCATGACCTACGGATCGCAATTCGCCATTTGTTGAAGTCGCCTGGCTTTACGACCACAACCGTGCTGATGCTTGCACTCGGCATTGGAGCTACCACCGCCATCTTCTCCATCGTCGAAGGAGTGTTGCTACGGCCACTACCCTTTCCCCATTCCGAGAGGCTGGTGCAGCTTTCTGATATTGTGCAAGGCGCTGAGCTGGGAGGTAATGGTGAAGCCGGGGTTACGGCTCCGGACATCCAAGCCTACACGCGCGATACTCACAGCTTCGAGAGTCTTGGCGGGTATAGGCCAACGGCTTACGAGTTATCTGGTATTGGCGAGCCGGCACAGGTGAACGCAACCCGGCTCTCGGCTGGAGTGCTTCCGGCTCTGCAGGTCGAACCGCTTATGGGTCGATTCTTTACGGAACAGGAAGATGACAATAAAGAGCATGTCGCGCTAGTCAGTTACTCGCTCTGGCAAAGCCGCCTGCACGGCGATCCACGCGTTGTGGGAACCAAGATTCTGCTGGACCGCAATCCCTATGACGTAATCGGCGTAATGCCGCACAACTTTGAGTTCCCTCTAGTACCGGGGCACCTGAACAGCAGCGAGCTATGGATCCCCATGAGCCTTGACCGAGAGGAAATAGCGAACGGAGCAGACTCGTGGAACTTCCATATGGTGGGAAGGCTCAAGCCTGGAGTCACCCCGGCACAGGCGGAGAGTGATGCGCAGCGCGTTGCCCAGGAGAGCATGCGCAACTATCCCGCCTTTATGGCGAATATGCGTATACGCGCGGTGGTGCGTTCACTGCACGAGGAAACGGTTGAGCAAGCGCGTCAATTGGTGCGCACTTTGTTTCTGGCCATCGTGGTCGTATTGCTGATCGCCTGCGCCAATCTGGCTGGGCTGCTGCTGGTTCGCGCGATCCGGCGCCGTCGCGAAATCGCGATGCGCCTGGCACTGGGAGCACGCGCCGCAGTGCTGCTGCGTGAAGCTATTCTGGAGAGCCTGATGTTGAGCACCATCGGAGGCCTGCTCGGTCTAGTGCTGGCCGCGATCGCTTTGCGGGTGGGCGTGAGCTGGTTGCCCGAGACCCTGCCCCGTATTAAGGAGATCGGCCTTGATTGGCACGTAGTAGAGTTCGCGATCATTCTCGCAGTGCTCACCGGCATCGTTTGCGGACTGGCTCCGGCTTTTGCCGCTCTGCGAACGAGTGTGAACGAGGCTCTCAAGGAAGGTGGACGTACGGGGACGGCGGGCGGCGGGCACGCGCGGCTGCGCTCTGCGCTGGTGGTCGGCGAAATTGCCATCGCGTTGGCGCTGCTCGTCGCTTCTGGCTTGCTGATGCGGAGCTTTGAGAAGATGCGTGCCGTCGATCTCGGCTTCCGCCCGGACCATGTGCTCACGGCTTCCTACTCGCTGCCGCAGAACCAATATGCAACCCAAGCGGCTGTGGATGAGTTCAATCACGAACTGATTCGCCGTCTTCGGCAGTTTGCTGGCGTGAAGTTTGCGGGGCTGACCTCGTTTCTTCCGGCTTCGGGCGGTAACAGCAATACTGTGTTCGACGCAGAAGGCTATGTCGCACCCAAGGGCGCCGGCATGAATCTCGCCACGCAGGTGTCGGTGGAGGGTGACTATCTGCAGTCGATCGGTGTTCCGCTCCTGTCCGGGCGTTATTTCACCTCGGCGGACACAGGGGACACGCAACTGGTCGCGATCGTTAACCACAAGCTTGCCGAGCACTGCTGGCCGGGTTCAGACCCGGTCGGCAAGCGTCTGCGCCTGGGGTTACAAGAAACGAAGATACCGTGGCTGACGGTTGTGGGTGAAGTTGCGGACGTAAAGGAGGCGTCGCCCGACGTACCCAGCAAACAACAGTATTACCTGCCGGTCGAACAGTATGAAAAGTCCATAGGACCCTTCGGCTCTCCCACGGATCTAAACGGCAACGGAGGCTATATCGCGATACGCACGGCGACGGAACCCGAGCAGGTCGCAAATGCTCTCCGCGCCACGGTCCGCTCCATGGACCCCCAGCTACCGCTGTCCCAGGTCCAAACCATGGAGCACGCGGTTTCCGACAGCGAAGCCCCACGACGATTCAACACCGCTCTTATTTCCCTCTTCGCGCTTGCAGCAGTACTGCTAGCTGTCCTAGGTGTCTACAGCGTGATTGCGTTCTCAGCTGCACTTCGTACGCAGGAGATGGCAATCCGCATTGCCTTAGGCTCGCAACGGTCGGGAATTCTAGGCCTAGTGTTTAGGTCTGCGGCCAAGCTTGCACTCGCAGGTTGCGCTGTGGGATTGCTTGGCGCTGTGGTCGCTTCGCGCCTGCTGCGCTCGTTCCTGTTCGGTGTTAGCCCATTTGATCCCGCGGTACTAGCACTTGCTGCGGTCTTTGTGCTGATGCTGGCTTTGGCGGCTTCGTTATTGCCAGCCCGGAGGGCAGCTTCCATCGACCCCATGAAGGCGCTTCGGGCGGATTGACATTAGTCGCCGTGCCGCTATCTCGATGGAGCGTTGGCCGGCCTCCAGCTACGCGGTCCAGAAGCGTTTTTGTGGAACTACGTAGTTTGGTAACCGAATGGACGGTAAGCAAAAGGTATTCGAGGCAACTCGATTGGCAGTCGTCTCAATTGGCGATAAATTCACCATTACACTCGTTAAGGGGACGGCCATCGGGATGGCCGGTTAATGAGTGTTAGGGCATCCGACTGCACTAAGAGATGACGGATGTACCCCCGGATGGGAGGCCCGTTGAAACTGATCTCGCTGAATGTCGCGCGGCCGCGGCTCGCTAGCTATAGAACTCAGACGGTCAGTACCGGGATTTTCAAGCAGCCGGTTTCTGGTCCTGTTCAGTTGCGTACGTTGAACCTTGACGGAGACCGTCAGGCGGATCTCGCAGTTCACGGTGGCCCGTTCAAGGCAGTCTATGGATATCCCGCCGAGCACTACGAGTTCTGGAAACAGGAACTGCCTGGCGCGCAACTCCCATGGGGCATGTTCGGCGAGAACTTCACGACCGAAGGGCTCTATGAAACCGACCTTCATATTGGGGATCGTCTTCAGATCGGCGGTGCGATCATTATGGTGCGCCAGCCGCGCATTCCCTGCTACAAGCTGGCCATAAAATTTCACCGGAACGATATCCTCGCGCGTTTTCTGCGTAGCGGCCGCAGCGGTTTTTATTTCTCCGTGGAACAGGAAGGCACG
Organism: Candidatus Sulfotelmatobacter sp.; assembly: GCA_035710825.1. Taxonomy (GTDB): domain Bacteria; phylum Acidobacteriota; class Terriglobia; order Terriglobales; family Acidobacteriaceae; genus Sulfotelmatobacter. The sequence continues at coordinate 11,212 of DASTCU010000065.1, forward strand.
GTGCAGGCCGGAGATGGTTTCGAGTTCTTGAGCCGCGAGCCGCAGGGCATCGCCATTGCCGAGATGAACCACCTGTTCGTCGAAGACAAATACAATCGCGAGCTGTTGGAAAAGGCCATCGCGACTCCGGCGCTTCCGGAAGATTGGCGTGACTATTTCATGAAGCGGTTGCAGGAAACGGCAGCGGTTGAGAGCTAGCGTCGAAAGCTTTTCTCGCACAAAAGGCGCGGGCGAAACGGGACGCCCGCGACATGTCCGCTGCACCTATCGCTCATGCCTTACAATTGCCGCCTGAGCCATGATCCTGGACGCGCTCCATCGCCTCACCAACCACAGCCAATCCCTCAGCCGCGCTGAAGCTCGCGAGGTGATGGCCGAAGTCCTTACCGCAAAGTGTACGGACGCGCAGATCGCGGCGTTGCTGATCGCTTTGCGCATGAAAGGCGAGACGGTCGAGGAGATTGTGGGCTTCGCGGAAGCGATACGCACCGCGGCTGCGCCGTTGCCCATCGACCGCGCGCCCGCGGCCCTGGCCGTCAGCGGTACAGGACGGGACGCCTTGGCCGAGGAATCTCCCGAAGAATCTCTGGTGGACACCAGCGGCACCGGCGGCGATGCCAGCGGCACGTTCAACATCTCTACGGCAACTGCGCTGGTCACCGCCGGGGCAGGTGTGCGCGTTGCTAAACACGGGAATCGCAGCATCAGCTCGAAGTGCGGCTCCGCCGATGTGGTCGAGGCCTTGGGCATGAATATTCAGCTCTCGCCCGAGCGCGCGGCGCAGTGCTTGCGCGAGGTGGGAATCTGTTTTCTTTACGCGCCCAACCTGCATCCCGCGATGAAACAGGTGCAAGGAGTACGGCGCGAATTGCGCATGCGCACCATGTTCAACCTGCTGGGCCCGCTGACCAATCCGGCGCGCGCCAACGGACAGGTGGTGGGCGTGTATTCGCTGGATCTGGTAGAGAAGCTGGCCGAGGCATTAAGCATGCTTGGCCTGCGGCGCGCGCTGGTCGTGCACGGGTTGGACGGGCTCGACGAGATTACCATCACCGGGACAACGCGGATCGCCGAAGCTCGCGAAGGCTCGGTGAAGTCGTACGAAATCGAACCCGAAGAGTTCGGGATGAGCCGCGCCTCCCTGCAGGAAATTTCTGGTGGCGATGCGGCGGAAAATGCGGAGATCATCCGGGCGGTGCTGAAGGGAGAGAAGTCTGCGCGCCGTAACGTCGTGCTGCTGAATGCAGCCGCCGCTCTGGTCGCGGCCGGCCGCGCCGATCACATCGCTGCGGCTATTCCTCTGGCGGCTCAATCCATCGACTCCGGCGCAGCCGCGGGAAAACTGGAAGCGCTGATTCGCTTCAGTTCGCAGACCTAGTTCTGATGTCACCCGGTGCGAGCGAAGGGACCTCTGCGAGACTTGCGACTCTCCGCGGACGAAGTTTTAGCTCAATTCTACTTTTTCCAGGTATTTCGCTACCTCTACGTTCCATCCAAACTCTTTCTTCATCAGATCGCGCAACTGCCCTGATGCCTCGGGTTCGCCGTGCACGAGATAGGTCGCGGCAGGCTGGTTGCGAAATGTCCGCAGCCACTCGAGTAACTCCGGCGGATCGGCGTGATCGCTGAACTGTTCGAGCGCCGCGACCTGGGCGCGGATCGGCACCAAATCACCGTAAATCTTCACCTCGTCCGACTTGCTCTTGATGGCAAAGCCACGCGTCCCGGGCGCCTGAAATCCGATGAACAGCACCAGATTCCGCGGATCGGGCAGCCGCTGGGCAAGGTGGTGCAGAACGCGTCCACCGGTGACCATGCCGCTCGACGAAATGATCACCGAAGGCATCATCGCAGCATTGATCTTCTTCGATTCCTCAGGGGTCGAGGCAAAGATGAAGCCGGGCCATGCTAGTGGGGAGCCGTATTGCCGGATCATGGCGCGCGTCTCAGCGCTGTACTCCTCGTCGTGCTTCAGGAAAATCTCGACGGCTTTGATGGCCATGGGACTGTCGCAGAAAACGGGCATGCGGGGAATCTGCCCCGATTCGAGCAGATGTTTCAGGATGAAAACGAATTTCTGCGTGCGCTCGATGGCGAACGCCGGCACAATCACGCTGCCGCCGCGATTGGCGGTGGCGGTAATGAGCGCTGCCAGTTCCGGGAGCGGGTCTTCTTTGGGATGCAATCGGTTGCCGTAAGTCGATTCCATTACCACCAAGTCGGCGGTCTCGCCTTCCTGGGGCCCGGAATGCACAACCTTCCCTGGTGCGACTTTGTGATCGATCACGCGGCCAATGTCTCCCGTGAACAGCAGGCGCCGCGTGCGGCCATTCGTGCTCAGCGAAACTTCTGCCATGCATGAGCCCAGAATGTGCGCGGCCGGCACGAAGCGGAATGAGATCTCAGCAGACAGTTGAATCGTGTCGCCGACGCGCGCCGGCTTGAAATACTGCAGCGAGGACTGCGCTTCGTCGAAGGTGTAGAGCGGCAGCGCCGGATCGTGCTTCGACTTTTTTATTTTGTTGTAGAAGCGCGCGTCTTCTTCCTGCAGGTGTCCGGAGTCGGGAAGAATAATGCCACACAGATCAATGGTCGGGGGCGTTGCGCAGATTGGCCCGCGGAAGCCCTCTTTCACGAGGCGAGGAATCCAACCGCAGTGGTCGAGATGGGCGTGCGTCAGAATGACGGCGTCGATTTCCTTGGCTGGAACCGGGGTGTCGCGCCAGTTGCGTTCGCGCCAGTCTTTTGGGCCCTGAAACAGCCCGCAATCGATGAGTACCTGGAATCCACTCTTGCCGGAGGGATCGCCGGTGTTGATGAGATGCTTCGAGCCAGTGACGGTGCCGGCAGCGCCAAGAAACTGGATGTACGCCAAACGTTGCCCTCCGCGCATCAATTTACCACGGAGGGTGAAACCTAGTTCTGCGGCGGCTGAGCCTTGAACGTATTGTTCGTGACGTCGGTCTCGGGAACGCTGCCGTCGTTCACTTGAATTTCCTGCGCTGGCGCTGGGGTCTCGACGCGAATGGTGGCTTTGCTCTTGGCGCGGACCTCCAGTCGCTTGCCCACTTCTCCGCCGGCGAACTTGACGATCACCGGAACTTCGGCCCCGGCGGTTCCCAGATTTTCGATTGTGACGGCGACAATGTACGACTTCGTCAGGGTGCTCCGCGAAAAGGCGGAATCCACCTTGAAATCCGGCAGGCCGCGGTCGCGGTAGACCCAGTCGTCGAAGAACCACTCGAGATCACGTTGCGTATGAGAGGCGATTAATCGCGGCATGTAGGATGGCTCTTTGTCTGCCGAGGCCTGGTACAAGGACACAGCCATGCTAAACGACGGACCGATCATGTCGTGGAGCATCCAGCACACCCACATCGCCTTGGATTGCAGATAGATTTCATCGCTCGTCTTGATCAGAGAACGGCTGGCAGGCGTTCCTTCCGCCTCTTTTGAAGTCACCGCTGAAAGAGAAAACCGCTTTTCGGAATCGACGAGGAGGGACGCGTGCGCGTTGAGGTAATCGAGCGCCGCCTTGCGTCCGTGCTGCTGATCAATGTCCAATGCTTGCGCATAGTGAGCGAGACCTTCGCTGATCCATTGACGCGGCGATGTCGCTCTCTGCCGGGCTAGAGCGTAAACCAGCGTCAGGCGGTCTTCGGCGGTCAATGGCCGAAATGGCATGAGTAACAAGTTGTCACTCAGGAACGGAGCCGCATCGGGATTGGGTAATTCCGCCACCTGCAGATTTGGGCCGCCGTTTGCGCCCGGAAGTGGATCGAGGTTTCGGAGAACGTCGGCGTACGAGGCCGCAGCAGCTTCCTTCCCCGGAATGAAATCGACCGCGCCTGCGCCCACACCATGGACATCAATTCTTTTGTAGTTGGCCAATACGAAGGTGGGCACGTTCATGCCGAGTCGAAGGATGCTGAATACGCCGATCTTCACCATGCCTTCCTCGGGTGTGACTGCGAACCCGTCTGGGTGGCCGCTGAACAAGATTGTGGTTTTCTTCGTGGATTCGAACATGAAAGACATCTGCGAATCTGCTTCCCGCGCCTTCCATCTTTGTAGGATCTCCGCCAGATCGTTACCCTCCGAAAGATTCGCGGATTCTGCAGCGATCGGGTACCACGCGACGTTCCCAACCCCGCGCACGGCAGTGAAGTTTGTGTCGATCTGGTCCCAGTCCGTGCTGCGCGCCAGGTCATCCGGCGTGCCGATGCGGGTCAGTCGGGTCGCATCCTGCAGGATCACGCCTTCGTATCCAATCTCCAGTTCGACCGCAGCATGCGGTTCGACAGCTTGGGGTAACGTCACGATGGCTTCCGACAATCCGCCGGTATGATCGATGTCGGAGGTATAGGGCTGAGTGACGAATTGCACCGCCTTGTCACCTGCCCTGATTGAGCGCCAATTCAGGGAAGACGATATCTGCAGCACGGCGATCTTCTGTGGAGTTGCCGCGTCATTGCGCAGCGTGATCTTGCCGCGCACACCGAGACGATGCTGCCCGGGGTCAATTTGCAGGTCGAGGTTGTAGTTGGTGAAGGAAAATGCCTCGCGGTCGAGAGAAAAAACGTGCAGCGCGGAACCACAGAGGACATAGAGAACGCACAGAGTCTTCGCCCAGGACTTCATTCTGTATCCGATGGGCCTTGGGCGCTGCGGCGCTGCCTGACAATTTCATAGAGCACGACTGCCGCGGCGACCGATACATTCAGGGACGGCACTTTGCCGAGCATCGGGATCGAGACCAGGAAATCGCACTTGCGTTTCACCAGATCGTGCAGGCCCTTGCCTTCGCCACCTAGGACCAGCGCGCAGTCCATGTTGTAGTCGAGGGCGTCGTAGGTTTGCTTGGCGCGCTCGTCGAGGCCAACGGTCCAAATATTGTCTTCTTTCAATTCTTCCACGGTGCGCGCAATGTTGGTCACCTTGGCAATCGGAAGATGCTCGCTCGCTCCTGCGGAAGCTTTGGTAACGGTGCCGGTCACGGCGGCGGCGCGGCGTTCCGGAATGACGATGCCGTTCGCGCCGGCGGCATCGGCCGTGCGCAGGATCGCTCCCAAGTTGTGGGGATCTTCGACACCGTCGAGCACCACGAGGAGAGAATACTGCGCGCGCTTGGCTGCGATCACGTCGGCGAGATCGTTGTATTGCTTGGCCGAGGTGACGGCGACGACTCCTTGATGCGCGGCGTTTCCGGCCATGCGGTCGAGTTCGATGCGTTGCAGGAATCGCACTGGCACGCTCAGGCGGCGACAATCCTCAATCAACCGTTGCAGGCGCAGGTCGTGGCGCTCCTTGGCCATGCCAACCCATTCGAAGGCGCGGCCGCGCGCCTTGAGCGCCTCGGTCACCGAGTTGATGCCGTAGATGTAGTGCATGAGTAATCAGTGTACCGAAAGCTGTGGAAGAGCGGCGCTTTAGCGCCGCGTCTGCAGCACGAAAAAGTTTCTGGGCTTCGGCCCCTGAGGAGTCGACGCAGCCACGGGGGCTGAAGCCCTGTGGATTTTTGCGCTTATCGCGGCCCTTAAGGGCCGCTCTTCCACGGTTGGGCATGTGTTAACGCGGCCACGAAGGACTGGCTGGCGACGCTCGAACATGCTCTCATCAGGCTCTGACGGGCTGGCCTGCAACGGCCATCGTAGCGTTCGAGCCTGCGACGGCGCTAACGCGATCTCTGCAATTCCTGCACGATGTCGGCTGGTTCCGGGCGCTCGGTGTAGTCCTCGTTCGCCGAAGCGTAGAGAATGGTGCCGTCGCGATCAAGGATGAAGGTCGCGGGAATCGGCAACTCCCAACTGTCATCGCCATTGGTAAACGGCAGATTGACGAAGGCGCGGCGATAGACCGCTTCCTGGAGCGCTGGCACGCGATAGGTTAGCCCGAATTGCCGCGCGACTTTGTTACCGGAGTCCGAGAGCAGGAGAAAGCGCAGCTTGTGTTGATCGTGCATGAAGAACGACTGTTTCACCGTCTGCGGGGAGATGGCCACGAGCGTGGCTCCTGCGTGATCAATCTGCGGGACGATCAGGTTCATGGCTTCCATCTGTCCGACGCAGAAGGGGCACCAGCGTCCGCGGATGAAGCAGAGCACGAGGCGTCCATGGGCGAGGAGGTCGCGGGAAGAGATGAGCTTGCCATCGTGGTCTTGCAGTTCGAAATGAGGCGCTCTTGCTCCGACGGGAAGAATATTGGCAGCGAGATTTCGTTGCTTGAGTTCGGCAACCGCTTGCGTGTGGATGGCCTGGGTTTCCGGCGGAAGGTACTTGGCAATCAGCTCTTTGCGCTCGGCGTAAATCTCGCGCAGAGGACGCGTGTCCGTGCCAGGAGTCGATTCTTCAAGGGAGCGCCATTTCATTATGACGATTCCTCGGCTTTTAACAGTGCCAGATCGATCGCCTGGTCTTCCTCGCGCACAAGCGAGATTTCGGGCTCGTTTGGTTTGACGCGCACGACGAACTTTCTTTCGCTGGAGAAGCGATCGATATATTCCGTCACCGAATCGGCCAGGAAAAATGGCTCTTCATGGAACCCCGTATACAGTTCACCTTTGAATCGATACGAATAGACGACCTCGACGGTAAGTCCCGGTAATCTCGAAATGGTCGGTTGTGCAGTAACTGTTCCTTCCGCACAGGACCACTTGCTGGCACCAGCGCTTTTCATCCAATGCACGATCGTTTTGAAGGAAAGAAGAAGCGCTCTGACGATATACTCGAAAGCCGCTTCCGCCACGGATCCCCCTCTAGCTCAGACTCGCCGTCCGACGGTATGCAGACCGGCAACTAAGTACAGGCCACTCCTCACATCCCCGGCATCTTCATTCCCGCCAGCCTCCGCGCGAAGCTGGGCTTGCCCATCTGCTTGAACATTTTTTTCATTTGGGCGTACTGGCGGAGCAGGTTGTTCACTTCCTGAATCGTCGTGCCGGAGCCGCGGGCGATGCGCTTGCGGCGGCTGCCGTTGATGACTTCGTGGTGGTTGCGCTCGTGCATGGTCATCGAGTTGATGATGGCCTCGACGCGGTCGATCTGCTTTTCGTCCACCTGGTCGGCGGCTTTCTGCAGTCCACTGAACGGGCCAATGGACGGGAGCATGCCCATCAGGCTCTTCATCGAGCCCATTTTCTTGACCGAGCGCAACTGGTCGCGGAAATCTTCGAGCGAGAAGCCGTCGCCCGCGAAGGCTTTCTTCGCTATCTCCTCGGCCTTCTTTTTGTCCACGTGCTGCTCGGCGCGCTCGATCAGCGAGAGGATGTCGCCCATGCCGAGAATGCGCGACACGATGCGGTCGGGATGGAAAGGCTCGAGGGCGTCGTACTTTTCGCCGATGCCGATGAACTTGATGGGCTGGCCTGTGACCTGGCGGATCGAAAGCGCTGCGCCGCCGCGCGCGTCGCCATCCATTTTCGTGAGCACGACTCCGGTGAGCGAGAGCTTCTTGTGGAACTCTTCCGCGGAGCGCACGGCGTCTTGCCCGGTCATGGCGTCGGCGACGAACAGAATCTCCGAGGGATTCAGGAGCTTCTTCAGCGACTGCATCTCGTCCATGAGCTGGTCGTCAATGTGCAATCGGCCGGCAGTGTCGACGATGAGCACATCGCAGCCGGAGACGACTGCCTCACGGCGGGCTTCTTTCACCAGACGCTCGACGGTGGCGGTATCGGCTTCGCCAACTTCGCCTTCGTAGATGTGGCTCTTCACCGCCTGCGCGACGACCTTCAACTGCTCGCGGGCCGCGGGACGGTAGACGTCAACAGACACGAGCAGCGGACGGTGTCCGCCATTCTTCAGCCAGTTGGCGAGCTTGCCGGAAGTAGTCGTCTTGCCGGAACCCTGCAATCCGGCCATGAGCACGACCGTCGGCGGCTGCGAGGCGAACTTTACGCGCGCCGTGTCTTTGCCGAGGATCTCGACCAGTTCATCCCGCAGAATCTTGATGACCTGTTCGCCGGGCGAGAGCGCGGTCATCACTTCCTGGCCAATCGCCTTGGCGCGGATCTGGTCGATGAGCTGCTTGACGACCTTGAAGTTGACGTCGGCCTCGAGCAGCGCAAGGCGAATTTCGCGGAGCGCCTCGTCAATATTCTCTTCGGTCAGCGTGGCTTGGCCGCGGAGAGTCTTGAAAGCGCGTTGCAGTTTTTCCTGAAGATTCTCAAACATGGGCTGACTTATTTTAGCAGTGTGGGAGGAGCGGAGGCAGTACTCAGTGGTCAGTGGTCAGTTGTCAGTGGTCAGTGGTCAGTTGCCGATGTTTGCCTCCTCTTCTGCGGCGATCCATGAACTGGGTTCCCTTTACCTCAAAAAATGTGTGTAATTTCCTGCGAGCTGCAGCGTACTGCTTTATGGACGCCAAAAGGAACATGGCGAAAGAACCGCAGCCCCGCGAGGGCGAGACCAGGCAACTGGAGGGGCTCGGGTTGGAGAGCGTAATCGAGCGCGCCCGGGGCCGTGATGCCGAAGCCTTGGGCGAGATCTATCACAGGTATGCAAGGCGCGTATTCGGATTGTGTCGTTACATGCTGAACTCACGGGAGAGCGCGGAAGATGCCACCAGCGAAGTCTTCCTCAAGTTGCAGCGCTCCATCGAGAGCTACGACGGTTCGATACCGTTCACCAGGTGGCTGCTGCGGGTGGCTGGCAACCAGTGTATTGACGTTTTGCGGCGCCGGCAGCGTGGGCTAAAGGTGTTTGTGGAAGTGGAAGAAGGGGCCATCGCCATGGAGGCAACCAGTAGGGAGCCGTCGCCCCTGGGCGCTGTGATTAGCGCAGAAGAGAGAGGGCAGGTGAGGCATACCATCGCACGCCTGCCGGAGAACTATCGCGTGCCGCTGATCCTGCGCTATTACGGCGAACTGAGTTATGACGAAATCGCGCAGGAGTTGGACTTGGAAAAGAATAACGTGGCGGCGCTGATATTTCGGGCCAAGAAAGAGTTGCGCCGCAAACTGGACCCCGGGAGCAAGTGATCATGGAATGTTATTCGGAACAAACTTGCGCTCTTGCCGTGGACGGCGAACTGGCGGCGGATGAGGCGCGGCGCCTGCGAGAGCACCTGGCCACGTGCCGGCGCTGCCGGGAACTGGTGGACGCATTGCGAGCGGAGAACCGGGTTCTGAGCGAGAGTCTGCAAGAGCTTCCGGAAGAAGCAGCCAGCCCGGCGGCCTTCTCTCCCCAACGCAGGTCCTGGGTGTGGGGCGACCTGGCACTGGTGACCGCGGTGCTGGCGCTGGGTTCGATTAGTTCCATTTGGTTCGATCAACTGAGTATCCCGGCAGCACTGGAATGGTTCAATCCCTTCAGCGCAAGCGGGCGCGCGAATCTGATGTTCACTCTTTTTGACCAGTTTGCAACCGGAGGCACTGCCATGCTGACTGACTATGCTGCTGTCGTAGGGTTTCTTTCTCTGCTGTTGCTGTTGGGCGGCGGCGCACTGCTGTTGGGACGAGGGCGGATACGCCAGCGTGGCCTGCAGTTGTTGATCGTACTGGTGGCGTTGTCGCTGAACGGCTTTGCCCTGGAACGGCGCCACGGCGAGTCGGTCACCGTAGCGGCGAACGAGACGGTGGATGACACCTTGGCGGTCAGCGGCAACACTGTACGCATGGACGGCGTGATTAATGGCGACCTGCTGGCTTTTGGCCGCACCGTGGAAGTACGCGGCACTGTCAAGGGCGACCTGGTGAGTCTTGCCAAGAGAACGGTGGTCAGCGGAACCGTGGAAGGCCACATCTATACCTTTTCCGAGTCGCTCGACTTGGACGGTCAACTGGGCCACAGCCTCTACGGCTTTGCTCAGTCGTTGCGCGTGGACGATCGGGGCCATGTGGGTGAGGGCATCGTGGCTGCCGCCGGCGACGTCAGCCTGGAGGGCGAGGTGAAACGCAGTGTGAACCTCCTGGCTACTGGCCATGCCGATGTCAGCGGCAGCGTTGGCCGCGACCTGACCGTGTCCGCTGTGGGCCTTACGCTGACCGGCACCGCCCGGGTCGGCGGCAACCTGATCGCCCGTGTGCGCCAATTGCAACAGGTTCAGATCGCCGACGGCGCAACCATCGCGGGCAAACGTGATGTCCAGGTGCGGGTGAGGCAGAGCCAGTTCGCGCGCCCCAGATTCTACTTCCACCAAGCGGTCTGGTTCGCTGCCGCCATGCTGGTGGGATGGCTGGGCCTGGTTCTGTTTCCCGGCTTCTTCCGGGCCACGACTCAAGCGGTCGGCGGAGGCTGGCTGAGCTTGGGGCTGGGGCTTGGAGTTTTGGCGGGTGTGCCGGTGGCGATGGTGGTGATAGGCATCACGCTGATTGGGATCCCCATTTCGCTGATGTTGCTCGCGCTGTATCTCACTGCGATCTACCTGTCCAAAGTTTGGGTTGGAGCCTTCCTGGGTCGGATGCTTCTGAAGTCCTCGGGCACGACGAAGGGCGATTGGCTGCTCGGACTGCTGATAGGCCTGTTGATCCTGACGATCGTTAGGTTCATCCCGTTTCTTGGCGGGCTGGTTCATCTGGGTGTGGTTTGCCTGGGCTTGGGAGCTTTTGCTGGACAGCTTTACCGGGCTTCACGACCGGCAATAACGGCCTGAAGAGGGCGAGCCCCACGGCAGTCAGGTACAGGAAAATGAGTAACGGTGATTGGCAAACCTCGCCGACACTGTAGTTCGGTAACGCGACTTGTAAGCGCACAAAAGACACTCCTGTCCATAGGGCTCTGTCACAGCCAACAAGGGAGGCAAGATGGTCATCTGACCTTTGGGCCGAGAATGATGTGCGCCCAGCCGCTTCGTGGCAACAACATTCGGAGGTCATATATGAGGAGAGTTTTACAAATAGCGGCGCTGGTGGCCGCGTTCGCAGTACCGGCGTTTTGCCAGTCCGGCCGGCTTTCGCCCGACGACCAGCACGAGTTCGACAAGGCTTACACGAAGTGGGTGAATGATACCCGCAAGAACGATCGTGACGACATTGCCAAAGATGTGCGCAAGATGCAGGAAATCATGGCGCGCAACAACATTCCCGCGAATGTTCCCTATGAGCAGGTTGCAAGCACGGGCAATCGGTACCAGGGTCCGAGCTACCAGAGCCAACTTTCGCCGCAGGACCAGCAAGAGTTCGACAAGTACTACACGAAATGGGTGAACGACACGCGGAAGAATGACCGTGACGACGTTGATCGCGACGTGCGGAAGATGCAGGAGATCATGGCTCGCAACAACATTCCTGCGGACGTGCCATTCGACCAGGTCGCCAGCACGGGGTCAGCACCCGGACGCTATGAGAACAATGCACCTTATGCGCAGAACGCGCCGTATCCTCAAAATGGCGGGGGGCGGCTCTCGCCTGAGGACCAGCGCGATTTCGACCGGTACTATTCGCAATGGGTAGATGACAGCCGCCGCAACGATCGCGACGACGCCGCGCGGGATATGCAACACCTGCGGGACATCATGGCGCGCAACAACATCCCGCCAAATATTCCGTTCGAGCAGATCGCTACGGTCAACGCAAACCCGAACAATGGCTACAACAACCCATACCCGCGTAGCGGATACTTCGGCAACGGCCAGAATCGGCTGTCTCCGGACGATCAGCATGAATTCGATAAGGCGTATTCAAAGTGGGTGAAAGATAGCCGCAAGAACGACCGGGACGACATCGACAAGGACGCGCGAAAGATGCAGGACATCATGGCGCGTTACAACATTCCGTCGGACGTGCCGTACGATCAGATTGCGTCACCGAATGCCAGCTACGAGCACTGATCGAGCATTTAGAAAAAAGAGGAGCACGGTTGGTCCGTGCTCCTCTTTT
>DASTCU010000066.1:0-44329 GCA_035710825.1 Candidatus Sulfotelmatobacter sp.
GGATGTCGCCGGAGACCACGTCAATCAGCACAGGATGCTGTATGCCGGTGTTCTTCAGAGTGAATGCGGAATAGACCGTGCGGAACGTATTTCCCGGCAGGCTGTGAGCGGCGAGCCAGTAGGCCACGATGGCTTTGCCAGGCTTTGATCGAAAGCCATAACTCAGGAATGGGAAATCGCTGCGGCGCGGAAGCGTGGCAACGTCTGCGCCCGTGATCTGAATAGTGGGGTCGAACTTGGTGTCGGAGAAAAGCGCGTTCGTATTCTGCAGGGCGTAGAAGACCGGGCGCGGAGTGAAATCGTAATCGTGATTGGTGAGGCCGCGAATGATGCCGAAGTCGTCGGATTCATTCCCGTCCGTGGCGGCAGTGAGCAGCCACACGAACGTCTTCACACCGACAGCATGGTTGTAGATGAGGCCACGCGGTACATACTTGGCCTGCACCGAATCATCGGAGCCGATCCAGGTTCCGATGGAATTGAATTCGTCATCGAAGAAAGGAATGTCTGGCTTAATGCCAGGAGTGTGGGTGACCAGATCGCGCAGCGCCCGCGGAGATTCGTTGAGGTAGGCGCCGTAATCCATGGTTTCCGGATTCATGTTCTGGCCGTATCCGGGATAGGTATGGTAGGCGTAGACATCAATGCCGGAGGCGCATTTGCAAGTATCGAGAGCGCGTTGCGTGAAATCGCGCGATGGATCTGCCTGGCCTCCATAAATTACCTTCGCTCCAGGAGTCTTATGTACGGTGTCGACGAATGAAGTCAGCAGATGCCCGTACTGCACCGGGTCGCCCCACGGGTTCCAGTAACCGATGTCCTGTTCGTTCCACAGCGCCCAGTAATGGATGCGGTCTTTGAAGTGGTCGACGGTCCAGCCGACGTACTTATTAAAGGCATCTGTTTGCTCCGGCGTGACTGGAGGCCAAAAGACCGAGTAGAGGCTGCGGTCGTCATTGTGAAAGGAACCTGGCTCGGGAACGCTGACCTTGGGCAGTTTGCCGCTGTGGGCGGTGTACATCACGTTGCCGTACAGAAGCTGGACCTGCACATCCATGCCGTTGTCGACCAGGGAGTCGACCGCGTCTTCGAGTTCGGGCGAGGAAGAGTAGACGCTTCGCTTCTGCTCGATCCAATCCCAACTGGTGCGGTCTGAACTGTTCTCGTACTGGCCGATGCGTATCCATTTGAAACCGGCGTCGAACATGCGCGTCCACCACCAGCGGTTCCACGGCAGATAAGGATCGCGCGGCAGGTCGGAGTTAATGCCGAAGCCATCTTGAATTTGAGAGGTTCTCTTAGGAGGAACTTTGTCGGGGAGTTTGCGTGGGGCCTGGGCGCATAACTCGCTTTGCAAGAACAGCACGCTGAGGAGAAAAAGGACGACGAACAGCGAATGGTTACGGCTGCTGCAAGAATTATGAATCATGGGTTCTCCTCCATTCACGGCGTCACGACGGATTTCCCGTTCAGATGAACATGCAAAGGACAGCTTATGGCGGGCTCACGGAGTTCGCCAACGGAGCAATGGTCGAATGTAGCCAGTCCTCATCCTCGCCGGACCGGACATCGCGAAATAGCGCCCAGCGTTCCGCGTGGGTGGCAGACTCTCCGGCCTTTAGTTCGACGACTGGCGACAGAGTCTCCAGTTCAAGAAAATGCGGATTGGTGAAGACTTCGAAGTTACATCCGAAATCGGGGTAACGGGCGCCGGCGACGGGCACCGCACGCTTGAGGAACAAGGTACCTCGCGAATAATAAGCTCCCCATCCCGCCGGATTGAAGATTCCGGTCATCTGCTCGGCAAAGCGTCCCTTGGGCTTTTCTTCCTGGTGCAACTGAATAAAATCGGTGCCAAAGCGCCAACGCAGGTCGGCCAAATCGGTGAAGGACCATAACGTCAGAGGACCGACGGATTGGAAATGCCCTGGATTCATGGCAGCGCGTGCCGGCAAGGGCAGGATAGCCTTACCGCGAATCCGCATCATGGTTGGGCACCAGACGGCGAGTTCTGTGCTGCCGGCGCCGTGGTTCGTGATCGTGTGGGCAATGTGTACACGCGTACCGTGCTGATCCAGCGTGATCTCGAATTGTTTTTGCAGGTGCATTCCAGGAGAGGAGTCTTCAATCGGGCTGGTGAAGCGTACCGTCCCGCCAGCCTGGCTGACCGACACGGGACGATTGTCGGGGAAATAGGTGCGTGCGACCTCGGGCCATGCCCACAGACGATGGCCACCGTACAGACGGAAATCGTTGCCGCCCGTCAGCCCCCCTTCCTGCGATAGTTCACACAAAATATTTTCATCACGACAAAATCCGTAGCGCACAACGCGTGGCCCTACGTCGGCCAGCACAACCAGTTCGACCGTGCCGTTCGACAATTGCCACGCATTGTTCCATCCACGATAGGAGATTTTTTCGACCATGGCGTCGGTCAGCGCGCAATGCTCTCCGCCGTAGCCTTGGAGGCGTTCCCGGCGATGTCCACGGCGTTGCGTTGAATCTTGCGAATCGCTTCGGCAATTTCGTTCATGTCCTCTTCGTCGCCGAGTAGGGCGAACTGCGGAATCCACACAGTCTCCCAGGCCGCGCGCTGGGTGTGCGGGAAGGGTTGCTTCAGGAACGCATGTGGTTCGGTGGCCTGCGATCCGCTCAGGTGTTTGCGATATTCACCATTACGGAAGCAGTCGAGTTCGTGCATCGGCGGATAACTGGCCTGCGTCGGGATTCCCTCAGCATTCAGGGCGGCGATAAAGTTCTCGGTAGAGATGCCGGCGAACTGCTTCGCGTCCATATGGAAGATGTAGGCGTAGTGGCCGTTGCGGGTACAGCCCGGGTCACAGATTTGCGGCGTGATTCCGGGAATTTCGCTAAGCAGTTTGTCGAGCAGGCGCCCGCTGCGGTGGCGATGCAGGGTCTGTTCCTCTAAACGTCCGAGTTGCACGTTGAGCACGGCGCCCTGCCATTCGCTCAGTCGGTAGTTCGATCCATAAATGAAGTGGCTGTAGAACCACTCGCCTGGCATGCGTCCGCAATCGTGGACGGAGCGGGCAAGGCGCTCGAAGTGATCGTCGTTGGAGATGATCATTCCGCCTTCGCCGGCGGTCATCAGCTTGCTGGCCTGAAAGCTGAAGGTCGCTGCCGCGCCGAAGGTGCCAATCTTTCGGCCGCGCCACTCGCTGCCGTGGGCATGGGCGGAGTCCTCTACAAGGGCGATTCCGTGGTGCTTGGCGATTTCCTCCAGACGGTCGAGATCGGCCGGGTGTCCTCCCATGTGCACAGCAATGATGGCCTTGGTTTTCGGCGTGATGGCCGCTTCGGTCAGCGCGGGATCGAGGCAGTGGCTCTGCGGATCAACGTCAACCAGCACCGGCAGTGCGTTGGCGAAGAGCACCGCGCTCGCGGTAGCGACAAAAGTGAAATCAGGGACAATGACCTCGTCCCCTTGTCCGACGCCTAATGCAGCCATCGTAACCTCGAGCGCGGCGGTGCCGTTGGTGACGGCGATTCCGTGACGCGCGCCGTGATAGGCGGCAAAGGCCTGCTCAAATTCGAGAGTCTTGGTGCCCGGAGTGCGCCACCAGACGCGGCTTTCGAGAACCTCCTGGAGTGCGCGGCGCTCGTTGTCGTCATACTGCGGCCACAGGGGAAAAGGTTTGCGTTTCGCTTTGCTGCCACCGAGTAACGCGAGTTCAGACATGATTTCCTCCTGGTTTCACCACGCAAGAATCTGGAGGCGTAGTGAGAGCGTGCAAAGCGATTTCATTCGAAATCTTCCGCTCCAATGGTTGCATCAGCCAAGTAAGGTACCGCAAAACGGTGGCGGAGTCACCCAAGCATCCGATCACAATCATGAGATAATTCCCCGTCCAGAGGCATACTTAATGTGTTCAAACACCTGCTTTGACGCCTTCGCGATGCAGGATGAGTGGAATGTATCTCAGACGTTCGGCATTAGACGCAGAATGGAGTTCGCGGGAATCTATCGATTCTGATGGATCGTGTTCAACTGGCGTTGCAGGAGAATAAAATGAACCGTCGCCAGTGGTTCAAGACTAGCGGAGCAGCAGGAGCAGGTTTTGCCTTGGCAAGGTTGGGTAGCCTTCCCCCGTTGGCCGCGGGACGCGGGTCTTGCACTTGGGAGACCAGCGTCACGCGGCTAAAGTTACGTCATACCTGGACGACCACCATGTCGTCCAGCGAATTTCGCGACACCATCCGTGTGCGCATGAGTAGTGATGGCGTGACGGGTCTGGGCGAGGGTGCGCCGATTGTCCGCTATCACGAGAGCGCGGACGAGGGCGCGAAGGCCATTGCAGCGATCATGCCTTTGCTGCAGAGTGCGGATCCCTGGCATTTTGAAAAAGTCATGGCGCAGGTCTCACACGACATGCCGGGGCAATTCGCGGCGAAGGCGGCGCTCGACATCGCTCTACTCGACTGGGTTGGCAAGAAGATAAATATTCCGCTCTACCAGCTTCTCGGGCTGGATCCAGCGGACACTCCGATTACGACTTTTTCTATTGGCATTGACACTCCGGAAACAACCAAAAAGAAAGTAATGGAGGCCGGGCCGTTTCCGGTTCTCAAGATCAAAGTTGGCTTGGATTCGGACGAAACGACCATGGCGGCGGTTCGGAGCGTCACCAAAAAACCGCTACGTGTGGACGCCAACGAGGGTTGGAAGGATAAGGAAGAAGCGGTCCGCAAAATCAATTGGCTGGAGTCGCAGGGCGTGGAATTCATCGAGCAGCCCATGCCAGCGGAGATGCTCGAAGAAACGCGCTGGGTGAGGAAGCGCGTGCATCTGCCGATCATTGCCGACGAGGCTGCGGTGAATGTGCAAGCCATTCCCAAGCTCGTAGACGCTTACGACGGCGTGAACGTCAAGCTGGACAAATGCGGGGGCGTCCAGGAATCGCTGCGGATGATCTACATGGCCAAATCTCTGGGCATGAAAACCATGCTGGGCTGCATGGTTTCGAGTTCCGTCAGCGTGACGGCGGCGGCGCACCTCTCACCGCTGGTCGATTATGCGGACTTGGATGGAAATCTGCTGATCGCGAATGATCCCTACCGCGGCGTGAAAGTCGAACGGGGGAAACTCGTCCTACCGGACGGACCCGGACTCGGAGTCACGACCGTTCCCGCCTGACTATTTGATACGGACCACGCCCGGCTTATTTCTGCTTGACTGCGATAGCAGCGATCTCAACCCGCGCATTGTTCACCAAAGCAGCCGCCTGAATGGTTGCGCGGGCTGGCTTGGGGTCGGGCAGGATACCCTTGTAGACCTTGTTCATCTCCGGAAATTCTTTAATGTCGGCCAGGTAAACCGTGACCGAAACGATGTCCTTCATTTCAAAACCTGCGGCCTTCACGACCTTTTCGATGTTGTCGAGGGCAGCCTTGGTCTCTGCAGCGATGCCGCCTGAAGCCAGCTTGCCGGATTCGTCCGAACCTTCCTGGCCGGCGATGTAGAGCGTATTGCCTGCGACGACCCCGTCGCTAAAGGGTAGGCCCTTTGCCGAACCAAGGTTGATGGCTTTATGTTCTTGCCCGTAGGCAAATTGCGCAAAGATCGCAGATAACGTCAGGCCCAGAATTACCGTCATTCGTCGTACACGCTTACGTCGCATCTCCAACCCTCCTCGTCAGCAGATTGCAGACTCTAGCTCGACAGAGTCTGCGGACAATGTATCATTCACTACGCATGTCCGCGATCAACATTAAGCCAAAAGAACGATGCGCGTGGGACCTGGTCAGCCTGGGCGAAGTCATGCTACGCCTGGATCCCGCTGATGAGCGGATTTCGACAACGCGGCACTTTCGCGTCTGGGAAGGTGGCGGCGAGTACAACGTTGCCCGCGGGCTGCGACGCTGCTTCAGGATGGACACGGCGATCGTCACCGCATTGGCCGACAATCCCGTTGGGCGACTGGTGGAAGATCTCATGCTGCAGGGCGGCGTCAGCCAGAAGTACGTCCGCTGGGTGCCGTTCGATGGCGTGGGGCGTACCGTGCGCAACGGGTTGAACTTCACCGAGCGAGGATTTGGCATTCGCGCGGCGCTGGGCTGCTCCGACCGCGGGCA
This sequence comes from Candidatus Sulfotelmatobacter sp., assembly GCA_035710825.1. GTDB lineage: Bacteria > Acidobacteriota > Terriglobia > Terriglobales > Acidobacteriaceae > Sulfotelmatobacter. The sequence goes on from DASTCU010000066.1 coordinate 6,094, forward strand.
CACTGCCGTTTCACAGTTGAAGCCGGGCGAGATTGATTGGGAACAGATTTTTTCCAGGGACGGAGCGCGATGGTTTCACACCGGCGGAATATTTTGTGCTTTATCGGAAACCACACCCCGAGTAGCAGAGGAAGCCATGAAGGCGGCGAAGCGCGCGGGCGCGATCGTATCCTATGACTTGAATTACCGCGCGTCGCTATGGAAGGCCATCGGGGGAAAATCGAAGGCGCAGGAGGTGAACCGGCGACTCGCAGCACTGGTGGACGTGATGCTGGGTAACGAGGAGGATTTCACGACCGCTTTGGGTTTTCCGGTGAGCGGATTGGATGAGCATCATTCCAAGCTCGAGGCGTCCGGATTCAAGCAGATGATTGAAAAAGTTGTGAAAGAATATCCCGGGCTCTCGGTGATTGCGACAACTCTTCGCCATGCCAGGACTGCGACGCTCAACGATTGGGGAGCTTTGTGCTACTGCGAGGGCAAGTTTTATGAAGCTCCGGTGCGGGAGAACCTCGAAATCTACGATCGTGTCGGCGGAGGAGATTCGTTTGCTTCTGGATTGGTCTACGGATTGTTGTCGGGGAAAGATCCGCAATGGTCCGTGGAATGCGGAGCGGCGCACGGCGCATTGGCAATGACAACGCCCGGTGACACGACTATGGCAAGCTTGGCGGAAGTGCTGCAGGCGATGACTTCGAAGACATCGCGGATCGAACGGTGAATGGATGTCATCTGATTCCCGGCAGTGCCGTTGCATACGGTGTCTGTACCAATAACTATGACGATTGATGACGTAGTTCGTAGGATCGCGGAAATCGGCGTCGTGCCCGTGGTGCGGGCCGCGTCGGTGACCGAGGCAACCCGGGCGGTCGAGGCGATTTGCGCGGGAGGCATCCCGGTGGTCGAAATCACGATGACCGTGCCGAATGCGGTAACGGTGATTCGCGAAGTTGCCCAGCAGTATGGGAATCGCGTGCTGATCGGGGCTGGCACCGTCACCAGCGCCGATCAAGCGGAATTGTGCGTGCGGGCCGGGGCCGAGTTCCTGGTGAGTCCGGGACTAGCGGTGCCGGTGCTTTCTGTCGCTCGAGTATCGGAGAAATTGGCGATCCCGGGTGCGTTGACGCCCACCGAGTTGATGAACGCACAAGAGCAGGGAGCACGGCTGGTCAAAATTTTCCCCTGCGGAAACGTGGGCGGAGCCAAGTATCTGCGCGCATTGAAAGGTCCGTTTCCAAATGCATCTCTGATTCCGACGGGAGGAGTGAACGCCGCGAATGCAGCGGAATTCATCGCAGCGGGGGCGTTTGCGCTTGGCGTGGGGGCCGACCTGGTGGATGCGGCTGCGTTGCGCGAAGGCAACCTGGAAAAGATTACTGCATCGGCGCGGCAGTTGGTGCAAGCAATCACCGCCGCGCGCGCAACCGTGAGCAAAAGCAAAGCCCAGTGATTTTTCGCACGCTCCAGATGCATCACACCCGGAATTCCACTATAACTTCGTAAGTATCTTCTCCGTATAATTCGACAATCATGCGCTGGACGGCGGCCTCTGCGATTACCTGGCTCTTCGATGCTGAGCTGGGAGCGCAGGACCGTCTGGTTCCCCGTTGGCTGTTTCTTCGCACTCTGGGGATCATCTATTTTTCCGCGTTTTACTCGTTGTTGTTTCAGATCCGCGGGCTGATCGGTCCCAACGGAATCCTGCCCGCTGGCTCGTATCTTGAGGCGGTAGCGCAATCGCTGGGACCGTGGCTACGCCTCTGGTACGCGCCGACCTTGCTGTGGTGGTCGAGCACGAACGGGATGCTGACTGCTTTGTGCTGGGTGGGTTTGCTGGCTTCAGTGCTTCTCGTTCTGAACTTTTGGCCACGCGCAATGCTGGCCGTTTGTTTCGTGCTGTTCCTGTCTTTCATAGCAGCAGCGCAGGATTTTTCGAGCTACCAGTCGGATGGCATGCTGCTTGAGGCGGGTTTTCTTTCGTTTTTCCTCGCACCTATAGGATTGCGCCCGGGATTCGGACGCTCCTATATGGGCCCTCGCGCCAGTTGGCTTTTGTTGCTCTGGGAATGGTTCCGCATCTACTTCGAATCGGGCGTGGTGAAGTTGACGAGCGGCGATCCGGAGTGGCGGCACTTCACCGCCATGGATGAGTACTACCAGAACGGGCCTTTGCCGACCTGGATTGGGTGGTACGTGCAGCACCTGCCGCACTGGTTTCACGCGGGGACTGTCTATGCAACGCTGGCCATGGAACTCGGCTTGGTGTGGATGCTGTTTCTGCCTCGGCGTTTTCGGATCATCTGCTTCTTCATCGTCACGCCCTGGCAGATTGGAGTCATCCTGACGGCGAACTACACGTTTCTGAATTATCTGGTTCTCGCGCTCGGGGTGTTTTTGCTGGACGATCGTTTCGTTCTTCGCATCTTACCCTCAGGTTGGAGCACCCACCTGCGGAATCGGTTCACGTTGGCGGAACCGGCGATTGCAGGTTTAGAGATGTGGTGGCACAAGTTTCGCCACCCGTGGAAGGTTCTCCGGCTGTCGGTAAGTGCAGTCATGTTGTTCTGGATCTTTTACGCGACTATTGCGGAGATGCTGACGAAGCTGCGCCTTCCAACATTCCCGGTCGTTGCACTCGAACCCTTCCGGGTCGCCAATCAGTATGGTCTCTTTGCGGTGATGACGCGCGGGCGTTACGAGATCGAGTTTCAAGGGTCCAACGACGGGCAGAATTGGGTCGCTTATCCATATTTCTACAAGCCGCAGGCATTGGACGAGCGTCCGCGAATCTACGCGCCGTACCAGCCACGGTTTGATTGGAACCTGTGGTTCGCATCGTTGGGCTCGTGGCGCGAGTATCCGATTGCACCGAATACCGAAGTGCGGCTGCTATCGAACGACAAAGATATCCGGGAGTTGTTCGCGGGCAATCCGTTCGGAAGCCAGCCCCCACGGGAGATACGCGTTCTGCTTTGGCAGTACTGGTTCACTACGATGGAGGAGAAGCGGCGCACCGGAATGTGGTGGCGGCGGGAACTGCTCGGGCTTTATGCGCCGACCGTGGAGCGAACCGAAGACGGTCAGATCCGAGTTGTGGAATGGCCGACCGTGGCGCCGCGACAGTGAATGAATTGAGTAATTGGGAATTGAGTAATTGGGAATTGAGTAATTAGGGACTTTGGGAATTGAGTAATTTTGTAATTTCGTAATTCTAAAACCATACATGCGCCGAGATTTTCAATTACCCAATTACTAAATTACTCAATTGCCCGATTCCTTTCTATGCCGATGAATCGCAAGGCTTGCGTAGTGGGATCTGGGCCCAATGGGCTCGCGGCGGCGATCGTTCTCGCGCAGGCGGGAATTGAGGTCGATGTCTTCGAGGCCGAAGCGGTCCCTGGCGGAGCGGTTCGAACCCTGGAACTGACGCTTCCCGGATTCCAGCATGATTTTGGATCTGCGGTGCATCCGCTGGGTGCTGGCTCGCCTTTTTTTTCCTCGCTCCCCTTGGAAAAACACGGGTTGGAATGGATTCATTCGCCCGTTGCCCTGGCGCATCCGCATGACGACGCCACGGCCGTGTTGCTACGGCGTGATCTCGATGAAGCTGCAAGAGATCTCGGAAACGATGGGCCGAGGTGGCGGGATCTCATGGCACCGTTTGTAGAACATTGGGCCGAGTTCGCGCCTGAACTGTTAGGCCCCGTTCCCCTCATTCCGAAGCACCCTTTGCTGATGGCGCGGTTCGGCCTTAAGGCGATGATCACAGCTCAAGGGATTGCCCGCCGTTTTCGCAGCGAGCGCACACGAGCATTATTCGCAGGCCTTGCGGGGCACTCATTTCTGGCTTTCGATGAGCCGCTGAGTGGAGCATTTGGCCTGCTAATGGCAATTACGATTCACGCCGTGGGCTGGCCCATTCCGCGAGGCGGATCGCAGTCGCTCACCAATGCGCTGTGCAGCTATCTAGCGACCATCGGAGGCAGCGTCTGCATGTTATCACGAGTTGAGTCTCTGGAAGACTTGTCAGACTACTCTGTCATCTTGTGTGATGTCACTCCGCGACAACTTTTTAAGATCGGCGGCAAACGATTCACCGGGAGTTACGAACATAGCCTCAAGCAGTTTCGTTATGGCCCCGGTGTCTTCAAACTAGACTATGCCCTGAGCTGGCCGATTCCCTGGGCGGCTTCTGAGTGCCTGCAGGCCGCGACCGTACATTTAGGAGGCAGCTTCGAGGAAATTGCCGCGTCTGAAAAAACTGCGCGCAATGGCCAACATAGCGACCGCCCATTCATCCTGCTGGTTCAGCCTAGTCTGTTTGATTCTTCGCGTGCGCCCGCTGGCAAGCATATAGCGTGGGCATATTGCCATGTGCCGAATGGATCGAGCGAGGACATGCTGGAGAAAGTTGAACGTCAAATAGAGCGCTTCGCTCCCGGATTCCGCCAAACGGTTCTGGCGCGAAGCGTTTTGAAGCCAGCAGATCTCGAGAGTATGGATGCGAATCTGGTGGGAGGCGATATTGGCGGTGGCGCAATGGACATTCGCCAATTCCTGTTTCGGCCCACCTGGCGGCATTACGCGACGTCCGCGAAGAATATCTACATCTGTTCGTCGTCGGCACCGCCGGGCGGCGGTGTACATGGGATGTGCGGCTATCACGCCGCAAAGACTGCGCTGAAACGATTATCCCTGAAGAATGATGCACTTCGGCCAACCGGCCGAGGTGCGTTGAGTTAAGTTAGATCAATTCGCGGACGCGATCGGAGAGCGCGGTGAGCGCAATCGTCTTTCGGTTCGGCTCTTCTCGGGCCAAGGACTTGGCGAAGTGCTGCGCAACTCACGCGAAAGCGGACATACGCTGAAAATCAGCGGTTATAGAGAGGGGAATTCGAACCGCAGACCCGGGTGACGAATACGGGAAAACGACTCGATCGGCGTAGCTACGCCCGTGCTCGTGGCTCACAGCCTCCGCGGCGATGCAGTGAAGACCCGATTGAACTCAATGCCAGCTGCATTCGAACCTTACATAGTGGCCAGGCAATAGAGACGACGTTTCTGAATGAAGGGGTGGCTTGTTAATTCACTATCAGGAAACGAACGTGTCTGGATTGGCGCGGGCGTCGCAGCAACACTGGCAACCTGATTTCTGGTTGCCTCCTGGTGAGACCACGACAAATCGTGGGCACACTCAGGAGGGTAGCGACGACCGTCGCGCACAATCGCATAACTAGTTTGCGGCCGCTGGAGGTTTCGACATTTCGACCAATTGTCTGGCAAATATATCCCGACTCCTTGCGTTCGTCTTTTTGTGGTCGATTTTCGCCTTCGCACAGGAGAACGTGGCAACCATCATTCAGCGTTCGTCGGAAGCCAATGAGCGCGACTGGGATGCGGTGCCACAATTTGACAACTCCGAACGCGATCGCAACAAAGATGGGGACAAGACCTACGCGGTCACCATGCTGTACGGAAGTCCATACGAACGTCTCATTGCGATCGATGGCCACCCTCTGAGCGCCGACCGGCAAAAGCAAGAGCAGAAGAAATATGACGACGAGGTAAAGAAACGAGAACACGAATCTTCCGATGAAAAATCCAAGCGCATCGCCAAGTATGAAGCCGAACGAAAGCGCGACCATACGATGCTGCAGCAGATGACAAGTGCATTCGACTTCCACCTGATCGGCAATCGTACCCTCAGAGGCCACAAGGTCTACATGCTAAAAGCAACGCCCCGCAAGGGCTATCGGCCTCCCGATCGGGACAGCCAGGTGCTCACCGGGATGGAAGGAACGCTCTGGGTGGATCATGACACGTTCCAATGGGTCAAGGTGGAAGCCCACGTCACCCATCGAGTGAGAATCGAAGGTTTTCTTGCAGAGGTTGAGCCGGGTACGCGGTTTGAATTGGAAAAGAATCCGGTGTCTGACAACATTTGGATGGCTTCGCATTTCTCCACGAAAGCGAGTGCAAAAGTGATGCTTCTTGTTCCGCACCATGACGCGGAAGACGACACGTTCTTTAACTACCACCGGGCAGCAGGCGCTGGATCAGGAAAAGAACCTGACAAAAAAGGGGAGCAGAACAAGTAAGCGCGTTTCCGGAAGCTAGTCGCTGCTGCCTGGCCTTAGCGCCCGCAACGACGAGGGTATGGTCTCATTAACCCTGCGCCTGATCAATACCTCGACCGTAGCTACAACAGTGCCTCCAGAGCGATTTGCAGCTCCTTGCGGATAGCCCTATTCGCAGCCTGCCAGAAATAGTCGTAAGCATTCGAAGAAATGATCTTGACCCTAGCCATTCCCAACAAGCACAATTCACATCCATCCAGCATTTTTATGTGGAGAGTGCTGTGTTCCAACGATCCCCGGCTCCGTCCCGGTAGATGAGGGTTACCTATGAAAGCCTTGTTCCCACGTGTTGTTCTCATTCTCGGCATCTGTTTGCTTTTTCACTCCACCGTCATCGGCCAAGCCGTATCCGGAAACATTATCGGGACAGTGACCGACGCCAGCGGTGCCGCAATTGGCAACGCGCCCGTCACAATTACCGACCTGGACCGCGGTGCGACCTACAAAACTACAGCCAATGACAGCGGGAATTACGAGCAGACTCACCTGCTCGCCGGGCATTACAAGGTCAGCGTGACCGCGCCCGGATTCAGCCCGTTCGAGGTCCCCGCCGAAGTGCAGATCGACTCTTCCACCCGGGTTGACGTTCACCTGGGCGTGCAAGGGCAGGCCACTCAGATCACCGTCACGGACGAAACACCACTGCTCAAAGTGGATCGGGCGGATGTCAGTACGACTCTGAGTACCGACGAACTTGGCAACTTACCGATATTGAACCGGAATGTCACGCAGATGCTGCTGGTGACGCCTGGCACGCAACTCAATGACTGGACCCACGCCGCTGCCGAAAACCCGCAAGGTGGGTATCAAATCGATGTCAACGGGCAGCAGTTCACAGCCAACGGTTTTTTGCTCGACGGCACGGAAAATAACAGCTCGATCCTTGGCATTGCAGTGATCAATCCCAACATTGATTCTCTGCAGGAGTTCAAAGTAACGACCAGCGACTATGACGCGCAGTTCGGATCTGTGGCCGGTGCTTTAATGCAGGCCACGACCAAATCGGGCACGAATCAGTATCACGGATCCTTGTTTGAATACCTGCGAAACGACAAATTCATTGCTAGTGACCGGTTTTCGGGGATAAATTTGCCCCTGCGCTGGAATCAATTTGGTACGTCGCTGGGCGGCCCGATTATCAAAAATAAGCTCTTCTTCTTTGCCGACTACCAGGGCACGCGGCGACGGCGCGAAGCTTCCGTGACCACCACTGTACCCACCACGGCGGAGCGGAACGGCGATCTGACCGCTCTATTGGGAGATTACATTTGCAGCGATGGCACGAGTTCACCAACGGGTTGTGCGAGCCCCATAATGGTCACCACCACGGAAGGCGCCAGCGTTCCGGCGCAAGCCGGAATGGTATTCGATCCGACTACGGGAAACGCGGACGGAACCGGCCGGTTGGCCATCTCCACTGCAGGAGTGGTGAATCAATTACCTTCCATTCCCGCCGCGGTCACCAATATCATGAACTTTCTTCCTCCGGCTAACGTTCCGGGCGCGGGTAATGGTGATAACTACATTGCCAGCGGCAGCGAGAAATTCGACAGCGACCAGGTGGATGGCCGCGTGGATTACAACTTTTCCGACCGCTTGCATTTCTTCGGGCGTTACACCATTGCCGATTTTGATTTGTCCGCGCCCGGAGCCTATGGAACCGAGGCAGGTGGGCCCGCACTGAACGGGGTGAATTTTGCAGGGAGTTCCCTGGATCGAAATCAAAGCATTGCGCTGGGCGCCACTTACACGCTCAACACGAGCCTGATCACCGATTTCCGTTTCGGATTCTATCGTTACCGCATTCGTGTGCAGCCGAACGGAGTGGGGACGACCCCGGCGACCGACGCCGGATTCCCCGGTCTGAATCTCGGCACCACAGAAACCAGCGGCATGCCAGCGTTTTACGTCAACGGCAACGGAGGTTTCGATTTTGGATACGCGCTGGGCGTGAATCAGTGCAACTGTCCGCTGAAAGAAACTGAAAACCACTTCCAGTTCGTAAACAACTGGGTCAAAACGAGGGGAAACCACACCTTTGGTTGGGGCGCGGATATACGGCGCGCGCAACAACAGCGCATCCCTAGTGATTCGCATCGCTCCGGCGAAATCAACTTTACCGATGGCGTGACCGGGAATGCCGACGTGGATTTGACCGCCGCCAACGGCGCCAGTCCCAGCGGACTCACTACCGGATCTGCACTGGCATCTTTTCTGTTAGCACAGCCTAGTTCTTTCGCTCGCTACTTCACAGGGGTTGGCTACCATCCCGGCCTGCGGCAGACACGTTTGTTTTTCTATGCCCAGGACTCCTGGCGTGTGACCTCGAAGCTTACATTTAACTATGGCCTCCGCTATGAGAATTACCTGCCGCAAACTGCTGCCAGCCGCGGCGGCGCAGGCAGTTTCGATCCCAATACTGGAGACGTTCTTGTCGCCGGAGTCGGCTCAGTTCCTTCGAATATGGGCGTTAAGGCCTACAATCTCGGCTTCGCTCCGCGCCTCGGACTGGCTTATCAAGTTACCGAACATACGGTCGTGCGGGCTGGCTACGGTCGCAGCTTTACTCCCGCGGGCCTTGGCGCCGTGTTCGGCCAGGCTCCGGACTATGACCCGCCCATCACCAACCCGCAACAGAACGTTCAACTCAATAACTACGCTCCTGTATTCAATCTGCTGAACGGGCCGCCCGTAATTCCCAACCCAGTGGTCGGATCGGACGGTCGTTACCCACTACCTGACGGACTGAACGTCTATTATTTCTTCAATCCGCCCAGCTCATACCGGATTCCGCTGGCCGACTCCTGGAATCTGGCTGTGCAGCATCAGTTCACTCCCAGCCTGACCGTGGAGGCCGCTTATATCGGCAACGTGGGCCGGCACTTGTTCATTAATCCAAACGTAAATCAGGCCGCTCCCGACCCGAATTGCACGGTTCTTACTTGCAGTGACTTCAACCAGCGGCGTCTTTATTTCCAGAAATTCGATCTCACGCAGGGACTCTATGAAACCTGCAACTGCGACAACTCCAGCTATCACGCCCTGCAAGTCAAAGTGCAGAAACGGGCTACTCGTGGGCTCGACCTGCTGGTTACCTACACTTACGGCAAGGCTATGGCAAACAGCGAGACCGGCGGTGCATTCTCGAATAACCTGAACTGGTGGCAGGACCATGGACCGGCCAATTACGACCGCACGCAAACCCTGACAATCAGCCACCTGTATCAGTTACCCTTCGGCCGCGGTCGGCATTGGGGTTCGGGAATCAACAGAGCCGAGGATCTGATTCTTGGCGGCTGGGACTTCTCCGGCATCAGCACCTTTGAATCAGGCCTGCCCTTTACTCCGCAGGTATTCAATGCGCCGCTGCTGTTTGCCGACTTCAACAGCGTGCGTGCCGATCAGATTGGCAGTCCGCACGTCTCGAGTCCAAGTGCCAACCTTTGGTTTAATCCAGCGGCATTCGTCTATCCCCAAGGCGTAGGCCGGAATGGGGATGTGCGCCACAATTCGCTGCGCGGACCTGGCTTCGACGAACTCGATCTTGCCTTGGGTAAGGTGTTCCCGATCACCGAAGGAAAAACCCTGGAGTTCAAATGGGAAGTTTTCAACGCCGCCAACCACGTCAATTTGGCGAATCCCAATAACTACATTGACGGAAGCAACCCAGGCCAGATTTTCGCGGCTGCCGCCATGCGCCAGATGCAATTTGGTTTACACTTCCGTTTCTAGCCGGTCGGGCTCGCCGAGAAACGCATTCTCCGGCGAGCCTCGCTTTCAGTTGCTGTTCATGAAGATTCGAGAGGAAGCAACTCGCTATGAAACTACAGGTGTGCCTTCTACTTGCAGTCCTGATGATCACGGGGGTTTCCCATTCGCAAACGCAGGCGTCGCCGAATCCTGAACCCGACAACCGCTACAAGGTGGACGTCCTGGAGGTGGTAGGCCATCCCGATGACGACATCGAGGTCACCGCATACGTCGCCAAGCTGATTGAGCAGCAGCACAAGCGCGTCGCAGTGGTTTACACCACGCGCGGAAATTCCGGCGGGAATGCCGCCGGCCCCGAACAGTCGAATGCCTTAGCCGACATCCGCGAGATGGAAGCCCGTCACTCGCTGGCTTCTTACGGAATCACCAATGCTTGGTTTCTGCACGGCTCGGACACGCCCGGAGCCGACGTGCTCCATTCCCTGGAGCAATGGGGACATGGTCAGGCTCTCGATGAAATCGTTCGCCTGGTCCGCATCACTCGTCCTGAGGTAATCCTTACCTGGATGCCCAACTACGTGGTGGGCGAAAACCATGAAGACCATCAGGCCGCGGGTGTTCTCGCTACTGAAGCCTTTGATCTGGCCGCCAATCCGCTTGCCTTTCCGGAACAGCTTGAGGCTCCGCGTGATCGCCTGACCATCAACAATTACGGTGAAGGACTCCGCCCCTGGCAGCCGAAAAAGATTTATTACTTCTCCGATTCGATCCACTTTGATTTCTTCAAAGGCAACGGACCGGAATATGCCACCAGCGATATGTCGCCTGGACGTAAGATGCCTTACTCACGCGTCGCCGCCGAAGCGTGGGGATATTACAAAACCCAGAACGATTTCACCGACGCGCAATTGAAGGAATTCTCGGAGATGCCGGTGCGCTTTGTCTTCGGCAAATCCCTGGTCGGCGGGAATGCCACAAGCGATGTTTTCGAGGGCATCACCCCAACTCCGATGCCGTATGCGCGTCCGCGAGGATATGAACCGCCTGCGCCAGGAGTGGTTTTGGAACTGGGCGGTCCTTGGGCTTTCTATCACACCTTCTGGCCGGCGCATGGCATTGAGCACTTAGCCAAGCTCTACGCGCCAGAGGCGCAGGCCGCGCCCGGAGAATCCCTGTGGGTGCCGCTGATTATCCGCAATGATACGGATTCCCCGAAGCAGGTTACGCTGCACGCCAATTTGCCCCCGGGGTGGTCCGAAAAGCCGGACGCGATGAACTACACCGTCGCAGCGCATGATTCGTACGCCGTGCAACTCACCGTCGCCTCCTCTGCCACACAAAAGGGAACGTGGCAGACCCTGACGTGGACGGCAGAAAGCGCAGGTCAGACGATCGCTCCAGTCCACCTGAGGGTCGATGTTGTCAGCAACGGCTTGCCACAGTAGAGGAACTGGCTGGCTACCTCAGCGTTTTCTGCAGCCACTCGATCAGCGCTTTCTTGTACCACAGAAATTCGGGATGCGGCTCCCAGTGATCCATCCCATGCGGGGCGCCTTCGATGGTGATGAGATCACAGTGGGCTCCTGCCTGCTTCATCTTGCTGCACATCTCGACGGATTGCTCATACGGGACATCTTCGTCCTTCGAACCGTGCATCAAGAGGAATGGCGGCATGTCATCTCGGATGTAAGTAACGGGTGACGCTTTAATCAGCAGAGGAGCCGACTCGGCATCGACGGCGCGAATTCCAAAAAGATCGAGAACTTCGTGCGGGAAGGGCTTCCAGGCGATCGCCGCGGCCACAAAGTCATGAATGCCGTACATCGAGACTACTGCCGCAACGCGCACATCCGGCCGGTTGCGCGTCCCAACATACGAGACCAAGTGACCTCCGGCGGATTCGCCGATCAGGGCGATTCGCTTCGCGTCCACTTTGTATTTCGCTGCGTTTTTCTTCACGAATCGAATGGCCGCCTCGACGTCATCCGCGTCCGCGGGAAATTTAAACTGCGGCGCTAGCCGGTAGTTGATGCTGAACCAGGCAAAACCTGCGTCGGTCAGTGGCTGAAAAATGTATGTAATGTATTGCTCTTTGTCCCCTGCAACCCAGCCTCCGCCGTGCACCAAGACCGCCGCCGCGAAGGGGCCTGCGCCATCGGGAACATGGGCATCAAGCGTTAGAGCGACGCCGCCGACCTTTTCGTATACAACATCCTTGAAGTCGGCCGCTACCGCGAAAATTCTGGTTGAGAGCACAAACAGAGTGAAAGCGAATAGCCAATTCAAAGTTTTCATAGCGGAATGATTCCTTACTGATTCATTGATTCCTTCCTGCTTCCCCCGCCTAACAACAACCACATTGCCGTGCAGCCGATCGCGACTGCGGCACCGGAAGCCAGTGCCGGAATCCATCCGAAATGGCTGACGATTACGGGAGTGATGGAGGTGGAGATCACTCCCCCTAATATTCCCGCAGTGTTCATGATTCCAGAAACCGTGCCCGCCCTTTCTCGTGAGAGATGGACGGCGGTTGCCCAAAATGCGGGCTCTGCGAAATATAGGGCGCCAACGCTGATACAGAGAGCCGCAACCGCAGCGGCCCGGCCGTTAAACTTCGCTGCGGCGAACAGCAGGAGTCCAGATAATCCGTATCCCACCGTGATGACGGCTCGAGCGCCGGCAAATCGTCCCCGCCTCTCGCTGATCCGGTCACACGCCAGTCCGCCGAGAGGCGTGCACACAAGCGCAGTCAGCCAAGGCAGGCTCGCCACCAGCCCTCCCTTGAGCATGCTGAATCCCCGCACTTCCACGAGGTAGATATAGAGCCAGAAAACAAAAATGAAGAGAACGTACCCCTCGCAGGTATAGCTGACCGAGAGAAACAGGATATTGCGATCGGTCAGGAGTTCGGGCAACGATGAATGCTTCTGTGCCGGCTCGGCGGAGAAATTCCCGAGCACCTCCAATTCCCGCGGGCTCACTCTGCGATGATCGCTTGGATAGTCCGTTGCTATTCCGTACCACAATAAGGCGATGCCAAAGGCCAGAACGGACGTGACATAGAACGCCGGACGCCAGCCGAAGCGCAACATCAGCCACGACACGAGCGGCGCCGATACGGCCGCTGCCGAAGCGCTTCCGGCCATCATGAAGGCATTGCCAAAAGCGCGTTCCCGGGGCGGCGTCCAGTTGCGAGTTGCCCGGCTTCCCACTGGAAATGTAGCGCCCTCGGAAGCTCCCAACAGGAATCGCACTGCCACGAGTGCCATCAGCAATGACGCGCTTCCGGCGACAAAAATGTTCGCAACCACGGCCGTAAGGATAGTCGCGCATCCCCACAACACTGCGGCCAGCGCCAGCGTCACTCTTGGCCCGATGACGTCTCCCAATTTTCCAGCCGGAACCTGGAATATGGCGTATCCCACTAGAAAACTGCTGAACACCTGACCCATTTGGATTTTGGTGAGCCCAAGATCGGGCATCATCAGTTCCGCCGCGACGGAGATGTTCATTCGTTCGATATAACTCACGAATGCAAATGCGCCCACCATGCCGGCGATGAGCCAGCGAACGGAACTCTGCTTTGGGCGAACTGGGTCATTCCCGCTTTCCAGTGTTTGCATGAGAAGTGCACCAGGACGACCCCGGAGTAAGTTGCCAATTCAACCCGGTGACGTTCAGTTTGCCATATTCTCGGTTAAGCCGTTAAACCTGAATATGATAGAGACCGTGGCCGGGGCCGCAGAGCACCGACTCATTCCACCGATCCAAAATTAAAAACGTGAGACTGTAATAACTCACCGGGCACGCCGTCTTTAGTTGTGAAAGAAAGCAACTGGAGGCGTACCCTGCAAACCGCACTGGCAGAGGAACGGACCATCGCAATCCCGGGCGAATTCGATCGGGTGTTTCAGGCTTATCACGGCTTGGTCTTCCGCACGGCGTACCGGATCACCGGCAACGCCGCGGATGCCGAAGATGTTTCGCAGACCGTGTTTCTGCGGGTGTTCCGCCGAGGCGAGCATCGAGAAGCGCTGGAGAACGAGGAGAGTTACCTGCGGCGGGCAGCGATCAATGCGGCCCTGGATGTGCTTCGATCGCGACAGGCTGATCGCACGGTGGAACTTACAGACTTGGCTGCGGAACCGGAACACAACGACTCTCGCGAGTTGCGGCAGGCTTTGGGCCGATCGCTGGCACGGCTCAAACCGCGTTCAGCGGAAATTTTTGCGTTGCGTTTTCTTGAGGGATTCAGCAATCCGCAGATTGCGCGGATGCTTGGACTTTCACAGGTGCTGGTGGCCGTCGTTGTGCACCGCACCCGGCAGCAGCTCCGTAAGGAGCTAGGCGCGTACCTAGGAGACAGATCATGAAGAACGAAAAGTTCGACCGCATGCTTTCGGAAATTCAGAATGAACAGGTAGACGACCAGGTTGTCGCGCAGGCTGGCCAGCGGGTCTGGAAATCGATCACCTCAGCCGCTTCGACCTCCGGCCTCAGTCCGCACACGCTGCGAAGCTGTGAGGATTTTCAGGCTCTGATCCCCGGATACCTGGAAAAGCAGCTTGCCCCAGCACGCGCTTTCCTGTTTGAGGATCATGTGTATTCTTGTGTCGCCTGCCGTCATGCCCTCGAGCACGCTCGCGAGGGGGAGTTGCAAAAGGTATGGCGGGTGGAGCCCCAGCATCGGCGCTCGATGGCATGGGGCTGGGCGATGGGCGCGGCTGCAGTTTTTGCCGCAGCATTTGCCGTGATCGCGTTCAGCAACGGGATGCTTCCCGGGCAACACGTTGTTCGGGCTTCAGTGCAAACGATCGATGGATCGCTCTACACCGGCGCTGGTCCGCAAATGCGGCTGGTTCCGGTGGGATACGAGATCCGAAACGGAGATGAGGTTCGCACCGCCAAGGGATCGACTGCCGTGGTACGGCTGCTCGATGGGTCTTTGGTCGAGATGGGAGAGCGCTCTGACCTGTCGGTGTCGCGGGCCTGGAGGGGAACGACGATTCATCTAGACGGCGGGCAGGTGATCGTGCAGGCGGCCAAACAGCGGTCGGGCCGGCTCTATGTTGCGACTGATGATGGGCTGGTCTCGGTGAAGGGCACCATCTTTTCTGTGAACCATGGGACCAAGGGATCACGCGTGGCAGTGATTAAAGGCGTGGTCCGCGTCGATTACGGAGAGACCACGACCGATCTGCACGCGGGGGATGAGGCAACATCCGGCCCCAGCGTGTCGAAAGTTCCCATCCAAAACGAGATCGCATGGAGCAAGAACTCCGCAAAATATCTGGCGCTGCTGGGCGACTTCGCGGTGCTGCAGAAACAGCTTGCCGCGATTCCGGGACCGGGGCTGCGTTACAGCTCTGATCTTCTTCCCTACGTTCCCGACCACACGGTGGTCTACGCGGCGATTCCGAACTTGGCGAACACTTTGAGCGAAGCGACCCGGCTCTTTCAGGACCGGTTGCAGCAAAGCCCGGAGTTGCGCAACTGGTTGAAACAGCAGCAAAAGGGCAACGGGCCGAAGCTGGAAGACGTGCTGAATCAGGTGAAGACGTTCAACAGCTATCTCGGCGACGAGATCGTATTTGCCATGGCTAAGGACGGGACGGAATATGCGGCGCCCGTAGTGCTGGCGAAAGTGCGGCAGGGCGGGCTGGAAGCCTTCCTGCAAAAGGAAGGCCACAGGCTGAGTTCCGATCCGTCGCAGGTTGCGCTGCAAGTAGTGCATGATCCCTGGTCGGTCGCGCCTGCGCCCAACCGTCCGCTCCTGGTTTATGTCAGTAACGATATGTTGATTGCCAGTCCAGATGTGGCGGAGTTGCAGCGTACAGCGATGCGCGTAAAACAAGGCAGCACCGGCGCATTTGCCGAAACTCCGTTCTATCAGCAGATCGCTCGCTCCTACCAGCAAGGGGCGGAGTATCTTTTCTGTGCGGACATGGAACAAATCATGGCGCAGAACGTACAAGCTGGTAGCAAGGGCCACGAATTGCCGCCGGGCATTGGGGACGTACGGTACCTGACCATGGAACATCGCGAAATTGCTGGCAAACCTGAAAGTCGCGCTGACCTCATGTTCGCTTCGGAGCGGCAAGGCGTCGCGTCGTGGTTGGAGGCGCCTGCGTCCATGGGATCGCTGGAGTTCGTTTCACCCAATGCCAGCATGGTATCGTCGGCGTTGATCAAAAATCCGCGAAGCATCATGGAAGAGATTTTCAAGATGATTGGGAGCGGCGACCCGCGCTTCACCGAGCATCTGGCAGAGTTCGAATCCAAGACAGGCGTGAATGTGCTGAACGATATGGCGGCGCCCCTAGGCGGCGAAGTCACCATGGCATTCGACGGTCCGATGATCCCAACCCCACGATGGAAGCTGATCTTCGAGGTGAACGATCCTACAACTCTCCAGGCAACGATTGCGAAACTGGTGGACAGCTTCAATCGCGAAGGCAATGCGAAGGGGCACACGTTACAGTTGACTTCGCGCCAAGTGGGATCCCGCACATACTTCGTGATCAGCAGCCCGAACCAGCTGAATGCCGAGGTGGACTACACCTTTGTCGACAGCTATCTTGTTGCCGCGCCTGACATCGCGACCATTTCACGGGCTATTCAATCACGTGAAGCGGGATTTACGCTGACGCATTCTTCCACCTTTCAGGCTCTCTTGCCGAACGATGGCTACACTAATTTTTCGGCAATCTACTATCACAACATCGGTCCAGTCGTGGGCCCACTCGTCCAGCAACTGAAATCCAGTGGAGCTTTGACCCCGCAGCAGCAGCAATCGGTCGACGCGCTCACAGCAAACACCGCGCCGGGCTTGATTTATGCATATGGCGAGCCTGACCGGATCGTGGTGGCGAGTAACACCGGCTTCATGGGATTTGATCTGGGCACGCTGTTGACGATGGGCGATAATGGACCCTTCCTGCCGCAGATGTTCTTGGGCGGAGCCATGACTCGTACGTCCCATCCAACGCAATGAGTACCACTGCACAACGCGGAGCGGTA
Source organism: Candidatus Sulfotelmatobacter sp. (assembly GCA_035710825.1). Classification (GTDB taxonomy): domain Bacteria; phylum Acidobacteriota; class Terriglobia; order Terriglobales; family Acidobacteriaceae; genus Sulfotelmatobacter. The sequence continues at coordinate 22,962 of DASTCU010000066.1, forward strand.
GCCGGCGTAAGTGAGCAATCGCCGCCTGCTGTTCCGCTTGCGCCGTTGGTGGAAATGCAGGGTCTCTCGGTGCAATTTGGAAACCGGGAGATCCTGCGCAGTCTCACGGCTACGTTGCGCGGGCGTTCGATTGGGCTGCTCGGACCAAACGGCGCCGGGAAGTCCACGCTGATCAATACTCTCCTCGGCTTCTATAAATCTTCTGGGGGTTCCGCGCGCGTGTTTGGGTACGACGTCGGAACGGAAGTGCGAAAGATTCGCGGGCTGGTCGGCTACATGCCCGAGAATGACGCGTTCATCTCGAAGATGAGCGCGGTTTCGTTTGTTCAGATGATGGGAGAACTTTCGGGCCTGCCACCGGACGTGGCTCTGGAACGGGCGCACGAGGCGCTGTTCTACGTAGGGTTGGCGGAGGCACGATACCGTAAGTTAGGCACATATTCACTGGGCATGAAGCAACTCGCGAAACTGGCCCAGGCCATCGTTCACGGGCCGAAATTGTTGATCCTGGACGAGCCGACCAACGGCTTGGACCCGTCTGCGCGGCAGCGCATGATCCGCATGATCAAAGACATTCGAGACGGCAAAGAAATGCGGATCGTACTGTGCTCGCATTTACTGCGCGATGTCGAGGATACCTGCGATGAGGTCCTCATCCTGAAGCAGGGGCGGATCGCGCATTACTCGAATCTCGATGAAGAACGCCGGGCGAACAATCGATTTCTGGAACTCGAAACCTATGGCGCCAATGGCGACTTCACCGAGGCGATCGAGAAGCTCGGCTGTGAATGCGCTGTGAGCGCGAATCGGATGAAGATAATTCTGGCGGACGGAGTTGAAACGCGGGACATCTTCCGCCTGGCCGCGGAACGCCAGGTACGCATCCGGCGGATGAACTTCCGGCGCGACACGCTCGAAGATATTTTTCTGAAGGCCATGGAAAGCTGAGAGCTGACTCGCAGAGCTTGACGCTGTGGCCGGGGAGCACGAATGGCTGTTTACCGTCGTAATTACAAGCCATATTCGGGGGCGCTGACTCCGGCGTGGTCGCGGTGCCTTGTCCTTTTTCGCTACTCGCGGCGAAACCTGTTCCGCTCCAAGTTCTTGACTGGATTGTTTGTAGTCTGCTTCTTTTATCCACTTGTGTGTTTCCTGATGATCTACCTGGCTCATAACGCGGGGTTTCTTGAGGAGGTGGGTTTCGCCAAAGGTGTGCTCTCCATCGACAATCAGTTCTTTTTCAATTTCATGGCTGTGCAGTTAGTGTTCTCATTTCTTCTGACCGCCTTTACCGGGCCCGGGCTGATTTCACCCGATCTCGCCAATGGTGCGCTGCCACTCTATTTTTGCCGTCCGTTCTCCAGAGCCGAGTATGTCTTGGGCAAATCGGCGGTGCTGGCCATATTGCTTTCGCAGATCACCTGGGTGCCGGGATTAATTCTCTTCTTTATGCAAGCCAGTCTGGCAGGATGGAGTTGGACCTGGACTCATCTTTGGATAGCCGGGAGCCTGGTACTCTCTTCTTTGATCTGGATTGCAATTCTGTCGCTGCTGTCGATGGCGCTCTCAGCTTGGGTGAAGTGGAGAATCGTGGCCGGCGCCTTGTTGCTCGGAGTGATGTTCTTCGGAGCCGGCTTCGGACAAGCGATCAACGCTGTGCTGCGAACTGATTCGGGGAATTTTTTCAACCTTGCTTTTCTGATGGGAACAGTATGCAACTCGTTGTTCCGAGTGTCTTCGCATCACGCGATTTCGGCCCCCCAGGCTTGGATCGCCCTGCTTGTGTATTGTGCAATCTGTCTCGGACTGCTGATGCGAAAGGTGCGCGCTTACGAGGTGATCCGGTGAGCGATCGCATCATCTTCGAAGACGTATCGAAGTTCTATGGAGAGATTCTGGGTGTGAACCGGGTGAATCTTTCGATTCCACCGGGGATTACAAGCCTGGTAGGCCCGAATGGCTCGGGCAAGACCACATTGATGAACCTGATGACGGGCCTGGTGAAGCCCACGCGCGGGCGGGTCGAGATAATTGGGTATCGGACCGACGATTCTGAAAATCTCTTCAAGATTCTGGGATACAGCACGCAATTCGATGCGTTCCCCAAAGACCTGACGGGATTTCAATTTGTGTACTCCTATCTGCGACTGGCGGGCCGGGACCGGGAGAGCGCGGAGCAACTGGCGTGGCGCGTGATTGAGCGCGTGAATCTGGTCGATGCTGCCCAACGCAATATCGCGGGCTATAGCAAAGGCATGCGGCAGAGAATTCGGTTGGCGCAGGCGTTGGCGCACGACCCGAAAGTGCTGGTGCTCGATGAACCGCTGAATGGACTGGATCCGCTGGCCCGTTCGGAGATGATTGCCCTATTCCGGGCGACCGCGGCTCAAGGGTGCTACGTCATCATCTCCAGCCACATTCTGCACGAAGTGGACGTGATTTCCGATCAGGTCGTTTTGCTGAGCAATGGCTATGTGGTGGCCGAAGGCCAGATCTCTACGGTGCGTGGTGAGATTCAGGAGCACCCGACGCAAATTCTGATCCGCTGTAGTCATCCGCGGGAACTGGCCGCGAAGATGTTGGAGAACGAGCTTACGATTGAAGTCTCCATCCACAAGGACGAGCGTGGTTTGCTGCTGAAAACTCGGGATGCCGACCGCTTCTATCTCGCCCTGAACGACATGGCGTTGAACGGGGTGGATATTGAATCGATTGCTCCGGCGGATGACGACGTGCTTTCGGTTTATGAGTATTTGATCGGGAATGAAGAGGCAGTCCGATGAAGCGACTCTGGTGGGCGCAGATCAAAGCTGTAATCCGGCTGGAGATGAAGAAGACCTTCTTCGCCAAGCGAGGTCTTTGGATTTATGCGATTGCCGCCCTTCCGGTACTGCTATTCGTCGCCTATGCGATTGCGACGTCCACGCAGCAGCACCGGCGAGCGGCCGTTGTCAGCCAGAGCGAGAGGCGACTGACCTACCAGGATCTGCAAGCGGTTAAGCCGGGAATGACGAGTCAAGAAGTGATAGCGCTCTTGGGAAAGCCCCCGGTTCGGTTTCACTGGACAGACAGCCGCCCAGAAACACCCGGACAGGACTCTGAACCTGGGCAGAGCTCTGAAAAGCAGACGATGGTTGAGGTTCAACACGAGCAGTATCACTACTCTGACGGTCAGAACGACCTGTTTGTCGAGCTGGCGGACGACAAGGTTGAGACCATCAATCTTGGAGAAGGCAGCAACCTGGGGCAGGATTCGATTGTATTTGCTGGTGTCTTCCAATTCTTCTTCCTGCGCCTGGCGATTTTCTTCGGCTGCCTCGGAATCTTCATGAATCTGTTTCGCGGCGAGATTCTCGACCGCAGTCTGCATTTCTATTTTCTAGCACCGGTCCGCCGCGAAGTCGTGATGGCAGGAAAGTTTCTTGCCGGCTTGCTGGCCACCTGCACAATTTTCGTCACCAGCGAAGTGCTGCAGACCATCGCCTTTCTTTGGCACTTCCCTGCCAACGTACGCGACGTCTACCTCTTCCACAATCACGGTCTTGAACACGCGGCGATCTACCTTGGGGTGACGGTGCTCGCCTGTATCGGGTATGGAGCGTTCTTTCTGGTGGCGGGAATGCTGTTCCGGAATCCGATCCTTCCCACGGCGGCGATCTTGATCTGGGAAGGGATCAATCCGTTCCTGCCCGGAATACTCAAGCAGTTCAGCGTTATCTATTACCTCAAATCATTGTGCCCGGTGGACATCCCAAGTGCACCGGGGACTCCCCCGGTGCTTGCGCTACTGATCTCCAACTCGGATCCTGTATCACCTCCGGTGGCGGTACTGGGTATAGTTGTCGTCGCGCTGATCGCGCTCTATGCATCAAGCCTTCAGGTCAGGCGCATGGAAATCAACTACACCACCGAGTGAATTCTGTCCCGCGACACCGCAATCAATAGCTTTTAGTCAGCTGGGCGAGACATTTTCCCCCTTCCCGTAAGCGAGTGGTAGGCTTACTATCTGTTGGAAACCATGAACTCGCCCCCTGTCTGTCATCCAATGGAGAAACAGCGCGCGCGGTGATCAAAGGAAATAGAAGAGATGAGTAAAGAGGATCGGAAGGCACGCTTTCGCTCCTTCGGGATTGTGATAACCGTCACCCTCGGGATTGCCTTTGTCTGGTGGATTGCTCACCACGCCGCCGCATTCAGCTCCAAAAGACTGTCGTTCAACCAGACGATCCAACCGATTCTCTCGGAAAACTGCTACGCGTGCCACGGTCCCGATCCGGGCGCGCGCAAGGCAGGACTGCGCCTGGACCGTGGAGAGTTTGCCTTCGCGCCGCACGAAAAGTTTGGTCCGGCGATCCTACCGGGAAATCCGGACAAGAGTCCGTTAGTGCGGCGCATTGAGTCGAGCGATCCGAAAGAGCGGATGCCTCCTCCAGAAGCCCATCGGACTCTGAAGCCGGAGCAGATTGCGCTCCTGCGCCAATGGGTGAAGGAAGGTGCGGCCTATGAGGAACACTGGTCCTTCATCGCGCCCGAGCGCCCCACGATTCCTAAGACGAAGAATCCGCAGTGGGCGCGAACCCCGATTGATACTTTCATCCTGAGCCGCCTGGAGAAAGAAGGGTTGAAGCCCTCGGAAGAGGCCGACCGGCCAACCTTGATCCGACGTGTCACTTACGACCTCACAGGCCTTCCCCCCACTCCTGAAGAAGTGACAGCTTTCGTTACGGACGGGTCGGCAAATGCGTACGAGAAAGTAGTGGACCGGCTGCTGGCGAGTCCGCGCTACGGCGAACATCGCGCCCACTACTGGCTGGATGTCGCGCGTTACGGCGATACTCATGGACTGCACTTAGATAACTTCCGCAGCATTTGGCCCTATCGCGACTACGTGATCAAGTCCTATAACCAGAACAAGCCGTTCGACCAGTTCGTGAAGGAACAAATCGCTGGCGACATGCTGCCGGCGAAAAACCTGGATACGATTGTCGCTTCGGCGTTTCTGCGTGCCGGCATCAGTTCCGGTGAGGGCGGATCGCTCATCGAAGAGCTGCGCGTGAATAATAAGCGTGAACGTGCCGAGGCGTTTGGCGCCGCGTTTCTCGGTCTCACCACGGGCTGTGCAGTCTGCCACGATCACAAGTTTGATCCCATCACCCGGAAGGACTTTTACCGGCTCACCGCGTTTTTCAACAATCTGACGGAAAATCCATCGAATGATGACCGGCAGGACTGGCCGCCGTTCATCCGGGTGCCGAAGGACAACAATCGCGCGGCCTACGAACAGATTCTGGCAAAACGCTCCGCGCTCGAGAGCCAGATCCGCCAGCGTCGCGCCCAGGCTCGCGAGCTTGTGGCCACGTGGCTGAAGGACTCCAAGTCACGGCCGCTTCCGGTCAGCACAAATGGATTGCAAGTACGCTTGCGTTTCGACGAACAGCAAGGATCGACCTTCGTCAACTCGGCGCCCGCTGCCAAGCTGCAGAATGTTTTCACAAGCGAAAGTCCAGTGATCTGGGGCGAAGGAATATGGCTCTGGCCTTACATGCGGATGGACACGACGACTCGGCTGGACTTGCCAGGTGCTGGCGACGTCGAAAGAAACCAGCCATTCACCGTCGCTTTCTGGCTGCGTCCTGACCTGCGGCCCCTCGAGTCCAAGGACGCCAAGCTGCCGAACGGCGTAATAGTGGCACGTGCCAACGCCAAAGAAGACTCGCGAGGCTGGCAGCTCCGCATCAACCACCGCAAACTGACGTTTACACTCACGCATGCGGGCGCGCGCAATGCCGCTACGGTCGAGACTAAAGAAAAGGTTCTGATCGAGGGGCGCTGGAACCATATCACTGCGGCCTACTCCGGCTCAGGCAAGGCCGATGGCATGAAGCTTTACGTCGACGGCCAGCCGCAGGAGCTGAAAGTAATCAAAGACAAGCTCGACGGAACGCTGCGCACATCGGCGCCGATGACCTTCGGGCGAATATATCCCGACGTGGATCCCCTGCGTCAGTCTGCGTTTCAGGATTTCCGATTCTACCTCCGCGAACTGGCTTCAGACGAAGCGGCACGCGTCCCGTTCGAAGATTATGTGTCGGAGATTGTCCAGAAGCAGCTTTCTGCGTGGTCCGACGACGAGTTCAAAGTTGTGAGTGACTTTTATTTTGCGCAGCGGGATGACCTCACGCGCTCGCTGACAGCGCAACTGCCGGCACTCAACAGCGAGTTGGACAAGCTTTCAAAAGACGGCGATATCACCTTGGTGAGCGAAGAAAGTCCAGGACTTGCCTACGCGGATATGTTGACCCGCGGAGTTTACAATTCGCGCACAGAGCGGGTCCGCCCTGCGGTACCGCATTTTCTGCCGCCGCTGCCTGCGGGTGCATCGCCCGACAGGGTCGGGCTGGCGGAGTGGACGGTGAGTCCGCAAAATCCTCTGACCGCGCGTGTCACGGTCAACCGCATGTGGCAGGAAATATTTGGCACCGGAATCGTGGAAACCACCGAGGATTTTGGTGTCATGGGTGCGCGGCCCAGTCATCCGGAACTGCTGGACTGGCTGGCGGTGGATTTCCGGGATAGCGGTTGGGATGTAAAACGCTTTTATCGGCAACTGGTGCTGTCCGCAACATACCGGCAGTCCGCGCGTGCAACCCCGCAGCTTGTTGAAAAGGATCCAAAGAACCGTCTCCTTGCGCGAGGCCCTCGCTTCCGCATGGACAGCGAAATGCTGCGAGATACGGCGTTGGCAGCCAGCGGTCTGCTGGTCGAGAAACTTGGCGGCCCCAGCGTTAAACCATATCAGCCGCCTGGAATCTGGGACGGCAGCCACGACGCCAGCAACACACGAAAATATGTCCAGGATCACGGCGACGCGCTCTATAGAAGGAGCCTCTATACTTTCTGGAAGCGTATGGCCACCATGCCCGACATGGACACCTTCGATTCTCCGATGCGGGACGCCGCCTGCACCCGCAGGCAGCGTACGGACACTCCGTTACAGGCACTGGTGTCGATGAACGAACCGCTTCGGCTTGAAGCTTCGCGCAAGTTGGCGGAACGCGTGATTCACCAGTCTCCCTCCGCGGATGCCCGGCTCGACTATCTCGGCCGGGTGTTGCTCGCCCGTGATTGGAACTCAAAGGAAAGAGTGCTTCTCGAAAACGCGCTCACAAAATTCCGCGCAACCTACTCGAAAGATCCAGCCGACGCGGCGCGGCTGTTGAGTGTGGGCGAGAGTAAAGTGGATAAGGCCATCCCTGCGCCGGAACTGGCGGCCTGGATGCTGGTTTCCAACGCTGCTTTGAATTTGGATGCGGTGGTAAACAAATGAATCCTCAAAAACCATCACCGGATCATGTGTGTTGCGACAATCATGGCGAGGGACCGTCGGTTTACGACCTGCCGGTGCCGAAGTCACTTCGTGACGAGTGGCTTCGTCTTGCCAGTCGCCGCCATTTTCTTGGGCGCATGGGAAAAGCCCTCGGATGGGCCAGTTTAGCGGTACTGATGGGCAACCGGTTGACCGATGCGGTAGCCGGTGCCTCAGAAAGCGCGCTTCCTGGCGCTCCATCACTCCGTGTACCGAACTTTCCTCCCGCTGCGAAGCGTTGCATATACCTCTTTATGTCAGGTGCCCCTCCGCAGATGGACATGTGGGATTACAAGCCCGGCCTTTCCGCGCTTTACGACAAGGATATACCCGACTCGGTCCGCGGTAATCAGGCGCTCACCGGTATGACTGCCGGCCAAGCGCGCTTCCCCATTGCCCCGTCCCACTGGGGATTCGCGAAGCAGGGTAAATCGGAACGATGGGTGGGGGACCTGCTTCCGTGGACCGGAAAGATGGTCGACGATCTCGCGCTGGTGTACTCCATGCAAACCGACGCGATTAATCACGAGCCCGCCATCCTCCTGATGAACACGGGCAATATGATTCCCGGCAAACCCTCTCTCGGTGCATGGCTAGCCTATGGCCTGGGCAGTATGAACGAGAACCTTCCCACCTTTGTGGTACTCAACTCCGCTCTGATTCCACACTCCAATCAGCAACCCATTTCTCCGAAATTGTGGAGCAGCGGGTTTCTATCCAACGAGTTCTCCGGCGTGGCCTTCCGCTCAGAAGGCTCTCCGGTGTTATATCTCGACAATCCGCAGGGCATGAGCAGCGCAACGCGGCGGGAGTTGGTCGATAGTGTGAATGCCATCAACCAGCTTACTTACGAGGATCTCGGGGATCCTGAAACTCACAGCCGCATTCAAGAGTACGAGATGGCGTTCCGCATGCAAACTTCGGTGCCTGACTTGGTTGACATGCGCGACGAGCCTGCAAGTACCTGGACCCTGTACGGCGAAGAGGCAAAGAAGGCGGGTACGTTCGCTCACAATTGCCTGCTTGCCCGGCGGATGGCGGAGCGCGGAGTACGTTTCACCCAAATCTATCAACGCGGTTGGGACGTGCATGGCGATGTAGTCGGCATGTTGCCCAAACTGTGCGCGGCTACCGATCGCGGTACTTATGCGCTGGTCACCGATTTGAAACGGCGCGGAATGCTCGACGATACGCTGGTCGTCTGGGGCGGAGAGTTCGGCCGCACAGTTTACAGTCAAGGCGGCCTTTCGAAAGCGAACTACGGGCGGGACCATCACCCGCGTTGCTTTACCGTCTGGCTGGCGGGCGGTGGTGCGAAGCCTGGGATCGCCTATGGTGAGACGGACGAGTATTGCTACAACGTCGTTCGCGATCCGGTGCACGTGCGCGACTTCAACGCCACGCTGCTACACCTGTTGGGCATTGATCATGAGAAGCTCACATTCAGGTTTCAAGGATTGGACCAGAAATTTACCGGAGTGCTGCCGGCTAGGGTAGTAACCGGCCTGTTGAGTTAGTCTTATCTGCCGCCATGAATAAACATACTCGCCGATCGTTCCTGACCACGTGTTCCGCTGCCGGATTGGCCGCGGCGCTGCCGTCTTTTTACGTTCAAGCTTCTGACAAATCCGGCACTCGCCTTCCCGTGCTTGGTTCCGGCCCCCATACCTATGAGTGCGTCCACGATTGTCTGGTGCCGCCCGAGAGCCTGGTGTGGGGAGATACGCACGGGCTTTGTCAGGATGAGCAGGGGCATATCTATGTGGGGCACACCGTGCACAAGTCCAGCATGCGCGGCGAGGCGGTCGTTGTGTACGACGAGAAAGGGCGCTTCATTCGTGCCTTTGGCGAGGAGTTCAGAGGCGGAGCGCACGGGCTGAAGCTGCGCCGCGAAGGGTCGAGCGAATTTCTCTACCATTGCGACATCAACCGCTGCCGGGTGGTAAAGACCACTCTCACCGGGGAAGAGATTTGGGTGCACGGCTATCCGCGAGAGGATGCAAGTTACATGGAGCGTCCCATCGACTTCGTGCCGACGAACGTCGCATTCGCCCCTAACGGCGATTTTTACGTGGGCGACGGTTACGGTTCCAGTCACATGCTGCGCTTCTCGCTTGAAGGGAAATTCTTGGGTGAGGTCGGCAAGCCCGGACATGGCGACGGGGAACTAGACACTCCGCACGGACTCTGGCTGGACCCGCGTGGAGAAAAGCCACTGCTGGTCGTGGCCGACCGCGGAAACCGCCGCATTCAGATTTTCACGCTCGACGGTGCTCATTTGCGCACGGTCAAAGACGAGGCGCACCTGCGCATGCCCTGCAATTTCCACACGCAGGGTGATTGGATGGTGTGCCCGGATCTGGATAGTCAGGTGTGTATTCTCGATCGCGAGTTCAAAGTGGTTGCTCAACTGGGAGACGGCAAGGCTGAAAATGGCGAAGTCGGATCACGCCGCAGCCAGTCGCGCGCACAATTTACCTCGGGGAAATTCATAACGCCGCATGATGCGATCTTTCTGCACAATGGCGACATCCTCGTAGCCGAGTGGCTGCCGATCGGGCGCATCACGCTCCTGCGCAGGACGTAACGGGATCCGCATGCCACTTCGAGTCCGCTTGTGGATACTTGGCGCTGGTGTTGCCGCGATTCTCCCGTTATTGATTCTGTTGCTCTCCGTTCCGCCAGATGGCAGTGAGCGCGCCGAGTTCGCCCAGTTCCTCGGCCGTTTCCATCCCCTCGCAGTGCACATTCCGATCGCACTGCTCCTGCTCGTGCCGGTACTCGAAGGCGTTGCTTTTGCTCGCGAGCGCTGGCACCTGCGTCAGGCAGCCGGGTTTGTGTTGGGACTCGCGACGGTTGCGGCCATCGCATCTGCCTGGCTGGGATGGCTGCTGGCCTGGAGTGGCGGTTATGAAGGCTCACTCGTCATACGGCACATGTGGGGCGGAGTCTCGCTTGCGGCCGCGAGCCTCGCCTGCTGGGGCCTCTATCATTGGAAGCGGAGTGCCTATGCCGTCGCCTTGCTGGCGACGGTCGGCCTGTTGATCTGGACCGGCGACCAGGGCGGCAGGTTGACTCACGGCGATACATTCCTGACCGAGCATTCGCCGGCGCCGCTGCGCAGTTGGTTTGGCGGCCAGAGGCCGCCCCAGGTTGATCCAACCAGTTTTTATGCCATGCGGGTGCAGCCCATTTTCGAGGATAAATGCGTCCTTTGTCACAATGCCGGCAAGTTCAAGGGCAAACTGCGTCTCGACAGCTATGAGCACGTAATGCGCGGCGGCAAGGATGGCCTAGTTATTCACCCCGGTGAACCCGGCAAGAGCGAGCTTTTTCGGCGCGTAACCTTGCCATCCGACAGCAAGGACTTTATGCCGGCCGAGGGGAAGCCCGCGTTAAGCGCGCAAGAAATCAAAATCATCGAATTGTGGATTACAGCGGGCGCGACAATGCAAATTGCGCGCGCGGAGATCACGGGATTACCGCCGTTGCCTGAGGAACACGCGGCTGCGGCGCCGCTCACTGCTGACTATCGTCCACAACTAAAAACGATCGCGGGGCTTGAATCTTCTCTGAGCGTACGCCTTGTCCCGCGCTCGCAGAATCCGACCGACGGACTCATCCTTCGCACGGCGAGCGCACCGGAACGTTGCAACGACGCGACTCTAGCTCAGCTTGCGCCTGTCGCCAACCTGATCGTGGATGCGGAACTCGCCCGGACCAGGGTCACCGACAAAGGAATGCAAGCGATCGCAAACTTTCCCAACCTGCGATTCCTCGACCTTTCCAATACGGCAGTATCTTCCGCCGGCGTGAAGGACCTCATGAAACTTGAGAAGTTAGAGTCACTCAATCTGACTCAAACCAGAGTCACCCACAATGCGGCTGCTGAACTGCAAGCCAAACCTGGCTTGAAGCGAATCTATCTATTCGAGACTCACTGAATTCATCCCGTTCACTAGTCCATTCGCGGGGGAGGTTGAACTCAAAACACCAGCTTGCCTGCCAACGCCGGTGGGATGTTGATGCCACTTGGAATCGAAGTCTGGCCGGCATAAAAATGCGCCAACCTGGGCAGCTTCGCAATTGTCGGCAGCGATGCGGATGTGACGGGCGTGTCGTAAATATTCAAGGACTCGAGCTGATCCAGCGTTCCCAGACTTTGCAGCGTGGTATCGGTAATCCTGGTATGCATGAGCCGCAGGACGTGAATTCGTTTCATGGCGGCGATAGCGGTTGCAGACCGGTCAGAGATCGCGGTGCGCGAGAAGTCAGCTACTGTAATATGTTCAGCCAGCGGGGCCAAGGCTTCTAAATCACTGTCTCCAAACTTGGGCCCCAGGATCGATGCATTTAAGATGAGGTTGGCAGAACCTCGTGACTCATATTCCAGAATGTTCGGAAATCGTTTTTGGATCTGGGCCAGCGAGGGTTCGATTCCCGCCCTCAGTTTCGTAGCGGCAGCAGCGTCAATCTCTTCGAAGGTCACTTCGGCCACAGGCAAGGGACCAAAACCAGCCGGTGCATCTTTGATGGCATTCACAGGTAGCGTGCCTGAGGCTCCAGCGCCGATCCAAAGTTCGATCAGCTTCACCTCGTCCGACGATAGCGGACGCTTGCCTTCCTTGGGCATGAAGTCGTCGTGTCCGGGAGCCAGTGTAATTCGACGAAAGAGATCGCTGCCTTGAACGTTCCCGGCACGAATGACTGGCCCGTTCTTGCCACCACGCATGAGAGCCCGGTAACTGTCGAGCCGCAAGTTTGCCTTGTGTTTGTTTGGGCCGTGGCAGGTAACGCACCGTGCCTCGAAGATGGGTTCAACCCGCGCGCCGTAAAAAGTATTTGCCCCGGCACTTGCCAATAATGCTGCGTTAGCAGTCGGCAACCCCAGCGCATGACGCAAACCACCCGGCATGTGCTCGGTGAGGTGATCTTCTCCCAAGGACAATTGCCCACCGCGATAACCAGTCCAAACCACAAGGCCAACACCCACTGCCAGCGCAACACTGTAGATGAAGCCCAAATCCCTTTCGCCCGTGCGCGAGCGCAATATCCAACACACCCAACAGATCGTCGCCAGCGATATGCCGCCCCACATGTGCTGTGTCACCAACGTTCCGGAATAGCCGCCGCTTCGTCCTAGACACCATCCTAGAATTGCAGCCGCCGTTGCACCCAGCGTCGCCAGTCCCAGCACGAAGCTTGCGGACGAACGCAGGTGGGAAAAACGCTCGTTTAGCCCCGCCAGTTCCAAGATCGGCACCAACAGGATGAGGGCGATTGGGAAGTGGACTGTTAAAGGATGAAAACGTCCGATGAATTGCGCCCAGTCCGCGCGCTCGTTTCCGTCGGGAGGAAAAAGCGCCAACAGCATGGCCACAATCAAGATCGGCGCCAGCGTGAGCAGGCCCAGACGAAACTGCCGGGAGATGCGGTTACCCCACAATGTCATGAACGCAAATACCTTGGATGTTTTCTGCACCGAAGCCCGGGAGCACGCTCATGCCAAAATCTCAGCTACGACACGAGCCGGCTTCACGCTGGTTAGCTTCTGTTCCAGACCCTGAAAAGAATAATGCAGCTTACGGTGGTCGAAGCCCAGCAGGTAAAGCATCGTCGCATGCAGGTCCCGGATCTCGACCGGATCTTTCACAATTTCGTATCCCATCTCGTCGGTTTGGCCGTGGGTCATTCCCGCCTTGATTCCGCCGCCCGCCATCCAGATCGTGAACGCGCCCGGGTTATGGTCTCGGCCGACGTACTGCATTTCCTGACCGTTGCGATTTTCCCGCATGGGCGTCCTGCCGAATTCTCCTCCCCAGACAACGAGTGTGTCTTCGAGCATGCCCCGCTCTTTGAGATCGGCTAACAAGGCCGCAGTCGGTTGATCGACTTCCCGGCAACGATCGGTGAAGCCCAGATTCAGCGCTTCCTTCGCGTCTGCCCCATGGGAATCCCATCCCCAATGGTAAAGCTGAATGAATCGCACGCCCCGCTCGGCCAGCCGTCGCGCCACCAGGCAATTGTTGGCAAAACTCGACTCGCCCGGCTTTGATCCATACTTCGCCAGCACCGAAGAGGGCTCCTTGCGGATGTCCATGGCGTCGGTGGCATCCATTTGCATGCGAAACGCCAGTTCGTACTGGGCGATGCGCGTGATCGTCTCGGGATTCCCAAACGCTGCATACGTCTGCCGATTGATCTCATCAATCGCGTCTAACATGGCGCGACGCAAAGGCCGGCTGACTCCTTTGGGATTATCCAGATACAGTACCGGTTCGCCATGCGAGCGGCATTGCACCCCTTGGTAAACGCTGGGCAGAAAACCGGAACTCCACAGCTGCTTGCCGCCGTCAGGCGACTTACCTCCTGAGAGCAACACAATGAATCCAGGCAGATTCTGATTCTCCGTGCCCAGTCCGTAGAGCACCCAGGACCCAAGCGAAGCATAACCGAGGCGCGCGTTGCCGGTGTGCACTAATAGTTGCGCGGGCGCGTGATTGAACTGGTCGGTACGCATGGACTTGATGAAGCAAATCTCGTCGAGGTGCTGCTCCAAATGAGGCAGCCGGTCGGAAATCCATTGGCCGCTTTGTCCAACCTGGTGAAACGGATACTGCGATCCCAACAGCTTGGGAACCCCGCTGATGAACGCGAAACGCTTACCCGCCAGAAAAGACGCGGGACAATCCTGGCCATCGAGACGCTTCAAGTCAGGCTTGTGCTCGAAAAGTTCCAGTTGGCTCGGCGCACCGGCCATGTGCAGATAGATGACGCGCCGCACTTTGGCAGCGAACTGAGGCGGTAATGCAGCCAGCGGGCTGGAAGCATCGCGCGTGAAGTCGAGACTCGCACCTTCGGAGCGGGCAGTCTCATTCGCGGTCCCGGCATATTTCGCGATCGACGTCCCCACGAACAGAGTCCCCAATCCGCCGCTCAGGCTTCGCAGGAAGTGACGGCGAGTCTGCGCCTGCAGCAAAGCCATCCGCAGTTCAGGATGCAGGTCGGCGTTCCTTTCCCTTCCCGCTCGATCATTCGGCCTCGCTTCAGAATCTGCCATAAGCATCACCTGGTCAAAGCGGCATCAAGGTTGAACAAAACGCTGCCCACGGCGGTCAACGCCGCCAGTTCTTTCCCAGATCTCTTCTTCGCGCTGGCCGCAGTCCTCCCGCCCCTGGGAACACCAAGCTCAAGGAGTGCTTTTTCAAACAACCCGTGCAACGTCGCCAGCTCAGCCTCGGTCGGATCGCGCGACAGAACCAAGCGTGCGCCGTATCTCAGCTGTCCGTCAAGATCATTCGTCGCCTTCATCATGCGCTTGGCAAGCGCTTCGGAAGCTTCCTGATATACCGGATCGTTTAGCGTTACCAGAGCCTGCAGAGGAGTGTTGGTCGGTATGCGCCGCGCCAAACTCACATCGTGCTCCGAGGCATCGAACGTAAGAAAGCTGGGATAGCCACTGGTGCGCTTGATATACGTGTAAATCGCCCGCCGGTAACGATTGGGGCCAGTCGCGTCCACCCACTTGCTGTCGTTATAAACAGAGTTCCATACACCCGCCGGCTGTGGCGGCATGACCGGGGGACCGCCCATGGTCTCGTTCAACAGTCCGCTCGCCATGAGAGCCTGATCCCGAACCATCTCTGCCGTGAGCCTTTGCTGAGGACCACGCGCCAGCAAGCGATTACGCGGATCTCTGTTGACCAGCGCCGGAGTAGCTTTCGCAGACTGGCGATATGTGGCGCTGGTAACCAGTTCGCGTAATAACGCCTTCATGTCCCAGTGCAGGTCGTTCTGAAAATGCAGTGCCAGCCAATCGAGCAATTCGGGATGACTGGGCTCTTCGCCCACACTCCCAAAATTTTCCAGGGTTTCGACAATTCCCGTGCCGAAGAGTTGCTCCCAATAACGGTTCACTGCTGTGCGTGCAGTTAACGGCTGCTCCGGCATAAAGAACCATTTTGCCAGCGTCAGCCGATTGCGGGGCGCGCCGGCGGGAAGTCTCGGGAATAATCCTGGTACATCTGGCGTAAGCGCGGAACCAGTCTTCGTCAGAAAGTTTCCGCGCTCGAACTCCAGAGTCTCCCGTATTTCGTAGGCCGCCTGTTCCAGCATCACCGGCGTTTCGACACTGCGAATCTTCTGCAATTGGCGAGTGAAGGTAGTGAGCTTTGCCAGTCTGGCGCCAAAGTCATGGTCCTGCGCCAGCGCGGACCAATGCGAATCCGCACTGGCTGCCAGCCGCGCGCGTCTCACGAGGGCGGGCTTGTCGCTGACATTGTCCGTCTGTATCAGGTGGACTTTCAGACGGCTGCCTCGGGGTAACCGCAAAGGGGAAGCGAAAACTCCTATCGTCCAGCGGGGGAGAAAAAGATTTGGATTCGCGGCAAAGCCGCCCGTCTCCGGATCTCCCTGGTACTTCTGCCCCAACTTGGCGGCCCGGCCCACCGCCGCTTCCAGATTGTCTTCGGAATCAGAAATGAACTGACGGAAAGCAACTTTTTCCTTATGGCCATCCGGTCGTACAACCCAGGCGTCGATCTGATTGACGATAAAACCGCCTTCAGGCGTATGGCGGGCAGCTTCGGGATTCGCCGGCGATACCTCGATGCGCAACGCGGTCACCACTGGCGTCTCTACTGTCGCGTTTAGCTCGTAAACTGATTTTCCCGGAGTATTGGCCGCAGCCATCATCTCTCCATCGTGAATCTGGAAGGCTACAGGCTTCTCTTTGGCCTTTGAGACCGCCAGTTTGCGGGTCTCGGGAATGGCCTTAACCAAATACTTCCGTTCCTCCTCTTTCTTCTTGGGAGATATTTTTTCGTCTGGCAAACGCGCAAGCTCGCGTTCCAATTGATGCACTTCCCACCATAAGGCGGGTCCCTCGCTGGCGGATGCCGCGGTGATCGGCAAGGGTATCCACTGGGTCTGCTCCTCCAATTCCCGTCCCGAATCCACCACCGAATGTGTGAGTTGCGCAATCTCCTGCTGAAGCTGTGCAGATTCCGCATACTTGGTTTTGTCTTTTGGAACGTACAAGACGGGCGTGTCCTCGGGAAGGTCGGCATCCCGGGAAGTATTGAAGAACGCCAGAGACTTGTAATATTCGACGTGCCGGATCGGATCGTAAGGATGGGAGTGGCACTGCACGCAGTTCATGGTCAGGCCATTCAGCACAGACCACGTAGTCGCCGAGCGATCCATCGCAGCCACTAACCGGAACTCCTCATCGTCGGTACCGCCCTCATCGTTGTTCGGTGTCTGGCGGTGAAATGAAGTCGCGATCTGATCCTCAAAGGTGGCATTGGGGAGCAAATCACCCGCCAGTTGTTTGATGACAAACTGATCGTACGGCAGATTGCGGTTGAAAGCGTCGATGACCCAGTCGCGGTATGGCCAAACGCCGGGCCGGCCGCGATCGGCTTCGTACCCTTTGCTGTCCGCATAGCGCGCCAAGTCCAGCCACAACGCTGCCCAGCGCTCGCCGTAATGTGGTGAAGCCAGCAGACGGTCGACCTGTTTCTCGTAGGCATTGGGCGAGGGATCCGCCAGATACTTCTCCTGCTCTTCCGGTGTAGGAGGCAGTCCGATGAGGTCAAGAGAAACCCGACGCAGCAGTGCGGCCTTGTCAGCTTCGGGCGAGGGCGCCAACCCTTCCTTCTCGAGCCGGGCGAGAATGAATCGGTCCAGCGGTTGACCCGCCCAATCCGGCTTCTTCACGGCGGGCAACGGCTGTGGCTTGGGGGCAACGAAGGCCCAGTTGTCTTCCCACTTGGCTCCTTCTTTAATCCATCGGCGAAGTAACGCGATCTGCTCAGGAGAAAGGGGCGCCGCGTGGTAAGGCATGCGGCCTTCAGGATCCGTCGAAGTGACCCGCGCGATCAACTCCGATGCATCAGGCTTGCCCGGGACGATCGTACGGCGTCCGGATTTCCCAACACCTAGCGCATCCTCTCGGAAAATGAACGACACTCCGTTTTTCTGCCGCACCCCACCGTGACAGAGGACGCAGTTCTGATTCAGGATGGGCCGAATGTCACGGCTAAAGCTCACCTGCTCACGGGAACGCCCATAACGAAACGGGCCCGCGCCACGCCAAGCCGCCAACCCGCCGCCCATCAGCACGATGGCAAACAGAGTCACGATCAAACGACGGCGAGGGAATATGGCGGCCCTGAACATAATCACCATATAAGTAGCACAAAGACGGTCCCAGGAGAAAAGACTTCGGCCTCGGAACGAAAAATCGCTGGATTGAAGTACGTCCCTCCCCTGGCAGTTCCTCAGTGGAAGAAGTGAGGCATTACTTCATAGAGTGTGCATGCGAATACGGGCAACTCGAAAGCAGGAAGTCGGAGATGGGAGGGCGACAAACTAGCGTAGCAGTTCTTCTACTTTTCCCTAGGTGCATGGTGCCGGGAGGGGGAGTCGAACCCCCAAGGTACTAAGTACCGGCGGATTTTGAGTCCGCTGCGTCTGCCAGTTCCGCCATCCCGGCACTTCGTGGGTGCTTAATTCAGAACCCAACTTCGCGTTCTACTTCGGTGCCATCCAAAACGATAAATGTGTAACTGTGTAAGAGAGTGTCGGTTTTCGATTTCCACAACTCTTTTCGCGGTGCCGTGAAACGCCGTTCCGGGAACCCTCAGAGCCCATTGCCGCGTCATAAGAGAGCACCCGTTCGAGATTCTACCATTTGTTAAGAGCTGATACCTTTTGATTTCACGCGAAGGCGACGACTTGGCGTCTGTGAACCTATGGCCGAGCGGTGCCAAGCGAACCCGTTGCAGATAAGCTAATCTCGCTGCTTCTTCGTCAGGTGGATTTAGCGTCGGCGAGGGAGTCTCTTTGCCGAGGCCTCGGATCCTGGTGGTTCACGGAAGGGTTCCACAGAAATGCGCTCGTAACACACTTCCAGCACGGTCAAGTGTTCTGTACCGCCCGGCAAATGAAGGACTACGCTGTCACCCGCTGCCGACTTCATCAACGCGCGCCCCAGAGGTGACACCCAACTGATGTGGTTGCGATCGAGATCGACCTCGTCGGTGCCCACGATGCTCACCACTCGCTCTGCTCCCGCGGCATTGGCATAGCGCACGGTCGCTCCAAAGAACGCCCTCGTCGCCGCCTGCCCCGCTCTCGGAGCTTCCGGGTCCACCACTTCCGCGGCTTCGATTCGCTTGGTGAGAAAGCGAATGCGCCCATCGATCTGCCGCAGCCGCCGCTTGCCGTACTGATAGTCGGCGTTTTCACTGCGATCGCCGTTGCCGGCCGCCCACGCCACCACCTCCGTCACGGCCGGGCGTTCCCTGGTGAGCAGAAACCGGTGTTCATCTTTGAGGCGCTGCAGCCCGCTCGGCGTGATGTAGTTCTTGACATGCGTCGCGGGCTCGTCTGGTCTTGGTTTTCTCGTAAACGCTTTTCGCATCTTGTAGTCTTTCCAATCGAGCTTAGTTGTGCGCCAGATCGGTTCGATGTTGATTCTGAACGCTGGCCCAAGCCAACCAAGCCTCGGTCAGCGGAGGTCGAAAATTGGGAAGGAGCAAACCGCCGGCTCTGAACCATTCGTACGCCGCAGGACCGATTGAATCCCGATCGTGTCCCACCGCGAGGTCCCGAATAAAGTTCTTGCGAATCCATCGGACGGCAGCGTTGTACCACTTCTCAAAGGCCTTGTTCTTGGTTTCGAAACTCGCCCAGATCCTACCCTGCGTAAGCGCTGGTTGACCGTTCCAAGATTCGAGCACAGGAGATTCATAGACGAATTGAATGACAGATGCCGAAAAGTCGATATTGAAATACTTCCCGGTAGCTTTTCGTGTCAACGCAGGGAGGATCGCCTGATTCCACAAACAATAATGTCCCCCTCTTTCCCAGGGACGGTTTACTTCTTGAATTTCGGCAAGCTCTGAGGAGTGCCATTCTGTGACTATCACCGGATCACGCTCCTGCAAGAAAAGCACGAACCGGCGACAGTCCTCAGGGAGCATATGAAAACGTGTCTGTCTTCCCATTGCTAGAAGAGTGTAAACGAGAGCGGGGAGATGGATTCGTCATCTGTTTTGGGGTTCTGGTTGAGTGACGAGCAAGTGGGAAGTAACCCCCCAAACAAAAGGTTGCCGACTAATCGGGAGTTGGCTCGCGTTGCACCACCACCAAAAACACCACACCGACAATGGTAAACATTCGGAATGCCTCTTCCTGCCCATTCCACATTTTCGACTGCCACATTAGAAACCATTCGCCCCCGACATCGAGGAATGCCACCAACCACATCAACAGGCTCGTCGTCAGCGCAATCATGGCGACGTTCAGTGCAGCGGCGAATTGCGCCCTGTCCGCACGGTACGATTTCAGCAACCGAACACCAGCCCACCAGCATAGAAGCATCGTGACTGATTCCCACGCGATGATGCCGATATAGAAGACCGTATGTACTAGCGGCGAATTGACGGCGCGCCACATGAGGTGGTTCCCAGGAAGGGTTGAGTCCATCATCAGGACGTGGCGGACAAACTCATGGTTGGAGCCGTAATCCGTGATGTTGTTTAGGACCAGAATCGTGTAGAAAAGTGCGAGTGCAAAAACGAGAACCGCTTTGGAAACGCGAAGCGCCATTACATGCCGCATAGGTTGTCGCTCGCGCGAATTATATCTTCTCGGTGACTTACCGCGAACTTTCTTGGAGTGCGCACACACGTTCTGATTAATGGGCAAACCTTAAATTTTCCAACGTGCCAGCGTTGGCCGGCAATTTGTCCGGGCTACACTGGAAGAGGCGCACCGTGCCGCGAGTTGCTCCTTCAAAATGATCTCTTTCTCAAACATCAATAAGCAGTATGGCAAGCAGTTGCTCTTCGTGGACGCTTCGTTTCAGCTGAATCCCGGCGAAAAAGTCGGACTGGTCGGTCCCAATGGGGCGGGCAAGACGACGCTATTCCGGATGGTGGTCGGCGAGGAAACTCCCGACGAGGGCGCGGTCTCTGTCCCCAAGAAGTTGACGATCGGCTACTTTCGCCAGGACGTCGAGGAAATGCAGGGCCGTTCGGTCCTGGATGAAGCGATCGCCGGCAGCGGGCGCGTCGGCGACCTGCACCACGAACTCGAAGCCTTGCAGCGGGAAATGTCCGACCCGGACAAGGCTGATGACATGGACCGCATTCTTGAGCGTTTCGGTCACGTTCAGGAGGAGTACGAGCATTTAGGCGGTTACGCGCTCGAATCGCAAGCCCGTGAAGTGCTCCACGGTTTGGGATTCAAGGACGATCAGATTGACGGCGACGTGGGCGCTCTCTCGGGCGGATGGAAAATGCGGGTTGCACTAGCACGCGTCCTGCTCGGAATGCCGGATGTATTGCTGATGGACGAACCGACGAACCATCTCGACATCGAATACATCATCTGGCTCGAACAGTTCCTCAAGTCATTTCCCGGTGCCTTGCTGATGACCTCGCACGACCGCGAGTTCATGAATCGTCTGGTCTCAAAGATTGCCGAGATTGATGGCGGCGAGATCATCACCTACTCCGGCAACTATGACTTCTACGAGCGCGAGCGGGCGGTCCGAGAGACCAACCAGCAGGCAGCGTTCGCCCGGCAGCAGTCCATGCTTGCCAAGGAGCAGCGATTCATTGATCGTTTCAGAACGCACGCCGCCAAAGCGGCCCAGGTGCAGAGCCGGATCAAGGCCTTGGATAAGATCGAGAAGATCGAACTGCCGAAGAAACGCCAAATGGTGAACTTTGAGTTTCGTGTCCCCCCGCGGTCCGGCGAACAGGTGGCCGTCCTTGAGAACCTGCACAAGAGTTACGGCCCACGCGTGATTTACGAAGGGTTCAATCTCACCATCCGCCGCGGAGAACGCTGGGCCGTCATGGGAAGAAACGGTGCGGGCAAGACCACGCTGCTCAAGATGATTGCCGGAGCCAGTGCTCCAGATGCGGGAAGCGTGCGGCTCGGCGCCAGCCTCTATATGGGCTACTTCGCGCAACAATCGCTCGAC
>DASTCU010000067.1:0-61098 GCA_035710825.1 Candidatus Sulfotelmatobacter sp.
CACCTCCGATGCGCGTCAGCTCAGCCTCACCTCAGTGACTTAGCCAAAATGGGGTACGTCCCGTCCGTCCCCGACTTCCTGAATTGGTCAAGGGCGCGCGTTCGATGCGCGTTCATCGGAGCGAACGCGGAGACCCTTGACTCGGCTACCGCGCTCCGTACACTCTTCAGCGAAAAAAATGGGAGATCACCGCTTCCCGTCGCTGGGTTTTTCTGGCTGTGGTTTCTTCTTGGCCGCCTGCTGCAACTTGGCGGCGAGTTCGTGCTTCACTTCGCTGATTTGGTCCAGCATTTTGTCGAACGCTTCGGGGGCCAGCTTCTCGCCTGCGGCCAGAGGCCGCAACACGTTTACCAGCAGCAAGCGGACGCCTACGATTTCGGCCAGCGCCGGATCGCGCCTCTCTGCATCGCTGGCCGACCCTCCCCGCAGGATCACCTCGCGGCACCATTCGCCGAGCGTCCGCCCGCTCGTCTGGGCCGCTGTTTCGAGCAGGGCGTACTCTTCTTCGCTGACTTTGAAACCGATGGATTTTGTGCGCAGCGGCGGCTTCACCATGTCCCGGCTTCCTCTCTCGCCATCACAGCCGAGACTAGCAGCCGCGCTTAAGAATCAACAAGTTCGCCTGCGTTAACTTCAGGTTGCTCGACAGCAACCGGATCGGCAGGATTTTTCCTTAGCTGCCCTCGTTTCAACAAGTTCGCGCACGGTAGCCGAAAGCTACCGCGCAGCACCCTTTCAGGGGTGGAGTGTCTCCCCTCCTCCCCGTGCGCAGCACGGCTAAAACCCTCAACCCCGCCACCGCCCTCCGGGAGCACGAAAAAGCCACCCCTCCCCGTGCCCGATTCGCCACACTGCACAGTCCAGATCGGCGGCGGAATCGGGATCAGGAAGGGCAGCTAAACAGGCCGCGATCAGGCAGCGAATCCGGGAAGCAATCCTCCAGGGAAAGGCCAGCGAATCGGCGGCTAGTTGTCCTTAAGGTCGGTTCTAACCACGATGGTCTTTGCCTTCTGCTCAGCCGCGTCTGCCCCGGAACTGTCACCCGATTGTCGTAGGAGCACGGCATAGTCCAGTAACACCGATTTGATCGATCCCGAGTACTGGTTCTTTAGGAAGGCGGAATCGATGTGCTCACGTGCTTGCTCCAACGTAGTTTCGGCTCGCTCATAGTACGACCTCGCCTGCTGCAGATCACCGGTACCGTGCAGCCCCAAAGCCACATCGTGGTAGGCGTACCCCAGCTCGGCTTCATCCGGCTTAAGTGTCGCCTGCGCGATCGAAAGCTCGTGCTGATAGAGGCCCAGCGCATCACTAAACTTTCGCTGGTAAAAGAGCGCCACTCCAGTATTCCGGTACGCCGAAAGCCTCTCCATTTGACGGCTACCTGGTAGTTTCTCGACTAGGTCCACCGCTGTTTTACAAGCTGCTTCCGCCTCTGTAAACTGCTGTGCCTTTATCAGGGTTCTGCATCTGTCCTCTTGCTTGAAGTAATCGTTAGAGGCTTCCTGTTCCTTCTTGTAATTTGCTTCGGAGATCCCCAGCGAGAATGGCACCTCGATTTCTGTTTTCGCCTCGACCGGCTGGCTATCAACGAGGAATGGTTTGTATTTCCACTTCTTGACCGCTTCAATCGCGGACGGAGCCAGCATGGGATGCCCACTCACAACGTTTACGTCAGTGACATCACCGTCCTTGGAGACGGTCGCTTTGAGCACGACCTTGCCCTGTATTCGGGCGGCTTTCGCGAGTGGCGGATATTCAGGGTCGATTTTTTTCAGGATGTGCTCATTTGCGTTCGCCGATGACACCTCAGTCGCGTTCTGAGCTGCCGCCACTCCAAGCAGTAATTGCAACGCGATCATGAGACAGAGGAGTCGCACTATTTCTTCTCCGAACTGAGCACTTCATTACCGAAGAGACGGAGAAACGTATCCAACTGATGGTCAGAAGGAACCGCGAAGCGAATGGAGACCAGCGACTTGTCGCCGGTCATAGCGTACACGGCTTTCTCATCCTCTATCGAGTGAGAGCACTTCAGCAACAGCGGGTTAGATTGCATTTCGTGCTCAACGCTAGCGGCGGATGCGTATGGCAAGTATAAGAAGCCGGCATCCGCCTCCTTGTCGTACGTGACCGTCAGTTCGCTCTGCGGACGCCGAACAGACGCCGCAGAAGGCTTTGGCGCGAAGGCAGCTAGCGCCTGCTGAAGGGAGAACTGGTCTCCCGAGCCTAGCAACTCCAGCCCCCTGACCCAGTTCCCAATCCGGTTGACATCGGCGATCACATCCCCGGTGTATTCGTACTTCACCGGAGCATCAGAAAGACGCACCTCGACTACCGCTGGATCGGATGTTGATGTAATTGTTGTTCTCATCGACTGATCTTGCTGATCACTGTCACGATAGTACCGGTGACTTTGTTAACCCGCACTTCGCAGGTTGCTGTGTAAAAGCGCTGCACCGAGTCCCATGCGTTTTGCGGATTCGACTTCGCAACGCCCTCAACGGCTTCTTCTATCTCCTCTGCCGTTACACCGCGCTCTTCTGCCTGCTCAACCGCGTGGGAGGTCATGACGTATCCGCCGATGACCATTCCAGCGCGCAGCCCTGTATAAAACAGACCGGTCGCGGTAGTCGCAGCTGCTGAATAGGCAGCGGGGCAAGCAATGGCACACCCGCCCAGCAGAAAGGACGCCCCATAGAAACCGGCTATCGTTCGCGGATCGCCGAGAGTCTTTCCCGTCTGCACGAGGAATTGGGCAGCCTGGATGTCTTTCTCGTTGTAGTAGGTTGCCGTACCAAGATTCGTAACTGATCCGTTGTCATTCGTATGCTGGATTTGCCCAGCCGAGTTCACCGTGGTGTTGGTGCCCTGGAGTGACTGGAGGTACTGTTTGTACTGGTCCTCGTTCAGATCGGCACAGTTTTTCCCGTTGCTATCGCAGATTGTGTAATTCCTGCCGTCAGGGTCCGTGCCCGTGGTTGGGCTGTTTCGAACGTAGGCGTAACCGTTCCACGACTGCGGGTCATCCATGTGCTCGAACCCTGAATCCTGATTGGGATCGGGCGACATGAACCTGCCCATCGAACTCGCATTGTAGCGAGCGCCGAAGTTATCCAGCCCTGACTCGGCGTCCCGTTCTTTGCCGGTGAATTTGTACCGATTCGAATCACCGCCGCTAACCACAATCTCCCCGCCATAGGGATAATAATCGGATTCGTTTTGGATGTTGCCTACGCCGTCGGTAACCACGTTTGTAGAACTCAAGTGATCGTGAAAATAATAATGCACGACGTTGCCAGGGATATCAACGCGAGAAACAAGTTGTCCGCGAATCAGGCCATACACAGCTGTCCAGTTTCCGTGTAGATCGCTTTCCGTAATCACGCCCCCATCTTGATGATTCCAATAGATAGTTCCTGTGGCATTGCTGGCGCAGGTCCCGGGCATTAATTGTCCTTGACCGTTGGTCCCCTCGGTGCACTTCTCAATCCGATTTCCATCGCCATCATAAATGTAGGAAATCCCCGCTGTCGCGATCAGCCGATTCTCGGCATCGTACGTGTACGTAATGCTGCCGTTTTGAATCATGTTGCCGGCGGCATCGTATGTGAAGCAGGTGCTCAGCTGATTGCTGGTGCTAGCTGGACAATTGAGCTGGTTCTCGGAATTCGTCTTGCCGGTCACGCCGGACCGGTTTGTCAGGTTCCCCCAAGCATCGATACCGGGAGTGGTTGGCGGAACGCCCGGCGCCGTCGCCGTTGGCGAATAGGTTTCTCCCCAATTTGGTCCGTTCGTATACGCCTGCTGGATGCGGTTCAGCGAGTCGTAGAGGAAGTTTTGCGTGCGGTTGCTGTCCTTGCCATTAGCAATCTGGATCACATTGCCGTTGTCAGTGGTCCCTAGATTGAAGTTGTAAGTCAGGTTGAGAATTGATGCACCGCCAGGCGTGTTGGCTGATATCAGGACAGGCTGCATGCGGTTGTTGTAGGTATTGGAGATACTGATCGCGTTCGAATTAGCTCCAACCATCGCGGTGGCTAACTGGCCCGTGGGTGTGAGAATGCCACCCGACAATGTGACTTGATTGACATCACCTGCCTTGATCACCTGTCCGGCCGCATTCTCCTGAGTGTAAAACTCATAAGGCTGAGGCCCATTTGGCCCAGGATAGAAAGTCTGTCCAAGATCGCCGTTCAGATAGTATCCATACCAAGTGTCCGTGGAGACAGCAGCCACTCCGTTGAAGATGTACACAGTGTTTGCATATGGGGACACCACATACGAGTACCGGTCACTCTTAGTTAACATTCTTCCCATCGAGTCGTAGTGCCACGACGCGTTTCCGCCCGCGTAACACATGGCCGAACGGCGGCCAACCACATTCACATCGGTGGTGTGACCATGATATCCAATAGGGATTGGACAGGTGCTGATGTCGTTGCCATCGTACGCATACGTCACCGCCGGTGTCGCTGGATTCTGGGTGTACGTATCGACGTAGCTCTTGCCCGTGAGCCGATTCAACGTGTCATGTGTGTATGTGGTGGTTACCGTGTTGCCTGTCGGGGCTTGATTGGGCGACGGCGCACTCCTAGTGGTGAGATTGCTGTTAGCGTCGTAGCCGTACGTGGTCGATCCGGATTCTGGATTGACCGCGTTGGTAAGGCGAGACAGAGAGTCGTAATGGAAAGTTCGCGTGCGCCACTGACTTTGGGTTGTGGTGCCACCCTTCTGTGTCACAGAAAGCAGGTTGTCAAGTGGGTCGTAGGTGTAGTCGGTTTCGAAGTTGAGCCCACTTGGATCCTCGAAAACATAGGTAAGTCGCCCGGCTCCGTTTACACACGACTTCCGGACTTTTCCTGCTTCATCGGTGACCTGGGTGCAGTTGGCGGGAGGCGTGGTTGTCGTCAATGCGATATCGTAGACAGTCGAAACATTATCCGAGGCGCCATTGCCGTCCGGCGGGATTAGCGTCTTCACCCTGCCCAGCCCATCGTACACATTCGTAGTTAAGCCATCGGTCGGGCTGCTGCCTGTACGATGTGGATTTGACTGTGTACTGACTCTTCCGTCGGCATCGTAGGTCGTATCGGTGAAGTCGGTTCCGCTTGGGTCCGACGTGAGCTGCGTCTGGCTGAGTCGGCCAAGGCCATCCTTCTTAAGCGTCACCACTTTGTTCAAGATAGTATTTGTCGACGAAATCGCTGTGGTTGTGGTAGTCGTTACGAGGTCGGGGTAACTGATGGTCGTGCTCCCTGTATCCGGGAAACTGCTCTGAGTGTGACGGTCCAGGTAATCGTAACTGTAGCTGGTTGTTTCCAGATTTGCATCCGTGGTAGAGCCAAGAAGACCCGTGCAGCCATAATACTTGTGGGTGGCGGCTTGGCTGAGTGCATTTGTCACAGTAGTTATGTAGGCTTTGCCCTGGCCCGACGGGTTGCATCCTGTATTCACCCAAGAATCCGTAAAGTCGAACGAGGTCTTATTGCCATTAGGATCGATCGTGGAAAGAACGTTGCCAGCGTCATCGTATTGATTCGTGCTGGTGAGATAGGTGTTCGTGGTATTGAGCCAGCGGGAAATGGCGGTCAAGTTCCCCCTGTACAAGAATGACGTACTGTATGCCGAGTCGTGCTGTATGGCTCCGCTTGCCTGCATTGCCTGATTCGGATGGCTATAGTTGTCGTATTCGTTGCTAGTCAGCGCAACCTGATGGCCGCTACCATCTTGGACTTTTGTCGTCAGCACCTTGTCGGCTATATTGCGGGTAAGATAATTCGAGTTGTTTGTGTGGAGATATGTGTACAACGTTTGGCGCAAGAGACTTCCCGGCGCAGTTGTGCCCCAGTCATATTCCCTTACGGCAGTCGGGTCTAGAAATGTGGTTGTGTGGGCGCAATTTGAACTGAAAGTGCTGGACGAGAATGTTTCGTAATCAGTCTCTTGCTTTTTGGACAAGACCGTAACTCCATTCTGCACCACATTTGTCGTCAAGCGGATTTGGCGCGCATTCATCACTTGATAGGGCGCGTTCGGAATGCACGACGCTGATGGGCTCGTTGTCTCGTAGTTGTAGTCTTTTTTCTCGGTCCGGAGAATCTGTCCTGATGGATCTTCGTATTGAACAAGCGTTTCGACAGTATTGTGGTTCCCCAGGCTTAGATTGGTGCCCAGCAATGTGTATGCGTGCACTTCGATGTTGCCCAGCGGATCGGTGACGCTTCCCCCACCGAAGTTGGCGTTGATTGAATAGGTCCATTTGTAAGTGCCGGTCCCATCGTAAACTGACCGGTTCGCAACTACATTTCGCGCTAATACAAGGGCATTACACCCGGTCCCAAGAGTCGCACATTGGGTCAGATTTTGCTTTTCAACCAACATTGATCCAGCGTCGTAGGTGTAGCTGATATTGCCACCGGTTGGAAGACTGATTTCCTGCAGCTCGCCTGCGTCGTTATTTATCCAAGTGAAGCCGTACGTCCCAGCATTCTGTGGCAACACGAGTTGACTGGGCGCGAGATATATCCCGATGTACTCGCTACAGTCTCCCTGGACCATAGGCGGCTCTTGAAACTGGCAGAAGTTCGTGTGAACGTCAATAAGGGTATAGTTTAGCGTGTAAGATTGGCTGGTCCCGTTGGAATCGGTGTAGGTCCATGTCGTATATTGCGGACCAGTTCCTGTTTTTCCTAGGGGGCTGGTATAGGTCTTTGATCCAACACTTTGGACGCTAAAGGGATTCCGCAGTAGCATGTCAACGCCAGCGGACATCAAATTGCCATTGCGATCTTCGTGCTGATTTCCGCTCCTACCCAATACTACGGTTCCATCCTTGAGCGTTACTTTGAATGTCGGAAACTGAGAAATATCGACCTGAATTCCCGTGCCATCAAGCGTCAGGCCTTTAGTGACAGGCAATGCTCCGCAAGTTGTAGGAGAAGGAGCATATTCCAGAAAAAGGGGATGCTGTGCTCCAGAAGGATCGTATAAGACGAATTGGTCCTTTACCCCTTGTGAACCACCGGTACATGTGATCGTTTCGTTCTGATAACCCACCTGCCAATTGAATGGAGTTACTAGGCGAAAATGTGAACTCCGACCCCATACGTCGGCTTGCTCTACGTCCCAGACAGGGCCGCTGCTCCCGCTATAGTCCCCATTAACGTCCCAGGTCGGCAGATCAAACACGAAGCTTACCTCGTATTTTGTGCCGTTGCGCTGAGGAATCGATTGCAGCGGAATAGTGACATGCAGGTTGCCATTTTGGAAGGAAACTAGATCAAAATTGCTGCCGCCGAACGTGGCTTGTGGAGGCAAGCCCAGCTGGTTTGCATCATTGACCATCTGCGTGAAGGCGTGCTGCGGCAGTGCGAGTGCACATGCCAATGTAGAAATCAGAAGGCAGCGGCTGAATAGGCGAACCATCTCTCCTCCTTACGCGATAAAACAGTTTCTGACGTTGTAGGACCGCTCTGGCACACTTACCCCTATCCGCAGCAAAAGTGACGCCGGGTATGCGCGCGTTCGCTCGGCGCAGTGTTCACAAGTTAGGGAAAGCAGCGAGGGAGGATTAACGGAACAGAGAATCCGCCACTCTACGGGCCGACCCTTTTCGCTGATGTGCGCGAGAACATAAGGCCGCGGGCCTGTGGATGTCAACAGAAAAATAGGTGAGATGGTCTGGATCACATTGGTCGTAACAGTGACTACATGGTTCCGAAACGATCCTCATGAAGCAATGCGTTAATAAGGTGGTTACGACTCAGCAGTCGCTTGTTACGAAAGCCGAATAAAGCTCAGCATTCATTCCGCGTTGACATACGGAGACGGAAATCTACTTACCGCGAGCAATGCGTCTCTGCAATGCTCGCGCCAACCAATTGTCTTTTACGAATACCGAAAGGAGAAATGTTACGAAGTCATAAACTTGGACTTTTCTCGTTAGACTTCTAATTGAATGGCGGGGCCCCCAAAAAATAGCTCATATCGATCAACCGAGAACTCACATTGGGATTAGTACAGCAAACGGTGGGGCACGCATTGGATGAATAATGCGTTTGGGGAAATCGAGCGGCATTGTTCAGACACCTAAATGCAACCGAAGAGGATTGGCCGAAGGAAGTCCTCAATCAGGCAGCAGCGCGTGGAGTGATCGCGGCAGGCGAGCATGTCTGATGGGCTGGGCACCCACTTGCAATGCAGTTGATCGCGTTTGTCGCTAACCGACAGGATGGCGAAACCTAGTTCGCCTTCTCAATTCGGGAGAATTTGAGCCACTAACCGTTGAAGGAGTGCGGGGCGATGCCGCACGAAATAATATTCGTTAACAGGACGATCATCGACCATTGCAGGCGCGGTAGGATATTTCTGAATCAGTTCATCCAAGGAAACTTCGCGTCGTAGTGCTGCAGCAAACTGACGCTCCGGGCCCGTTTCTGGTCCCCATTCAATCATGTCTGAGGCTGCACTCTGTGGCATTCGAGAAACCAATATCTCTGGCGTCGCGAGTGGAATCGGGGACATGCTAGCCAAGAAGTGAAAGCCGTAATCCATCACCGACCTAAACACACGAACATGGGGGAATGAATCTCGCAATGCCTTGGCAATAGCGGACTGGACGATTGGCTCCCCTCCACCCGGCATCCATTGCTGCAGAATTCCGCCGGGCCGCAGATGGCGTTTGACCAACCCGTAGAATTCCTCGGAGTAGAGCAAGCTCGATCCCGCGGTCTGGATTGGCGGCGGCGGATCGACAACAATTACGTCGTATAGCTCCGACGTCCGTTCAAGGAAGAGCCGACCATCGTCAATGACAACGCGAGACTTCGGAGATTGCAGCAGCTTGGGCCCATCTGAGTGAAAGAACCCATACATCTCGGGTACGCTCGGCACTAACTCCACCACCGTGGAACTAATGCCCCAGGAAAGAGCAGAACGGTGCGTTGTTCCCATGCCGAAACAAATGATCAGAATGTTATTCGGCTTCCGGTCTAACATGGCGAGCGGCAGGTGGGCCATCATCTTTGTGATTGGGCGAAGACCCGTCATTCCAACGCCATTAATTAGCAATCGCTTCTCTAATCGACTGTCGCCTTTGGCCACCACAGTAGCCATGTAATCACGCCGGACCCACCGGTGAGCGAACTGCTCTTCGAAGGCGCTAGTCGACAAGAACATTACCAATGAGAGGGCTGCCACGGCAAAGGCGATGCCTCTTCTCGCGGTCCCCGCCCTTCTGGGTGCCGAGGCGAGGGAAACCTTAGTAGGAAGCAATCCGATCAAAAACCAAGGCAACGCAAGCACGCACAAAGATGTTCTTTCGCCAAAAGCAGGCAGCAGGAAAAACCCGGCAATCAAAGGTCCTAGAATGCAGCCTAAGACGTTAACAGCGTAGGCGCGACCAGCGCGTTCGCCATCGCCAACAGAAAAGCGATCTACGATCAGTGGCGTTACGAATCCTAACAGTCCCGAGAATGGCACTAGCCCCACAACTAACCGCGCACGGTCCGATAGAGCAACCCTCGGGTCGGCCCGCTATCAATGGCAACAGAACGCTGAAGCCAAGGACTACCCATACGAGGTTGTCCGCGTTGGCGAACCGAGGGAGCTTGCGGTAGATCAGCGATCCGACGTAGGTAGCAGCGAGATAGCAGGCCAAAATTGCGGCAAACGTATAAACAACTGCGTCAAGAAACGGGGTAAACATCCGGACCCACACGATTTCTGCGGCCATGCTGGTCAAACCTGTCCCAAACAACAACCAGAGCAGGCGGTTTGCCTCAGAGCTCTGAACCGAAACGATGGTTCTACTAGCTGCCTCGGTTGACATCACCCGGTCTCCTGACCTGCTCCCAAAGCTAAGGGCTATCGACATTACGACCAACAAGAAATTGAAGACCGACCCAACGCCTAGCGTCTTATGAAAGCCGAAGCGTTCGATCAGGATAAGAGGCAAACATGTCCCCAAAAGCGCGCCCAGAACATTCGCCAAATACAAGAAGCTGAAGGAACGTGCGGCATCGTCCCGGCATTCCTGCTCAATGGCGAACAACGCGAAGGGGAAGGTCGCACCCATTGCGGTACACCACGGAACCAGCACGAAGGCGATCCATATCCCAGCTGCCAAGTAGTAGCCTGAAGAGGATAGGCCATGAGTTTCCAGCCTCTCCAGAAGCTGTCTTCCCCCAGACAATTCGATAGGAACGATAAGAGCCGAACATCCAATCGCAAGTTCGGTGAATGCATACAGCAAGAGAGGCGGAAAGGTCAGGTGCCCCCGCCATCTCTTTACCAGGCGACCGGCCCCCCAGGAGCCGAAGCCAAGGCCCAACATGAATACTGAGAGAACAATGGAAACCAGCGGCGTAGTCACTCCGTACTGAGCCATCGACAGCCGCAGCCACACGAGCTCGTAGAGGACACTGCAGAATCCAGAAACCAAAAAGAAAAAAAATACCACTGCATCAGGGAAGCTCCAAATCCGTTTGTGAGGTTATTGCACGCCAGTTTAAACGTATATGACTCGAAGCCGCAAACTCGGTTCCCTTCAAAGGGCCGGCTGCTAGACGCAGGGTTCTAAAGCGTAGCGCTGATAGAGCGCGAGTCCGGGGGAAGGGTTACTTCCGATTGAGGCGGAGATGCGATCCGCGCGTTCTTAAGAGCTACTACCGCGCAGATACCACAGCATAAATAAAAGACTCCGAACCAACGCTCCTGCCAATTCGGCAGGATGATAAAGTGCAAACCGATGTAAGCAAGAGCCACCCCGAAGAGCGGTCTCAGCCGAATCGCGCCGAGCCCTAAGAACCCCAACAAAAGGAAGGGAATCAAATAGCTATTTAGTGCCAGCGTGAGTCCTGAGCGGAACGCTGCGAGATAATCATGGAACGAAAAATGAATGGTCATTTCTGCAGGTGCGATCGGCGTTCCAACAAAATTGCGGTAGTAAAGCATCTTGATGCCGTAGTCTCCGGCGAAATGGTTGATCATTAGCACTGAGCCGACGGCCAGGAGCGACAGAACACCCGCTTTCCAGAGGTCGATTCGCCCTTCCAGCCAACAAACAAAGAGCACAGGCCCAGCCAGAACTACAAAATCGGTGCGGAAAAAGAGGGCAGTCAACAGCACAATAAGACCGAGAGTCAGCCACTGCTTCTCAAAAATGAAATAGAGAGACGCAAATGCAAGCATCGTGGCCGCGGCATCCGACGTTAGGTCCCTGCCCATGTCCGTCAAGGGAGGACTCATCATCAGCAAGAAAGCCACTGTTGAACCGAATGCGGCTCCTGTATATTGTCGAATCCAGTCGATAAGAAAGATTCCGATTATAAAGTACGAGGCGACAGAAATCAGAGTTGCAGACCGCACCAACCCCAGTCCACTCTTGCTGAGCAACCAAAGGCTCTGATTGTAGAGAGGACGAATAGCGAAAACTGGCAGAAATTGGGCTAGTGCTTCGGGATTGCGGGCGCGCTCCTGTCGGGACTTATTCTGATCATCCTGCGCACTCGGATCATTTCCCAACAACCCGCGAAGAATCTCTGCAGGCACTCTCTGGCGCAGGTCATCGTAAACCCGATGGTGGACGCTGACGATGTCCCGATCCTCCATGAGCAACGCATTGCCCATGTATTGCACTTCATCCATTGCATAGATCGGCTTGAGATAAAGGTGAACACAAGAGGAGCCGAGTGCGATAACGTACAACAGAAAAATGATTTTGTCCTTCGCGGCAATCGGCTGCATGCAGAGTCGGAAGTCTACCATAGTTCGAAATGAGGTCTCACGCATGTTGAAGTTTATTCCATTTGACCAGTTCGAAGCATGACAAATCGGTGCCCGAAAGCCACTAGAAGCTGCCCCACGAGACAGATAGGGAGTGCGCGACCCCCCGCCCCTACTTGGGATTGGGCGAGGGCGCGATTGAACGTGCGAATCGGGACCGGTGTTTCTTCAATGCGTCAGGGTCGTGTCCCTCGTTGCCACACGGACAGAATTGATCGAAGAAGTCAGCGAGTTCCTCCGGAGTGAGCTTCTCTATACCAAGACCCCAAAAGCTCTCGAACATGTTCTGATGTTCCAAGTTGCCCTTGAACGGGCGGATGGGCTTTCCGCAACGGAGTTGTTCCATATCGTTTGCGGTACGAAGCACTCTGCTCGTACTGCCCCAATCCCTGTTCTGCCTCCGTTGAAGGTCTTGTTTTAGCGGAATTTTGTGACGGTCGAAGTGAATCCAGTCGGCGATGCCATCAGCGTCTGACATATTTTCTTCGTTTCGAAATATTGTCTGTGCCGCAAATGTATTGGGCGCTGGCGGGTTAGGGCCAGAATATTTTCGGTGGCTTTCCTGTAGGCGTTTCTCGAATTTCTGTTCCAGTTCTGCTAGTCGCTCTTTCGGGGCGTTCGGCCCCAGCCGCTTGAATTCGATAATAGATTCCTTCCAAAGCTGAGCCAACTCGAAAAGTACAGGGTGACATTTAAGTTGGATCGAGTGTTTTCGCTTCTCGGCTAGATTCTCCACTCGTTCGACGACGGATTTGGCTTGGCCCTTTTTCACTCTTAAAAGGCTAAAGGCGAAGTTGCCGGCTGGTCAATCTCTCAAAAAGCGCAGGGGAGGGACACGAAAAAAGATTTCGCGTCTCTTACGAGTGATTGATGTGCAGAAGGAGAATCGCCGTGTGGAAGCGGATTCTTCATATACGGGCAAGCGGAGTGCGGTCCGAATCACAAATTCCGGGGAGCCGGTTGACCACTCCGGTCCGGGGCTGAGAGTAGGACCAACAAATCCAGCAACATTCGACCGAACGTCGGAGGCTTGCCCACCAGGTTTTGATTCTCCCGTCTCTCAGCATAAAAGTGGTCAGGGGTCCGGGGACAGAGTCCCCGGCGACGCGAGCGTAGCGAGCGGCGTGTTGCGGAGCGAAGCGACGCAACGGGTTTCTTCTCTTGACGAAATACAGAATAATCGAAACACAGGCGTACCCATTTCTTTTCAAGCCCTCGGAAGAAATCCCCATTGCGGCATCTGGAGCATCATCGGAATCGACAACGGCGGCCTGCAAACATTTCATCGATTAAATTGCAAGTGTTGGACGTGCAAACATTGCGGGCCAAAGAAGGCAAAGCGGTACAGGTATCTCATCGCGCAGTTGGCCGAGCAAGAGCATCTCACCCGTTTTCTCACGTTGACCCTTGATCCCAAGAAGATCGAAGGCAATTCAGTCTCGTATCTTCGCCGCGTGTTCAATAAGTTCCGTCTGTATCTGGGCCGCAGGTACGGGGGTCCGATCAAGTACATCGCCGTTCTCGAATTTCAGCAAAGCGGAATCGCCCATCTCCACGTTCTAGTAGACAGATTCATTCCCCAGAACTGGATTTCAGAAAGCTGGAGCGCGCTCGGCGGCGGCAACATCGTCGATATCAGGTACGTCGATGTTCATCGCATTGCGCGGTATGTCTCCAAATATCTAACCAAAGAACTTCTGCTGTCTGCGCCGAAGCGGTCGCGCCGGGTCACGACATCGCGGTCTCTTCATCTTCTGCCCAAAAAGGATTCCAACGGTTCGTGGGAATTGTTCAAAGTCAGCATTTTTCATCTGTTGTCCCGTCTCAGTGATCTTGCTCGGGATGTCCAGGTAGACGAGGACGGAGCCCTTGAAAGCTTCTCGTGCATGTTCGAAACGAACTAAAACCAGCCGTAGGCCGGAGATTACAACGTAACGTTAGACGGGATTTGTCACATGGCAAAAAGACTTCCTTGCTTCTTATGTAGTCAGAAATTGGATCAAAGGTCAGATAAGAAACATTCGAAGCCGTATTTCATCTGCGATGCGTGTGGTGTGCAGATATTCGTCCGGGGCCAGCAAGGAATTAAGAATCTGGCGGAGTTGATTGCAACGCTTCAAGAACACGACTTTCCATTTCACGAACATGCAGCCGTGTTGTTCCAGATTCAGGCTCTGCTGACGGAAATTAGGGGCATCAAGAAAGAGATTGAAAAGCTCGACACCGTATTCGAGATCTTCTCGAAAGATGTGCACAGAGAACGTGCACGCAAATTACTCAATCAGAGAATCGAAACCCTGTTGGAACGATTGGAACGCATTGCAGATGGCGACGACACCGTTCAAACACGATGATCGGCGTGGTCCCACTCGGCGCGACACGACAGCCGAGATGTGCGGGCCGGGGCCGGCGGCAGCGTTATCCCCAGCGAACGAATCGCCGATCAAGATTGATGAGGCCGGGATCGCGGAACTCATCGCATTTTTCAAGATTCTCGCCAAATGGGATCAGGAGGCACGTTGTCATGAAAAAATGCAGTAATTGCGGTCGACCCGCGGTGTTCTCTCTCGTTGCAATCATTTCAACCCTGGGCATCACCAAACGTCTGCAACAATCGTCCCCGGCCGTAGCGTTTTGCGATCTGTGTTTACACGAATTGTGTGATCGTCTGTGTTCAGACGCCCTCTCCAATGGTGTTAACAACGCGTATACATCGCTAAATCTGCGTCTGAGAGAACGCATGGCAATGTCCAAAGAAGACCCAGAATCCGGTCGGACCAGAGCGTAAGCGAATGATTTGACACGGGGAATACAGCTTGCATTCCCACGGAAATCCGTCGAGGATGAAGGGCCATTTTGTGGGGTGAACATGATCGCCGCCATCGCATACGCCCGGGTTTCCAGCCGCGAACAAGAGCGCGAAGGGTATTCCATTCCAGCCCAACGCAAGCTCCTTTCCGAATATGCCTGTGCCAGGGGATTCTCGACAAGACATGAACTCATCGATATCGAATCTGCGAAGAATCCGGGGCGCAAAGAATTCACGAAAATGCTGCGTCTGCTCGAGGTCGACGATACGTGTCGCGTTGTCTTGGTCGAAAAGACGGACCGTTTATACCGCAACCGGGCGGACGCACTCGCATTCGAGGCTTTGATTGAAAAGCGGGGTGTTGAAATCCATCTCGTGAAGGAAGGCCGGATAATCAGCAGAGAGTCACGTTCACAGGACAAATTCATGCATGACATCCACGTGGCCGTGGCCAAGCACTACGTGGAGAACTTGAAAGAGGAAGTGAAGAAGGGCATGCGTGAAAAAGCTGAGGAGGGCATTTATCCAGGTCGCGCTCCGATTGGATATCGCAATAACCCAGCGACCAGGACAATTGAAGTTGACCCGGAGCGTGCGCCGATGGTCGGGCGCATCTTCGAGCTCTACGCGACGGGAGAGCACTCGCTCATCACACTCCGCAAGGCAGCGTTGAATGAACTCGGGCTTCGTCTCGCCCGCTCGTATTTCGAGACGATCCTCAAGAACCGGTTCTACCTGGGATATTTCGTTTGGCAAGGAGTCGAGTACAAAGGGACCCACAAGCCCCTTATTTCAGCGCAGCTCTTTGATCAGGTTCAGGACGTATTCGCGGGACGCAATAAAGCAAAGCATCGGAAGCACTCCTTCGCCTTTGCAGGGTTGCTCAAGTGTGCTCACGATGGTTGCACGGTCACCGCGGAGCGTCAGAAGGGCAAGTACAACTATTACCGATGCTCGCACGGGAGGGGCAAGTGTGCGCTGCCCTACATGCGTGAGCAGGAACTCTCGGATCGGATGGCAGATGTGCTCAAAGGGATCTATGTCCCGGAGACGGTCGCAGAAACCATCGTCGCATCGTTGGATTCTGATCGCACCCGTGCGGACTCTGAGCGTCAGAAGCGTATCGAGGGCACCCAGCAACGTCTCGCAGTGCTTCGAACGCGAATGGATCAGATGTACGAGGACAAGTTGGATGGAAAGATTGACGTTGAGTTCTGGACACGGAAGACGAACGAATGGCGCGAGCAAGAGCGCAGGCTTGAATCAGAGTTATCGCGTCTGAAAGTGGAGATCACGCAGGACACCGTATTGACAGCAAAATATATTCTTGAACTCGCTAACCAATCGCATTCTCTGTATCTTACACGGAACCATGCAGAACGAGCTCAGTTGCTGAAACGTGTGGTTTTGAACTGCGATACGGATGGCGTAAGCCTCTGGCCCATCTACAGATACCCATACGATCTGATTTCTCAGAGGGCTAAAAATCAAGAATGGTCGGGGAGAGAGGATTTGAACCTCCGACCCCCTGGTCCCGAACCAGGTGCTCTACCAGGCTGAGCCACTCCCCGACATTGTGCGGCGGCGCTGAATGCGCGTTAGAAACTGCCGAACTATCCAAAATTATAGCATTCGGCGTCACCCACACTGACTACCAAAGTGCGATTCACGTATGGCCTGAAACGCGCTACTCCATCCCTGCTCCAGAGTTGTGCGAAACCTAGCCTGCGGCTACGATAAGCTTTCGCGAAGCGACTTCATGAAAACTGTATTCACTGCGCGCCGCCTCTTCACTCCGATCGAGGAGATCTCCGATCCACTGCTCTTCGTCGAAGACGGCCGAATCTCTGAAGTTTCATCGCGTTCGCATTCGCATGCTCTCGGCAACGCGCCCATCGTCGACTTCGGCGACGCGATTCTGGCGCCGGGCTTCTTCGACATTCACATGCACGGCGGCGCTGGACTGGACGTCATGCGCGCCTCGTTCTCCGAACTGCCTCGGCTCGGAAAGTTCCTGGCCACTCACGGTGTCACCGGATATTTCCCCACAACCGTGGCTGCCCCGCTCGACACGACTTGTGCGGCACTGGAGCGTCTCGCCGACGCGATTGAATCCGCCCAGAAAACATCGTCCAGCAACGGCGAGCCTGTCTCCGCTCGCCCGCTGGGAATTCATCTCGAGGGCCCCTTTCTCAGCCACAAGCGCCGGGGTGTCCATCCGCCGGAATATCTGGTCAATCCCACAATTGAAATCTTCGAGCGCCTGTGGCAAGCGGCCCGCGGCCACGTGCGCATGATGACTATCGCGCCGGAAATCCCTGGAGCCATCGAAGTGATCGCCGAAGCGGCCCGGCGCAAGGTCTGTGTCAGCATTGGACACTCCGACGCCGAGTTGCCCACCGCGCAAGCGGCGGTGCAGGCTGGCGCCCGACATGCCACGCACACCTTCAATGCCATGCGCCCGCTGGATCATCGTGATCCTGGAATCCTCGGCGAAGTGCTCAGCGACGACCGCATAAGTGCCGACCTGATTGCCGATGGAATCCATGTTTCCCCGCTGGTCGTGAAACTCTTTCTGCAAGCCAAGGGTACGGAGCGCGCCGTGCTTATCACGGATGCGATCTCTGCCACCGGCATGCCCGACGGTCAATACCAACTCGGCCCCATTCAGGTGGACGTCAAAGACGGAAAGTGCACTGCGAACGGCAGCCTTGCGGGCAGCGTGCTTACGATGGAGCGCGCCGTCCGCAACGTCACCCAATTCTCCAACTGGAAGTTGCGCGATGCCGTTCGCGCGGCCACGCTGAATCCGGCGCGGGCCGTCGGCATGGCGCAGGACCACGGACTCCTGGCTCCCGGAGCTCGCGCAGACTTCACCGTCTTGAGTTCCACTGGCGACGTTATGAAGACAATTGTCGGGGGACGCGTGTTCTAGCTGGAAGCGTAACGGGATTCTGCAACGCAGGAAGGGAAGATCTCTAATTTGGCTTGCGGCGCTTCGCCTCTGCCAGATGTTGCAGCAGCATGAGTTCGTCCGCCCGCGAGAGTTGATCGAGGAAAGTTTTCTGCGTGGTCGGCTTGTCGTCATTCACAGTCTTTGCCGGACGTGCCTGCCGCAGCTTATCTCCTAACTCCGGTTCGTTGTTCACCACCTGGGCATAAAACCACAGGAAGTGCCGCATCTGATCGAGCGCCACTCGCAGGGTTTCGATCGGCTCCGTCTCCGACAGCGAATTGAGCGCTTCCATCAACTCGGGATCGCTCGGAGCCTGCATCGCAGCGCAATTCAGCTCTTGCTGAATGGTGCGCAGGTCGTCGGTCACGCGCTCGATTCGGAGATGAAGGTCGTCTATGTCTTCGAAGGCCATTTGTTTACCACTCAACCATC
Organism: Candidatus Sulfotelmatobacter sp.; assembly: GCA_035710825.1. Taxonomy (GTDB): domain Bacteria; phylum Acidobacteriota; class Terriglobia; order Terriglobales; family Acidobacteriaceae; genus Sulfotelmatobacter. The sequence continues at coordinate 17,985 of DASTCU010000067.1, forward strand.
TCATCGGCAACGTCAAGCGAGTAGATGTCCCACGGGCATGCGCTTTCGTAATTCTGCCCGTTACTTTGGTCCGCGCAAAGGTCACTGCGTCAAAACGCGCTCCAGATAAGCCATTGCCATAGGCTCCATAGTTTGTGATACAAACGCGCGTGCCCGAAATCAGCCCGCAACAAACCTCCAGCGAAGGATTAGTCCGCGCCATCGGGCGCTGGAGTATGGCCGCGCTCATCGTGAACTGCATTATCGGGAGCGGCGTCTTTGGCCTGCCCTCCATACTCTCGGGACTGCTGGGACGGGCGAGCATACTAGCGGTGATTGTCGCTGCGCTGGCCATGGGCGTCATCATGGCCTGCTTTTGCGAAGTGTCTTCTCGCTTCGCCCAAACCGGCGGCCCTTATCTATATGCGCGAGCAGCCTTCGGACGTTTCCTTGGGATTCAGGTGGCATGGCTCGTATGGTTTGTGCGGCTCACCTCGTGTGCTGCCAACACAAATTTGTTCGTCATCTACCTCGGAGAATTCTGGCCGCATGCGGGGCAGCCGGCTACGAAGGTGGCCATCCTGACCCTGCTCATCGGAATACTGGCCGCGATCAACTTCTTTGGGGTGCGTGCCGGAACGCGCGTCAGCAACTCGTTCACCGTTGCGAAGCTCGCATCCCTTCTCCTGGTGATCGTGGCAGGCGCGGTCTATTTGGTTGGTATCCACCGAATCATTCCTACGGCCACGGTCACTCCTGCGCCTCATGCCTGGCCCCGTGCCATCGTGCTCCTCATTTTTGCTTACGGAGGCTTCGAGGCTGCCCTCATCTCTGCCGGCGAAGCCAAGGATCCACGCCGCGACGCTCCCTTTGGACTTTTCGCCGCCCTCATCACATGCGCCATTACTTACGCTTTGATCCAGTGGGTAGTAGTCGGCATCCTTCCAGATCCGGCAAATAGCGATCGCCCGCTCGCCGATGTCGCCAGAATCGTGATCGGACCTAGTGGCGCAGCGCTGGTTGCCGTGGGCGCTCTTTTCTCAATCTACGGCTACCTGAGCGGGAACATTTTAGCCACGCCTCGCATTACCTTCGCCCTCGCCGAGAGCGGAGATTTTCCTTCTGCGTTCGCCCGCCTGCATCCTCGCTTTCGCACGCCCTATTTTTCGATCTTGGTATTTGCGGCCGTAGTTTGGCTGCTCGCGCTTTTTGGAAGCTTTGCCGGAAACGCCACGCTTTCGGCTGGGTCGCGCCTCTTCTATTACGGTCTGGTTTGCGCGGCGCTCCCAGTCCTGAGAAGGAAGCAGTCGAGGCCCGCGCTGCTGCACGTTCCGGGCGGCAGGGTGGTCGCGGTGTTGGGAGTCCTGATCTGTGCCGCTCTGCTCACCCAGATTGAATACGATAAATCGCTCATCCTGTTGGCAGCAGTCGCCGTAGCATTCGTGAATTGGCTGGTAGTCCGAAGGCGCACCTCGGACCCACAAGCGTAGCGCCGGCGTCCTCGCCGGCTGTGGCGGGGGCGTCCCGCCCCCGCACCCGGATATCACTACGACTGCCGTTCCATCTCCAGTAAAGCCTTCTTGCGTTCAATCCCCCAGCGGTACCCACCCATGCTGCCATCCTCGCGAACCACGCGGTGGCATGGGATCGCCACCGCGACCGGATTCGTGGCACATGCCCGCGCCACGGCCCGGCAAGCCTTGGGCCGTCTTATTGCCTTTGCCACCTGCTGATACGATTTCGTCTCACCAAAAGGAATGGACTGTAAATAGGTCCACACCCGCCGCTGAAACGCCGTCGCCCGGATGTCGAGCGGCAGGGAAGAATTCAGATCTTTTCCGCGCATGTGAGCCAGCAACCCGTCGACCCAGGGCTCTAGCCCGCCTTCGTCGCCCTTGCGCGAGGCGAAGGGAAACTCCCGTTTCAACCCTTCCATCAGCTCAGCATCGGTTCGGCCAAACTGAATCGAGCAAATGCCGCGCTCGGTGGCCGCCACCAGCATGCGTCCCAGCGGCGAATCCGCGCACGCATACCGAATACTGGCTGCAATGGCCCCGCGCCGGTACTTGTCCGGGGTCATCCCCAGCTGCGAAGCCGTGCGCTCGTACAGCCGGCTGCTGGAGCCGTATCCGGCGTCATACATAGCCCGGGTCACCGAGTCGCCCGCCTGCAAGTTTCGTTTCAGCGTGCGTAGGCGGCAGGAATCGGCATATTCCCGCGGCGTGATGCCCAGAACGCCGCGAAATCGCCGTTGCAGGTGAAATGGACTCTGATGGAATTCCTTGCCCAGCCGCTCGAGCGTCAGTGGTTCGTCCAAGTGCTGCTCGATGAAGCGGCAAATCGCCTTCACGCTGTCGGCCTCGTGATTGCCGCTTTGTGCCCGGGGATGGCAGCGCAGGCAGGCCCTATATCCCGCCTGTTCCGCTGTCTGCGGTCCAGAAAAGAACCGCACATTTTCCCGCCGCGGACGCCGCGCCGCGCACGACGGCCGGCAATACACTCCCGTCGACGAAACGCCGAAGACAAACTCCCCATCGCGCGTGGCGTCTCGCGCCAGCACCGCATGCCAGCGTTGCTCGTCTCCACCGCGTGCGGCTTCTCTCGCCGAATTTTGTGACTGCGCTGTCATCAAGCTTTCCCCTGAAAGTATGGCATTGGTTGTCATAGTAAAGAAAGCTTAGGGCGGAACACCTCAAGCGGACTATCCGAATCTTGCGGCCAAAGTAAATTCGACATTGAACGCGTATTCTGGATTTGCGCCAGGCTCGGGGAACGATTACAGTTCTCCGCAGCATTTCTTCTTTGATATGTGAACGGCTTGGAACGTGCGCCTAATGTGCATGCCCTACAAAATGTGCATGCCCTACGTTCAGGGAGATTTCAGCTTCTCCAGTGCGTGCCGTAACCTGCGTGCCCGAGCCGTAACGTGGAAGAGCGGCGCTTTAGCGCCGCGTAAAGCGTCAAAATCAATTGGGCTTCAGCCCCGGTGGTCGTATTTCTTGGGGGGCCGAGTTTCTTAGCAGCTGGTTAACCTGAGGACTAAACACCATGAAGAACACCCGTTCCCTAACGTTCGCCACATTGCTTCTGATAACGCTGGGGCTCGCTGCCACTGCCCAGCAGGCATCGAAGCACACCCTGAGTGCCGAGGAGCTGAAAAAAGCCGTCCCGGCGGAATACTTCTTCCGTGGCCAGAAGGCGCCCGTGCAGCTGCGCAATGCCGTGGGATTCCAAGTGGCCGACGGCAAGATGACCCTGGCCGCCCTGGTCGACTCCTCCGGATATTCGACGGCGATCCAGCAGAAATATCAGGGCATGCTGGTCACAGAAACCAAGCTCGACATCGGCGGTTCCACCCTGCCGCCCGGTCAGTACGGCTTCGGCTTCACCGCCGAAGGTAAGTTCGTAGTCATGGATGTAGCCAACAACGAAGTCCTCAACACCGCTTCGCAGAGCGATGCGGAGCTGAAGCGCCCCGTGCCCTTGAAATTGGTGGAAGACGGCGCAGGCTACAAGCTGTACGCCGGCAAGAAATGGGTAGGAATCAAAGCCGAGTAACCAGCTAAAGCTAAGAACTGGAAGCTGATGGGCTGATAGCTGAGAGCTGACAGCTAGTGTGTCAGCGGCTGAAACGGTCCCATGAATGCCGTGATCCCCGCGCGTTTGCGCAACTCCGATAGCAGGGCGGTGGCGGCATTCTGGTACGTCTTCCCCGGGTCCGAAGCATCAGCCCAGACCGCGTCATAAACGATCTGAGCCGCTTCTTTCAGGTCAATGTGCAGCGCGGCTTCACACACGTCCAACCGCTCCTGCAGCCGCTCGTAGCACGGGGTACAGATTTCGGCCGTTCCCGGCTCTCCGGGGTGATGCTCGGTCAACTTGCACACCGATTCCGGCGCCATCATGGCTTCGGCGTGCGCCTCCATCAACTGCGACTTGAATTGGCGCAGAAACTCCTCCCGCTCCTGCTCGACGATGGCGCTATCCGGAACGGTTTCGGCTGAAGGCTGTGCCACTTTCGGAGGCAATTTCGGAGCGATGGGCGAAACCCTTTCTTTGCTCTTGCACGTAGGGCAGGCATCCAGGTCTGCAGCGTAATACAGATGGCATTTCGCACAGGGTAGACCGTAGCCCGACGCCTTGCGCACAGAGCCCGGTGCATCGGGCCGGCGCGCACCGTCTTTGGCCAAAGCCGCCTGCACCGCCGCCGCGCTTCCGCTTGCCTGTTCGGATCGCGTTGGGTTCGACGCCATCTGCTTCTCCTTCTACTGCGTTCCTAGAGCTGGCGGGACTCGAACTACTATAAGAACCGTTCGCCTCTTCGCCTACACCCCGTTGGTACACACTGCATCACTGCCCAACCGGTCACACTCGCATGCACCAATTCCGTTCAACGCGGGTTCGTCTCCTTCATCAGCTTCAGCAGCTCTTCCCGGCGCGCCCGATACAAACTCCGCTCTGGGTCGAGCTTGGCTGCCAAGTCGATTTCCGACAATGCCTCCTCATACCGGTCCATGCTCATCAGGCAAGCCGCCAGCGAAAAATGATTGTCGGCCGACGCATTCACCCGCAGGGCCTCGCGAAACTCCTTCTCCGCCTCGTGCAGTTCCTGCCGCTGAAACAAAGCCGTCCCAAGCAGGTGATGAGCCAGATCCGAGTCCGGATTTAGCGAGACCGCAATCCGCAGCTCGTGTAGCGCCTCTTCCGGCTTGTTGTTGAGCATCAATACCTGGCCCAGGATGCGGTGCTCAGCTGCTCCTCCAGGATTCTGGTGCACCGCCATCTTTAACTCCGCCACGGCCGCGTCATAGTTGTTCTTCGCCATATAGGCGCTAGCCAGGCAGGCATGCCCCTGCTGCCACTCCGGATGCTGCCGGTACAGTTCCTTCATCTCCTCGATTGCCGCGTCGAAATTCCCCTGATCGCAGTAGGTATTTCCCAGGTTGTTTCGAACCGATGCCTCTCCCGGCGCGATCTTCTTAGCCTCGCGATACTCCGCCACCGCTGCCGTCAGATTGCCTTCCTCATGCCGGATCAGCCCCAGATTCGAGTGAGCCTCCCAGAAGCCCGGTCGCAACCGGATCGCCTGCTCATACGCCGCGATCGCCCCGCGGAGATTGCCCGCCGCATGCAGCGCGATTCCCATGTCGTAATACGTGTCGGCATTATCGTGGTCGCGGTTCAGCGACTCGGCATAGGCGTGAACCGCCGCCTCATACTGCCCTAGCGAATAATGTCCTAACCCTAAGTACTGGTACGCCTCGGCGTTCTTTGGATCGATGCTGAGCGCAGTCCGCGCCTCCGCAATCGCGTTGGGGCCGTCCTCGAGCCGGTAGAAGAGGTACGACAGCGCACTGTGATTCTCAGGAAGCTCCGGCATCAGCCGCAGCGCCAACTGAAGCTCGTCATAAGCGTCGTCGAACTCTTCCTGCTGCCGGAGCATCGCTCCCAACGCAAAATGCAGTGCCGTGTTCCCTCCGTCGGACCCGACCACAGGGCGCAAATCAAGTTCGGCTTCATGAAAATGCTGTTGCCGGGCGTCGGCGGCCGCTTTCAGAAGTGCTGGAGGTATGGCCGGCCCAATCTTGGCCGACTCGACGTTCCCAGACCCCAGGACCTTCAGCAGATCCTTCCCAGCCCCCGCCGACTCCATGTCACGGAGTTCCTTTTGGGTAGGCAAGGTGGCCAGTCCGCGCTCTTTCACAAGTCGGGCTAGCCTTGAGCTCGATACCCCACCCGTCAGCCAGGCGGCCAGTTGGGTCGTAGTTATGGGACTTGAGGCGGCGCTTTGCCCCTCGGAAGAATGCGCGAAAACTGGCGCCAGAACCAGGACGAAGCGGAACAACAGCAGCGAAGCCTTTGCTTTCACCGGACTCCCCAACCTGTGGATTAGCTTGCGGGTAGCGGCTTTTCACGGAACGCGATCGCAAATGCCCTGCGGAAAGCCCCTCTGAACCATAGCCCGTAGGCCGCTCCGCAGGTAAGGTCACGGAGGTAACTAGACTAGAACGGCCCGTATTGCGGTGGACGAGGAGCCCCGTGGTGGGAGAGTGGCCCTTTCGGAGCGCCGCTCGAGGAGGATTTGGCTTCAGCCCCTGCTTCTCCACAACGCACCCAGGTGTGATCTTAATCACACCCAGCCGTACCAGCCTTCACCGCGCCACCCCGCCCGCCCAATGTAAAAGGATAAAAAGCTTATACGAGGCCCCCCGGCCAAGGTCCTTGACCTTTCCCTGCGACCTCTGTATAGCGTATGATTTAGCTGGCTTTTACTTCCTCGGAGGCTGCCGATGTTAGAAGGTCTATTTCAACCGATGCACCTGTTGGTCATCTTCTTTATTGCCCTGCTGGTGTTCGGCCCTAAGAAATTGCCTGAGCTTGGCAAAGGCCTGGGCGAGGGGATTCGTGCCCTGAAAGACGGCATGAAGAATGATCCCCCGGCACAAGCTTCGACCGATCAGAGCAAGAAGACTGAAACCAAGAGCTAATCGGCTTCCTCTCGATCATCCAGACGGGAAGCGCGCTGCGCCTTCTCGTCTCTCGTTCTTCTTCCATTCTTAGCAACTCTGGGCTCCCAAATCGTCACTTATTACTCTGCAATTTGGAGGCTACTTCGTGCTGCACAAATTCCCATCCCTAACTCTGCTGGCTGTTTTTGCGCTCGCTGCCGCTTCGTTCGCCGACCAGGTCACCCTGAAGAATGGTGATCGCCTCACCGGGACCGTCGTCAAATCCGACGGCAAGACGCTCGTTCTCCACACCGATGCCGCCGGAGACGTCACCCTTCAGTTCGACGCGATTCAAGCCATCAAGACCGATGAGGAACTTCACGTCACCCTGAAAGATGGCAAGACTGTCGTTGGCCCGGTCACAACCACCGACAGCAAGCTCGAGGTCGCGACCAAGACCTCCGGCACCGTGGAAGCCGCGAAAGACGACGTCACCCTCATCCGCAACGACGCCGAACAGCTGGCTTACGATAAGTCGCTGCATCCCGGCCTGATGCACGGCTGGAATGGCGGCGCGAACGTGGGCTTTTCCGTGGCGCGCGGCAACAGCCAGACCGAAAATCTCGCTCTTGCTTTCAACGCCGTCCATCCCACGCTCAACGACAAGATCACACTCTACGCCACGTCAATTGACACCAAGAATGATCTGGCCACGCCCACCACCGTCGCCAACTTAAACACCGGCGGCCTTCGCTACGACTACAACCTGAATCCGCGGCTATTCGTCTTTGGCGCCGCCGATTTCATGAGCAATGCCCTGCAGTTCCTCGATCTCCGCCAGGTTTACACGGGCGGCTTCGGTTTCCATGCCATCAAATCCGACGCCACCATTCTCGATTTCCTCGGCGGCGTCAACTACACCCACGAAACCTATTCCAATGGCACACCGATCGCCGGCAGTAACCCGGTTGCCTTCACCTCTTACGGCAAAACCAACCGCTTCGTAGCTCTGACCCTGGGCGAGGAACTGAACCACAAGCTCGGCAAGAGCACCGTCGTCACCCAGAATTTCTATTTCTTTCCCGACCTGCAGCAAAGCGAGTATCGCGCAACGTTCAATTTCGGCACGGTCACGAAAATCAGCAAGATATTCGGTTGGCAAAACCAGTTCACCGACATCTACGTGACCAACCCGCCGACCGGATCGAAGAGAAACGACGTGCTGTTCACGACAGGCCTGAACATTTCGTTCACTCACTAACAAGAGCGCAGGCCCACGAAGCCCAATCGTAGCGCCGGCGTCCTCGCCGGCTGTCGCGAGGGCGTCTCGCCCTCGCCTCGTCATGTGCAACGAACCCTCCCGATTTATCGGGAAAGATGTCTGCGCATAGTTTCGGGCGTATGCTCGCTTTAATGGCGCTATTTCCCGTTCCTCGCCACTTCCGTTTTCGCGCTCCGCAACTCGGGCCGGTCCGAATGCTTTCCGCCATCGCAATTTTTCAGAAGTTGCCCGTAATAAGAATTGGCCTTGGCGGCCTGATGCGCCGTCTCCGCCGACTGCGCCGCGCCGGCCAGTCCGTTGAAGCGGTTGGGATCGATTTTCATCGACTTTTCATACTCCGTTAGCGCGGCTTCAGGCTGTTTCAGTTCCAGCAGCATGTCGGCGAGCATCTCGCGCGCGGGAATGTCCACTTCCTGTTTTCCCTTCTTGTCCTGCGTGTCCGAAACCTGGCGCATCTGCTGCAACGCCTCGTCATTTTTTTTCTCTGCAAAAGCCAGCCACGCGTGCACCTCACCCTCGGACGAACGAGGCCCCTCCAGCACGTACGCATACTTCGATTTCCGCGTGGTCTCTTCTGCTTCCTCGAACTTTTGTGCATTGCGCCGCGTTGCTTCCAAATCGCCCATGTGCGCCGAGCCAATGGTCTTCGCCCAATAGGTGATCATCTGCAAATGTGCAGGCGTGTTCGCTGCCGGCTCTAGAGCAGCCGCCTCCTGCCAGTGCCGCATCTCCAGCGCGTAAAGCGCCGGGAAATGCGCGCCCGCATACCCGAGGTATTCCAACATCCCGCTGTCGTCCCCCTCTTTCGGCGCCGTCGCTACGATCTGCTTCGCCTCGTCCACGATCTTTTTTGCTGGCTCATCCTGTCCGGTCTGCAAGTACGCATAGAGCAGGAAATGCATGGCATGCAGTTCGTGCCCGCGCATGTACATTGCTCCAGACTTTTGCGTCAAAGCCACCGACTTCACGTTTGCCTGGATGTCTTCCTGCCACAACCCAAGCCGGGCAAAGATGTGCGAAGGCATGTGCACGGCATGGGCCGATGACGGCGCAATCGCCGCGTACCGCCGTGCCGCGTCCAGTCCCATGGCAGCCAGCTCGGGAGAATCGCAGGAATGAATGATGTAGTGCGCCAGCCCGGGATGGTCCGGCTGTTTCTGGAATAGCGGATTGAGCACTGCGACCGCCTTCTTCTGTTCCCCGTGCGTTTTGTCGTCCGGCGGATCCGAGGCCAGCAACGACAGCGCGTAGAACGCTCCCGCTTCCAGGTCATTCGGATTCTGCTGATAAACCTTTGCCATCGCATCGGAATAGGCTGTGGCCTGCTTCTGGTAGTGGTCTTTGGATGGATCGCTGTAGAAGGCGGCCAGCGCCGAGATAAATGCGCGCTCACGCTCCGTCTTTGCCCCGATCTTTTGTGCTTGCTCCATCTCCTCGTGCCCACGTTTCAGCGTCGAGTCCTCAGGCCGCTCCCAGATCTGATGGAACAGGCTCATGCCAACTCCCCAATGCGCCATGGCGCACGCCGGATCCGTCTTTGTGATCTCGGTGAACTGTTGCTCAGCCTCCTCGTACCCGAACGAATGCAGCAGGGCCACGCCGCGCTCGAAAGACTTCTGGGAATCCTGCGAGCACGAGATAGGAAACGACACTTTTCCCAGTTGTTCGGTGGCCTCGTGATGATGTCCGTGCATGTCGTCTTCTTGAGCGAATGCGGGGGCGATACCCAAAACGCAAACCGAAACCAGCAGGCATGTCAACGATTTCAAGCGCAGCATCTTTCACCTCTCCCGAACACCGGGGTTCTACTTTAGTAGAGTTTGCCGGTTGAAACCACTCCCCGCCGAATGTTTTCTCGATCGTGCCTTCACGTGGTCACGTCCGGGCAAGCTCGGGATTGGCGGCGAGCAGGTCAGGCAAGGCTTTCTTGACTTGCGCCGCGATCCGCGCTCTCACCTCGGCGACGCTGGGGCCGCTTGCGCCGGGCGCGGGCGCCGACTGGGCCGGCTTCGGTTTCGCCGGGTTGGGTGACGACGGTCGGGGCTGTTTCGGGGCGAAACCGTGGATGCCGCCGCGCTTGCGGTCGAGTTCATACAAGTACTTGGCAGCCTTCATGACTCCGGCATCGCGGGCCGCGTCGGCGGGGTCGACTTCTTCCTCTTCTTCGTCTTCTTCCTCGAAGTCAGAATCGTCCCAGACGGGCTCGCCGAGCAGGGTTTCTCCGACTGCGCGGGGATCGAGGATCACCTCGTGATGATCGGGCTGGAATTGGGTGCGGCCAAGATTGGCGCTGGCTGTTTGCAGGGCATAGAGAAGAAGCCCGGCGGTTTTGCTGTCGATCTGGCCGGAGATGATAAGGCGCATGACCTGGGAGAGCGAGACCTGGATGCACTCGGCGTCTTCGAGAACCGGAAGATCGATCGAGACCTTGCGAGGACGAGCGGCGCGTGCGCGATCGGCGTTGAGCTCGATGCGCTGCTCGTGATGCAGTTTGTGAAAGTAGCAGAAGCGGTTGCGGCGCAGGGCGGGCGATCCGCACTGCGTGCCGTTGACTTTAATGTGCTGACAACGAGATGGGAATGATTGCATATCTGACTCCTGTGTTTCAAAGTTTCGAGTTTCGAGTTTCAAGGTTTCAGTACGGCAAAGCGGTTGTAGTCGCTGCCGGATTCTGCGTTGAAACATTGGAACTCTGAAACCCGGGGTATCCCCCCTCCCCGTCGATCTATTGGAATGTTGGTGTTAGGGGGATTTTGCGATTTGATCTTTGGGCTGCAACAAGTTACGGGCAAAATCCTGAGCCCGAAGGACTTAGCTATGGCCTGCGAAATCTGGTCTGGCTCGATCACGCGCCCAGTATGGAAGGAATGAAAACTACAGTCACGGTCATGTGAACATTGGGGAGCAGAAAGTCTGTGGAAAAGTCAAGAAAGTTGTGGAAAACGTGGGTGGAATTCCGGCTGGTGCGCGGCCGTTCATGCGGCACGGCTTTAAGGGGTGCCCTTCCCGGTCGTGCCCATTGCGGGCCGTATGTTTTCAATCCTTGCGTGGCGGAGAACAACGAGATTCGGGAACCGGCCGGTTCGCGAAGGGTTTTCAATCAAGAATCAACAATCAAAAATCATCATTCGTTAATCGATCCCGTGAATCTTCATGCTCACCAGCTGATCGATGCTGAGGTCGCGTATTCCGCGCGAACGCATGTCGCTGATGTATTCCGGAGTGACCCCGTGAATTCGCATCGCGATCAATTCATCCGGATCAGGATGCTTGTACCCAAGTCCCTGCAGCTTCTGAATGAATTCCGGGGAAACACCGTGAATGCGAAACGCGATCAGTTGTTCCAGATCCACGTGATCGTAACCGCGCTGTTTCAATTGCTCCATCCATTCCGGAGTCGCGCCATGAATCCGCATCGCAATCAACGTGTCTTCATCCGGAGAATATCCCGCCTGATGCAGGCTGCGGACCATCTGCGGAGTCACGCCATGAATGCGGAACGCCACCAGTTTGTCGCTGTCGGACACTTTCAGCCCTTCCGCGCGTAGCGCCTCGATGAAAGCGGAATCGACGCCGAAGATGCGGAAGGCGATGAGTTTGTCGGCATCGAGATCACTGAGGTGCTCGTTCTTCATCTGCTTGGCAAAGTCCAGGCTCACATCCTGCACTGCCATCGCGAACTGCTTCTCGTCATCTACCTCGAAGCCCAGCGATTTCATCTCACGCGGATAATTCGCATCGGGTTGAAAGTGAAAGATTCCTGCGCCCTCGCCGTTATTGAGGAAGCCCTCGCACGCGATCTTGCCCGCATCGCGAGTGATCGTGAATTGCACGTCCTGTCGTCCCGCCTTCGAGAAGTCCACGCCCTGAAACGCACTCGCGGGCCAATCTGATTGGTGATTCGACGTTCCCCCGTGATGGTGCTCGATCAGAGAGAACTCCACCTTGCCAGGCTCGTCCGACTTGCTGATCGTCCAGTCGCCGCTGCGCACGTCGCCACTGCTGCGCACTTCGGCAGCGCGATTCTTGACCACGAAGAACACCACGCAGGATGCAAACACTAAGTAAGCAAGAGTTCGGCGCACTCGCATGACACTGCTCCTTCCGAAAGAGTGATTCGTCACGAACGACGAGCCCTGAAGCGCAACCTAAAGCTGGGCTTTCGAATCCAGGATTCCCAGGCGTTTGAGCTCAACCAGCTTCTCAATCGTCAGATTCTGGAAGCCGTGCTTGCGTGCCTCATCGATAAATTCGGGAGTAACCCCTTGAACCTTGGCCTCGATGATGTCGTCGATGCTCGGCTTGAATCCCGCGGCTTGCAGAGCCTTGATGAATTCCGGAGTAACGCCTTGCACTTTCATTCCAACTATCTCGTCCGCACTGGGATGGAAGCCCAGCGCGCGAATGTCGCGAATGTATTCCGGCGTAACACCCTGCACTTTCATTCCCACCACGTCGTCTGAGTTCACTTCAAGGCCCTGTGCCTTCAGTCCTTGCACATAAGCAGGAGTTACTCCTTGCACTTTGAGCCCGACCACATCGTCTGAGTCAACCTTCAGGCCAGCAGCGCGCATTTCGCGCACGTAGTCAGGAGTCACTCCCTGCACTTTGAGCCCGACGATCGTATCGGCATCGCCCTGGATGCCAACTTCTTTCAGCCCCTTCACATAGTCTGCCGTAACGCCTTGCACCTTGAGACCGATGATCTGATCTTCATCTGGATTGAAGCCCATTGCGCGCAGTTCCTTGATGTATTCCGGAGTGACGCCCTGCACCTTCAGCCCGACCAAGCTGTCTGCATCGGGATGCAAGCCGAGGTCGTGTATCTCGCGCACGTACTCTGGAGTAACGCCCTGAATCTTCAGAGCGACCAGTTCGTCGATGCTCGGATTGGCGAGCCCCGCAGCTTTCATGGCATCGATGTAAGAAGACCCGGAAGGCGCCGGATTGGCAGCCGGCGCTGGAGTCTCGCTCTGCGCGGCGGAAGGCTTCGCAGGGGTTGCAGGCTTTGCGCTGGGCTGTTGCGGGCTCTCCGCTTTCGGCGTTGCTTGCACGATAGAGCTGGCGCGAGCCAACCGCGGATGCGCCATTCCCAGCAAGGCATTTCCCGCGGCCAGAGCTGCGGTCAAGCACAGCAAGCTTCCGGTCAATCCGATGCTGCGGATTCCGGTGCTGAGCGTCTTCAGGCCGAGCACGCGGACAATGCGTTCGGTCAGGGGACCGCGATTGGCCGCCATCGCGAACCGAGGCGCGCTTCGCCATTCTTCCATCAGCGTCAGCGCACGCGCGTATTCCAGCGCATTGCCGCACACTGAGACCGCCGTTTCGTCGCAGCAATGCTCGCGTTCCGCGCGTATACGCCGGTTCAGCCACCAGACTGCAGGATGGTAAAAGAGCAGAGTTTCGACTGCGACCTGAAACACATTCACAAAAGGATCGAAGCGCCGGATGTGAGCCAGTTCGTGCGCAATCACTGCCTGTAGCTGGTCTTCGGAAAGACCCGTCAGCGCCGAAGCCGGTAAAAACACGATGGGACGAAACCATCCAACCACCGCGGGAGCCTGCAGCCACTTGCATTCGCAATACTGAATCGCGCGATCGAGGCCGAGCCGATCCTGCAGCGTGTAACAGATCTCAAGCACACGCGCGCTCACAACAGAAGACTGCCTGCGGCGCTCGCGCTCCAGCAGGAGAAATCCGCCCGCAGTTCGCAGACTGAAGAAAGCCACTCCCAGAAGCCACGCTTGCACCAACCACGGAATTGCATCGAGCGACGTTGCCGCGTTGGAAACACGGGTCGCGGTGTGTTTCGCGACAGGCCAAGAGACCGCTGCGAACCGTGATGCATTCGCGGTGCCAGCGATCGCCGAGTGTTGCTGCGAATAGAAGAGAAATGTCGCCACCGGAGCGATCAGCATGAGCACCAGGGTCGCGACGCCAACCAGGTATCGCGCCGATGTGCGGCGGCAAAGCGCCATCGTCGCCGCAGCCAGAGCCGCAAGTGCCGTTCCCTCCCACAGGAAGTGCAACAGAGCCCATCCCAGAGCGTGCATCGCGTTCGAGGAAATCCAACTCATCAGGCCGTTCATCGCCGGCTCCTTTCGTACTCATCCAGCGTTTGGCGTAGTTCTTCAATTTCTTCCTGCGAGGCCTTACGCCCGGCGAGCGCGTGCATCATCAACTGGCTCGCCGACCCTTCAAAGACGCGCTGCAACATATCCCCCGCAATCTGCCGCTTGGTCTGCTCGGCCGGAAGGCATGCTTCATAGACGTGCGCACGTTGGGTTTCGTTTCGGCGGACCGTGCCTTTTGTCGTCATAATTTGCAGCAGCTTCAGGACAGTGGTGTAGCCCAGGGACTTTTTCTCGCTGAGGGCTTCATGCACCTCGCGCACGGTGGAGGGGCCACGCGTCCAGAGAACGCGGAGAATCTCCAGTTCCGACGCGGTAGGTTTTTGCGGAGAGCGTGTCATGGGAAGGACCTTACTACGAAGGTGTTCGTAGTGTCAACGAAAATCTTCGTAGATCTCAACATTTTTATAACTGCTTGCTACTATTGCAAGTTTTGCCGGGCCTGCTACCTTATCTCTCCATTCCGGGACTCAAAACCGAACGAAACACTCAGGAGGTCACAATGAAGATTCAAAAGGCTGCGTGGCTGTTGACAGCGGGTGTAGTATTCGTGGCTTTGCTGGCCGCAGGAAGCGATGCCGGCAAGTCCGTCTCCGTAAATGGATATGTTCTGGACTCGGCCTGCGCCTTCACAAAAGGCTTGAAGAAACCGATCAGCACACAGTGCGCTGAGGCGTGTGCCAGGGCGGGATCGCCGCTGGTCATTCTGGCGGACAATGGCACGATCTACTGGCCGATCGCCGACACTACGCCCTCGGCGGGTCAGAACGAAAAGCTTATGCCTTTTGCAGGACAGCGCGTCACCGCCAGCGGCAAAACCTATGTGCGCGGCGGGTCGACGGCAATCGTGATCGAGAAAATTGGAGCGGAGGCAGCGTCGAAATAGCGATTTGCCTGTCATCCGGCACTAAACCCTTCCTCCCGATTGATTCCGGCGGCGGGTGCGAGTAGATTGGTCTGTCCCATGGTAGCTACCGCACAAACCCAGGAGACTCCTCATGTTGAAACGATTTACTGTATGCATTTTTATGCTCGCTGGATTGGCGACGTTCGCCTTGGCCGCCGATCAAGACCAGAACGCCTGCAAGGGCGATCCCGGCAAGTGGCAGCAACTTTTTAACGGCAAAGATTTGAGTGGATGGAAGCACGTTGGTCCGGGGAACGACACGGTGGAAGATGGCTTGATCCACACCCATGGCGGAATGGGGCTGCTCTACTGGACGGGCGGCAAGATCGGCAATTGCGAGATTCACGTCGTGTTTAAGATGCGCGACGAGAATGACAATTCCGGAGTCTTCATTCGCATCCCGGTGGAACCGCGCGAGGAGTGGATGCCGGTGCACTATGGATTCGAAGTGCAGATCGACAATCATCCCGAAAAATCGAACGAGGACGAATACCACGAGACCGGCATGCTGTATTCGCTGACCAAGCCGCTGGTGAAGAATGCCTGGAAGCCCGGGCCCGAGTGGAACACCATGGATATCACCCTGGATGGTTCACGGACCATTGTTACGGTGAATGGCAAGAAGGTCACCGATTACAAAGACGGCGATCCGGTACCGGAGCGCAAGTTCGATTTCGAGCCGCAGCGCGGGCCGCGGCCGAATTTCGGCTGGTTCGGTCTGCAGAATCACAGCGACAACGACATCGTGTTCTTCAAGGAAGTGGCAATTAAACCGCTGAAGAAGTGAACACAGGGCAAGCGCAGGTCGCAGTTAATTCAATCGGAGGGATTGGGATGAAACGTAATCTTTCGCGACGCGCATTTTTGCAGGGAAGCGCGGTGGCCGCCGGCGGCGTGCTGGCTTCCAAGACCATTTTGCTCGAAGCTCAACCGTTGATACCGCGGCCGGTGGCGCCCAGCGACCGGGTCCGCTTCGGAATGATCGGGATTGGGATGCAGGGATCGGGCCTGCTGAGCATGGCGATCACGATTCCGGGAATCGAGTGCGTGGGCGCTGCTGACCTGTACGACGGACGGCATACGCTGGCCAGGGAGATTACGGCCAATCCGAGTTTGCCGGCCTCGCGGGAATATAAGCAACTGCTGGACCGCAAGGATATCGACTGCATCGTCGCGGCTGTGCCGGACCATTGGCATCGCCGGGTTGTGGTGGACGCATGCAATGCGGGCAAGGATATTTATTGCGAGAAGCCGATGTCGCACAACGTGGCCGACGGGCTGGCGATGGTCGAGGCGGCGCAGAAGAACAATCGCATCGTGCAGATCGGCTCACAGCGCGTCAGTTCGATGCTCTGCGAGACGGCGCGCGAGCTATATCAGAAGGGTACGATCGGCGATGTCGAGATGGTGGAACTCACGCTGGGACGCAACGATCCGACGGGCGCGTGGCAGTATCCGCCGCCTCCCGATCTGTCGCCGCAAACCTTGGATTGGGATACGTGGTTGAACGATGCTCCGAAGGTTCCCTTCAATCCGCTGCATTTTGCGCGCTGGCGCTGCTGGAAAGCTTACGGGACAGGCGTCGCGGGCGATCTGATGGTGCACCTGCTCAGCGGCATGCTGAAAACTCTGGGATGGAATGAGATTCCGCGGTCGGCAATGGCCACGGGCGGAATCTTCCGCTTCAACGACGGACGCGATATGCCGGACTTCCATACCGTGCTCTTCGATTATCACGGCATTCCGGTGTATGTGCGGCTGGACCTGGGCTGCGAATCGCCGGAACTGGCGCGGTTCATGGGGCCGAAAGGCATTCTCGATGCGGGCGAGTTCGATCTGAAGCAGTATTATCAGCCTGGCGTCGATCTGTCGCCCAGTTATTACGCTTTTTCGTTCCCGGCGAAGCTGCGCGAGGCATACTTCAAAGAGTGGCATGAGAAGAACGATCCACAACTGGGCAAGGAACCCGAATACGTGGATACCGTCTACAAGGGACACGACTGGGACGACATGAAACCGCACCTCAACGTGTTCTTCCAGGCGGTGAAGTCGCGCAAGGACGTCACCGAGAACGCGGTGTTCGGCAACCATGCGGCGATCGCCTGCCACATGGCGAACGAATCGTATTTCCGCAAGAAGCCGGTCACGTGGGACGAGGCTTCGAAGACCATCAAGTCGTAGAGTCGGACGAGGGACAAATAACCACTAAGGACACGAAGGAACACGAAGGAATAGTTCGTGAACCTGCGTGTCCTTCGTGTCCTTAGTGGTGGATGATTTTCGCCCTCGCGAGCGGATTGCGGGAGGAATGATGGTTCGAACACATTCTGCGGCCGAGTGGAGCAAGAAAGGCTTTCCGGTTCTGCTCGGCGTTGTTCTGGTGCATCTCTGCGCTCTCGCGCAAGATTTGCCTGCCGCCAAGCCGGAATCTCTGGGGCTTTCTTCGGAGCGCCTGGATCGCATTACGACTGTTGTGCAGCACGACATCGACGACAAGCGCATTGCGGGTGCTGTCACGCTGGTGGTTCGTCGCGGCCACGTGGCCTGGTTCAAGGCGCAGGGCATGATGGACCGAGAGGCCAACAAGCCCATGCCGACCGATGCGATGTTCCGCATTTGCTCGATGAGCAAGCCCATCACCAGCCTGGCCGTCATGATGCTTTACGAGGAAGGCAAATTCTTGCTGGATGATCCCGTCTCGAAATATCTGCCCGAATTCAAGAATCCGAAAGTGCTGGTGAAACCGGCGTCGGGCGAGCCGTACACCATTCCGGCCACGAAAGAAATTACGATTCGCGACTTGCTGCGGCATACCTCGGGATTGACGTACAACTGGAATCCCGATCTTGGGCCCATGTATGAAAAGGCCAATGTAGCGAGCGGGCTGCTCCAGTACGATGGCACCATCGGCGACAACGTCAAACAGCTCGCAAGCATGCCGTTGCTGTTCAATCCCGGCGACCGCTTTGAATACAGCCTGGGAGTGGATGTATTGGGGCGTCTGGTCGAGGTCGTGTCGGGAAAGCCGCTCGATGAATTTTTCCGCACGCGAGTCTTTGAGCCGCTGGGGATGAAGGATACCTACTTCTTTCCCCCGGACAATAAACTCGGCCGTTTGGCCACCGCATACACCTACTATCCAGACAAAGGCCTGAACCGCTTTCCGGACACTCCGATCAGGGAAGGATCGTTTGTGTATTCGGCGGATTATCCCTCGCGCGGGCCAAAGAAACTTTTCTCGGGTGGCGCAGGACTGGTTTCTACCGCCATGGACTATGCCCGTTTCTGTCAGATGATGCTTGACGAGGGCAAAGTCGGGAACACTCGCTTGCTGAGTCGAAAAACGGTGGAGTTGATGACCCACGATCAACTGGGCAAGATTGGCGCGGATCAGGGATTCGGGCTGGGCTTCGGAATTGAAGGCGTCAAGGCACCGCTGGGCGAGTTGGGCTCCGTGGGCGAGTACAGCTGGGGAGGCTTTTTCTACACCGGATTTACCGTCGATCCGAAAGAGCAGATGATCGTGGTGTTCATGGCGCAACTGCATCCCACAGGTGATTTGACGCTGGATCGGCAGGTGAATGAACTCGCGTATCAGGCGATCAACGACTGAAAAGCTATTGTTGAATTTTGATTGTTGATTGTTGATTGAAAACCTCGGACGCTCCGGGTTCTTCATTCAACAATCAAAAATCATCAATCAACAATTAGCAATCAACAGTTCCTGCGTCGTCGCTTCATCTGAATGGCCTCGCAGGTATATCATTTTTACTAACCAGTCCTCGAAGACATCTTCAAGAGCAGCCCTTCGTTCTGGAGTCTCGAATGTCTACGATTCATCTCGCTATTAACACGAAACCCTACACCGTCGACGTCGATCCTCAAACCAGCCTGCTGACGGTGTTGCGCGAGCATCTGGATCTGACCGGCAGCAAATATGGATGCGGCGAAGGCCAGTGCGGCGCCTGCACGGTTCTGATCGACGGGAAGGCGCAGCGCTCGTGCATCACGCGGATTGGGTCTGTGTCGGGGAAAAAGATTACAACCATCGAAGGGTTGGCCGATGGAGACCGGCTCCATCCTGTGCAGCAGGCGTTTCTCGATGTTGGCGCCATGCAATGCGCGTACTGCACATCCGGAATGATTATGTCGGCGGTTGCGTTACTGCAGAAGAATCCGAACCCGCAGCCGAATGAGATCGTCGATTTCATGGACGGCAACATCTGCCGCTGCGGAACCTATCCGCGCATTGTGAGCGCGATTCAGAAGGCGGCGAAGGCTACGCGAGAAACCGCCGCCGCGAAAGGAGCCAGCCGATGAACGAGAAATCTCAAGCGCACGTTCCGCTGGAGCCTGAACGCTACGAACTAAGGGCTGCGTCTCCATATCACTTTGATCTGGGCCGGCGGGATTTTTTCAAGTTTCTCGGAGCCGGGATCGTCGTAGTCTCCGTGCTTAAGCCCGCGGTGATCGCACAAGAATCCGGGGCCGCGAGGCAGCGGCGCGGCGAGTCGTTGCCGCAGGAAATCAATGCGTGGCTGCACATCGGGGAAAACGGCAAGGTCACGGTGTACACGGGAAAGGTTGAGATCGGGCAGAACATTCGAACGTCGCTGAGCCAGGCGGTTGCGGAAGAACTGCATGTGCCCATCGAAAACATCGAGATGGTGATGGGCGATACGCAGCTCACGCCGTTCGACATGGGGACGTTCGGAAGCCGGACGACACCCACGATGAATCTGCAACTGCGCAAAGTCGCTTCAGCTGCGCGCGATGTTCTGATCAACCTGGCGGCGACTCAGTGGAAGACGGATGCTCAAAAATTGGTTGCTGCCAACGGCAAGGTGACCGATCCGCATGGAAACCGCTCGGTGGAATATGCGGCCCTGCTGAAAGGGCAGCAACTTACCGAGACCCTTCCCGCGGAAGACCCGCTCATCCCTGCGGCGAACTGGAGCGTCGCTGGGAAATCCGTGCCAAAAATTGACGGGCGAGAGTTTGTGACCGGACAGCACCGGTATCCATCGGACCAGAAGTTGCCAGACATGCTGTATGGCAAGGTGCTGCGGCCCCCGGCGTTTGACGCCACGCTTGTGTCAGTGGATACGCAGAAGGCCGAGCAGATGGGCGCAACCGTGGTGCATGACGGGAATTTTGTGGGCGCGGCAGCGCCTACGTCGCAGCTCGCCGAAGCCGCGGTCGCGGCCATTCATGCCGAATGGAAGTCGGACCCGCAGATTTCGAACAAGGAATTGTTCGACTATCTCCGGAAGAATACGACTGAGGGGAAGGATCCCACAGGAGACGGCGATCGCTACGACACCGGGTCAGTGGATCCGGCGATGGCCGCTGCCGATCACCAGTTGAAGCAGACGTATACGGTGCAATACATCGCGCACACGCCGCTCGAACCGCGCGCTGCGCTGGCCAAGTGGGATGGTGATCAGGTTACGGTGTGGACCGGAACGCAGCGCCCGTTCGGAGTGCGTGGGCAATTGGCCGAAGCCTTTCGGATTCCTGAAGACAAAGTGCGCGTGTTGATGCCCGACATGGGCTCCGGTTATGGCGGAAAGCACACCGGGGAGACGGCGATTGAAGCGGCGCGGCTGGCGCGGGCGGCGAAACGTCCGGTGAAAGTGGTGTGGACGCGCGAGGAGGAGTTCACCTGGGCTTACTTTCGCCCGGCGGGCGTAATCGACGTGATGAGCGGGGTTCGCCAGGACGGAATCATTACCGCCTGGGAATTTCATAACTACAACTCCGGATCGGCGGGCATTCGCACGTATTATGAAATTCCCAACCAGCGCATCGTCTTCCATGCGGTGAAGTCGCCGCTGCGGCAGGGATCGTACCGCGCGCTGGCCGCGACCGCGAATCATTTCGCGCGCGAATCGCACATGGACGAGCTAGCGCATGCGGTGAAGATGGATCCGCTGGAGTTCCGGCTGAAAAATCTAAAGAACGAACGATTGCGGGCCGTGTTTGAGGCCGCCGCGAAGCAGTTTGGATGGGGCAAGACGAAAGGCTCCGGGCAAGGCTTCGGCATGGGCGGAGGCTACGAGAAGCTGGGGAATGTTGCAACCTTCGCTGAAGTCAATGTCGACCGCAACTCAGGCGATGTCAAAATCGTCCGCGTAGTGACGGCTTTCGAGTGTGGAGCGATCGTGAATCCTGACGGGCTGCGCAATCAACTGGAAGGATCGAACGTGCAAGGCTTGGGGGGAGCGCTGTTCGAGGCCATACAGTTCGAGAACGGCAAGATTCTGAACGGGCGCTTGTCGCAATACCGGGTGCCGCGATTCAGCGATGTTCCGTTGATTGAAACGGTGCTGGTGGATCGGAAAGATATTCCGTCGGCCGGGGCAGGCGAGTGTCCGCTGATCGGATTGGCCCCCGCCATTGGCAACGCTATCTTCGATGCTGTGGGAGTGAGGCTGCGCTCGTTGCCGCTCGTGCCGAATGGGCTTAAGGGAATTTAGTAATGAGGAATTTTGTAATTTAGTAATTTTGTAATTTGGTAATTGCAAAGCTGGCGGTCGGGGTTTTCAATTACTCGATTACCCGATTACCAAATTACCCAATCTCAAAGTTGGAGCTATAAATTATGCCTGACGTTTCCATGAATCGTCGCGACTTTCTGGAGAAATCAGCGGTTGCAGTCGCCGGCGCGGCGGTGTTGCCGCACACAGCTTTGTCGTACGGGAAGATCATCGGGGCGAACGAGCGCATTTCGCTCGGGCACATCGGGATCGGAAACCGCGGGAGCGAACTGGACCTCATCGCCTCGAAGTTGAAAGACAGTCACAACATTGAAATGACGGCGGTGTGTGACTTGTGGAAGGTGAATCGGGAAAAGGCCGCGGCCCGGAACGCGGGCTATTACGGGAGAACGCCCCGGGCGGTGCAACACCCGGAAGAACTGTTGGCGCTCAAGGACGTTGATGGCGTGCTGATCTCTACTCCGGAACATACACACTCGCCGATTCTGAAGTTGGCGGCGGAGGCGAAGAAAGACGCGTACTGCGAGAAACCGATGGGGAACGTTCTGGCGGAAGCGAAAGCGGCGCGCGATGCCGTGCTGCAGGCCGATGCGATCGTGCAGGTCGGTACCCAGCATCGCAGCGAACCGTATCAAGTGGCGGCGCAGAAAATTGCGGCCAGCGGCGATTTGGGCGATGTCAGCAAGATCGAGATTGTGTGGAACTATCACGGGCCTCGGTGGCGCGGGCGTCCCGAGGTAAAGCAGATTCGCGAGCAGGATACGGATTGGAACGCATGGCTGATGACCAAGCCGGCACGGCCGTTCGATCCGCAAATGTATTTCGAATTCCGGCTGTACCGGGAATTTTCCAGCGGCATTCCCGACCAGTGGATGAGCCATGGCATCGACCTGGTGCACTGGTTCATGGGCGACAATTATCCGGCTTCAGTGGTTTCCCACGGCGGCGTCTTCGCCTGGCATGACGGGAGGGAGAACCCCGATACGTTCGAGACACTGCTCGAATATCCGAAAGGATTTCTGGTCAGCTATTCGACGAGCTTCGGCAATGATGCGCCCAGCTTCACCCGATACATGGGAAAAAAGGCGACGCTATTCAACCTTGGTGGCGAGGGCAGTCCGCGGTACCAAGTCGTCGAGGAAAAAGGGACTCACGAAGACAATCCCAACATTGATCAGAAGAGAGCTTCGAAATATGTCCAGCTGCCCGGCCAGCAGGGATTGCCGCCGATGGGAATCGACGATCTCTCGCTCGAGCACCAGGCGAACTGGTATGAATGCATGCGCTCGCGCCAGCAGCCACACGCCACGGTGCACGAAGGATTCGCGCACTCGGTGGCGTGCATGATGGCAGCCGAGTCGTACGTGACGGGCAAGAAATTGTACTGGGACGCGAAGACGGAGACGTTCTCCGACACCAAGCCCGCTTAGCTACCGCAGGCTTTCGCGTCGCCCAGGCATTGGCCGACTACGCGCGCGTAGTCGGCAATGGCAATCTCCGGATCGGCGAGGTCCGGGTGCCAGGCTTTCTCCCACTCGAAGCAGAAAAAGCCCTTGTAGCCAATGGAGCGAAGAGCTGCGATCTGGCGCTGGACGGGCACAGTGCCGCGGCCGGTCAGGACATATTTGCGGTCTTCGCCGCTGCCGACGGAATCTTTCAGATGCGTGTGGTGAATCCAGCGGCCGAGTTGCTTCACCGTGAATTCCGGATCTTCGTTGGAAGTGGCGAAGGTGTGGTGAGCGTCCCAGAGTAAGCCCACATGTTCGGAATCGGCTGCGGTCAGGACATCCTTCAGGGCGGCGGATGACGTGAAGTGATCGTGCGACTCGATGATGACGGTCACGTTATGAGGGCCGCCGTAAGTGCCGAGCTCGCGCAGGCCGGCGGCTACTCGCTTCTTCGTGGCATCATCGGGCGCCGGCTTGTTATCTCCCTCCGCCTTGCCGCCAAAGACGCGGACGTACGGAGCCCCCAGCGCAGCGGCAAGATCGATGAAGCGGCGCGCATCGGTTAATTCTTTCTCCCGCTTTGCGGGGTCTTCAAAATAAAGATTCGCGGAACTGCTGACGCAAGCGATGCGCAGCTCGTGGGCCCGGATTTCATTCTTCGTTTGCTCGATACGGTCTGCAGCAAAAATGCGGTGCGAGGGCAGATCCATGTTTCCCTCAAGCCCGCGCAATTCAATGGCAGCGAACCCATGCTGGTGAGCAAAGTCCAGAATCTTCTGCCAGTCCCACGCGGGGCAGCCGAGTGTAGAAAATGCAATCGGAATGCGGCTGGCCTGTTCTTTTGCGAACAATCCTGGCGGTACCGTGCTCGCGAGCGCGGCGGAAGAAAGCACCTTCAGAAAGTGCCGACGGCTGCTCATATCAGAGTTCTCCCTTCTTCATTTTCTGCACGGCATAGTCGCAGGCGCGCGCGGTAAGCGCCATATAGGTGAGCGATGGGTTCACGCACGAAGTAGAGACCATCGCCCCTCCGTCGGTGACGAAGATATTTTTTACATCGTGCGCCTGGTTGAACGAATTCAGAACCGATGTCTTCGGATCGCGCCCCATGCGTGCCGTGCCCATTTCATGGATCGCGAGTCCCGGTGCTTCGTTGGCGGTAAAGGTCTGGATATTGCGGGCACCTGCAGCGGCGAGCATTTCCGCGGCAGCGATCGCCATGTCTTTGCGCAGGGCAACTTCGTTTTCGCCCCAGGAAGAGTGGATCTTGAGCGAGGGAATGCCCCAGGCGTCCACCGTTCCTTTATCCAGTTCGACGAAATTGTCGTGGTTGGGCAGGCACTCGCCAAATCCGTATAAGGTAAATCGCCACGGCCCCGGCTTGCTGAGGGATTTCTTGAAATCAGCGCCAAACCCCGCTTCGGCAATGCCTCGCTGCCAGCCCAGGCGGTAGCCTTCGCCCTGATATCCATAGCCTCGCAGGAATTCTGGGCTCTTCGTCTTCACGTTGCGAAACCTGGGAATGTAGATGCCATTGGGCCTTCTTCCGATCACGGCTTGATTTTCGAAGCCGGGAATCGCCCCATCGGCGCCGCTGTCCATCACGTGATCCATCAGGTTGTGTCCCAATTCGCCGCTGGAGTTCGCAAGCCCGTTGGGAAACTCGGGCGTAGACGAGTTGAATAAGATGCGGGTCGATTCGAGGGTCGAGGCGCACATGAACACGACTTTGGCGCGAAACTCGATTGCCGCTCGCGTACGCGCATCAATCACCCGCACGCCGGTAGCCTTGCGCGTCTTCGGGTCAAAACTCACGCTGTGCACTACGCTGAATGGACGCAAGGTCATGCGTCCGGTTTTTGCCGCTGCGGGCAGAGTCGCGTTCACGCTGCTGAAGTAAGATCGCGTGATGCAGCCCCGCTCACACGGCCCGCAGTAGTGGCAAGCCGCGCGGCCGAGATGATCTTTGGTGAGGATGGCGGAACGGCCAATCGTCAGCACGCGTTCGCCGCCAAAATGCTTTTCCATTTCCTCGCGAACCAGTCTTTCGGCGCAGTTCAACTGCATCGGAGGCAGAAACTTGCTGTCGGGCAACTGCGGAAGGCCCAATGCTTCGCCCGAGATTCCGGCGAATTCCTCGACATAGTCGTACCAGGGCGCGATATCGACATAGCGAATGGGCCAGTCGATGGCGATTCCGTCGCGCACATTCGCCTCAAAGTCGAGATCGCTCCAACGGTAACTCTGGCGTCCCCACGTAATGGAGCGTCCACCGACCTGCCGCCCGCGAATCCAGCTGAAGGGCTTTCCCGGCGCGGTGGTATAGGGATTCTCTTTGTCGTTGACGAAGAATTTCGAGGACCATTCATCGCAGGCATAACACAGGCTCTGAACTGGCTGGTCCTCTGCCAGCCGGCGGCGATCGCCCCAGCCGCGAAACTTCATCTCCCAGGGCGGAACATGCTCGACGTAATCTTGCTCGGGCACAATGGACCGTCCCGCCTCGAGCACCAGCGTCTTAAGCCCTTTCTCGGTGAGCTCTTTCGCGGCCCAGCCGCCGGTGATTCCGGAACCGACTACGATCGCGTCATAGGTAATTTGTTCGCTCACTTCGCGGTGGTGCCTCCTTCTTCGGGTGCGGCGCATCCCTCATAGCGATCGGGGATCATTTCAAAATGCAGTTCCTGCGTCGCGCCCGCCTCAGACGTGTAGTAGGCGGTCAAGACAAGTCGGCGCAGCATGGAGTAGAAATTGAGGTCGGCAGGAGGTTCACCAAAAGCCGGCGGCTGATCACGCAGCCGCTCCTCCTCTTCCATCATTTGGGCACCGAGGTCGGTCAGAATTTCTGACTGCTGCAGCGCCGTGCAATCCACAAAATTCTTGCCGAACAATCGCTGGCTGCGAGCGTCAACGTCGGCCAGTCCGCTCAAAAATCGGGAGCGGTCGGCATCGTTGTACCATTCCGTCAAGATCAGATCGATGAATGCGGTGGCTCCGACGTCGGTGGCGCCGGGCGTGTCGGTACGGGGCAGAATCAATTCGGCGATGGTGGCGACGGTTGCTGCCTGATGCGCGTTCAGTGTACGTGGCGCAGCCTGGCTGGCCATGAGCGTCCGCACCTCGCGTGCAAACACCAGCAGCTTTGCGGGGGCCAGTTGCAGGGCAGTTCCAGTCGCCAGTATGCGAAGGACCTCGCGTCTTTGCATGAGAGCCGTCTCCCCTTGGGCAGAGTAGTCTATGGTACCGAATTTGCGCATGGTGTGTTGCTGCCAGAAATAGTCTTTGACGCCTTCTCACTCTGAAAGGGCGCTCTTCCCGGTAGTCCAAGTCGAATTTGTCTATGTGCAAGGCACCGTATCAAAGGTGACACGGCATCTAACTCATTTGGTTTCCGCGACCTCTCGGGGATTTACAATGAGCCGTCGGGTCAAATTCCTGAGATTGGGCAAAAGTACCGGTTCCGCGCTCAGGCAGGGCTTCCTGGCCCGGGGCATCTGAGTGTTTCGCGGCGCCGGATGGCATAATTCTGATCTGACTATGCGTGCAAGGTTCTTGCTGAGGTTAGCCGCGACCGCGACGCTCCTCCTGCTAGCGGGCGCAACGGCGGGCGGGCAAACTTCGACATTGATTACGCTCGACCAGGCCATTGATCTGGCCCTGGCTCATAACCATTCCCTGAGGGCGAGTCGTACTCAGATTCTCCAGAACCAGGCTCAGGAAATCACCGCAAACCTGCGTCCCAATCCAACCCTCGGTGCGGACACCCAGTTCGTTCCATTTTTCAGCCCGCAAGACTTTTCCGGAGAGAACTTAAACCAGGTCCAGCAATTCGATGTCGGCCTCAGCTACCTGTTTGAACGGGGACACAAGCGCCAACACCGGCTGCAGGCCGCCCGCGACCAAACGGCAGTGACTCGGGCCCAGGTGGCCGACGCCGAACGTACGCTGATCTTCAACGTCGGCCAGCAGTTTGTCAGTGTATTGCTGGCTGAATCTACGCTTCAGTTCGCCTTGCAAGACTTGAAGGGTTTTCAGGAAACGGTTGACATCAGCCAGGAGCAGTTCAAGGCGGGTTATATCGGCGAAGGCGACTTCCTGAAGATCAAGCTGCAGCTTCTGCAGTTTCAGACCGATGTCTCCTCTGCGCGACTGGCCAAGGTGCAGGCACTTACCGCGCTCCGACAATTCCTGGGATACGAAGCCGTTCCCGCCGAGTTCGATGTGATTGGTGACCTTGCTTACCAACCGTTAGCCGCCAAGCTGGAGGACTTGCAAGCCCAGGCGCTGCGGGAACGTCCCGATTTTCGTGCCGCGGAGTTGGGGATTACTGCTGCGCAGAGCCAGGTCCAGCTAGCTAAAGCGAACGCCAAGGTCGATGTGAACGGCACTTACAACTTCACCCACGTTGCTGGAGAAAGTACGGCATCGATCTTCGCCAATTTCGCGCTCCCCATTTTCGACCGGAACCAGGGCGAGATCGCTCGCACCAGGTACGCTCTTACTCAGGCTGAGCAGCAGAAGCAGTCGGCCAGTGATATCGTCCTTTCCGACGTGAGTAATGCGTACGAAGCGGTGAAGAGCAACGATGAAGTGGTGCAGCTCTATACTTCCGGTTACCTTAAGCAGGCCCAGGATTCGCGCGACATCAGCGAGTATGCTTATAAGCGCGGCGCCGCGAGCCTTCTGGACTTTCTGGATGCGGAACGCAGTTACCGCTCCACGCAATTGGCTTACCGGCAGGCCTTGGCATCTTATATGACTGCACTGGAGCAATTGAAAGAAGCGCTGGGAACGAGGAATCTGCCATGAATCGGCGCGTTCGGACCCTCAACCGCTGGCCGCTGTGGTACTTAGTCGCCGCTCTTTCGGCGATTGCGCTGCTTTTCGCCGGTTGCGAAGGATCAGGATCGAACGCCTCGGCCAATACGCGGAACGTCAACAATCCAGAATTCTTCACCGTACCTGCAGAGCAGATGTCGCATGTGCAGGTGCTGAAGGTCGAGCCCACGACTCTCACGCGAACCTTGCGGCTTACGGGAGCCGTGGCCTACAACGGATTCCGCACCATCCCGGTGATCTCGCAGGTGAGTGGCCCCGTGAATCGGATCGTTGTCGTTCCTGGCCAGCATGTTCACCAGGGCGAGCCCATGCTGTTCGTCGCCAGTCCGGATTATTCGCAGTTGCGGACCAATTATCTGAAGGCCAAAGAAGCCTATGCGCTAGCCCAAAAAGCTTATGCGCGCGCAAAGGATCTGTACGAGCACAAAGCCATTGCCGAGCAGGTTTTGGAGCAGGCCCAGGCTGCCGAATCGCAGGCCGGTGGCGATCTCGTGGCTGCACAAGCTGCCCTGAAGGTGCTGGGCATCAGCGATCCCGACACGCTGGTCCAGAGCCCTCCGTCTTTCGAAGTTCCGGTGAAGTCGCCGATCGCTGGCGAGGTGGTCGAGCAGAATGTGGCCGCCGGTCAACTGGTCCAGCCGGGCGTCACGCAGTGCTTCACGATTTCCGACACCAGCACCGTCTGGGTGCTGGTCAATGTCTATCAAAAGGATTTGCCCTACGTGAAAGTCGGAGATTCGGTCACGATTCAGACCGATGCCTATCCGCAACGCTTTCATGGCCGCATCGCCTATATTGCCGCCTCTCTCGATCCCAACACACGCACCTTGCAGGCCCGCATTGAAACCGGCAATCCGGGCGAGAAGCTGAAGAAGGACATGTACGTGACCGCGATGGTGAATGCGGGAAAAATTCAGAACGCCATCGCCCTGCCGGATGCGGCGATCCTTCGCGATAATGAGAATCAGCCGTTCGTGTACACGGCGGTATCCGCGAACCAGTTTGGCCGGCGCTCCGTGACGCTGGGAGAGAGCGTCAATGGCCAGACAGAGGTCACGAGCGGAGTGAAACCTGGCGATCAGGTGATTGGGGACGGCAGTCTGTTCCTGCAGTTTGCGAATTCCCTGCAGCGCTGATGGCATCGCACCAGATGGGCAACACCTCAATGAGGAAAGCGTTCACGGCATCGGAATGATCCATCGAATCGTCCAAGCGGCGCTGAACCAACGCTTCCTCGTTCTGATGTTGACCGCGTTCATTACGGTCGGCGGCATCCTTTCCTTTCAGCGGATGCCGGTGGACGCGTATCCCGACCTCTCTCCTCCACAGGTTGAAATCATCACGCAATGGCCCGACCATGCCGCCGAAGAAGTTGAGCGACTGGTCTCGCTTCCTTTAGAGATCGCGATGAACGGCGTTCCTCACATGCAGGTGATGCGCTCGATCTCGCTGTATGGATTGTCCGATATCCGGTTAACCTTCGAAGAAAATACCGACGACTATTTCGCTCGGCAAATTGTTTTTGAGCGGCTTGGGGAAGCGGCACTTCCAACTGGCGTCACACCGAGCATGGCGCCATTATTCAGCCCGAGCGGCCTGGTCTATCGGTATGTTCTGCAAAGTCCCGATCGCAGCCCGCAAGAGCTGAAGACGATAGAAGACTGGGTTGTGCAACGAGCCTATCGTTCGGTGCATGGCGTGGCGGACGACTCCGGTTTCGGCGGCACGGTCATGCAATATCAGGTGCTGCTCGATCCAGCGCGGATCTATGGCTATCACCTGACTGTGCCGCAAGTGACCACCGCTCTCGCCGCCAACAACGCCAACGCCGGCGGAGGGTTCTATTCCCAGGGCGGGCAGTTCTATTACGTGCGCGGCATCGGCCTGGTGCGCAACACCGACGACATCGGAAACATCGTCGTGGGGGCGAACAAGGGCGTCCCGATTCGCGTGCGCGATATCGGAGAAGTCACCATCGGGCACGCGCCACGCCTCGGACAGTTTGGCTTTCAAAAAAATGATGACGCGGTCGAGGGTGTCATCCTCATGCTCCGCGGCGAGCAGACCCAGAACGTCCTCAAGGGAGTGGAAGCGAAGACTGAAGAACTGAACCGCCAGATCCTGCCGCCCGACGTCAAGATTGTTCCCTATTACGACCGCAGCCAGCTCGTTGATCTGACCACCGACACAGTGGAGAACAATCTGCTTCGCGGGATGATTCTGGTGCTGATCGTGTTGATCTTTTTCCTGGTCAGCATCCGGGCTGCGATCATCGTGGCCCTCACCATTCCGCTCTCGCTGCTGTTCGCGTTCATCATTCTTCACGCACACGATGTTGCCGCGAACTTGTTGTCCATTGGGGCCATCGATTTCGGCATCGTCATCGACGGCACCGTGGTCATGATGGAGAACATCTACCGCGAATTGGCTCTCCGCGAAGGACAGGAATACCAACTAAGCGACGTGATCCTGGCTGCGGCCAAAGATGTCGACCGCCCCATCTTTTATTCGGTCGCCGTTATTCTCGCCGGGTACCTGCCCATCTACGCGCTCAGTGGTCCGGCCGGAAAATTGTTTCATCCCATGGCCGAGACTATGTCGTTCGCCCTGGTCGGGGCTCTTATTCTCACTCTGACTCTCATACCAGTGCTGGCCTCGTACTGGTTCAGAAGCGGCGTGCGCGAAAAGCAGAACCGGGCTTACGAGTGGATGAAACGCAAGTACGCGGTCCAACTGGATTGGGCGCTCGACCGGCCGAAGACCACTCTGGCAATTGCGGCGCTCATTTTCGGCGCAACCCTGCTGTTGGTGCCGTTCATCGGCGGAGAGTTCATGCCTCACCTCGATGAAGGCGCGCTCTGGGTGCGAGCGACCATGCCCTACACGATTTCTTTTGAAGAGGCCAGCAAGATCGCTCCTCAAATCCGCGACATCCTCATGTCTTATCCGCAGGTCACCGTCGTGGGCTCGGAGCTGGGACGTCCCGATGACGGCACCGATCCCACCGGATTTTTCAATTGCGAATTTTATGTCGGGCTGAAGCCCTACAAAGACAAAGCATGGCACGGCGATGTCAGCGACAAGAAGGAGCTGATCGAATCGATCAACAAGAAACTCACCGCTTTCCCCGGAATCATTTTCAATTACACGCAACCGGCGGAAGATGCTGTGGATGAGGCGTTGACCGGGCTTAAGAGTTCACTTGCCGTGAAGATTTACGGCAGCGATCTGAGCATTCTGCAGGACAAGGCGATTCAGATCAAGAACACGTTGGCAAAAGTTGCAGGATTCACCCAGCTTACTGTCGTCCGCGAATTGGGCCAACCCAGCCTGCTGGTGGATGTTGACCGCGACAAGATTGCGCGCTACGGGATTAATGTCGCCGATGTCGAGGCGGTGATATCCGCTGCTGTCGGCGGTCAGGCGGTCACCCAGGTCATCCAGGGAGAGAAGTTGTTCGACCTGGTGGTGCGCATGCAGCCGCAATTCCGCAGCAGCGCCCATGAGATCGGAAACCTGCTGGTTGGCACGCCCGATGGGCAGCAGATCCCGCTCAGCCAGTTGGCTAACATCAGCCAGGGCAACGGCGCGTCCTTCATTTATCGCGAAAATAATTCGCGCTACATCGGCGTGCAGTACAGCATCGAGGGCCGGGATTTGGAGCGAGCGGTGCGCGACGGGCAACAGGCCGTGAACAAAGCAGTGAGGCTACCCCTGGGTTATTGGATGGACTGGGGCGGCGAGTATAGCCAGTTTCTCGAAGCCAAGTCGCAGATGTACGTGATTGGCCCGCTTGCCGTCGTGCTGATTTTCATGATCCTGTTTGCGTTGTATGGAAACTTCAAGTTCCCGGTCACAATTGCTCTCGGAGTCATCATGACCGAACCGGTCGGGGCGCTCGTCGCGCTGAAGCTGACGCACACACCCTTTAGCGTCTCTTCGGTTCTGGGGCTTCTGGCTCTGCTTGGAGTCTCAGTGGAGACCGCCGTCATTCTGGTCTCCTATATCAATAAGCTGCGTCAGGAAGGATTAGGCATCCGGGCAGCGACGCGCGAGGCATCGTTGCTCCGGCTTCGTCCCATCATGATGACCGCGTTGGTGGCGTGCCTGGGCCTGCTGCCGGCCGCTCTTTCCACCGGCATCGGTTCCGACACGCAGAAGCCGTTTGCAATCGTCATCGTCGCCGGCCTGATTTCGCGACTGTTCATCGGGTTCTTCGTCAATCCGGTCTTGTATGAAATCGTGGCTCGGGAAGGCGATGTCCTGCAGATCTGAGTTAATGCACTGCGAATACTGCGACCGATTGCGCGCCGAGACTTAAGTGGACCTCGTGTTCCTGAATCGTGGCCGGCACGTTACTCGCGTGCTAGAATTCGCCGCGGGAGACACATGTCATGCTGACCCGAATCCAATTATTCGTCTTCGTATTATTTCTGCCTTTGACTTCGCAGTTCGGCCAAACCCAGGCGGCCCCGCCGGCCAAGCTGTCGGTGCATTGGGAAGAATTGACCGCATCTGACTTCCGTGAAGGCATTCACCGCTCGCAGGGGACCTGCCTGCTTCCGTTCGGCATTCTGGAAAAGCACGGGCCGCATCTTCCCCTGGGTACCGATCTGCTCGACGTGCGCTACGCCGCGTTGCACGCCGCCGAAGAAGAATATGCCGTCGTGTTCCCTGAATATTATTTCGGCCAGATCGCCGAGGCCAAGCACGAGCCCGGAACCATGGCCTACAGCCGCAGCCTGCAACTCGCACTGTTGCAGGAAACTACCGACGAGATGGCGCGCAACGGTTGCAAGAAAGTTCTGATCGTCAACGGTCACGGCGGCAACGACAGCTTGCTCCCCTATTTCGCGCAAACCCAACTCGACAAGCCTCACGACTACGTCGTCTACATCTCCGGCGAACGCACGCCCGAACACGGCGGCCCTCCGAAGAAAACCAAGATCGACATGCACGCCGGGGAAAGCGAAACCTCGAAGATGATGATCTCCCACCCAGAACTAGTCCATCCCGAGCGCGCCACCAGCGAATCCGGGGCCGACCAGGCCCGCCAAAAGCTTCCTGAGGGCGTTTACACAGGCATCTGGTGGTACACGCGTTTTCCTAACCACTATTCGGGTGAAGGCGCAGCCGCGACCAAGGATTTAGGCGAATTCCAAATGAAGTGGTGGATTGATTCGGTAGTAAAGGCGATCCGAGCGGTAAAGGCCGACGACGTCAGCCCCAAAATGCAACAAGAATTCTATGAGAAGAGCACCCACCCGCTGGATACGCAGCCATAGAAGTTCAGCGTTGAGGAGTGTTTCCTTAACCCCCGTATTTTCCGATCAGCATGCCGGTGATGAACACCAGCACTCCGCCTAACCCTACCTGCATGGCGGCAGAGATCCACGGCGTATCCATATAACGTTTGCGCACCCAGGTAATGGCTCCAAGTTCCGCCATCACTACCGCGCCTGCCGCCCACAGCGCCACGCGAAAGTCGGCAATCAGAAACGGAAGGGTGTGACCGATCCCGCCTAACGCCGTCATCGCACCGCAAATCAACCCGCGCACCCAAGGATGCCCACGCCCGGTAAGGCTGCCATCATCGGAGAGCGCCTCGGCGAAACCCATGCTGATGCCCGCACCCGCTGAGGCCGCCAGGCCCACCAGAAAGGCATCCGTGCTTTTCTGCGTAGCAAAGGCTGCGGCAAACACGGGCGCCAGCGTCGACACCGATCCATCCATCAGCCCGGCCAATCCTGGCTGCACAATCTGCAGCACGAAGAGCCGCCGCTGCGCCACTTCCTCGTCGGCCTTCACATGGGCCGGCAGTTTTTGCTTGTCGAGTTCCTGTGCCCGTTCCTCATGTTCGCGCTCCTCCGTGGCCAGATCGTCCAGCAATTGCCGAATGCTCGCATCCTGAGTCCGCGCCGCGGCTTTCTCGTAAAACCGCCGGGTCTCGACTTCCATCGTCGATGCTTCCTTGCGCACAGCTTCAATTCGCAGCGGACGCACCAGCCACAATGCCGGTCGCTCCACAAAGCCGCGCACGTCCTGGCGGCGAATCAGCGGAATATGCTCCCCGAATTTCTTCTGATAAAGCTCCAGCAGCCGCCGCCGGTGTCCTGACTCTTCCTCGCGCATGCCGTCAAACATTGACGCCGTGGCGGGATAATCCGCCCGCAATCCTTCCGCGAAATCGGAATACACTCGCTCGTCTTCCTCTTCCAGAGCGATCGCCAGGGCCAACACTTCGCGTTCCGTGAGTTCTTCGAACTTTTTCATGACGCCATAGATTACCTGTCCCAGCGGGTGGAGACAAATTCGATTCCACAGATGCTGCTGATTGCGCCTGCCGGTATCTCAATTGGCACTCGCGGGAACGGCAGACCTCGGCGCTTCGATGCTACTATCCAGTGCATGAAGCCGCGGCGGCTCTCGGGCCGGCACAAATCCAAGAGAAACGTCCCACGCCCTGACCGAAGGCGCCCGCGCGCCGCCGAACTTGTCATCATCACCGGCATGAGCGGCTCCGGCAAGGCCTCGGTCCTGAAAGCCTTCGAAGATCTGGGCTATTACTGCGTCGACAACCTTCCCGTCGAATTGATCCCGCGGTTTGCCGAACTGGCCGTGCAGTCGACTGAAATCCGCCGCACTGCGCTGGTCGTCGACGTCCGAGAAGGTTCAAAGCTGGACCAATTGCCGGGGATCCTGAAGTCGGTCCGGCGCATGATCCCCACGAAAGTTGTCTTTCTCGAGGCCTCTGACGCGATCCTGCTGCGGCGCTTCAGCGAGACCCGTCGTCCCCATCCGCTGGGCACAGACAGTACGGTTAAATCCGCGCTCAAAGAAGAGCGCCGCCATCTCGGCAGCATCCGCCGCCTGGCCGATTTCGTCATCGATACTTCGAAGTTCAACGTTCACGAACTGCGCGCTCACGTCACCCAGCGTTTTCAAGAGCAGTCTTCAGAAAAAAGCCTTCTCATCTCCTGTGTCAGTTTCGGTTTCCGCGAAGGAGTTCCCGAAGATGCCGACCTGGTCTTCGACGTTCGCTTCCTCCCCAACCCGCACTTCGTTCCCGAGTTCCGCCCGCTCACCGGCCGGGATGCGCGCGTCGCCCGCTACATCCGGTCGTTTCCCCAGACCCGTGAATTCATCTCGCGCATCTCCGACCTGCTTGTCTACCTGATCCCTCACTACATTCACGAAGGCAAGAGTTACCTGACGATCGCTTTCGGTTGCACCGGAGGACAGCACCGCTCTGTCATGATTGCCGAGGACGTCGGCAAGCTCCTGCGACGCGCCGGATACCACGTCAAGGTCGTGCACCGCGACAGCCCCAAATAGCCCCCGCTAGCTCTGGCTCTGTGCAACTCTGTGCCCTCTGTGGTTAAGCTTTTGCGGCTCAAGTAAAATAAGACCTTGCATCCCACATCCATCCCACCGGCAGCAAGCGATTGCGGGCCAAACTGCACAGGAGCCTCATGCGGCAACTGATGCGGCTCGTCCGCTACGTGCTCCCGTTCCTGCCGCAACTGCTGTCCGGGATTTCTCTACTGGCCGGCGTCGGCTTTCTCGAAGCGTTTCGCCTGGTGCTGCTGAAGCCGGTGCTCGATCGTGTGCTCAATCCATCCTCTGGATCTGAGAACATCCTGCTGTTCACCATGCCCCAAACCGGACAGCCCATCTATCTTCAGCGCTTCGTCCCCACGCACTTCCATAACGCCTGGCAAATCGTTGCCTATGCGCTGGTGGCTTCCACCGTGCTGAAGGGAATCTTCGATTACACAGGCACCTACCTGGTGAATCACGCCGGATACGGCATGATTACCAACCTCCGCAATGATCTCTACGATTCGGTTTTGCGGCGCTCCGCGGCCTTCTTTCAGAAGCACACCACGGGCACGTTGATCTCAACCATCATCAACGACATCGAGCGCGTCCAGTTCGCGATGTCGAGCATCCTTGCCGAGTTTCTGCAGCAATTCTTCACTTTTATATTTATCGCTGGTCTGGTTGTAGTCTTGGGCGGTAAGCTGGCTTGGGTTTTGGTTGTATTTATCCCGATCATCATCTTTTCGGCGGTGCGCATAGGCCGGCGCGTGCGTTCCACTACCCGCACCGGACAGGACCAGCTTGCCGACGTCCAGAACATTCTGCAGGAGACCATTGCCGGCAACCGCATCGTCAAAGCCTTCGGTATGGAATCGTGGGAAGTGGCGCGCTTCCGGAAAGCCGCGCAGCGGCTGTTTCGCGCGAACTTGCGCTCAGTAGCCGCCGCTGCCATCAGTTCGCCCCTGATGGACATTTTCGGCGCCATCGCGATTGCGCTGCTGTTACTCCTGGGACGCGAGCAGATCGCTCACAACGAACTCACTCTCGGCGCGTTCATTGCCTTCGTGGCTGCGGTCCTCAGCATGTACAATCCGGTGCGCAAGTTTGCCGTCTTCAATAATAGTTTCCAGCAGGCTCTGGGCGCCTCGTCGCAGCTCTTCAGGTTCATGGACACGGTGGATGCCATTACCGAAAAGCCCGGCGCCAAAGTTCTTCCTCGTTTCTCCGACAAGATCCACTTCGAAAACGTCTGCTTTTCGTATCAGTCCGATGGCGATGATTCCCGCGAGATCCTCCGAAACATCAACCTGGAAGTGAGACGCGGTGAGATTCTCGCCATTGTCGGTTCCAGCGGCGCCGGCAAGAGCACTCTCGTCCACCTGCTTCCCCGGTTCTTTGATGTCACCTCTGGACGCATCCTGGTCGATGGCCGCGACATTCGTGACGTAACTCTTTCCTCGCTTCGTTCCCAGGTCGGCATCGTTACCCAGGACACAGTGCTCTTCAACGACACCGTCCGCAACAACATTGCCTACGGCCAGCCTCACGTTCCCATGAAGGAAGTTGAGGCGGCTGCCCGCGCGGCCCTGGCTCACGACTTCATTCTCGGCCTCCCGGCAGGGTACGATACTGTCATCGGAGAGCGGGGCGTGCGGCTTTCCGGAGGGGAGCGTCAGCGGTTGGCCATTGCCCGGGCTCTGCTGAAGAACGCACCCGTACTGATTCTGGACGAGGCTACCTCGGCGCTCGACAGCGAGTCCGAAGCGCTGGTGCAATCCGCCCTGCACAATTTGATGAGCGGCCGCACCGTGCTCGTCATCGCGCATCGCCTTTCCACGGTGCGCCGCGCCGATCGCATCGTCGTGATTGAGAACGGCAGCATCGCCGAAATCGGCGCGCACGAAGACTTGATGAAAGAACTCGGCACCTACCGCAGGCTTTACGAATTGCAGTTCGCCAACGCGGACGTGCCCAAGGTGGTAGCGGAAACTTGAATACCCGGCGCACTATGCCCATACGCTCCATGACCGGCTTCGCCCAGGTTCGCGGCGAAATCGAGCACAGTTCTCCGACCACCGCCGCGGCTGCGTCCAACGGGCGACTGGCGTTCGCTCTCTCGCTGAAGTCGGTCAATCATCGCTTCCTCGATCTGCACTTCCGCCTTCCCTCCGGCACTGACTCGCTGGAGATGCAATTGCGCCGTCTTCTCAAAGAGAAGATCGCTCGCGGCCACGTGGAAGTTTCGCTCAGTCTCGAGCGCACCAGCAGCGAGGCTTTCGCGCTCAACCGAGAACTGGTCGGCGGGTACATTGCCGCCTTTCGCGCCGCCGCCGCTGAATTCTCCCTCGCTGCCCAGCCCGACCTTAACGCCATCCTCCGCATCCCGGGCGCTCTCGATTCTTCCAACGAATGCGCCGAGGCAGAAATTGAGCCCGCCGTCCTGGCGAAGGTCGGCGAGGTTCTCGAGCGCCTCAATCAAATGCGCGAGCAGGAAGGCCGCGGCATTGCCAACGAGCTCCGCGAGCGCATGGCGCATCTGGCCGAGGCAGGGAAGAGCGTCCACCAGCATCGCCGCGCCGTCCTGCAGAACTATTCCGAGAGACTGCATTCACGGCTGCAGGAATTGCTTGGTTCTACCGTAGATAAAGAGCGGGTTCTGCAGGAGGCCGCGCTGCTGGTCGATCGCAGCGATATTCAGGAAGAAATTGTGCGCCTTGATACCCACATTCAGCATTTCCTGGGACTGCTCGACGAGGGCGGCGAAATCGGTAAGAAACTCGATTTCCTGCTGCAGGAAATGAATCGCGAGGCCAACACCCTACTTTCGAAGACTTCCGGTCTGGCCGGCGAAGCGCTCAAAATTACAGAAGCCGGACTGGCCATGAAAGCCGAAATCGAAAAATCGCGCGAGCAGGTGCAGAACCTGGAATGACGTCAACTCACAAGCCGATCGTCTACATCATCTCCGCGCCGTCTGGGTCGGGAAAGTCCACTCTTACCAACGAGCTTCTGAAGCTCGTTCCCAACCTCGATTTCTCGATTTCCTACACCACGCGCCTTCCTCGCGGCAGCGAGGTGAATGGTAAGCACTATCATTTCATCCATCCCGATCAGTTTGAGCAGATGGTTCTTGCCGACGAATTCCTTGAGCACGCTAACGTTCACGGAAACTGTTACGGTACGGCGCGGCTGTTTCTGCGGGAGGCGCAACGCAACGGCCACGATCTGCTTCTGGATATTGATGTCCAGGGTGCAGCGCAAATCAAGCGCAAGCTCCCGGATGCCGTCAGCATTTTCGTCCTGCCTCCCGATCGCAAGACTTTGGAATGGCGCTTGCGCAACCGCAGCGAAGACCCTGAAGACGTCATCCAGCGCCGCCTGATGACCGCTAGCCGCGAAATCGCCGAATACGACAAGTACGACTACATCCTGATCAACGACAAGCTCGAAGAGTCGTGCGAGAACCTGCGTGCCATCGTGCTCTCGGAGCGCCTGCGCCGCTCCGACCAGTTGGGATCGGAGCAGGAACGAAAAATCGCTGATCTGGCTGACTGCTGTCGCCTGGCCAACGTTCGCCAGAAGATCCAACCCATCCTTGCCTCCTTTAACGCTTCTAGCACTTCGGTGCCCTCGGCAAGCTTATAGATTTCGCGGTATCATTTCATGTGGCGCCCCAGAGGGGCCGCCGGAACCGGAAAGACAGTCTGAAGCGGGACAAGCCCGAGAGTTGGTCATGTTCTGCAGTACACGACGTTCGATGCTCGGCACTGATTAAATTTCTAAAATCAGTTTTCAAGGGGGACCGTCCCAATGAAGTTGATTGAAGGCTTCGACAGCAACTATCGGTACATTTTGGTCGCAGCACGGCGCGCGCGGCAACTCCAGTCCGGTGCCCCGCCGGTGGTCGACACCACTTCCCGCAAGCCCTGCCGCATCGCGCAAGATGAAATCCGAGCCGGCAAGGTGAAGTGGGAAATCCCCGAAACCCGCACCGCCGCTGAGCAGGCCGCCGAGAATCTCGACAAGGCGCTCGGCCAGGACTAGGAATTGTTGATTTCGTGATGGCAGATTGTTGATTGCAGCCGCGCTTGCGATTTGAATCGACAATCGAGAATCAACAATCAAAAATCCATGAAGATCGCCCTCGGCGTTACCGGCGGAATCGCAGCCTACAAAGCCGCCGAAATCGTCCGCCTGCTGCAGGATCGCGGCATCCGCGTGCAGGTCATCATGACCCGCGCCGCCCAGGAATTCGTTCGTCCCCTCACCTTCGCCGCGCTCTCCGGAGAAAAAGTCATCACGGGCATGTTCTCGCCCGGGGACGAGCAGCCGAATATTGACTCCGCCATCGAGCACATTGCGGTCGCGCAATCCATCGATGCCCTGGTTGTCGCCCCTGCCACGGCTGACGTTCTCGCGCACTTTGCGCAGGGCATCGCTACAGACTTCCTGACCACGCTTTATCTCGCCACGACCGCACAGGTGGTTGTGGCGCCGGCCATGAATGTAAACATGTGGAATCATCCGGCTACGCAGGCGAATCTGCAGATTCTTCGCCAGCGCGGGGTAAAAATCGTGGAACCCGGCGCAGGATATCTGGCCTGCGGAATGACCGGCCCAGGCCGCCTGGCAGAAAACGAGAGTATCGTCTCTGCTGTGCTGGAAGCACTCGGCGCAGCGCAAGACTTAGCGGGCGAAACCGTGCTCATCACCGCTGGACCCACTCGCGAAAAGATCGATCCCGTGCGCTATCTCACCAACCGCTCCAGCGGTCGCATGGGCTACGCCCTGGCTGAAGCTGCCCTGCGCCGCGGCGCACGCGTTCTTCTGGTTAGTGGCCCGACATCGCTCACGCCGCCCGGCGCTGCGGAAGTCACGCGTGTGGAATCCACCGAAGAAATGCGCGACGCTGTGCTCAGTCTGCTTTCACAAGCCAGCATCGTTATCAAGACCGCTGCAGTTTCCGATTATCGCCCGAAAAAAGCGGCGGCCCAGAAGATCAAGCGCAAAGGCCCGACGACGCTGGAACTCGAAGCGACTCCCGACATTCTAAAAGAGCTCTCTCAGAAGAAGGGTGCCCACATCCTCGTCGGCTTCGCCGCCGAAACCGAGAACGTCCTCGAGAACGCGCGTCAGAAGCTGCTTTCAAAAAATCTCGACGCCATCGTAGTCAACGATGTTTCGCGCGAAGGGGTCGGCTTCGATTCCGACCGCAACGCCGTCACCATCATCACCCGTGACGAGGTGATCGAAGTTCCCGAAACCACCAAATGGGAAGTGGCCCAGCGCGTCCTCGACCAGATCGTCCGCCTCCGCCAAAATCGCAAGTTGCCAGTCAGAACCTAAGTTTTCCCCACTGTCATCCTGAGCGGAGTCGGTCACTAGCGAAGCGAGTGACGCACGCAGTCGAAGCACCCCTACACAACGTATAATTCTCTCCACACAGTGCCAACCATCCCAAATCCAGACGTGCGCCGCGCGCTCGCCGAGCGCATCCGCTACTACAACGAACTCGGCATTTATGACTTCTACCAGCGCGAGCCGCTTGTCGCCACTCAGCCTGTCGCAGCCAGCGAATTCGACTCCACGCCGTACCAACGAGAGGAAATGCGCGCAAAAAAATCCCCATCAGTCGCTAAGCCCGCTGAGAATATTTCCCAGGTGCTTTCCGCCAAGCCGGAGCAAAACGTCTCCGACCCCGTCGTCGCTCTCAAGCTCATTCGCGAAGACCTTGGCGACTGCACCCGCTGCAAGCTCCACCAGCAAGGGCGCAAGCAGATTGTCTTCGGCGTCGGAAATCCTCATGCCGACCTGATGTTCGTGGGCGAAGGTCCGGGCGCCGACGAAGATGCCCAAGGCGAGCCTTTCGTAGGACGCGCCGGCCAACTCCTGAACAACATGATCAAAGCCATGGGCCTGCGCCGCGAAGAGATCTACATTGCAAATGTCGTCAAATGCCGGCCACCGGGAAATCGCACTCCCGAGCGCGATGAATGCGAAACCTGCTCGCCGTTCCTCATGCGCCAGATCGCTGTGATCAAACCGAAGGTTGTCGTGGCCTTGGGCGCGGTTGCCGCCAAGAATCTGCTCGCCATCAACGCGCCCATGTCGGAGCTGCGCGGGCGCTTCTACGACTTCATGCCCTCCGGCGCTCGCAGCAGCGATCCCACGTGGCAGGGGGCAAAGCTCGCCGTCACTTACCATCCCGCATTCCTTCTGCGCGATCCCCGCCAGAAAGGCGAAGCCTGGAAGGATCTGCAGATGGTGATGAAGTATCTCGGCCTGCAGCCGCCGAGAAAAGACGAATAACGCCGAGACTTACCCCGTGAACCTCTGTGCCCTCTGTGGTTAAAGGAGGCGTCTCCGGCTCAGTCATCCCGCACAGGCAGCCGTAGTTTATCCTTCCAACCAATGCCCGAATTCTGCGACGTCGCCCTGCCCGTGCCGCTGGACATGGCGTTCACCTACAGCCTCGATGGTGAAGCCACACCCGTTGTCGGCGGACGCGTGCTGGTCCCGTTTCGCCAGCAGCGCATGACGGGCATCGTCATCGAATTGCACGACCGCAAGCCTTCAGTCCCCACTAAGAAAATCCTCAGCACGCTCGACCCCGCCCCAGTCCTCGACGATCACCTTCTACGCCTCGGCCGTTGGATCTCTGACTACTACCTGGCTCCAATCGGCGAGGTTTTCCGCACCATGCTGCCGCTGGGCGCCGAATTCAAACGCGTCGTCGGCTACCGCATCACCGACGAAGGCCACATGGCGCTGCACTTGGCAGGCATGTCGGGATCTTCCGCCCGCTCTCAACGCAGCCCCGAAGATCAGGCCGCCGAGTTCCGCGTGCTCGACTACCTTGCCACCCGTGCGTCGGAGGTGGCAGTAGATTTCGGCACGAACGGCGACGGCGCATCGAACGGAAACACCGGCACGAAGGTGAAGGGCACGGCTTCAGCCGTGCCGTCCGGCGCCTCCGATCTGCAGGCTCTAGCCCCTGAGGGCCGAGCTCTCGTCCGTGAGGAAACTCTCCGCTCCGCCACGCGCATCTCCAAATCCGTCCTCGCGGGTATGGTTCGCAAGAAATGGCTCGCCCGCGAAGATGTTTCCGCGCCGCAAGACGCGACTCGCACCATCAAAGTCGCCCAATTGAAATCCGCTGAAGGCAAGCTCAACGACAATCAACGAATCCTCGTCGAAACCTTGGCCGCCTCCGGTGGAACGCTCGAAGTCGAAGCTCTCCAATCGCTCGACGCCCCGCGAACAACGCTAAACACGCTAGTCCGTCGCGGCCTCGTCGAAATCCTGCAGCAACCCGCAGATTTCACCATCTCGCGCTCCAAGCCCCGTCCAACTCTCTTCGACTTCGATCTCAATTCTCCCCAGCAGTCGGCCCTCGCTCGTCTGCGCGAAGCCGTTGCCGCTCGTAAGTTCTCCGGCATGCTGTTGCATGGCGTCACGGGCTCGGGCAAGACCGCCGTGTATCTCGCCGGTATGCGCGCCGTTCTCGAAGCCGGACGCTCCGCCATCCTGCTCGTCCCCGAAATCGGCCTCACTCCCGCGGTCGCAGCCGACCTCCACGAAATTTTCGGCGATGAAGTTGCCATTCTGCACTCCGCCCTCTCCGATCGCGAGCGCGCCGAGCAATGGCACCGCATCAAGCGCGGTGAGGCCCGCATGGTCGTGGGCACACGCTCGGCGGTCTTCGCTCCCGTTGCGGATCTCGCGCTCATCATCGTGGATGAAGAGCACGACTCCTCTTACAAGCAGGAAGAAACTCCGCGCTATCATGCCCGCGATGTTGCGGTCATGCGCGCCAAGATGGCTAACGCTACTGTCGTCCTCGGCTCAGCTACTCCGTCGCTCGAGTCCTACTTCAACGCGAAGAAGAACAAATACCCGCTGGTCGAGCTTCCCGACCGTGTCGAGCGCCGCCCTCTTCCGGAGGTCGAAATCGTCGACATGCGCCTGGAGTTCCAGGAAACCGGCCACGAGCAAGTGATCTCCCGCAAACTCGCCGCCGAGATCAAAGATCGCCTCGAGCGCCGCGAGCAAGTCATGGTACTGCTGAACCGCCGCGGATACTCCCCCGTCGTTCTCTGCCGCACGTGCGGCAAGAAGCTCGAGTGCAAGAACTGCGCCATCGCGCTCACCCATCACAAGCGCGAGCACAAGATGGTCTGCCACTACTGCGGATACACCGCTCCCGTGCCGAAAGTTTGCGTGCACTGCGGCAGCGAGTACGTCTATTTCCTCGGC
>DASTCU010000068.1:0-1528 GCA_035710825.1 Candidatus Sulfotelmatobacter sp.
GATCGGCCGTCAACGCGTCCGGCGGCTGATGAGGAAGCTCGGGCTATGGGCGGTCAGGCCGAAGCGAAATACCAGCAAGCGGCATCCCGAGCACAAGGTCTACCCATACCTTCTGCGCGGCAAGACGATCGACCAGCCGAACCAGAGCCTGCCCTCGCGAAAGCGGGGGTGTGGGCCGCTGACGTAACCTACATACCGATGCGGCAGGGGTTTTTGTACCTGGTCGCAATTATCGACTGGGCGACCCGGCGGGTGCTGTCCTGGCGGCTGTCGAACACACTGACGGCCGGGTTCTGCGTCGCGGCGCTGGGCGAGGCCCTCGCCCGGTTCGGCAAGCCCGGTATCTTCAATACCGATCAGGGCGCGCAATTCACCGGCGACGAGTTCACCAAGATGCTGCGGGATCACCGGATCGAGATCAGCATGGATGGACGCGGGCGCTGCCACGACAACATCTTTGTCGAGCGCTTGTGGTGGACCGTGAAGCACGAATGGGTTTACCTGCGCCCAGCGGCCAATGGCATCGAACAGAAGCGCAGCCTTGCCGAGTTCTTCGACTGGTATAATCTGCAGCGTCCGCACCAGGCGCTCGGCTGGCGGACACCGGACGAGGCCTATCTCGG
Organism: Candidatus Sulfotelmatobacter sp.; assembly: GCA_035710825.1. Taxonomy (GTDB): domain Bacteria; phylum Acidobacteriota; class Terriglobia; order Terriglobales; family Acidobacteriaceae; genus Sulfotelmatobacter. The sequence continues at coordinate 624 of DASTCU010000068.1, forward strand.
CGAACCCACGGCGGCACAGGCCGCATGATACTATGCCAAGACGCTGTGAATTTGTGGACAGTCGGCTGCGCCGATCCCCGCCTGACCGCGCAAGCGCGGTCCCCCATGGACAAGCCGGGGAAAACGCAATGCGTTTCCCCCACCTTGCCCACAGGTCGGCGGCTGCCCACAAGCTTCACAGCGCCACCGCGACGACAGCTATTCGAATCGATTCCGGGAAAGGTTAAACCATCAGCCGCCGGCTACCAGTCTTAGCTTATTCTCCCCGGAAACTGTCCAAACAACCGGTACCGTCGCAACCCTAACCGCTCACGGGTTCCTGGCCAAGTCAGGGGACCGTTTTGCGCTGGACGCCCTTGCCCGCAATTACCTGCTTGAGAGCAGCCCAACGTATCTCGGCGGAATGCTCGACTTTGCAGTGGCAACGCATTCGATGTGCACGGTCGAGAACCTCGAAAATTGCGCTCGCTCGGACAGATCACTGGCGTATGGCCGTGGCGAGATGTTCCAAGAACATGCGGAGCAGGTGGCACGAGCACGCGTCTTTACCGAGGCAATGCACACTCAGAGCTTTGCGCCTGCAATGGCTTGGCAAAAAAAGTTGATTTGAGCGGATATAAGACGATGCTCGACATTGCCGGTGGATCAGGTGCCCATGCCATCGGAGCATTGCAGCACTGGCCGCACTTGAAGGCGACGGTGTACGAAATGTCGCCTGTCAGCGGGTTCGTGAGCGAATATGCAGAAACATACAATCTGCCGCATCAGCTCGGTTCAGTAACCGGTGACACGTGGAGGGACCCTTTCACTCCGGCTGACCTGCACTTCTACTCGCAGGTGTTTCATGACTGGACACCTGAACAATGCCGCTTCTTGACAGAGAAAAGCTTTGCCGCACTGCCATC
>DASTCU010000069.1:0-3485 GCA_035710825.1 Candidatus Sulfotelmatobacter sp.
GTGTGCTGGGCATGTTCAGTAGCTTGGAGGTGAAAGTCCTCTACCCAACCTGATGGAGGTGAAGGGTTAGCGACAACGCAAGGGCTGTCGCCGCGAGGCGAGGTCTGAAGGAAGCGTACAGCAAACGTGCGAGTCGATGGACAAACATCGGGTACAAGGCGCGAGCGTCGGACGAGCGGGCCACTTACCGCGAAGTCCATATCCATCAAGGATGCAAAGCGTAGACCCGGCGACGGTGCACGAAAGGCGACTGAGCTTACCCCAGGAGAATCTGCTCTGTGTCGCTTCGGCGACTGAGAATGCCGTAAGGCATTCTGACCGCAAAGCAGAAGTCAGCAGAGGGCGTAGTAGGTCATGTCGTCGGCAAGGCTAGTGAGGCACTCCAAACCGAAAGGTGGAGGCAACAGATAGGCCGCGCCGGGAACGGTGGCTGAAGGCCCGAACGAGAGGAGAGGCAATTAGGACATGCATCTCGAAGACGACAAGCGGCTGAACCTCCAGTTGAGACTGGACTTCTCATCGGCGCCGACGGGTGAAGCCTGGCAGGCGGGACGGGAAGACATCGAATCGTCTTCGGCGGTGAGTGAGCCCGAACGCCCAGCCAACACGCGTCGAATCATGGAGGACGTTTGTGAACGAGCAAACCTGAAGGAAGCATTGCGGCAAGTGAGGAGCAACGAAGGTAGCGCGGGCGTCGATGGGATGACCGTCGATCAACTTGGTGGCTATCTCAAGCAGCACTGGCCGGCCATTCGGGAGCAATTGCTGAACGGGACCTACGAACCGAAACCGGTGAGACGGGTGGAAATCCCGAAGCCGGATGGCGGAGGGGTGCGAAAGCTTGGCATCCCAACCGTGCTGGACCGCTTCGTCCAGCAAGCGGTGATGCAGGTGCTGCAGAAGCGATGGAACCCGACGTTCTCCCATCACAGCTATGGGTTTCGACCGCGTCGATCAGCACATCAAGCCGTGGCTCAAGCGCAGCAGTATATTACGCAAGGCTACGGCTGGGTGATTGATCTCGACCTGGAAAAATTCTTCGATCGAGTCAATCACGACAAACTGATGGGCCAGATCGCCAAGCGTGTCGAGGACAAGCGGCTGTTGAAACTCATCCGGGCATTCCTGAATGCCGGGGTGATGGAGAACGGGCTGGTCAGCCCAAGCGTGGAAGGGACTCCGCAAGGAGGCCCGCTTTCGCCACTGCTGAGTAACCTCGTGCTCGATGTGCTCGACAGGGAGCTGGAGCGCCGCGGACATCGCTTTGTTCGCTATGCGGACGACTGTAACATTTACGTGCGCAGCGAACGCGCGGGTCAGCGGGTGATGGAGAGCATCACGCGCTTCATCACGCAAAAGCTCAAGCTCAAGGTCAACGAGGCAAAGAGTGCGGTGGCACGACCGCAGGAACGCAAGTTTCTCGGGTTCAGCTTCGCGGTTGGTCCAGACATCAAGCGCACGATCGCGCCGAAATCCCTGGACCGGTTCAAGCAGCGTATCCGGGACATCACGCGACGGGCCAAAGGCGTCAGCATTAAGACGACAATGGAAGAGTTGGCTCCGTATATGCGGGGCTGGCGCAACTATTTCGGCTTCTGCGAAACGCCCGAGGTGTTGATCGCTCTCACTCGCTGGGTCCGGCTGCGATTACGGGCCGCCCTGTGGCGTCAGTGGAAAACACCACGTCGCCGTCGTGCGGCACTGATCGCACTGCGGGTCTCTGGGGAACTGCGCAATATGGCCGGCAGCGGCCGTGGTCCCTGGCATCTCGCCCGGAGCAAAGCCCTCTCAGTAGGGCTCTCCAATGCCCACTTCAAATCGCTCGGTCTCCCCTCCTTGATCGAAGTGCGTTAGCGCAACTTCTCGAACCGCCGTATACGGACCCGTACGTACGGTGGTGTGGGAGGGGCGGAGCCGAGAGGCTCCCCCCTATCCCGATCTATGGGGGCAAAGCGGACGTGATGTACTCGTTCTGAGCTTGTCCGCTTTTGATGCTGTGGACGGCGCCCACTCTGCGGCATCAAGGTGCCATAGGGTGGTTGCGTCGAAACGAACCACTTGAGGGGAGCCGTCCATGGGCGAGGTTAGCACGATTGGTCTCGATATCGCGAAGTCGGTTTTTCAAATTCACGGCGTGGACGCCGGCGGCGCGGTAGTGATCCGCAAGCGCGTCACGCGAGCGAAGCTGTTAGAGTTCTTCGCGACCCTGCCGGCCTGCCTGATCGGCATTGAGGCATGTCCGACCGCGCATTATTGGAGCCGGCGGCTTCAGGCGCTCGGCCACACGGTGAGGCTGATGCCGCCGAGCTACGTGAAGGCCTACGTTAAGCGCAGCAAAAACGATGCCAACGACGCTGCCGCAATCTGCGAGGCGGTCACGCGGCCGTCGATGCGATTTGTGGCGACGAAGTCTGAACAGCAGCAGTGCGGCTTGATGTTGCACCGCAGCCGGCAGCTTCTGGTTTGTCAGCGAACGATGCTGTCGAATGCGATCCGTGGGCATATGGCCGAGCTCGGCATTATCTCCGCAAAGGGCCGCAATGGCACGGCAGAGCTGCTCAAGATCATCGCTGACGAGCAGGATGATCGCATTCCAGCGGCCGTGCGGTTGAGCCTCGACGTCCTTGCTCGCCAATATGCAGCTGTCAGGGCAGAGATCGTCGCCATCGAGAAGCGTATCCATGCCTGGCACCGCTCGAGTGAAGAAAGCCGGCGGCTGGAGGAAATCCCTGGGGTTGGCCCGATCGTCGCCACCGCGCTGGTGGCCGAGGTAGGAGATTGGAAGGTGTTCTCGTCGGGCCGCAGTCTCGCTGCGTGGATCGGCTTGGTGCCGAGACAGCATTCGACCGGGGGCAAAGAGAGACTCGGCAGGATCTCGAAGCAAGGCAATCGACATTTGCGCTGGCTGCTCGTCGCCGGCGCCATGGCTGTCATCCGATATGCGCGCCAGCACGGCACGAAACGGCGTTGGCTCGTTCGCCTGATGAACCGTCGGCCGATCAAGGTCGCTGCCGTTGCACTCGCCAACAAAATCGCACGGATGGCCTGGGCCATGATGGTGCGCGGAGAGCGGTTCAAGGAATCAAGATTGCTGCCAGCAGCAGCATAGGCAATGGAGGTGGAAGATTAAACGAATTGGCGAGGGCATGACGACGTAATGCAGATACGGTCGTTCCGGGGATCGGGAGAGCCCGTTTGGGTCATCGCACTTCCAAGTGCATCCTAACGATTGGGACCCGATCCGCGCAGAGCATTAGGGCCAGCGGCTACACCTGCCGCACCGACATGCCGGACACGTTACCGCACCCGACCAATGCTGTCGCCGCAGAGAACGCCAATCGCGCAGTTAGCTGCAAGCTCTCACGTTGACGATTGCATATATATTGTATACATTCCATATCGAGCAGAATGAAGCATATCTTCCTATGGTCAGCGATTGAAAACAGCGAAGCTTTCCGGCCGAGATATCGCCTATGAGTTTATCA
>DASTCU010000070.1:0-1167 GCA_035710825.1 Candidatus Sulfotelmatobacter sp.
CGGAAGCCGCGAATCTTCACCTGATGATCGATCCGGCCCAGGAACTCAATCTGTCCATCCGGCCGCCAGCGCGCCAGATCGCCCGTACGATACAGCCGTGCTCCAGCCTGCTGGCTGAACGCGTCGGGCACAAACTTTTCCGCCGTCAGCTCGGCCCGGTTCCAGTAGCCCCGCGCTACCCCAGCTCCACCGATGTACAGCTCTCCCGCCGTCCCGATCGGCATCGGCTCCCCGTATTCATCCACAATGTAGACGCGAATATTAGGCAGCGGACCGCCAATCGTCAGCGGAGTCGCATTGTCATCGGTGACCGGGTCAAAGGCATGCATGGTGGCGCCGACGGTGGCTTCCGTCGGACCGTATTCGTTGATGAGACGGAAGCCTTCTGCTCCCAGCGAGTGATACCTGCGCGCCCATTCGGTCTTGGTTTCCGAACCACCCGTGATCAGCAGTCGCAACGTTTCCGGCAGCCGCTTGCCGGACCGCAGCAGATATTCAGCTACGGCAGCCCAATAGACCGGCGGCATCAGCGTGACGGTAATGCGGTGCTGCTCCAGGGCGGCGATAAACTCTTCCGGCAGCAGCCGCGAAGGCCCGGGCACCATGACCAGACGAGCGCCCTGGGTAAGCGGGAGCAGCCATTCTTCGGTGAAGGCATCAAAGCTGGGCGAAACGAACTGCCAGAAACGGTCCTCGGAGCTGATGTGATGGAGCGAGGCCAGGGCAACGATCAGGTTGACGATGCTGCCGTGCGTGACCAGCACGCCCTTGGGCTTGCCCGTGGAACCGGAGGTATAGATCATGCAGGCGGCGTTGTCGGAATGGACCGTCACCGCTGGATTCGGGGAAGACAAGGAAGCTAACTGCTGCCAGTCGAAAGCGGCATCGATGAGATACGACAGCGAGGCATCTTCCCGCATGAAGGCCAGACGGTCTTCAGGGTAGTTGGGATCCAGAGGCACGTAAGCGGCGCCGGCCTTGAGGATGGCGAGAAACGCGGTAATCAGAGCAGGCGAGCGATGGAGGCAGACTCCGACACGTGATTCCGGACCAACACCCTGGCGGAGCAGGAAGTGGGCCAGCTGATTGGCGCGGGCATTCAACTCGGCATAGCTAAGCTGCTGGCCTTCAAACACCAAAGCAACGTTATCTGGCGTACGCTCCGCC
>DASTCU010000071.1:0-3518 GCA_035710825.1 Candidatus Sulfotelmatobacter sp.
GCGTACTTCAACTTTTCCAGTCCCTCACCGGTCACTGCCGAGATGGCAAATAGCTCTAGCCCATTTTTCTTCGCGTACCGCTTCAGTTTCGCGAGTTTATCTTTGTTCGGGACATCGCACTTCGAAGCCGCAAGAATTACCGGTTTCTTTTCCAGCCCCGCGCCAAAGCTCGATAATTCGCCCATAATAACCTCAAAGTCTTTGACCGGATCTGGCCGTCCGCTCGCGTCCGAGACATCAACCAGATGTACGAGCAAACGCGTGCGCTCGATGTGCCGCAAGAACTGCGTTCCGAGCCCTGCTCCGTCGTGCGCCCCTTCGATCAGACCAGGAATATCGGCGACCACAAAACTGATTTCGTTGGGCGGATCGCCAACGACAACCACTCCGAGGTTGGGCTGCAAGGTCGTAAAAGGATAGTCCGCAATTTTCGGCCGAGCCGCTGAGATGCGCGAAATCAAGGTGGACTTGCCAACATTCGGATATCCCACCAGCCCGACATCCGCGAGCAGCTTAAGTTCCAGCCGCAGCGCGCGCTCCTCCCCGGGACGTCCGTCTTCATGTTCACGTGGAGCCTGATGGGTGGAAGTCTTGAACTGCGCATTGCCGCGTCCGCCGCGCCCGCCGCGGGCAATCACGATACGATCGTCTGGCGACGAGAAATCGTGGACCTTCTCGCCGGAATCGGCGTCGTAGACGATCGTCCCGACGGGGACCTTCAAAACGATATCTACGCCCTCGCGCCCAGTTTTGTTCGATCCCTCTCCGTGCCGCCCGCGTTCAGCCTTGTACTCAGGATTGAAGCGGAAATGGACGAGCGTGTTGTGGCGCTCGCTCGATTCCATAATGATGTCGCCACCGCGACCTCCATCGCCGCCCGATGGGCCTCCGCGCGGAACGTACTTCTCACGTCGAAACGCAAGACAGCCGTTGCCGCCGTCGCCAGCTTTCACGCGAATTGTGGCTTCATCGATGAACATGCAATGAGAAAAGCCGCGCCAGACATTATCGCAGCGAAGACTAGTAACTTGCTGGGATGAACAAGAATGTGGGGCTTAGCTTGCTACGCTCGACGGCGCCGACACCGCATGCTTGCCGTGATGACCTGCCGCTTCCGCCCGCGCCAGGGCGAGATCACGCTGCAGTGAGTCGAGCACTGTGCTGGGCAGTTCGTCGCCCCATTCGTCCAGATCCGCTTCGCTCCAGTTACCATTAAGGCGGATGCCATCGGTGACATCTTCGGGAAATGCCTGACGATAAGGGCCTTCGCGCACCAGAATGTCCCCGAGCTTGCGGCCGGTGGCGGCGTCGTAAATGCGTCGGCTGGAATTGCCTTCGGCGTTGAAGAAGCTCAAGAACACTTCTCCGTCATTGCCATATTCCGGGCGATAGTACCAGGCGTGGCTGGCGTCAATCTTGGGATGCGCCCGCTTGCGGCCCGACTTCTCGACCTGTTGCTGCACAGGAGCTTCCTTGGAAGGGTCAAAGTAAAGGATTCGCTGGCAAGAGTCACAGTAGATCAGCTTGCCGCCGCGCACTTCGTTGTAAGTCTGCGGTCGCAGCACTACGGAGCAGCCAGTACATTTCTGGTCGCGAACTTCGGCGATGCCTGATCCGCGGAACTTCAGCACGCGATCATAATGCCGAAGCACGTCGGGATCGACCGCCCCGCGCGCGGTGTCTCGCTTTGCCGTCCAGTCAACCAGCTCTTTTTGGTCCTGTGCCGTGCGCTCCCGGGCGATATTTTTTTCTTTTTCGATTTCCGCCGTTTCTTCTTTCAGTTCCGCTTCGGCAGCTTTGACTTCCTTGTCGCGGGTTTCCGCGTTTACCATCAGCTCGAGAATCTTGTCCTCGTTGACACTAATTTCCTGCTCGGCGAACTGGATTTCGTGCATCAGGGCTTTGTACTGGTCGTTGGTCTTTACTTCGAGGGACTGGTCGCGATACTTGGAGATCTTTGTCCGCAGATCGGCGATCGCCGCGTCATATTTCTTGCGGGCGGCGTCATCGCCCTTCACTGCTGCCTTTGCCTTTTCTAAGGCAGCTTTGGTGCCCGCCAGCTTTTGCTCAATGGCGGTGACCCGCTTGGGCAATTCGGCGATTTCGTTTCTTAGCCGCTGGATTTCGCGGTCGGTGGTCTGGAGCGAGATTAAATGCTCAATTTCAGGGGACATCGGAGGATAATGTTCAATTTTAGCATGCGATCCAATATGCCCGTAACCGCAGGGATCCGGAGACTTTTCGAGGTGGAAGCTCCACGACTCGCCTCCCCTGCCTCAGGTAAGTGCAACCGACCCCTCACGGGCAGCGGCGCCCGAGCCAGATAATCGAGCTTCAAAGAATTCTTCCACTCTGGTCAGAATCTCCGGGGCGGTCTTCGACTCGTAGATCGCTTTGCGCAGGGCAGCGCCTCCGGGAACTCCGTGCGTGAACCAGGAAGCGAATTGTTTCATCTTTCCCGTCGCATCTGGCAATTCTTCTTCAATCAGCATGCTGAAGTAAGTGCGAATCATTTCATAGCGGTCGGATTCGGAGGGCTGATCGTATGGGGCGGACCGGGCGGCCGTCTCCCGATTATCCGAGCTGATCCATTCGCAATACTGCTCAATCTGTCTGAAGATCCAAGGATTCGCCGGTGCGGTGCGTCCGATCATGACGGCGTCGCATCCTGTCGCCGCCACCATCGCGCACGCATCTTCAGGAGTTCGAATGTCGCCATTTCCAATCACCGGAATTTGCACCGCGTCTTTGATCGCCGCGATCCACTCCCAGCGAGCATTTCCGCTGTAGCCCTGCTCGCGAGTGCGGGCATGCAGTGCAACTGCACACAATCCGCAGTCCTCCGCCATCTTCGCCAACTCGACGCAGACAATCTCGTCATCGTTCCATCCCGCTCGAAATTTCACCGTAAACGGAACCTTCACGGCAGCTCTGACAGCTTCGAAGATCGACCGAATGCGAGGCAGATCGCGCAACAGGCCAGATCCACCATTGCATTTCACCACTTTTTTCGCGGGACATCCCAGGTTCAAATCCACTAAATCGAATCCCAGGTCTTCGACAATTCGCGCCGCATCCGCCATGACTTGCGGATCGCTGCCGAAAAGCTGGGCCGATATCGGGTGCTCGTCTTCGTAGAAATGCAGGTAGCGCTTGGCTTTCTTGTCTTTTGCGCGCAGCACACCATCCGCCGAGGTGAACTCGGTCATGATCAGCCCGCATCCGCCGAGATTTCGTATGAAACGGCGGAACACGGTATCGGTCACGCCTGCCATGGGTGCAAGAACAGTGGCGGGAGAGATTCGCACGGAACCAAGCTGCACTGAGGAAGGCACCACTGCTTTCGTGAGTCGGGTATTGTCCGATCCAACTTCTGTAGTGCAGGCACTCTCGCCCGCGATCGGTTTCAGAGCCAGACCTCGCGACGAGGTTAGCGGCTCTGCGTTGTCCCAGAATTTTCTCACAAGCTAATTGTACCTAGGGACGGTTAGGCCAGCCTCTGATCGATGTCCTTGAGC
>DASTCU010000072.1:0-1062 GCA_035710825.1 Candidatus Sulfotelmatobacter sp.
GACGTTCTCCGAGCACAGTCACGGATTTCGTCCGCAGCGTTCGGCGCATCAGGCGGTGGCCAAGGCACAGCAGTATATTGCCGAGGGCAACCGCTGGGTGGTGGACTTAGATCTGGAAAAGTTTTTCGATCGAGTGAACCACGACAAGCTGATGGCAGCGATAGCGCGGCGGGTGAATGACAAGAGGATGCTCAGGCTGTTACGAGCCTTCCTGGAGTCGGGCGTGATGGAGAATGGGCTGGTGAGTCTGGTGGAGGAAGGAACTCCGCAAGGAGGGCCACTTTCTCCGCTGCTGTCGAACCTGGTGCTCGACGAACTCGACCGGGAACTGGAGCGACGCCAGCACCGTTTCGTGCGCTACGCGGATGATTGCAATATCTACGTGGCAAGCGAGCGGGCGGGGAAACGAGTCATGCAGAGCGTGACGGGTTTCATCCGGCGACGGCTCAAGCTCAAGGTAAATGAGACGAAGAGCGCGGTGGCACGACCGCAGGAGCGGAAATTTCTAGGCTTTAGCTTCACCTACGGAGCCAAACCGAAACGGCGCATCGCGCCCAAGGCTTTGCTCCGGTGCAAGCAACGAGTGAGGGAACTGACGCGACGGACACGGGGTATCAGTCTGGAACAGATGACGGAGGAACTTACCAGCTATCTACGTGGCTGGAAGAGTTACTTCGACTATAGCCAGACGCCCTCGGTGCTGAAAGAGTTGGATAAATGGATACGGCGCAGATTGCGATCCGTGATCTGGAAGCAAAGGAAGCGACGAAGCTCTTGGCGGCTGGCGAACAGCCCGGCCCTGAGCGCCCCGTTTCCCATTGCTTACTTTGACTCGCTGGGGCTTCCACGCTTATTCAATGGGTAGCTCAACCCCACCGAACCGCCGTATGCGGACCCGCATGTACGGTGGTGTGGCAGGGGCGAGCGGGTGACCGCTCCCCCTATGCCGATTGGAATTTCCACCACAGAGGACACAGAGGTTACAGAGGGGTTCTTAGGTCGCTTTTTCGCGTTCATCCGGCAAGCTCCTATTAAGAGAAAACCTCTGTGCTTCTCTGTGTC
>DASTCU010000073.1:0-48082 GCA_035710825.1 Candidatus Sulfotelmatobacter sp.
CTCAGGATTGCCCGGCTTCGACCGTGGGACGAGAGGCTTCTTCATGCTTCAGTCCTCATTCATGGAGACCCCTATGGCCGTGATCTGCGCGGGCAGGGTGTCATTAAAACCGAGCAGGCTGGCGGCGCGGCCGAATTTCCACGGGTACGGATACCGAATGCTTACACAGGTGGCGACGACAGTTGTTACCCCAGCGGAGGCAGTTGGGTGCAGGCAATCGGTGGGCAACGCGCCGCCGTTGGCTGGAAAATAATAGCCGCGGTTGACAACAATCTCGAGCCCGGGCGAAGGGCATCCGTTTCCGGTAGCGGTGAAGGTCCAGGTCACGCCCGAAGGTGCGGGATTGAGCTTGAGCCCGCAATCGTTCACGTTATTCACCAGCAAGTAATTTTCCGCGATCTGAAAAACATCGACCACCGAACCCGGCGTGGCACCGCCCGGAAGTACGTCATTGCTGGGATCGGAAGCCGCGACATGAGCGGCGTCACGAGCCATGTTCGTCAGCCGCTGCTTGAAAGTGAAGGCGGTGCTGAAATCGAAGATGCCGACCACAAACACCACCAGCAACGGCAACGCCACCGCGAACTCCACGATCTGGGCGGCTCGCTCATCATGAACGAGTTGCGCGCGACTCATGCAGCCTGGGAGATGAAACCGGCCAATCACGGGCTCTCCATGCGCACTTGCGCCGATGCCTTCAAATAGATGATCTGGTGGTTGAGGCTGCTGAAGGGTAGCCAGAACTGGTACGGATATTGGAAAGAAACGGAGATACCACATGCTCCGGGTGCGGTATTGGCATCGGAGAACTGGACAGGCATTTGCACGCATACCTTCGCGCTAACAGCGCCGCACGCGCTGCTGCCGGAGGTCCCCTGACATACGCTGAACGAGGGCGGCGCGAAAGGAATTTGTGCCTTGAGGGGGTCAAGCTGCGATTGTGTCAGGGCATTATTGACGGCGGTGACGGCATTAGCCCCATACTGGGCGATGGTGTTGGGACCGGTACAGGTTACGCAAGAAGTGACCGATCCGGCGCGCGCGCCTTCGTGTGCCGCGCGATTAATCGCGCCATAGATGCTGAAGGCCTGGCCGAACCAGAAGATTCCGAGCAGGATCAAGAACATCAGGGGCAGGACGGCGGCGGCTTCGGCAATCTCGGCGCCGGCGGTTTCGGCGATGAGCCGCAAGAACATTTTGCGCGCGAAGTTTGTCATCCTATACAACTCCCCGGAGCTGGAGAAAAGCGTAGAACACAACCGTCAGCGCCAGCGCCACTCCCTTGGGAATTTTAAGCGAGTTTGGGTCATCGAGCGTAACGTGAGAGCCGGGCAGCCGGAATGTTATCAGCGAAATCAGGATGTGTCCGATATTGCGCAAAGTTTGGAGCAGTCGGCGTTTGTAGATCACTAGCGCCAAGGCCATCGCTCCCGCCACGAAAACCGATCCGATGAGCACATCCACCAGGCGGCCGGGACCGGTGAAGGCGCCGAGTGCAACCACAAACTTCAAGTCGCCCGCGCCCATGCTGCGCAGCAAAAAGAACGGCAGCAGCAAGCCGAAGCCGAGCAAGGCACCCAGGAGAGCTGCTTTCAACCCCTCCCGGCCATTCAAAATCGTGTTGACCGTCACTCCGACCACGAAAGCTGGGACCGTAATCCAGTTGGGAATGCGCCTGGCGCGCAGGTCCGTCCAACCTGCCAGGGCCGCCAGCAGCACAGCTCCCGCCAGGACTGCCGGCCTCACGCGAACCTCGACTCGCGCCGCAACCATCGCCGTGCAGCGCTGCGCTCATGATATTGAAAAACACCCATCTTGTGACGTTTTAGAGAGTGAGCGGGAAGGGAAGATTGGCTCCCGAGATACCCTGGCCATTGCCCCCGCAAAAGCCGCCTCTTTCGCGGATTTTTTCACAGCGGAGGAGTGAAGTCAATCGAACGCTGCCGTCACTCAAGCGCAGGAGACCTGCTCTTTTTCTGCGTTCGCTGAGAAAACCTTTCCGTTGTGCCACTCTCGACTGGTAAAAAAAAGCCCGGAACGTGTCCGGGCTTTCACTGACACTGGCGCCTGTTATTGGCGGTTAAACGCCGGGGCCGCGTTGTGCTCGGCCACGATGCGCTTGGCGTTCTCGGCCAGCGCCTTGGCCTGAGGCAGCAACTCAAGACCCTTGACTACTTCCGGGTCGGACTCGGCACGAACCTTCATGCCCTCATCCTGGCCGAAGGCATCGACGAAGATTTCCGACTTGATGTTTGACTTGATCCAGTCGTTGTTGTCCATCAACTCGGCCTGGGTGTAAGGAACGTTGGCCTCGTCGAGAGACTTGCGGAAGGCCTGCAGGGTCGCGTCGTCAACTTCGAAACTCTTCGTGGGATGGTGATCGACCACGTAGCGCTTGGCGAAGTTGAAAAACGCATAGTGCTGCAGGAGCGTGTCCTGGAAATGATTGGTCTTGATGGGAGGAATGTTCACATCGGGAGTGATGCCGCCTCCGCCGTAAACCGTGCGCCCGCTATCAGTGAGCTTTACCTCGCGGTTGGCCGTGTTCGAAGTCTCGGAGCTCTCGCGGTTGTAGTAATAGTCGTAAAGCGAAATGTTGCTGTAGTCGCGCTGAATCAGGCGTCCGCTTGGCGTGTAGTAGTGCGCGGTGGTCAGCGCCAAACCGGTGTTCTCCGACAGCGGATAAACGGTCTGCACCAGGCCCTTGCCGAAGGTGACTTCGCCCACGATCAAGCCGCGGTCGTGATCCTGAATCGCGCCCGACACAATCTCAGCCGCCGACGCGGTCAACCGATTCACCAGCACGACGATGGGATAATCCTTGCCGCTGTTGCCATGCTGCGCCACGTAGCGCTTTTCAGCCGATGCGCGTCCATGGTGGGAGACGATGAGCTGTCCCTTCTTGAGGAACTTGTCAGCCACGCCCACGCCCTCGCTCAACAACCCGCCGGGATTGCCGCGCAGGTCGAGGATGAGGCCTTTGACGTCGCCGAAGGAATCCAACGCTTCGGAGACTTCACGCTCGGTGGTCTCGTTAAATCCGTTGACGTGCATATAGCCAACGCCCGGCTTGATCAAGAAGTGCACATCCACGCTGTAGCGCGGAATCTCGTCACGAACCAGCGTGAACTCCATGGGCTTTTCAACGCCTTCGCGCGAAATGCTGATGTGAACCGTCGTGCCCTTGGGGCCTTTGAGCAGGTCGGCTACATCGGTGGTGCTCATGTTCTCAGTAGATTTGCCGTCGACGGCGATAATCACGTCTCCGGGATGAATGCCGGCCTTATATGCGGGTGTTCCGGTGAAGGGATAGATGACGATGACTTTGTTGTTGCGGGGGCCGACGGTCATGCCGACGCCGTAATACTTGCCGCGCTGGTCCTCGCGCATTAGCGCGTACGATTTCGGATCAAAGAAATTCGAGTGCGGGTCGAGCGCGTGCAGCATTCCCGGGATCGCGCCGTTGTAGATCGCCTTATCAGGATTCACCGGCTCGGCGTAGTTGTCCTCAACGAGCGCATAGACGTCGGTGAATTGTTTCAGGCTGTCCTTGACGTCGGAGTCGCCGGTAATCGACGACTGCTGGCCGGAACGTTGGGCAAACAGAATTCCCAGGAACCCGCAGGCAAGGAGAAAAAATACTACGAGCAAGAGTGAGCGGCGAGAACTACGTGCCATCGTGAAAATTCCTTCGTTGAGGGCTGACTTCCACCCCAGCTACTGCACTGAATACAGGCAGTATATCACCTGGTTAGACGGACCTGGGAGGGGATGGTCACATTAGTAACTGTCCCCTAAGAAGGCCCTCTAATCAGATGCGGCATAGGGCTTCGGAGGTTCCTCTCGGTCGGAAAACAATGGCTCACTCCGATCCGGCGGAGGTGGTCGGAGCGGTCGAGGCCGTTGCTGCCTCCGCAGGCACTGGTTCTGGGGAGGCCGGCTTCGCCACCTTGGAGCGGGATGCCATTTCATCATCGTCGTCGTCGGGCCAGGGGGGATACCGGTGATGGGATGAAAAAGAGGGGACTGCTGCGCCGAAGACAGCACCAAGGCCTCCACAGAGCAGTCCCAGCGCGACATGGCTTCCGGCGGTCCGGTCATTCGAGGGAACCACACCTAGCGTGAATCCGATCAGGAAACCAATGGCGGCGTGGCCCACATTCGGAGCGGGAACCGCCATGCGGGTATAGCCCATTCGGGGGTAAGGGCCAGGCGGCCGGCGTGGTAGGCGAGGAGGTCCTGGAATTTGCCGCGGCATCTGTGCCAGTGTGCCATCAGGGTTCTTTTCAGAGCTTAGCGCGCTGGATTCCCTCAAACTGAGGCAGGCCTCATCCGCCGGGGTGTATTGGCAGCGTGCGACTGCGACTGAGACGGGAAGCTGGTCAGGAATTTCAGAGTTCGCCACTTGCGCCAGTGCCGCTGAGAGCAGCAGCAGCGGGGCGATGAGCAGAGATGAAATATTTTGTAGGTTTTTCATGAGGGCAGGGTAGCGCCGGCAGGTTTGCTGAAGAGCACGCTCTGGGACAGTTTCTGGAGCGGCACAGCCGCCTGCGGTAATCGGCAGCTTGAGTGAGCTCTGCTGGATCTTAAAGTGTCACATGAAGTCTTATTTCTTGGTCTGATTCGCGATGCGGATCATGGCCTCGAGGCTGCGCTCGACATCGTCGTCGGTCGTCGCCCAGCAGGAGACCGAGATGCGCATGGCGGTGTGTCCCTGCCACACCGTGCCGCCACACCAGCAGGTGCCGTCTGCCTGAATTCCTGCGATGACGCGGCGAGTTTGATCCGGAGTTCCGAACGAAACCAGCACCTGATTCAGGACGACATCGTTCAACACGGCGAAACCCGCGGCCTCTAGCCGCTCGGCAAATAGTCTGGCCTGGCGGCAATTGCGCTCGATCATTTCGCGCAGCCCGCTTTTTCCCAAGGACCGCATCGCGGCCCACAACTCGATGCCTCGCGCGCGACGAGACGCATCGGGAGTGTATTGCCACGGTTCGCGTCCGGCGCTCTGGGTCAGATACGCGGCGCTGCCTGCCGACAATGCCCGGCGCAGGTGCTCCGGCTCGCGCACCACGACGATGCCGGAATCGTAAGGAACGTTGAGCCACTTGTGACAATCAATCGCCCAGGAATCGGCGGCGCTCACGCCGTCAAGCAGCGGCGCGTACAGCGGAGAGACGGCGCCCCACAGTCCGAATGCGCCGTCCACGTGAACCCAGGCGCCCGCGTCGCGGGCCCGGGCGCAGATTTCCTTCGCGGGATCGAAAGCGCCGGTGTTGACGTTGCCCGCCTGAATGCAGACCACGGTCTGCCCGTCGAGCATGGGAAGGGAATCGGCGCGCATGCGTCCCTGGCCGTCGGCCGGAACGGTGATCACGCGCGAGCGGCCGAGGCCGAGCATGGTGAGAGCCCGCAGCACGGAGACGTGAACTTCCTGGCCGACCACGACCCGAATCGCGGGGGCATCAAACAGGCCGTCTTCTTCGACATTCCATCCCGAGCGCTGCAGCAAGGTCGAGCGCGCTGCGGCCAGGCCCGAAAAGTTTGCCATGGTGGTGCAGGTGACGAATCCCGCGCCGCTGCTCGAAGGAAGGCCGAGAAGATCGAGCGTCCACGCACGAACGATCTCCTCAATCTCGGCCGCGCCCGGAGCCATGACTTGCATGGCGGCGTTCTGATCCCATGCGCCCGCGAGCCAGTTCGCCGCGAGAGCGGCGGGGAGGGTTCCGCCGATCACGAATCCGAAGTAGCGGCCGCCGGTGGTCGCAACCGTCGCGGGCGAACCGATGTCATCGAGCAGGGCCAGAACTTCTGCCGGATCGGTCGGCCCATCAGGCAGCGGGCCGCCGAGCCTCTTCAGACGTGCAATGTTTTCCGCCGAGGGTGACACGCGGCGTTCGTTGACCTGGTTGATGTACCGTGCGGCGCGCGCGGCCGTGTCTGCCAGAAGCTCTTTCAAACGTGCCTCCTGTGCATCATGACTCCATGGGGGACTGCATGGGATGACGGATGAATTCCTCATATCTCCGCAACTCTGCGATAGACGCTTCGGAGAGCAGAGAGAAAGCAATCGCGCGACAGCCCGAAGGAAGTTCGGCTGCGGTGAGAAGATCGCAGACCACGGCGGCTGACTGCTTCAGACCGCGCTGCCAGTTGGCTTCGCGCGCGTCGCGGAAGACGAGGCTGTCGGGGTGGAATCCAGCGGCATTCAGCACGGCGCGCGATACTTTCAAAAACTCGGGCCAGCGCGAGGCCACGCCGACGAGCGCTCCCGAAGGTGCGGGAAGATATCCGGCAAGCGAGGCGGGCACCGACCGAATTTGCAATTCGAGAAGATCGATTCCGGCCGGCAGCAGTTTCCGTACGGCAGCAACACGATTCGGCAATGCCACGGGAATGGCGCCGTTGGGAGCTTTCGGGCAATCGTCAAATCCGCAAGAGTGGGCGGGGAAGGTCACCGCGCGGGCGATCTCTGCCGCTAGAATCTTACGCAGCTCTTCGTCGGGCTCAACCAGCAGAAAATGGTCAGGAGGCTGAAGCTCAAGCCATTGCCGCAGCCGCGCTCTCAGCGCGGGCAGGGAGACGCCCAACTCGCGCGCCGAGCGGAAGAGCCCGGCAATCATTTGGTCCAGTGCCAGAGATGCCGTGGATGCGGCTTCAGGCTTAGTGGCGCGAACATAAATTCCGCTGCCCTTGCGGAAGTCGACCCAGCGCTCGCGCGACAGCTGACGATATCCCGCACTGATGGTGTTGGGATGAAGGTGGAAGCGGCGTGCCAGTTCGCGTGTCGAGGGCAGGCGCTGGCCGGGCGCAAGATCATCGCTCAGAATGCCGAGCACGACCTGGGTGACGAGTTGTTCGCGGATGGAGACTTCGCTGCCGCGGGCAAACCAGAATTGCATGGCGGCAACATCTTAACGCGGCGGCCCCACCCTAGCTGTCAACAGATGGTCGCATCCGAGCATCGACCCACGCCGCGATCGGTCACGCCGTCATAGAAACGCTGCCCGTTGCCGGTGGTGCTGGCACTGCTGGCGACGGCGTGGCGGTCTGTCCACGGCTTTCCGCTAATTTCTGCAGGTCATGTTTGAACACGGCGAACGCCTTTTGCGCGCTCGCCAGATCGCCGGCTTGCAGCGCGTGGCCCAGAGCTTGCAGCGCCTGCTGAATCTGGGTGGCCACTTCACCATGATGATGGTGGCGCTCCGCCCGTTCGGCGTGCTGCTGAAACACCTTCTGAATCTGCGCGTAATCCTTCTGAGCTGCCGAGAGATCGCCGGACTGCAGATCCTGCGCCAGCTGCGCGAAAGCCTGCGACAGCGGATTGCTGGGCTCGATGGTAGGGTGCGAGATACTTCTGGGCCCGATCTGCTGCAACGTGGCAAAATCCGCCTGCGCCGCCGACAGATTACCCGATTGCAGATCTTCACCCAGTTGCTGGAAGTCCTCCATGAATTGCTGCATGCGCCGGGGAGGGTGATTTTGAGTGATGGGCTGGTTGTCGTAAGTGAAAAATCTGATGGAAACACCTGTGACTGACATGAACTCTCCTTCGAAAAAACTCGCGCTCGGCTACTATCATCGGCATCACGCCAGGGGAACTTCACCGCCTGTTACGTTGGACTGGCACGTCTGCTACCAATCGTCGTTTTCATTCGCTCGGCTCCCTGCAACAACTTTTTGCATCACTTAGGCTCCGGGGTGAGGTAAGAGAAAACTCATACTCTTTCGCGGCGGCAAAGTCTGCCCTCCAGGGCCTCGGCAACCTGTGCCTGACGTCGCTTACGCCCACGAACTCAGCGGTAGTGGCTTCGTTGCAAAAGTCGTGCTCTGTTTTTTCGTTCTCTGCGCTCTCTGCGGCATTTCTCCGCGGCCTCCGGCGGTGGGAAGAGCTTAGCTGCAAAGGGGCAGAGGATTCGCAAAGCTCGCATAGGAAATTCGCGTCAAAACGCAACTGACCAGCACGAACCCACCCACCAGATTGCCGCGTTTCCTTCCGGGGCAGTATGATGAAGCGCATGAGTTTCTCTGAGACGATCTTCCTGTTCTTTTTGGCCCTGATTATCTTCGGGCCCAAGAAGCTGCCGGAGATCGCCCGCCAGGTCGGCAAGTTCATGAATGAATTCCGCCGCGCCTCGAACGACTTCAAGGCGCAGATCGAGCAGGAGATCGCTCATCTGGAGGTCGACAAGCCGACGATCCTACCGCCGACTCCGGCGGTTGAGGGGACAACCAGTCGTAACTGGAATGCAGTCGAGGCCGAATCCGCGCCGGCGGAGGCTCCCGCCAGCTTGGCCGGCTCTACCGACGAACCCTCTGTCGCCTCCTCGGAAGCTGCCAAAGAGCCGACTGCAGGCGCGACTGAGGCCGTACATCCGTCCGATAGCGTGACATCTTCGAGTTCGCAGGAATCGCATGCCTGAACTCGCCACCGAGATCCCTCCCGCGGAAGAGGAAAAAGAGTCCATGCCCACCATGGGCTTTCTGGATCACCTCGAGGAACTGCGGCGGCGCATTATTTACTCCATCATCTCGGTGGCCGTGGGCTTCTGCGTGTGTTGGTGGAAGGTGGAGCGCATCTACGACGTCATGCAGCGTCCTATCATGGACGCGCTCAAATCCAATGGCATGGCGGAAAAACTGGTCTACCTGAACCCCACCGAACCCTTCAACCTTTACTTGAAGATTGCGGCTCTGGCCGGTTTGTTTTTGACCTCGCCCTTTGTGCTCTACCAGGTGTGGATGTTCATTTCTCCAGGCCTGTATCGCAAAGAGAAGAAGTACGTCGTGCCGTTCATGGTTTCGACCATTACGCTCTTCGCGGCCGGCGGATACTTCGGCTACAAGATTGTCTACCCGGCGGCGCTGACCTTCCTGATCAACTTTGGCAAGCAATTCCAGCCGATGATCACCATCGGCGAATACACGTCGCTGTTTCTCAGCATCATCCTCGGCATGGGGCTGATTTTCGAGATGCCGATTCTCGTGTTCTTCCTGTCGCTGATGGGCATCATCAGCGCCGGATTCATGTGGAAGAACTTCCGCTACTCGATCCTGGTGATTTTTATCATTGCGGCAATCGTGACCCCGACTACCGACATCTTGAACATGTGCATTTTCGCCGCGCCCATGATCGCGCTGTACGCAGTCAGCATTGGAGTCGCATGGCTGGTGCATCCCAAGCAGCGCAAGGCGCGGAGAGAGAAGCAGGCACAATAATGGCATCGAAATCTCTGCCGTGGATTCTGCTGGCTTGCTCGCTGGCCTCGCTCGCTTGCGAGCGTGCGAAGGACGCCCCGCAGATTCAGCCTGCTCCTGCTCCGGCAGCAAGTGCTGCCAGCGCGCCCTTGAACCTGCCGCCCGATAGCGGTCCGCCGCCGGCTTTCGACGGCGAGCGCGCCATGCAATATCTGAAAGAAATTGTGAAGTTCGGCCCGCGTCCGCTGGGCAGCGCCAGTCACAAGAAAGTTGAAGACTACCTCGCCGCCCACCTGAAGGGCGACGAGGTCGAAGACGATACCTTCACCGCCGACACGCCGGCGGGCAAGTTTCCGGTGCACAACATTATCGCGAAATTTCCCGGCACGAAGGATGGCATCATCCTCGTTGCCAGCCATTACGATACGAACTATCCATTAAGGAATACTTCGTACGTTGGAGCTAATGACGGGGCTTCCTCCAGCGCATTGCTGCTCGAGATGGCGAATCAACTGCGCGGCAAGCAGCGTGATGGTTACAGCGTGTGGCTGGTCTGGGACGATGCCGAAGAGGCGATGAAGCCGGACGGTTCGGGCGGGCTTCCGAATGAAATGCCGTTCGACAAGGACAGCCTTTACGGGATTACTCATCTGGCGGAAAAGTGGCAAGCCGACGGGACGCTGAAGAAAGTCAAGGCATTGCTGTTGGCCGACATGATTGGAGACGCCGATTTGAACGTGGATCGCGATACCCATTCCACGCCGTGGCTGGAGCAGGTTGTGTTCGAGGCGGCCACGCGGATGGGATATCAGTCGCACTTCTTCGGACGCGAGCTGGAAGTTTCCGACGATCATCTGCCTTTTCTAAAACGCGGAGTGCCGAGCGCCGATCTGATCGACTTCAATTACGGTTATAACGATGTCTTCTGGCATACCACTCAGGACACCGCAGACAAGCTGAGCCCCAAGAGCCTGCAGATTGTGGGGAGCGTGATGCTGGAAACGATACGCATGCTCGACAAGATGGACCCGCTGCCGTCAAAGTAAGCGGCTTTCTTTGCTTGGAAACTGACATCGGATTTTCCCTGCGACCTCTGCGAATCCTCAGCGTGCTCGGCGGTTAAGCCTTTGACCGCTGAGTTCGCGGAGAAATGCCGCAGAGAACGCAGAGAAGACCAGTTTCGTTATTCAGCATCTCTATCAACTGGCGCTTTTCCCTAATTTCATTTCTAATGCACTGCAATATGCGAACTGCAAAGGGCCTGTTCTTTGTTTGCATTGTTAGTTTTGCCTGCTGCGCTGCGACTCCCGCCCAAAACGATGACGCAAATCAATTAATTCAAACTGCGCTCAAGCCCTCGCCGCTTGAAGACAATCTGCGGCGGTTGACTGACGAGGTGGGAGGGCGCGTACCGGGCACGCCGGCCATGCAGCACGCGGTGCAGTGGGGCATGCAAGCGCTCACCGCTGCCGGAGCGGACAGCGTGCATAGCGAAGCGTTTCAAATTCCTTATTCGTGGACCGAAGGCGCCACCGAAATGACCGCGACGAACGGCTTCGAATTAAATCCCGGCAAGTTTGGAGGCGGTACTGTGCTCTCCGCCTTTCGCGTGCGCGCAGTCTCGGTGGCATGGGCGCCCGCCTTGGCTCCGGTGAAGCATGTGCCGATCATCGATGTAGGAGAAGGGCGCGACGCCGACTTCCAGAAGGCGGGCGACGTTTCCGGCAAGATCCTTCTGGTACACACGGTGGTGCTCAAGACCTGGGAAGACTTATTCGCCGAATATGCCAACGCCCCGCCCATCGTCTCGCGTGCGGTGAAGGCGAAAGCCAGAGCGATTGCGTTCATGGCTACGCGCGAGCACGACATTCTCTACCGGCACACGAACGCCGGGGCGGGCGAAATCGATCGCCTGCCCATGGTCATCGTGGCGCGGGAAGATGGCGAACGGATCGCCCGCCAGCTCGCATCCGGACAACTGGTTTGGGCGGATCTTTCTATTCCCAATCAAATTGGCAGCGCGATCAAGGCCGCCAACGTGATCGGCGAAATTCGTGGCAGCGATAAGGCTGACGAATTCGTGATTCTGGGTGCGCATCTGGATTCCTGGGAACTCGGCACTGGCGCTCTCGATAATGGTTGCAACGCGGCGCTGGTGATTGACGCGCTGCGGGCCATCAAGGCGTCCGGCTTCGTCCCGCGGCGTACGATTCGTTTCATTCTGTTCTCCGGGGAAGAGGAGGGGCTGCTGGGCTCGCGTGCCTACGCCTTCAATCATCGCGCCGAGCTCGACAAGGCGGCAGGCGTCGTGATCTACGATTCCGGCACCGGCAAGACCACCGGTTTCTCCGTCGGCGGCCGCAGCGACATCGTGAGCACAGCCAAGAACCTAATTGCTCTGCTGGCGCAGTTCGACGTCAAAGACATCAAGACCGACATGGAGTGGGGTACCGACCACTTCGATTTCATGCTGGAGGGTGTGCCCACGTTCGTGGCTGAGCAACAGGAGGCGAACTACCTGGAAAACTACCATGCGACTTCGGACACTTATGACAAAGTGGACTTCCCACAACTGAAGAAGCATGTAGCAGAGGCGGCATTACTCAGCCTGGAACTCGCAGATCTGCCAGAGAAGATCGGTCCTCGCCTGACGCATGACCAGATCGAGCAAACTATGCGCGAGACCAATAGCGTGGATATGTTGAAAGCCGAGGGCATTTGGGATGACTGGGTCAGCGGCAAACGGGGAAGGCAAAAATAATTTCAGATTTAAGATTTCAGATTTGAGATTTCACATTGTCCATTTCAGATGAAGCGCGCCGAGCTGCAAGAGCCCGGGGTTCAATCATCAATCTGAAATCTTAAATCTGAAATTAACTTCAGGCGCCAGGAATTCTGCTTGCTCTACTTCTGGATTCTCTTCAACATCTTCGCGCTGGGCATGCTGGTGGTGGACCTGCGGGTCTTTCACCGGCCGGGCCATCTTGTGAGTTTTCGAGAGGCTCTGGGTTGGAGCGTGATGTATGTGGCGCAGGCCGCGGTGTTCGCAGGGATCATCTATTTCTGGCAGGGGCGTCAGAGCGGCCTCGAGTTCGTCACTGGGTATGTTCTGGAACTCTCGCTGAGCGTCGATAATCTTTTCATCTTTCTCGTGATCTTCAAGTATTTCGCCGTGCCCGACGAACTGCAGCATCGGGTGCTGTTCTGGGGAATCCTGGGAGCGCTGGTGTTGCGCGGAATCTTCATCGGCGCGGGCGTAGGCCTCATTCACCGGTTTCACTGGCTGCTGTACATCTTTGGAGCGTTGCTGGTTTACAGCGGCATTCGCGTCTGTATCATGGGCGAGCATCAGATCGACCCGGCGGCCAATCCCGTGGTGAAAGCGTTCCGCTCATGGATGCCGGTTACGAACGAGTTTCACGGCGGACGATTTTTTATTCGCAATCCGCAGGACAAGGCACGGCTTTACGCGACGCCGCTGCTCATCGTGCTGCTGGTCATCGAAACGACGGACGTTCTGTTTGCGGTTGATTCCATCCCTGCCATCCTCGCCATTACTTTGAACGCCTTCATCGTCTACACCTCGAACGTCTTCGCGATCCTGGGACTGCGCTCGATGTACTTCGCGGTTTCCGGTCTTATGAAACTCTTCCGCTTTTTGCACTATGGGCTGGCGGTCGTGCTGATGCTGGTGGGAGTGAAGATGCTGGCCTCGGATTATTTAAAAATCCCGATTCATGTCACGCTAGGGTCGGTGGCGGGGGTGCTGCTGTTTTCGATTTTGCTCTCCGTGGCGTTTCCGGAGAAGGGAAAAGCGATTGTTAATTGATGATTGTTGATTCTTGATTGAAATCTCGGGTTGCCAATAACTTGTTTGAATAACAATCAAAAATAAGAATCAACCATCACGTCACACGAATCGAACGTTGCCGCCGACCTTCACTACCGAGTGTTTCAAGAACTTCTTGTCATCGTGGTCGGGAGAATCCATGCGGTAGTGGGCCCCACGGCTTTCCTCGCGGGCTAAGGCGGATTTCGCCAGCAGCAACGACGTCAAATGCAGGTTTGCGGCTTCGTGCTTGCGGCGTGTTTTTGGCTGGGCCAGCTTCGGCCCCATGTCTTCCAGAGCTTTGAGGGCCTTCTGCATTCTCATTCGCGTGCGCACAATTCCGACTTCATTCCACATCAAATCCTGAATCTGCCCAATCAACTCTTCGAGCCCGGCGTCCACCGGTCCATTTGAATATGCGGCTTGCGGCTCTGCGCCGGTTCTGGGCGCCCTCCTGTCCATCTCGCGCATCGCCCTTCCCGCGCGAGCACCGAATACGAGCCCTTCCAGCAGCGCGTTGCTGGGCAAGCGGTTGGCTCCGTGCACGCCGGTTGCGGCGACTTCACCCGCCGCGTAGAGTCCGGCCACGTTGGTCTTGCCTTCTAAATCGGTACGCACACCTCCCACGCAGTAGTGCGCCGCCGGGCGAATGGGAATTACGTCTTCAGTAATGTCAATATTGTGCGCCATCAGTGCCGCATAGATGCGGGGAAAGCGCTTCTGCACGGCGGAGGCTCTCATGTGCGTGAGGTCGAGATAAACGAAGGGATCCTTCGCCCGGCTGACTTCCATCTCATGCGCAATCGCCCGCACCACCAGGTCATGCGGCGCCCGCTCGCCGAGCGGGTGATACTTGCCCATGAAACGGTCCAATTCAAAATTGCGCAAGTAGGCGCCTTCGGCGCGCAGGTCCTCCGACAGAAAAAATCGTGGAACCTTTTTCATGTACAACGCCGTTGGATGGAATTGCACGAACTCCATGTCGCTGACTTCAGCCCCCGCACGCGCGGCTAGGGCCACGCCATCAGCCGTGGCTGTTTCAGGATTAGTCGTGTTGCGATAGAGCTGTCCGCAGCCGCCGGTGGCCAGCAGCACGGCCGAACAGGCGATCTCCTGCGGAACTCCCTTCTCATCGAGCAGGGAAACACCAGTGACCCTTCCATCTTCGGTGACGATCGCGGTGGTGAAGGTAAACGGCGCGATGGAGATGTGCTTCAGCGAGTGTACCTTCTCGCATAGCGCCTTGAAAATCTCTTTGCCTGCGGAATCGCCCTGCGCGTGCAGGACGCGGCCTTTACTGTGCGCGTTTTCCAGGCCGAAGGTTAACTTTGTTTCATGGTGCTTGCCCCATGCAATCAACTCGTCAATGCGTTCCGGGGCTTCCTCCAGCAGCATTTTCACTGCGGCTAGATTGCACAGGCCATCGCCAGAGTCGAGCGTATCCTGCAAATGCAGGCTGACATCCTCTTCGTCGCTCAGCCATGCCGCTTCGCTCTTCGCATCGGCCACCTTGAAATCGGGAGTTTCCTTCTTGGCCAGTACGAGCACACGTCCGGCGGGTGCCAGTTCGATGGCGGCACGCAGGCCGGCTACACCGGCGCCGATCACCACGAAATCAGTCTCGGCCGGTAAACCCTTCATAGGGTGAAAAAATAGTAACACCGCCCGGACCAGCGTGGTTGTTGGAACCTTTACGTTATGATGGGAGCGCAATGCCGCAAGCGACCATCCATGTTCCTTCCGGGCCGTATCAGGCCTGGATCGAAAACGGCCTGCTCACGCGTGCGGGCTCGGTTCTGGGCGAACTTCTGCCGCAATCCAGCCGTCTTTTTGTCGTTACGGCAGCCCCGGTGCGCAGGCGCTGGGGCGCAAAGCTGGTTTCCTCGCTGAAGGCCGCCGGATTTGCGCCGGAAGTGGTTGTGATGCCCGACGGCGAGCCTGCGAAGCGCCTGGCAACGGTCGAGGCTCTGGCTGAAAAACTGGCGCGTCTAGGCGCCGACCGTAAGGCCGTCATCGTCGCATTGGGCGGCGGTGTGGTGGGCGATCTGAGTGGAATGCTGGCCTCGCTTTACATGCGCGGTGTGGATTTTGTGCAGGTTCCCACCACGGTGCTCGCGCAACTCGACGCCTCCATTGGAGGCAAGACCGGAGTCAATCTGGTTGCCGGGAAGAATCTGCTCGGGACTTTCCATCATCCCCGCGTTGTGCTCATCGATCCCACCGTTTTGAAGACGCTTTCGGACCGTCAATTTCGCGCTGGGCTGTACGAAGCGCTGAAGTGCGGGATCATTGGGAATGTCGAACTGTTCCTGCGCTTCGAGCAGAGCCGTGCTCGCATCTTGAAGCGTGACCCTGCCGAATTGGAATGGGTGATCACGCAGTCGGTGAAGCTCAAGGCCGAAGTGGTCTCCGCGGACGAACAGGAGGGTGGCCTGCGCCGTGTCCTGAACCTAGGCCACACGATTGGGCATGCGCTTGAAGCGGAAACAAATTATCGCAGCCTTTTGCACGGAGAAGCGGTGGCCTGGGGGATGATGGCGGCCGCCAACATTGCGCTCGGCGTGGGCCGGACCGACAGCGTGGTCGCGGGCCGGATCGCCGATGCGATATTGAGTTTAGGGAAGCTGCCTGAAGTGAATGTCAGCTCGCGCAAGATTTTGGCGCGACTGCAGTCCGACAAGAAAACGCAGAATGGCATCGTCCACTTCGTTCTGCCGCGTGAAATTGGCAAGGTGGAAATTGCCAGCGACGTGCCCCACAGCGCCGTTCTCAATGCGGTCGAAGAGATTCGCCGCCTCTCGCGAGGCGGCTGGGTTTGGGGAAAATAGAGGTCTCGAGCATGGCGGAAACAGCGGAACAATACATTTCGCGAATCCTGGGCTACGTGGAAGGCCAGGATGCGATCAAAGTGCAGCGCACAACCGCGGGCAAGCTGAAGAAGCTGATTCAGGGACTCACTCCCAAACAATTGAAGTGGCGACCTGAGCCCGCAAAATGGTCGATCGCCGAAGTTATCGCCCATCTCGCCGACACCGAAATTGTTGGCAGTTGGCGGATGCGCTCTGTCATTGGCGAGAATGGCATCACCATTCAACCGTTTGATCAGGATGCCTGGGCGTCGGCTTTCGAATATCGCGAACGCGATGCGAAACGCTCGCTGGAAACTTTTCGTATTCTGCGTGAGAACAATCTGGCCATGCTGAAGGAAATTTCGCCTGGAACCTGGGAGAACTACGGCATGCACCTCGAGCGCGGCAAAGAGAGCATTACACACCTGGTGCGCATGTTTGCCGGCCACGACACGAATCATGTGCTGCAAGTGGAACGAATCGTCAAACAACTGAAGACCGCAAAGAAGAAACGGCGTTAACCGTTCCCCCAATCCACTGTGCCTGAGAGCAAACCTACTGTAGTCGGAGCCGCGCCAGAAGGGGCGAGCGATAAGGATTCTGCGGCGCATGCGGTGCGCGAGATGTTTACCTCGATCGCGCCGCGCTATGACCTGCTGAACCACGTGCTGTCATTCAATGTGGATCGCATGTGGTGGCGCCGCACTGCCCGTACTTTCCGGCATATCCTCGGTCGGCCGGACGCGCAGGTTCTCGACCTGTGCTGCGGCACTGGGGACATGACGTTCGCCCTTCGCCGCCAGGCAGGGAAGTCGTCTTCCCGGATTCTGGGCGCTGATTTTTCGCACGCCATGCTGCAGCGCGCCAAGACAAAATCTTCAGGAGACAGCGCGCCCGACTGGATCGAGGCTGATGCTCTCAACCTGCCATTTCCGAGTGGCCATTTCGACCTGGTGACCTCGGCATTCGGCTTCCGCAATCTTGCCGATTACGATGCGGGGTTGCGCGAGATTGTGCGCGTGCTGCGGCCGGGAGGGGAGTGCGGCATCCTCGATTTTGGCGAGCCGCGTGGAGTCTTAGGCTCGCTGTACCGGATCTACTTCAAGCAGGTCCTGCCGCGGGTGGGAACGTTGATGTCAGGTGTTCGCGGCCCCTACGCGTATCTTCCGGCCTCAGTAGAGCGATTTCCCGCGCCCGAAGAAATGCTCAAACGAATGCATAGCGCCGGCTTTGCCGAAGCGAAATGGACTCCCTACACCTTTGGAATCGCGGGACTGTATCGCGGCAAGAAATAGCGCCCGCGTGATCTTCTAGCCGGCATTGTGGAGCAACTTGCTCAGCGCCTGAATATCATCCGCGCTGACATCGCCCACTACGAAATACCGCAGTCCATTCTGCGTCCAGCTTTGCAGGTTGAATGACAATGCGCTGACGGGACCCGACGGCAATTGTGTCAACTGCCCCGATTGCTCCGGAAAAATGAATACCGAAATCCTGTGCTTGCGCAGTTGGTAGATCAGATGCGCGCCGGGCGTTTGTTCGAGGTAAGTGACGCGTCCTCCCAGCAAGGTGAATTCCGATCCTTGCAGTTCGGGCAAGTTGAAGGTGAAAGGAAGTTTCCCTTCAAACCACGGCTTCACTGTGTGGCGGTCGGTCGAAAGCACGTCCACTGGCGTCGCGCTGGCAAGCGCGGCAACGTGCAGGTCAGTCAGTTCGCTGTAAACCCGCCGCCCGAGCGCTTTCTCCCTCTGCACCGAGAGATTCACGAGAATGGACACTACCAGAACCATAACGGCGGGAACGGCCACAACCAGCCACTGCCAGCGCATTTTCCAGCGCCGCTTCGTGGAAACGCTCTTCGCAACTCTTGCCCGAAATTGTGCGCTGGGTTCGTAGCGCTTGCCGGCAGCAGCGACCGCTCGCTTCATCTGCACCCGTTGTAGAGCTTCAGCGGCACATGCGGCGCACTCCCGCATGTGTGCGCTCAGGGCGCTTGCCTCGGAAGGCGCGAGTTCGCCGTCGACATAGGCGTCCAATTTCTCACGCCACGCTTCACACGCCATGCCGTTCTCCTCGGAGTTTCTGCTGCAATAAACCGCGCAGCGCCTTCCGCGCACGCGATAGTCTCGACATCACCGTGCCCAGCGGGATTCCAAGCGTCTCGGCGATCTCCTGGTACGACATTTCTTCGACCTCACAAAGCAGCAGGATCTCGCGGAAGGGCAACGGCAGTTCCTCGAGCGCCTGCCGCAGGATCTCGCGATTCGCCTGCTCGAGCAGAATGCTTTCCGGAGTCGGACCGCTTGCGGACGCATCGGCCTCATGCTCCTCCTCGTCGTAGGCTACGGTTGCTTTGAGGCCTGCTCTGGTAGTCAAGAACGAGTTCCTCAAAATGCGGAACATCCAGGCACGAAAATTTGTGCCCGCCTGAAATGAGGCAAACCCACGCAGCGCCTTGAAGTAAGTCTCCTGCACCAGGTCCTCGGCCTCGACCCGATCTTGCGTGAGCCAGTGCGCGAAGTTGTAGAGCTGGTCGAAAAGAGGCAGGGCCAGATCTTCAAAAGTTGCGGCAGGCAAGCGCTGGTCTGGCACCTCCATAGCATAAACTGCCGCCCCGGTATTTTTATTCCCACACTTACAAGAAATATTTGCCGCGCTGCCACGGAAATAATTCGTGCACTCCGCTGTTTCCACGACAGCAAGCACAAAGAATTCGTGTATAGGGGAGGGCAGAAGCTTCCACAAAGAAAGGATAATGAGCCGGGCACCGCAACGCGCTAGGTCGCTGCTGCCGGCTGAAAGCTGTCGGCGAAAGCATCAGTGATCGTGTAGCGGATCACGTGCTCGTACTCCGGTCCCAGGAAACGCCGCAACCGCTCCGTGTTCATGATGTATTCGCCGGTCATGTAGGGCACGGCTTGCGGGGGGATTGCCGAAATCTGGCGCTTCCACAGGAATGACAGTATCTGCCGCATCATCCATTTGCCGGGGACGCGCAGCAGTTTCGCGTGCGCCATCTCGATACATTTGGCAAAGGTGAGGGGCTCGCCGCGCCCAGCAACGTTCAGCACCGTCAGCCGCTGTGCCTCCGGTTCCCGCTGCAGGATGTGCCGCAGCAAGCGCGCCATGTCGTCAACATGGATGAATTGAATCCTGTTGTCGAGATACTGTTGGCCGCGCGGCAGCATGCAAGGCAGGCGCGTGCCTTGCTCGCGCATCTTTTTCGCCCGCTCGCTCTTGCCATTGGGGGTTCCGCGGAAGGCGCCCATCAGGTAATTCTCTACGCTTGCCCCGGCGAAAATGTGCGGCCTCAGGATGTATACGCTGCATCCCCGCAGAGCGGTACAGCGCTGCTGCACTACCTCGTCGGACTCCTTCTTGTGGACGGCGTAAGGCAGCGTGTGCGCTTCCAGCGCGGAGTCCTCCGTAGCCGGCGCGGGCAGATCGGGGCCGTACGCCGAGACGCTGCTGGGAAAAATGAACTGCTTGATGCCGTCGTCGGAACTGCGATTGACCTCGGTGACCGCCTCCATCACGCGCGCTGTTCCCGCCACGTTGATCTGCCACATGCGATCCACATCGAGCACGCCGGTGCGCACCGGATCGATCACGAAGGCAAGATGCACCACCGCAAAGGGACGCGTATCGCGCAGCAGTTCGAATAGAGTCCTGGTCGACGACTCCTGCCCCAGGTCGATGCTTTCAAATTGCAGCTCGGCGCTGGTGCGGGGCGGACTCACGTCCACCCCAATGACCGAAAAACTTCCCAGCAGCGGCAAGAGCCTGGATCCCAGGTTGCCCGAAACGCCGGTTACCACGACGACAGGTTTGGCCATTAGTTCGGCTTAGCCGCCGGAGGTTGGGCCGGTGGCTGGTTTTGCGGTTGTGCGGTTGGAGCATTCGGAGGCATGCCTGGCCTGGGCCGTGGCATATGCGGCGGCGGTTCCTGCCCGACGCCACCCGGGCCAAAGTAGTCTGGGTTTGGTGTCGCGTTGAAAGACTTGTTTACTTTCTCCATCATGTCGCGCATGCGATCGTTCTGCAGTTTGCTGTGTATCTCGTTCTTGGCCTGATCAAACGGCAATTCGGTCTTGCTGTTCACTTTATAAATGTAGTGTCCGCCAGAATCGCTGATGACCTGGGACACATCGCCTTGCTTCAAATCGAAAACCGCGGCGTGCCCCGGCGGCAGCCCGGTGCGGCGCACGGTTGGCAGGTTCACCGTCGGCGACTCGATCTTCATTCCAGCCGCCTCGAAAGCTTCTTTCTGCAACTTGGCGAAGTCCTCTCCCTTAGCAGCCCGGGCGCGCAGGTCCTCGGCCAGCTTGGTCATGGCCTGCTCGCCCTCTTCAGTCTTGGCCTTGTCCGCTGCTTCTTTCGCTTTCTGCTGTTCTTCAGTCAGCTTCTCGTCTTTGTCCTTGTCCTCGTCTGCCTTCGCTTCCGGCTCGACCTGCTTGGTGCGCGGGACAAAAATGCGGTCTACGTTGTACTGCTCAAACGTTTCGGGATGCTCCTTGTAGTACTTTTGAAGCTCCGCTTCAGGGACGTCCGCGGCCTTTTTCTGAATCTGCTGCTGGAGTGCCTGGCTGAGGACCTGCATCTTGACGAATTTGACCCGCTCCGCAAACTCGGGCGTTTTGTCGAGCCCTTCTTTCTGCGCATCCTGCGACATGGCCATCAATCGGGGCAGCAGGCCGGCCAATTGTTTTTTCAACTGCGGCGTGACGTTCGGAGCCAGGCTGTTGGCCAACTTTTCAAATTGCGCTTTGGTGATGACCGTCTTGCAACCGGCCGTAGAACTCTTGGTCGCGGGAGCTTTCGCCCCGGCTGCCGTCTTGGCGGTGGTTGCAGCCTTGGGTTGAGGCGGACACACTCCATCGATCGTCAAGACGGGTGCGTTGGCCGGCACCGACGCCGATTTGTCTTCGGGGGCTGCGGGCGCTGCAGGCGCTGGGGGCGCTGGCGCGGGTGCCTGCGGTTTGGCTTCTTGTTCTGCCGGAGCCTGCGCCGGCTGTGATGGCGCGGGCGTGCTCGGCGCCGCTTGTCCCCATGCCAGCGATCCCAACAGAACACACAGCAGACAACTCTTACGCATCATTCTCTCCCTCCAAAATGGGTCCATCAGAAATGGAAATTACTGAGCAGGAAATCCTAGCACACCCGAGGGGAGAATCATGCGTGATTGGAATCACGAGCCTTCAGCGATTGAATCATTGAGTCATTAAATCATTGAGTCAATCAACGCGGGTGACGCGCGGCATTGGAGGCTTATTGATTCAATGATCCGATGATTAAATGATTCCTTGCTTTACGCATTTCGTCCGGAGCGGCGATAATTCCTCCATGTCGGACAGCTCGGCCATTCCATCCGCGGAGTTGATGCGCGTCGAGAAGCGCACGGCAGCAGGGAACTCGGTTTTGGCCGCGGTTGTGATCACCGGGCTGAAGATTGTCGTGGGAATCTCCACGGGAAGCCTGGGCATTCTCTCCGAGGCGGCGCACTCCGGACTCGACCTCATCGCGTCGATCCTGACATTTTTTTCGGTTCGCGTCTCCGACAAGCCTGCCGATGCCGACCACCAGTATGGTCATGGCAAGGTCGAAAACTTTTCGGCGTTCGTCGAAACCGGCCTGCTGCTGTTAACCTGCGCCTGGATCATTTACGAAGCCGTACTCCGTCTTTTCTTTCGCCACATCGAAATCGAGCCTACGATCGCGGCTTTCGCGGTGATGATTTTTTCGATGGGAGTCGATTGGTGGCGCTCGCGAGCGCTGGGACGCATTGCCACCAAATACGACAGCCAAGCCCTGGAGGCCGACGCGCTCCATTTTTCCACCGATATCTGGTCCGCGGGCGTGGTCGTGCTCGGACTGGGACTGGTGCTGGCGGGCCGCAGCTATCACATCGACTGGTTGCGCGATTCCGATCCCGTCGCCGCATTATTCGTGGCGGGAGTCGTTGTTTCGGTGAGCTGGCGTTTAGCTCGCCGCACGATTGATGCTTTGCTGGACGCCGCACCTCCAGGAGTGAGATCGCAGATTTATGACGCCGTCTCGCACGTGGATGGAGTGCTCGAGGTGGATCGGGTCCGCATCCGCCGCGCCGGCAACCGCTACTTCGCCGATCTCGCGATTGGAGTCGCGCGCACCGTTACCTTCCAGCGCTCCGGCCAATTAGCCGCGGCCGTGACAGAATCGGTCCGCCGCATCCTGCCTGACGCCGATGTAACCGTACAGCCGTTGCCGCGCGCCCAGCGCTCGGAGAACATCTTCGACCGCATTCGCGCCGTGGCCACGCACAGGAACCTGAACGTGCACGATATCAGCGTGCAGCAAATCGGCGGCCAGGTTCACGTCGAGCAGCATGTCGAACTCGACGAGCGCATGAGCCTTAAAGATGCTCACGACCAGGTTACTGAACTGGAAGCCGACATGCGCCGCGACGTTCCTGAGATTCACGAAATCCTGACCCATATCGAGAGCGAGCCGGCCACCATCGAGAAGCCGGAAGAATTGGTGGGCGACGCCGAACTCGAGCATCGCCTGAGGACCGTCGCCTCGCAGTTCCCGGAGATCCTCGACGTGCACGACTTCATTTTCAAGCGCGTGCGCGGCCGCCTCTACCTCTCGTGCCACTGCACGTTGTCGGACGAGCTGTCTCTGGCTCGGGTGCACGAAATTCAGACGGAGCTGGAAATCCGCTTCAAGCAAGATGCGCCAGAACTGTTCCGCGTCCTTATTCACCCCGAGCCCAGCACCGATAACCGGAGATAGGGGATTGTGACATCTGTCACAGACATGCACAGAGAAATTGTTGATTGTTGATTTTTGATTGTTGAATGAAAAGCTATGGAACATCCAGCTTGTGACCTGAAAGACCGAACCAAAAAGTTTGCGTTGCGTGTGATGAAGGTGGTCCGCTCATTGCCGCCGAGCGCTGAAGGACGAATAATTGGGAATCAGCTGTTGCGATCGGGCATTTCAGTGGCCGCGAACTATCGCGCTGTGTGTCGGGCCCGTTCTCGCCCCGAATTCCTCGCAAAACTGGCGATCGTCATTGAAGAATCGGACGAAACGGCGTTCTGGTTGGAGTTCCTGGTTGACGCTGGCCTGATCCCAGGATTGAAACTCAAGGATCTGACGTCTGAAGCCAACCAACTAGTGGCCATCTTCAACGCTTCGAGGACCACGGCGAAAAAAGGTTCTCATTCAACAATCAACAATCAAAATTCAACAATTTCCAATAAGAAGGTTTCATGATTGCAGCGAAAGTATTGTGGACCGACAACGAGCGCTACGTCGCCGAGGCCACGTCGCGCCATGCCATCGTGATGGACACCGCCAAGGAGAAAACAGCCAGTACGCCGATGGAACTTGTGCTCATCGCTCTCTGCGGCTGCACGGCGTCTGACGTTGTTGGGATTCTCCGCAAAAAACGCGAGCCGTTCACCAGCCTCGAAGTCAGCGCGCAAGGCGAGCGGGCGGAAG
Organism: Candidatus Sulfotelmatobacter sp.; assembly: GCA_035710825.1. Taxonomy (GTDB): domain Bacteria; phylum Acidobacteriota; class Terriglobia; order Terriglobales; family Acidobacteriaceae; genus Sulfotelmatobacter. The sequence continues at coordinate 23,368 of DASTCU010000073.1, forward strand.
GCTATCCTGCGGTCTACAATGAGATTAAGCTGACGTATCGCGTGGGCGGCAAGGTTTCCCGCAAAGCGATGGAAGACGCGGTGCACCTCTCGAAAGAAAAATATTGTTCGGTGTCAGCCATGCTGGAGAAGACGGCGAAGATTACGTTCGAGATCGAATACAGCGGCTGAAATGACTCGCATCCTGCTGTTCATCCAACCCGGCTGCCTGTCCTGCGAGCTGATGCGCGTCTACCTCGAGGCCCGCGAAATTGTTTTCGAAGAACACGACATCAGCGTCAACACGGAAGAGCGGCGCGCCATGACCGAAACCTACGGCAGCGACGAAACGCCTACGCTGGTGATCGTCTCGGGCGAAACCACCGAGGTCGTTACCGGATTTGATCCTGCACGTCTTGACCAGCTTCTCGATCCAGCCCCATCATCGAATGTGGTGCCGGAAATCTGAACTCCTCAACTTCCAATCGAAGCTCGCACCTGCGCGGATATTTCTTCATCGGATCCGCCGCGTTCCTCTGGGGGGTATCCGCCGCGCTGGGCCGCGCCGTCTTCACCGGGAAATTCGCGCTTGCCGGAGAAGCGCTACACCCGATCGATCCCCTGATCCTGTCGCAAACCAGAACGTCGTTCTCTCTGCTGGTGCTGCTTCCCATGCTGGTAGGCCGCCGCGGATGGAAGCGCCTCGAGCTGCCCACGCCCGATCTCATCCAGTGCCTCATACTGGGGATGCTGGGCGTTGCAGCGTCGAACTACTTCTATTACGTCGCCATCCAGAAGACGAGCGTCGCCATCGCCATCATTCTGCAATACACCGCGCCAGTGTGGGTCCTGCTCTACGTGGTCGCACGTCGGCAACAGAAGCTCTCGCTGCAGAAAGTTGCCGCCGTTGCGGTAGCCATTGCGGGTATCGCGTTGACTATCGGAATGGTAGGTGGAAAGTCGGCGTCCCCGCTTCGGCTGGACTCCTACGGCCTGATCGCCGCGCTGCTGGCGTCGTTCTCCTTCGCCTTCTACAACATCGGCGGGCACCGCATCCTCGCCCGCTACGACCGCTGGCGCGTCCTGACCTGGACGCTCGCCTCCGCCTCGGTCTTCTGGCTGGTCGTCAATCCGCCGTGGAAGGTCGTTGCCGCCCACTACGCACTTGCGCAGTGGGGATTTCTATTCGTCTTCTCCATGATCTCGGTGCTGGGATCGTTCTCCCTCTACTTCCTCGGCCTGCAATATCTCGAGCCAACCCGCGCCATCATCGCCAGCTGCCTGGAGCCGGTCTTTTCGATCCTGCTCGCGGCGGCGTTGCTGGGCGAAGGCGTACGTCCGATACAGACGTTGGGAATTGTCCTGGTGCTGTCTGCCATTGTGATTGTGCAGTTGCCGGGAAGAGGAGTGGCGGATCGGGAATCGGTTCTGGTCGACCCCATCGAGTGAGATGCCTTTGGCGAAAGCCAGGAACGAAGCGCGCCGCTCGCCGAAGGATCGTGGGCTTGGCGACACTGCTCCGCGCCTGCTACGATCGCTGTCGCTTTGAACCGTCCATGCCGCCACTCCACATCGCAGCCGCAACGCAGGCCGAACATGAATGGTGCGCCCGGCTGATGGCATCGAGTGAGCCATGGATCACTTTGGGTCGCGACCTGGAAGGTTGCCGTGCAGTGCTGGTTCGACCCGCCACAGAGCTTTTTGTGGCCCGAGATCAAGATTCGTCCCGTCCGTTCGGCTTCATCCTGCTCGCCGCCTACGGGTTCGCAGCCTCGCCCTACGTTGCCTCCATCGGCGTTGACCCAGAAGCGCGCGGGCAGAGCGTGGGATCGCAACTGATGGCCTTCGCCGAGCAGCGCTACCGCGACCGCGGCCATCTCTTCCTGCTCGTGTCTTCATTCAACCAACGCGCGCAAAAGTTCTACCGCGGCCACGGCTACGAGTTCGTCGGCGAACTGAAGGACTACATCGTGCCCGGCCACTCGGAGCTTATATTTCACAAACGACTTCCATGACCGCGCCCTCAACAACGCCTGCCGCAACTTCCGCAGGCATCCGTCTGGTGCTGCTGCTCATGGCAGCGGCCTCGGCGGGATATGTGTGCCGGGTCGCCATCACCGTGGTCGCTCCCGGCATTATGAGTGACTTCGGCCTGACGCAAACGCAGATGGGCACCGTCTTCAGCGCCTTCCTGGTGGGATACACCGCGTTCCAAGTACCCTCTGGCGGGTTGGCCGATCGCGTGAGCGCACGCCGCATCTTCCTCGTGCTCTGCGGTGGATTTACTTTGCTCACGTTGCTCACTGCGCTGGTGGGATGGCACGGATTCGCGCTCGCTCTCGTGCTTCCGCAGTTCTGGCTGGTGCGCGGCCTTTTTGGAGTCATCGCCGCTCCCACCTATCCGACTTCGGGCAGAACGATTGCAGTGATCGTGCCCGCCCGGCTGCAAGCGCGCGCCAACAGCCTGGTGCTGGTCAGCGTGGGCATTGGATCTGCGTTGACTCCGGTACTGCTCGCGCCCATCACCACTCGCTACGGATGGCGCATTGCCCTGTGCGTCGCCGCCTCCCTCAGCGCGGCCGCAGGACTGCTCTGGTGGTTTTTTGCGCCGCACGAGCATCACGCAAGAAAGACGGCTGCCGATTCAACGACTGTCAGCAATTCGGTGCCACCTCGCCCACTACGCTCTTCTAGTTTCTGGTTTCTCTTCAGCAGCTACCTTCTGCAGGGATATCTCGGTTATATCTTCATCTTCTGGTTCTATCTGTACCTCGTACAGGTCCGCCATTTCGCGGTACTGCAGGCCGCGACCTTCACGGCTTTGCCCTGGGTGGCGACAATCGTCGCAATTCCGCTGGGCGGCGTTCTCTCGGATTTCGCGGTGACTCGCTGGGGCGCGACCTGGGGACGCCGCAGCTTGCCACTAGCGGCTCTCTGCGCCGGCGCGATCTTCCTCGTAATCGGAGCACGCACTCCCAGCGCGAACATGGCCGTAGCCGCGCTCACTGCGTGCACCGTACTGGTGATCTGCACCGAAGGCCCGTTCTGGGCCACGATGACCCAGCTCTCGGGCGAGCGCAGCGGCATTGCCGGAGGCACGATGAACTTCGGCAGCAACATCGGCGGCATGATTTCGCCCGCACTCACCCCCTGGCTGGCCGCCCGCATTGGCTGGGAGACCGCATTGACCTTCACCGCCGGATTATCGCTGGTCGCGGGGCTGCTCTGGCTGGGAGTTCGCGTCGACGAGAGAAGTCAAATAGAAGTGACTGACAGCGAACCGTAGCGCCGGGCGTCGCGCCGGCTGTCACAGGGGGCGTTCCCAGCATAAGCGCTAACTCAAGCCAGAGCCCGCATCCGGAAATAGGATAGCGGCAAATGGAAGCTCCAATTTCCCGGAAGCCGACTTCTGGACTACCTCGACCGCACATCTAATCACGTTTTTTTGATCGCGACGAGCCGATCGGAATGTACGATGAGTAACTCATGGACCGAACAGGTGGCACTGGGATCCGATGGCGGGCTATGGACACCGTGATGCAAGGTCGGGGAACGAGGGCTTCATGACCATCCTCGCACGACTGGAGCAGTGGAAGCGGCAGGGCAAAATATCGCCCGAACAGAACGCCCATTTGGCAGCTCTCGTCCGTGGAGAACCGTTCTCGCTCTTTCTCGAACTGAACGTGCTCCTCTACGCCGGTGTGCTGGCGTTCGTTGCTGGACTTGGCTGGACTGTCGGCACGTGGTCGGAGCAACTCGGTGATGTCCTCGTCCTGACGGTCCTTTCGGCCATCCTGGCAGCGTGTTTTTGGTACTGCTTTTCCCGCGCGTCCGCCTGGTCCGCCGCTGAAGCGCCTGCGCCGAGTCCGATCTTCGACTACGTGCTTTATCTCGGCAGCCTCGTCTGGTCAGTGGAACTGGCTTACATCGAGAAGCGTTTCAACGTGCTGTCCGGACGATTGGATTTCGCTCTACTGGCGACCGCCGCCCTCTTCTTCTTCCTCGCTTATCGTTTTGACAATCGCTTCGTGCTTTCGCTCGGTTTGTCCTCACTCGCCGGATGGTTCGGGCTTACGGTCTCGCGCTGGCCGCACGCTCAGGACGCGACGTATCGCCAATATGCTCTTCTCTACTGTCTGCTGGTCGGCGTGGGCGGGGCGAGTCTACAGCGCTGCGGCGTGAAGGCGCACTTCTTTGGAACCTATCTGAACATCGTGGCCAACGTCCTCTTTTGGGCACTACTTTCCGGCGTTTTCAATCGGGAGGGCTACGGAATATGGTTTCTCGCTCTGTTTATCGCCTGTGGCGCGTCTCTTGCCTGGGGACTGGCACGACGGCAGTTTGCCTTTGTTGCTTATGCCGCTGTCTACGGCTACGTAGGTGTCAGCTCGGTGTTTCTCCGTGGCGTGAATGACGAAAGCGCTGTCCTGGGCTATTTCGTCGTTACCGGAGTCGCGATGCTAGTGCTGCTGGTCCAGATCGGGCGACGCTTCGGGAGGCCAGCGTGAGAATCTACAGCGCATCCAGCGAGGAGACTCTGCGCGCCCGCAAACTTCTGACAGACTGGGCCGGCGAGGGCTACCTCACCAAAGAGCAGTACCAGCTTCTGGAACAGGAAACGGTTTCTGATCTCCGAACCACCAACATTTTCCTGCGGCTGGTTTTATTTCTGTTCACCCTGATCATCGTGGGTGCCGCCGCGGGGCTGTTCTTCGTGGTTTTTCTTTCGCGGCCGACGGAGCAAACCGCCGGCGTTTTTTTCCTGATCTTCGCGGCCGTCTGCTACCTGGCTGCCGAAGTCGTGGTTTCCCAAGGCAGGCTCTATCGTTTCGGTATCGAGGAAGCGCTCGCCGTTTTCTCGGTTGGTTTTCTCTGCGTGGGAATACTGGCCGCTTTTTTTGGCGGCAGTCCTTTTTCGTCCAGGCCGGACGCAGGCCAGTTCCTGGTTCCCGCAGCCGGCGCTGCCTTTTCTCTTTGGATATGGCGCCGCTTCGGATTCTCATACGCGTTTCTAGGCGTGATGATCTTCGTCCTCTTTCTGCCAGGCTACTGGACCTCGTCCCACTCGGCGCAGCATGTGATGGTCGCCGTGTTCTACGCAATCGGGCTAGCGGGTGTAGCCGCGCTACGCTCCCGCCACCGCTTCGACTGCATCGAAGATGATTATTCGCTTGTCGAAGCAATGCTCTGGCTTGGCATGTACCTGGCCATCAATCTTCACCTTTCGTCGTTGGACTTTTTGTCGTTGGACCTGCCCGTTCGGTGGTGGGGCGGCATTCACGTCACCCCTGAATTCGCCAGGCCGTTCTACTGGGGAACGTGGGTGCTGATCTGGTTTCTGCCGCCAATCGTACTCGCGCGCGGCTTTCGGCAGAAGGACCGGTTCGTCATCGCCGTGGGCGCGATTGTCGCCACACTGACGCTCGTCTCCAATAAGCCTTATCTCGGCTGGCAGCGGCACACCTGGGACCCGATGCTTCTCGGCATGCTGTTAACTGCTATCGCCGTTTTCACCCGACGCTGGCTTGCCCATGGCCCAGGCGGAATTCGCCATGGCTTTACCGCTGCACGCCTTTCGGGGAAGGACAAACAGTGGATGAACGTCGGGTCCAATGTATTGGGCCTGATATCGCCGCAGTCGATAACGCCAGAAGCACAAACAAGCGATGCGGGCGTCCACTTCGGGGGTGGGCAATCGGGAGGCGGAGGCGCCTCCAGCGAGTTTTGAAGGGCTGTGCGGTGAATTCGCACAGGCTGACGTAGCGCGGAATCCCGGCAGAGACGCACCCCAACCAACTTCCGCTCTGAGAGATCGCTGTGTCACTCGCAATGAACGTCGCCGTTCTCAAATTTAGCGCTAACGGAGCAATGCCTTGGGCGTCCCCCCTAAGCGCTAACTCAAGGGATTTACAACTCCATGACACAAGAAACGATTGCCCTTGGTTAACTGGTCACACCCGAACCTGATGTGGCCGATTCTATGGGCCCTTAGGGATCGGTCGATGACGCGACCGGGACCGCCACTTTGAGGCTGGACGGAAATTCGGGTTTGAGAGGTGACGGATGAGGCGAATTGTCTTGCTGGCGGCAATGACCTTGACGTGCGTGCTGGCTGTGAGCGCGCAACAACACAACATTGACGCACAGAAGTCCACGTTAACGATCCACGTCGGCAAGACGGGCGCGCTCTCGGCGCTGGGACACGAGCATGAAGTGCACGCGCCGATTCACAGTGGTACGGCAGACACCGGTTCGCATCCCGCGGTTGAAGTCCACGTAAATGCGCGGGAGTTGCGCGTGATCGACAAGGGCGAATCCGACAAGGATCGCGCCGAAGTACAGAAAACGATGCTGGGGCCGGAAGTGCTCGATAGCGAGCATCATCAGGAAATCGTGTTCAAGTCCACAACTGCTAAGCCAGACGGCGAAGGGCGATGGACGCTGCTCGGGAATCTGACGCTGCGCGGGCAAACGAGGCCAGTCACGGTGCAAGTGACCCTGAAGGATGGCCGTTACACCGGCGAGACCACCGTGAAGCAGACCGACTTCGGGATCAAGCCCCCCGGAAAAGCGGGTATCAGAGCCAAAGACGAAGTCAGAATTGAGTTCGACGTGCGACTGGCGTCGTAGGACGCGTAAGGGACGATCCTTGTTGCGGGCTTTAGGCTCTGAGGGCCGTCCGGCTCAGCAAATGGAAATATCTTCGCGCCTTCTTTACGTCGCGCGCAATCTGCTCCCGCAGCGCGTCCACGGACGGAAATTTGATCTCATCCCGCAGCCGTTCCAGGAAGCAGATTTCCACTTCCGTCTCCGGCGTCAGTTCAATGGGATGAAAATTCAGCAGGTGGGTTTCGATGGCAAATAACTCGGCACCAAACGTCGGCCGGTTGCCCACATTTGTCACCGAATCAAACCGCTCGTTCCCAACGCGCGTCCACGTGATGTAGACGCCATCCTTCGGCACCAGTTCCTCATAGCGCGCCAAGTTGATTGTGGGCACGGTGTACTTCGATCCGTAGCCGCGGCCGCGTCCCGGAATCCCCAGAATGCAGAAGGCGCGTCCCAGCAGATGTCGCGCCCGGCTCACGCGCCCAGCCCCAACCAGCCTGCGAATCTGGCTGCTCGAGACCGTTTCGCCGCGCAAAGTCATCTCGGGATATACCTTCACTTCAAATCCCATCTCGCGCCCGAAATCCGCGAGCTGATTGACGTCGCCCGCAGCTTTATGACCGAAGCGGAAATTGAATCCCTCGTGCACTTCGCGCGCATGAAGCTTCTTTTTCAGAATGCGCTCGGCAAACTGCCGCGGCGTCATCAGCGACAGGTCCCGACCGAAGGGAAGCAGCAGCACGGCATCGATCCCTGTGCCCTCGAGCCAGCGCAGCTTCTCGGGCGTGGGAGTGAGCAGCTTCAATCCTGCTTCGGGCTTCAGGATCCGCGTAGGATGCGGCTCAAACGTGACCGCGATTGCCTTGCTCCCGGTCGCCCGCGCACGCGAAACGATCTCCTGCAATACATGTGCGTGCGCCCGGTGTACGCCGTCAAAATTGCCCACGCTAACCACGGTTGGGCCAAGGTCGGCGGGAACGTCCTCGAGTTTGTGAAAGACTTGCATGAAGAAAAATTGTTGATTATTGATTTTTGATTGTTGAATAAAACCCTTGAGCCCGCCGGCGCAGGATGTTTTTCAATCAACCATCAAGAATCATCAATCAACAATTAGATTTCGAACTCCAGCTTCATCCCGTCATACGACAGCCGCACGTGCTTCGGCAGCGTGGCATTGGTCGCTTCGTGTCCCAGATCGTGGCAGATGTGCGTGAAGAATGCCCGTTTCGGCCTCAACCGGTCGACGATCCCTAGCGAGTTCTTCACCGTCGAGTGCGTGGGATGCGGCTTGTGCCGCAACGCATCCAGAAACAGAATGTCAAGATCTTCCAGTTGGTGTAGCGAAGATTCCGGAATCTCGCTGTGATCCGTCAGGTACGCCGCCGAGCCGAAGCGGTAGCCGTAAATCTGCGTCTCCCCGTGGATCAGAGTGACGGGCTCGAAGCGCACTCCATGCACATCGACCGGCCCGTCGATAGGCCGCAACTCCAGCAAAGGCAGTCCGCCGAACTTGTAGTCCGCGTCAAAGATGTAGGAAAACATCCGCCGCAGAAACGCCGCCGCGTCGGGTCGCGCATAGAGGGGAAGCTTCTCGGGCTTGTGCCGGTAGCTCAGGGGCCGCAGATCGTCGATGCCGAGAATGTGGTCGGCGTGCGTGTGGGTGTAGAACACAGCATCGACCTGGTTGATCTGCTCGCGTACCGCCTGCGCGTAGAAGTCGGGCGTGGTGTCGATCAGAACGACCTTGCCGCCGTACTCCAGCATGATCGACGGCCGGGTGCGCCGGTCATGCGGATCGTTGGAGTGGCAGACAGCGCAGTCGCATCCCAGCGTAGGCACGCCCATCGACGTCCCGCTGCCTAACACGGTCAAGGTTGCTTTCATCTTCCAGTCGTTCCCGTCGCGGGGCCGGGTTGCGGCGGACGCGCCAGCGCGTTCGTGACCTCCACATAGGCCATGCGCAGCTCATATAAGCTGTTCTGCAGGAAATTTTCTTCGGCCGCGGTGAGATTGCCCTTCGTCTTTTCCGAAATGAGGCTGAGCGTGTCGATGGTCTGGCGGGCGCCGATGATGTCCACCCGCGGCTGCTCGCCCTGTTGCCGCATTAACCCCAGCTGCAGCATCGCCGTCATGTAGAGCGACGCCATGAATCTTTCGAAGGTAATCTCGAATTCCTTCGCCGAGTGCCCGCTCAACTCGACCTGCGTGTCCAGGTCTTTGGAGGATTGCCGGTACGCCGCGGCCTGCGCCTCTTGCTCTGCATTGGTTGGAGGCACCGGCATATCGCGCTCTTCTACAGTTTCCGCAGCCGTGCTCGGGGGAATCTTTTCCTGCGCCACAGGCGTCTGCTCTGCGGTGGGCGGCTTAGGCGAGGGTGCAGCCTGCTTTGGCGCCTCGCTCTCCTCGCGCGCTTCCGGCCGCAACTCTCCATCCGCCGTAAACAACCGCCGGTCCGTTACCGTGAAACTCGATTCCTGTCTCTTATCAGCCATAAACTTTTCCCTCAAATCACTGCGAACTTTCCGTCAAGAAATTCTGAGTCAAGCCGGGCGCTGTTCCGGCGGCCGTTCGTTCTGCGACAGGATGCCCTCTGGAACCTGGACCACCGTCGCCTTCACTGCGCCAATCATAACCTCGCGCCCGGGAACGCCTACTTCGCGGCGAATGTATCCCAGAGCGACGCTTTTGTCTCCATCGGGCGAGTGCAGGTGAGCAGCGCTGGTTATCTCTCCGACTTCTTTCTCACCGGCAATAATCTTGTTGCCCGGGGCAATTGCCGCAGTCGCATCACTAACAAATCCGGAGAACTTCCGGTGTACTGCTCCCCGCGAACGAATCCTCTCCACGATCTCCTGCCCCACATAGCAGCCCTTGTTGAAATTCAGGGCTCGCGTTTGCTCGGTTTCTTGCGGCAAGTCGCGCTCGCGGATGTCGACCCCATACAGCGGAATGCCCGACACAATGCGATGCAACTCGATCGCCTCTGAGCCTACTGGTGTAGCGCCATGGGCCACCAGGGCATCCCAGGTCTTCCTCACATCGCCCGGAGCAAGCCACAGTTCATAGCTCTCGTTCGCCGGATCCTCACCGCGCACCGCCATGCAGCGCGAGCAATCGCAATCGCAGGTGCACTTCGCCTCGAGAATCTGCAAAGGATGGGCTTCCGGAATTTCAATGCCCGCGGCCGCCAACACTTCTCGCGACTTCGGCCCCGCGACGCCCAATGTCGTCACCTGCCCGCTCAGGTTCTTTACATCGACATCGTCCATGATGATGTAGTGATCGAAGGTAGCGAGAATTTTCTCCACCTGGCTGTGGTCGGTGTCGACCGCAATCGACTCGCCGCGGTTGTAGGCGTAAAGATCGCCCAAAATGCGCCCCTGCGGATTCAGCAGAAACGCATACACTCCTTGTCCAACAGCGAGATCGCGGATATTGTTCGTGACCATACCATTCAGCCAGCGCACGCGATCCTCGCCCGTGAGGGAGATCTTCGCCCGGTATCCGAGGTCGTACACTCCGCATCCGCCGCGCAGCGCGGCAAACTCCGCCTGCGGATCGCTGAAGCGCGCCGCGGTTGTTGCGCCGCGATATTCGCCCACGCTCGCCGCGCCCAATCCCTCGCCATGTACCTGAAGTGCCGTAAGACCCATACTGTATTCGATTATAGCGATTGTGTTAACGTTTCCGCCGTGGACCACAAAAAGCAGACAAAGAAGCGCATCGCCGTGCTCCCCGGCGACGGAATCGGCAAAGAGGTGATTCCGCAGGCGGTTAACGTCATCCAGGCCTCAGGAGCGGAGGTCGTATTCACCGAATTCGACTGGGGCGCTGACCGCTACCTGCGCGACCAGACGACTGTTCCTCCTGATGGATTCGTCATGCTCGCCCGCGATTTCGACGCCATTCTGGTCGGAGCCTTCGGCGACCCCCGCGTCAAAACCAACATTCACGCCAAAGAAATTCTGCTGGGCATGCGCTTCAAGATGGACCTCTACGCCAACGTGCGGCCCGTCCGCCTGCTGGATGCGGCGCTCTGCCCACTGAAGGGCGTCGAGCCCAAAGACGTCGATTTCGTCGTCCTCCGAGAAAATACCGAGGGCGTCTATACCGATGCGGGCGGCGTCTTCAAGCAGGGAACTGCCGACGAGATCGCCATCCAGGAAGACATCAACACGCACAAGGGGGTCGAGCGCATCATCCGCTATGCCTTCGAATACTGCGAACAACATATGAAGCTCGACGGTTCGCCACGGAATAAAGTGCTGATGTGCGACAAGTCGAATGCCATGACTCACGCCGGAGGCCTATGGCAGCGCGTGTTCAAGGAAGTCAGCGCCGAATATCCCAAGATCACCGCACAGCACATGTATGTGGACGCGCTCTGCATGCAGATGGTCCACAGCCCGCGCCAGTTCGACGTCATCGTGACTAACAACATGTTCGGCGACATCATCACCGACCTCGCCGCGGGACTGCAGGGCGGCCTCGGCATGGCCGCCAGCGGCAACATTCATCCCGGCAAGACTTCGATGTTCGAGCCCGTCCACGGCTCGGCGCCGCCGATCGCTGGAAAGAATATGGCGAATCCTTTTGGCGCGATTCTCACCGCGGCGATGATGCTTCGCCATTTGAGCTACGAAAAAAAAGCCGATAAGATCGAAGCGGCTGTGCTGGAAGCGGTGCGCCAGAAGAGGACGACACAGGATATTGGCGGCACCCTCGGCACGAAAGAAGCCGGCGACTGGGTGGCCAAGACGGTATCGTCGCGATGACAAACAACGAAGTGACGGCTAGCGTTGCTCCCCTACCAACAGCGCCAACTCCCGCCATTTCCAGTGGCAATCCACATCGCTAAACCCAATCTCACGCAGCCACCCGAGTTGCGTCTCCACATCGAGCAGCTTGTTGGAAGGATCTTCGGTCTCGACGGTAAATCCGATTCGCTGCAAGAACTCCTCATGCAGCCGCTGTGATGGCGAGGCCACGTGCTCCAGATTGCAGAACACTGCTCCTGGTGAGAGCATCCCGTAAATCTCCGCATACAACTCGCGTTTGCGCTCATGCAACTGGTGATGGATGGCGAAGCTGGAAATCACCGCATCAAACTTGCCCAAGCTGGGCAGGGAAGAGTCGAGATTGTGCGCCATGACCTTCACGCGCGGATCACCGGCGAACCGCTTCTGCGCCGCCTCCAGCATCGCCGGAGAAAAATCTATCGCCACCGCATCCGTCGTCGCATTCCCTCGCCGGGCGAGGTCGTCCCGCACCAGCGCCAAGAGCCGCCCGTCTCCAGTGCCCAGATCGAGAATCCGCCGCGTTTCCCCCGGAATAAACTCCAGCAGCGCCGCCTCGCCTTCCGCCCGATGAGAAATCTGATCGGCGCGCCCCAAGTAATCGCGCGCATGGTCCGGTGAGGTCCACAGATTTACGTTGCTAGTGGTCATGGAGGGAAAGTATAGAGAACGTATAGACTCAATCTTAATGAATCGCGCTGAAATGCGTTTTCGCGGAATTGTACGGCTGCTTTTGCCGGTCCTGCTGGCTGCCGTCCTATCGCCGTTTCCAGCAGCCGCACAGAATCCGCAGCCTCCGGACCAGACCGCCACTCCTGCTCAAGCTCAGCAGGAGCCGACCAAGCCCGTTCCTTCACCCGAACAGCCTCCGCAAAGCGAGGTCAAGATCACTCCCCGCCAGGCCGAAGAACTCTTCCATTCGGTCGACGAGATCCTCGAATTCGACAGCAAGCAAACCGGATTGCCCATCAAGAAAGAGGTCAAGCGCAGGCTCACCAGCCGCGACGAAGTCGAGTCCTATCTCACTAAGCACCTCAACGACGAAGATACCCAGCGCCTGCGCCGCTCCGAACTGGTTCTGAAGAAATTCGGTTTGCTGCCCCGCGACTTCAATCTCGAAACCTTTCTCGTAGCGTTGCTCAAGGAAGAGGTCGCCGGCTACTACGATCCCAAAACCAGGACCGTGAACATGCTCGACTGGGTTCCCATCGAAGAGCAGGAGCCGGTCATGGCGCATGAACTCACCCACGCGCTGCAGGACCAGGACATCGGCCTGCAGAAGTGGATGAAGAAGGGCGACAAAGATCTGGCCGAGATCAAGAAGGACCCCACGCCCGCCGACATCGAAAATGACGAGATCGACAACGCCCGCGAAGCCGTCATCGAAGGCCAGGCACAGGCCATGATGTTCCAGTATGCGATCGCCCCCACCGGCCACACGATCACCAGTTCGCCCGCGCTGGTCGGCGCCATGGAGGAAGAAACCCTGACCGGCACTGCTGGTACGAAGGTTTTTAACACCGCGCCCATCTTCATGAAAGAGTCGCTGACTTTTCCGTACAGCTATGGAATGGACTTCGTCATCAAGGTGATGCAGGCCGGGGGGAAAGAAAGGGCATTTGATGGCGTGCTGCGCAATCCTCCGCATACCACGCGCCAGATCATGCAGCCCGAGATGTATCTGTCCGGCGAAAAGATCGCGCCCATGCGCGTGCCTGACTTCAAGCACGACTTTAAGGATTATCAGAAGTTCGACATCGGCGCGATGGGCGAATTCGATGTCGCGGTCTTGATGGATCAGTACGTAGGAAGGCCACTCTCCAAGCGAATTTATCCCGAATGGCGCGGCGGGTATTACTATGCGGCCAAGCCCAAAGCCAAGGGCAACGTTGCGCCGCCTCCCGATGCACCTTTAGGCCTGCTCTATGTATCGCGCTGGTCGGGCGCCGACGCAGCCGCCGGGTTTGCTGGAATTTACGCAGATTCTCTGAAGCAACGCTATAAGCAGGTAACTGTAGTCGGGGGTCCTGCCATACAGCAAATCTCCGCCCAGAATTCCGACGAAAAGTCCCCGCCCTTGCTCAAGGGGCGTCACGCTTGGACCACCGAAGAGGGCACGGTCGTGATTGAACAACAAGGCGATATGGTGTTCATTAGCGAAAGCCTCGACCCCGGCACGACTGCGACGCTGGAGAAAGAAGTCTTCGGCGCGACTGCAGACGTGAAGTAGCGATTTCTCGTGGAACAGCGGCTTCTTACGGCTGGGCAAATTGTGCGGAAACCCTTGTTTTTTGTGAGCTCCCGGCGGAGCTATTTCCGCTTGCTTTCCTTTTCGTCTGGCACTTCTGCCAAAAAGCGCTGCACCTTCGCGGCCACGGTGAACTCTTTGCCGCCGCGTTCAATCCTCAACCTGCGTTCTTGTCCCGGCATTCCCCCCAGCATGGCCCACACTTGCCCCATCCTCACCCCGTGCACCGGAATATCATTGATAGCCTCCAGATGATCTCCCGCCTGCACGCCGTCAGGCCCAGTCGGCACCGAAGGTTTCCCGTCAAAGTCTGCCACGCCCAGGATGGTGTATCCCCCATCGTCCTGCGGGCGCAAGACGAGTCCGACCACGTCGAAGTCAGGGAACTCAAAAGTTTTTCCGATATCGAAATAGACCATCGAATGCGCGTAATCCAGTCCGACGCGGTAATTCAGGAAAACATTTGAACCCAGCAGCCCCGCCGTCGGAACACCAGCGCGCTTCTGAAAAAATTCCTGGATCGCTTTGGGCAGCGCGACCACCGCCACGTCGGTGAGAAACAGGGGCTCGAATTGCACGCGATCCACGCGCATGACCTTCCATTTCGTCTCCGCGTCCGCTCCCCACATATTGGCGGAGCCCACTGCCCCCGTCATGTGCGGCCACGCCGGATGCGCCGCCTGCACGCGATCAAACACGTCCTCGTGCAGAAAACTGATGCACGCACCAAGATCGAGCGCCAGATTGTATTTCTTGTTCTCAATCTTGCTCGGAACTTGAATCAGCCCGTTGTCCGGATTGACCAGCACTTTCCCCGACGACCCGTGAAACTGAATCGTCCCCGGCAGGCCGATCGAGAACCTGTGACCAGGAAAATCAATCAGCACGTCATAGTGCCGCAGCACGCTCGCGGGAAGATTGATCTCCACGTTCATCCCGGCGGCCAGCACCGCCGCCGCGCTCACCGGCCTGAGGGGAATTTTCGCTTCCCTCACGCCAGTCAGCGGAATGAGCATTCCTCCCACTGCAATCTGACGGGGCGCCGGCGCGGTGCACTCCTGTTCACCACAGGTGACCGCCATTCCAAGCAGGGTCGCTACCCGCCGCGACAAATAGAGATCCGGATTCCCGTTATCCACCCAGGCATGAATGCTGTGCCACGAATTGCTGGGCAGCAGAATGTCGGCATCGATGACCACGCGGTTGTGATCAATGGTCGCCGGCACAGTAACTGACTTGGGTTCTTGCTGGGGAGCAACTTTCTCTTGGGCCAGCCCAAGGCAGCAAAGCAATAGACAGAATGCGATCACAAACCTCATCCCCCAAATTGTAGCGCCCTTTGCGAATACCCCGGCGCGGCCTGGAATTCGCGTCTTGTATAATCGCAAGTTTGATTTCACGATGCTGATCCACTCTGGAGGGGGATTGCCACAGGCGGAAATCGGAATCATCGGCGGCAGCGGGCTTTACTCCATGCCCGGCCTGACCAAAATCAAAGAGGTGCGCCTGAGAACGCCTTTCGGCGCGCCTTCCGACGCCTACGTCTGCGGCCTGCTGGAAGGCCGCAAAGTCGCCTTCCTGGCGCGTCACGCGCGCGGCCACCGCATCCTGCCCAGCGAATTGAATTTCCGCGCTAACATTCACGGCTTCAAGCAACTCGGGGTCGAGCGCATCGTCTCCATTTCCGCCGTCGGATCGCTCAAAGAAGAACACAAGCCGCTCGAGTTCGTCATCCCGGACCAGTTCTTCGACCGCACCCGCCATCGCGTAGACACATTTTTCGGCAACGGCATCGTCGCGCACATCGCGTTCGCCGATCCCGTATGCGCCGAACTTTCCAGCGTGGTCGCCGCCGCGTGCCGCAAAGTCGGCGTCGTGGGCAAGCAGGGAGGCACTTATCTCTGCATGGAGGGCCCGCAGTTTTCCACCAAGGCTGAATCAAACGTGTATCGCTGCCTCGGCATGGACGTGATCGGTATGACCAACTTGCAGGAGGCAAAACTCGCGCGCGAAGCCGAACTCTGTTATGTCACTGTTGCCATGGTCACGGATTATGATTGCTGGCACCCTCATCATGACTCAGTCACTGTGGATCAGATCGTCGCGGTGCTGATCAAGAATGCCGAGAACGCTGCGAGAGTTGTGCGCCAGACAATCGCTGCCATGCCCACCGGCCGCTCCTGCAAGTGCGGCGCAGCCCTGGCCCACGCGCTCCTGACCGATCCGAAGAAGATTCCAGCAGCCACGAAGAAGAAGCTGAAGCTGATTATCGGAAAGTACGTGAAATAAGGTGGCAGTGGTCAGTGACAAGTTTACTGACCACCAGCCACTGACCACTCTCTAAAGGGACTCATGAGCATACTCGTAGTCGGTTCCGTAGCGTTCGACGATGTCACCTCGCCCTCGGGCAGCGTAAAAAACATATTGGGTGGCGCCGCCACATACTTCGCGCTCGCCGCCAGTTATTTCACCCAAGTGAGAGTCGTTGCCATCGTTGGCGAAGACTTTGGCCCCGAACAGGAAAAAGTGTTTCGCGATCACCGCATCGATATTCGCGGCCTGGAGCGCGCCAAGGGCAAGACCTTCCGTTGGGGCGGATCGTACGTCGACAACCTTAACGAGGCCAAGACCGACTACACCGACCTCAACGTCTTTGAGACATTCCAGCCCCGCATTCCCAAGGAGTACGAGGACACCGATTTCCTTTTCCTCGCCAACATCCAGCCGACGCTGCAGGCCGACGTGCGCCGCCACATGAACGGTGTCCGCCTTACCGGCTGCGACACCATGAATTACTGGATCAAGGGCACACCCAGGGAACTTGCCGAAACGCTCAAGCTGGTCAACGTGCTGCTCATCAACGACACCGAAGCCAAGATGCTGGCCCACGAAACCAACCTGCCGCGTGCCGCGCAAAAAGTTCTGGCCATGGGACCGCAGGCGCTGGTCATCAAGCACGGCGAATATGGCGCCACAATTTTCTTCCGCGAAGGCTCATTCGGAATCGGCCGTCATCCCTTCCGCGCTCCGGCTCTACCGATCGAAGAAGTTAAAGACCCAACCGGCGCCGGGGATTCGTTCGCCGGAGGCTTTATGGGCTACCTCGCGTCGCAGCAAGACTTGAATCGTGAAGTGCTAAAGCGGGCGCTATTCTATGGCGGGGTTATGGGATCGTTCGCCGTCGAGCGCTTTGGCACCGAGCGCCTGCAATCGTTGACGCGGGAAGAAATTGAAGAGCGCTTCCAGATCTTTCGCGAGTTGACTCACCTGGAATAGTCTGCGAAAGACGGTGTTGGGTCTTAGGTGTTAGGTCTTAGGCATTAGGTCTTAGGCATTAGGTCTTAGGATTGTGCTGTCGGCAATCCTCCTAAGACCTAAGACCGAAGACCCAAGACCGAAGACCCAAGACCGAAGACCTAACACCGAAGACCCAAGACCTTTCGCACCATCGCATGCCTAAGCCCCCAAAGAACGCCCCCACGAACCCGCTCTGGGATTCCGAGGTCAATCTCCTCATCTGGCTGGCGACGTGCGCTTCTGTCTTCACTTTCCTTTTTTTTTATCGTGGTGGCGACGTCCTGCTTTACGGCGACGCGATTGCGCACATCAACATCGCCCGCCGAGTCTTCGATTCGAAAACCCCGGGCCTGCTGCAACTGGGTACGGTGTGGCTGCCGCTGCCACACCTGCTTATGATCCCCTTCCTGATCTCGAAGAACATGTGGCAGACGGGTGCTGGCGGCTCGATCCCTTCGATGGCGGCCTATGTCTTCGGTGTCATCGGAATTTTTCGTCTCACCCGCGGCGTCCTCTCGGGAAGTGCCGAGCCCGACCGTCCTGCGCGCATCGCCGCCTGGACTGCGGCGTTCGTCTACGCAGCCAATCCGAACCTGATCTACATGCAGTCGACCGCGATGGGCGAGTCTGTGTACCTCGCGTTCTTCATCTGGGCGGTTGTCTACTTCGCCGAATCGGTGCGCGGCAATGCCAAAGCTCTTACCAAGTGCGGTCTCTGCCTGGCCGCGGCGTGCTTGACGCGCTATGACGGGTGGTTCTTGGCGGCAGCAATGGTTGGCGTTCTTACGCTCGCGCGCGTAATAGCGGAACGGGTGGCCATTCCAAATGCCAAACAGGTCGGTGGAGAAGAGACGGCTGCGACAGCGGTTCCGGGTGGAAGAGCGGCCCTTCAGGGCCGCGTCAGCGCGTCCGAATCTATCGGGGCTTTAGCTCCCGCATCCCTGTTCAAGTTCATCCTCATCGCGGCCGCCGCTCCCGCCCTCTGGCTCGCCTACAACGGAATCGTCTACCGCAACCCGCTGGAATTCGAGAACGGCCCTTACTCCGCCAAGGCCATCGAACGCAAAACGCAGAGCGCGGGGAACCCGGGCCATCCCGGCAGCAATAACCCGCTCATCGCCGGAATGTACTTCCTCAAATCCTCCGAGGGGAACGTCGCCGATAACCCCTGGCTGCAACGCGCATGGCTTCTGCTCGCCTTGGCCGCCGCCCTGGCGTTAATTCTCCGCCACAGCTCAGTACCGCTGTCCGGTGCGTGGCCTCTGCTGTTCTTGCTCGTGCCTGTGCCGTTTTACGCGCTCTCCATTGCCTATGGTGGCATTCCCATTTTTATTCCTTACTGGTGGCCGTTCTCGCATTACAACGTGCGCTACGGATTGCACCTGCTCCCCGCATTTGCCGTCGCCTTCGCGATTCTCGTCTGGATGATTCTGCGTTCCGACGCGTGGAACCCTCGCCTCCGCGTCGGCTGTATGGTCGCCGTGTTCGCTCTGATCATCGCCAGCTACACGAACGTCGGGCGCGCCACTCCCATCTGCCTGAAGGAAGCTCAGGTCAACATGCGCACCCGCAATCAACTCCAGGGCGAACTCGCCCGACTGCTGAGTGAGCTTCCCCCGGACTCGACCCTTCTCATGTATCTCGGCGACCAGGTTGGAGCCCTTGAGCGCGCCGGCATTCCCCTGAAGCGCACAATCAATGAAGGCAACCACCGCGTCTGGAAGCAGCCCGCGGATTCCGAAGGCCTGTGGGAGCGCGCGCTCGCGAATCCCTCGCAATATGCTGATTACGTGCTGGCGTTCGAAGGCGATCCGGTCTGGCAGGCGGTTCATGAACAGCATCTGCGCGAGCTTATCGAAATTCACGTCACCGGACAGGCCCCAGCCATCCTCTACCGCGCGCGGTAATCATCCCGGTTAACGCGGCCTCACTGCGCTGCAATGATAAAATCCCGCCATCCGAAAAAGCTCTGAACACTGCGACACGGCATGAACACACAACCCCTCAGCGGCAAGATGCTTCGGATCGCCACTCCTCTGGGCCGCGTGGAGCGCGAGTGAACTCAGGCGTGCGCACCATTCCTTTCGTCAAGGCCAGCGCCTGCGGCAATGATTTCCTGCTGATCGATTTCTCCGCGGCGCCCACGGGTTCCGACCTTCATGCTTTCACCCAACGCATCTGCAATCGGCATGATGGCGTCGGCGCCGACGGAGTCGAGTGGATGCTTCCGCATTCTGCAGCCGATGTTGAGATCCGCTTGATCAATGCCGATGGCTCGGACGCCGAAATTTCCGGCAATGGCACCCGCTGTGTCGCGGCATTTTTGTGCGCCGAGCAGGGGAAAGAGAAAATCACCATTCAAACCGGCGCCGGACTGAAAACTTGCGTTCTGACTTCGCATAATGATTGGGAATACGAATTTGAAATCGCCATGGGCGCCGCCACCGTGGAAAGGGAACTGGCGGTGAAGATGCGAGTCGGAGAGGTCCGCGGAATTCCGGTCTCCATGGGCAATCCGCATTACGTCGTCTTCGTTTCCGATTTCCCGCCGGACTGGCAAGCGCAGGCCGCCGAAATCCAGCGCTCGCCGCAATTCCAGCACGGAGTGAATGTCGAGTTTGTCGCCGCCGATGGCAAGCACGAGATACGCGCCCGTTTCTTCGAGCGCGGCGTGGGTGAAACCCGGTCTTCGGGCACGGGCTCATGCGCCTCAGCTGCGGCCGCAATGGGGACCGGTCGTGCCGATTCGCCCGTCAAGGTACACGCCCCAGGCGGAACCCAGATCGTTCGCCAGGAGGGAAATAGTATTCTTTTGCGTGGCCCGGCGCGCCTGCTGTGCCGGGGAGAATTTTTTGTGGGCTAATGCGCGAATTAAATCGGTCACTCTAGTCCAGCAAGAATGCCGAGTTCCAAGTTCCAATCCGTCAAGCCTGCCGCCCTCCGCTCCGGCGATACTGTCGGCATCGTTGCGCCTGCCAGCAACGTAAATACGGCAGAACTCGATGCCGGTTGCGAAGCCCTGCGCCGCGCGGGATACCGCCCGTTCTACTTAGACTCAATCACTGAACGCGACCTCTACTTCGCTGGCTCGCCCCAGCGGCGTGCGCGCGAGTTGGAACAAATGTTCGAGCGCGATGACATTCGCGCCATTATCTGCGCCCGTGGCGGATACGGCGCCAATTACCTGCTCCGGGAACTCGACTTCGCAAAGATCAAGGCGCATCCCAAAATTTTCGTTGGCTATAGCGATGTCACCACGCTGCTGACGTATATTACAGACGCCACCGGCCTCGTCACCTTCCACGGACCGATGGCCGCAAAAGATTGGGCGCACGAAAATGGAGTCGATGTCGATGCCTGGCACTCTGCCTTGTCGAATGCGACGCGATGGGATGTGCCGTTGAACGACGGCGTCACCGCCCTGGTCGACGGAGAAGCCGAAGGCGTGCTCTATGGCGGATGCCTCTCGATCCTGGTCGCCTCGCTGGGCACTCCGTACGCCCTCCAAACCGAGGGCACCATCCTGTTTCTCGAAGACCTTGCTGCCAAGCCGTATCAGGTCGACCGCATGCTCATGCAACTAAAGTTGGCTGGCCAACTTGAGAAAGTGCGCGGCATCATCTTCGGCGAGATGCTCGACTGCTTCCAAACGGCCAATCAGGGATACACCCTGCAGGAAGTGGTCACTCGAATCGTCGGCGACCTCAACGTGCCCGTAGCCTACGGCGTTCGCTCCGGCCACGTGTCCACCAGTAACATCACGCTTCCGTTTGGCGTGCGAGCCAAGTTGTCAGTAAACCAAAATCAAATAAGCCTGAGAATTATGGAAGCGTCCGTGAGCACTTAACGGTTTCCTGTGTACCTCTGTGCCCTCTGTGGTTAAAAAGAATATGCCCAACCCCATGCACATCCACTTGATCGGCATCTGCGGGACAGCGATGGCCTCTCTCGCCGGAATGCTCAAGCAGCGCGGCTTCCGCGTCACCGGTTCCGATGCTGCAGCCTACCCGCCGATGTCAAATTTCCTGCACGACCTCGGCATCCAGGTAGCCCAGCCCTTCGACGCGAAAAATCTGGATCCTCGCCCGGATCTGGTCGTCGTCGGAAACGCCATGTCGCGCGGCAATGTCGAACTCGAGCATGTCCTCGACCAGCGCATCCCGTTCTGCTCGCTGCCGCAGTTGCTGCATGACGAATTTCTCCGCGACAAAGAAGTGCTGGTCGTGGCCGGAACTCACGGCAAGACCACCACCACTTCCATGCTCTCCTGGATCTTCCACTCTGCCGGGGCCGATCCTTCGTTCCTGATCGGGGGCATCGCCGAGAACTTCGGCTCCAGCTTCCATCTCGGAGCGGGGAAGCACTTCATCCTCGAAGGCGACGAATATGACACCGCCTTCTTCGACAAGGGACCGAAATTCCTCCACTACTTTCCGGACGCCATCATCCTGACCTCTGTCGAGTTCGATCACGCCGATATCTACAAAGACCTCGACGCGGTGGAAACCGCATTCAGGCGCCTGGTGAACTTGATCCCACGCCGTGGCCGCATCGTCGCCTGGGACGGCTCACTCGGCGACGCGCCGCAAAGCCCGAGCCTGGAGCGCTGCCTGGCCAAAGCCTTTTGCCCGGTCGAACGCTATGGTTCCGGCGCACGCGCGAACTGGAAAATCACCAATCTGCGCCTCGAACCCGGCCGCACGACGTGGAGTGTCTTGCATAACGATCAGCCTTGGGTCGACCTCGAATTTGCGCTCGCCGGGGAGTACAACGTCTGGAACGCTACCGCCGCCGCGGCGCTAGCGTTTTCCTGCGGCATTTCGAAAGAGGCCATCGCCACCGCCCTCAAGACTTTCAAGAGTGTGAAGCGCCGCCTCGAAGTCAAAGCGCAAGTCAACGGCATCACCATCATTGACGACTTTGCCCACCATCCCACCGCGATCGCCGGAACGTTGAAGGCGCTTCGCGCTCGTTACGCCGGAGCGCGCCTCTGGGCCATCCTCGAGCCCCGCTCCAACACGCTGCGCCGCCGCATTCTACAAAGCGACCTCGCTCGCAGCCTGGCGCAAGCCGATGAGGTGATCGTCGCCGGCGTTTTCCGCTCCGAAGCCGTTCCTGAAAACGAGCGCCTCGAACTGCCAGCGCTCGCCGCTGAGATCGCGCAGAATGGCCGCCGCGCGCGCCTTTTGAACGACGCCGATGCCATTGTCGAAACCATCGCCCCCGAACTGCGCAGCGGCGACGTCATCGCCATTCTTTCCAATGGCGGCTTCGGCGGCATTTATGAAAAACTGCCAGCGCGCCTGCGCGAGTTAGCACACAAATGACGAAACAATTTCCCAGCCAACTTCCTGAAGTAGGGAAGATAGGGAAAATACAGAGGGTGCTCCACTTCTCGCGTCTGTTGCGGGAAGTCGGGATTTTGCGCGCAACCGGTCTTGCATTTTGCAGCGCGATCCTCGCTGTCTCATTAGCTGCCCAGGTCTCAGGGCCTGCCTACACGATCTCGCTGGCCAATCCCGAGCAGCACCTGCTCGAAGTCCAAATCGTTCTGCCCCCCGGCCCGGCTGAGCGCGAACTTCAACTCCCAGTCTGGAACGCTCTCTACCAGGTCCGCGACTTCGCGCAATACGTCAACTGGATTCGCGCCAAAGACAATTCCGGAAACGCACTCCCCGTCAAGGAACTGCACAATAGCCTCTGGCAGGTAGAGGGCGCGGCCAACGGCGCGACCATCGAATATCAGATCTACGTCGATTCCCCCGGTCCCTTCGGCGCGCAGTTGAACTCTCATCACGCATTTTTGAACCTGGCGCAAGTCCTGATGTACCCGGTTGAGGCGCGAAACGCGCAAATAACGCTCCTTTTCAGCAACCTGCCGAGCCAGTGGCGTGCTGCCATGCCGTTGCCGCCGCCGGATTTTAAATTCCATGCCGACAACTACGACCAGCTGGTCGACTCTCCGGTTGAAATCGGTTTGTTTCAGGAAGTTGATTTCGACGAGGCCGGCGCTCACTTTCGCGTCATCATTGACGCTGACCCGGCCGACTACGACGCCGAAAAAATCATCGCCGACCTGCACAAAATCGTCGCCGCCGCTGTCTCCTGGATGGATGATCGCCCCTTCGACAGCTACACATTTTTCTATCACTTTCCTCGCGGCCCGGCCGGAGGCGGCATGGAGCACGCCTACTCTACTGCGATCGAAATCAATGCCGGCTCCATCAAGCAAAGTCTTTACCCATTCAATGCCGTCACCGCCCACGAGTTTTTCCATCTCTGGAACGTGAAGCGCATCCGTCCGCAGACGCTCGAACCCATCGACTACACGAAAGCGAACGACACTCGCGCCCTGTGGTTCAGCGAAGGCGTCACCAGCACTGCCGAGGGCATCATCCAGCTGCGCGCCGGACTGATCGACGAAAAGCAGTATCTCAACAATCTCGCCGGCGAGATCACCGAACTTGAGCGCCGCCCCGCGCATCTCACGCAGTCGGCCGAAGACTCCAGCCTCGATGCCTGGCTCGAAGGTTTCAGCTATTACCGCCGCCCTGATCGCAGCGTCTCCTACTACAACAAAGGGAACCTGCTCGGGATTATGCTCGACCTTGCCTTGCGCGACGCCAGCCACGGCCAGGCCAGCTTGCGCGATCTCATGCAATGGATGAACGCCAACTACGCCAAAAAGCATCGCTTCTTCGACGACTCCAACGGCGTGCGCGAGGCCGCCGAAGCCGTCAGCCATGCCGATTTCGCATGGTTCTTCACCAAGTACGTCTCCGGAACGGAAGAAATTCCCTGGAACGATTTTCTGCGTTCTGTTGGGCTGCGCGTGGACTCAGTGGTCACCACCGTGCCCGACCCTGGTTTCCTCGCCTCGCGCAATTTTGATGGACCCATGTCCGTGGCCGCCGTCACGGGTGGCAGTGAAGCCGAACGCGCCGGCCTGCGGGTCGGCGACACCATCACGGAACTGCAAGGCAAGCCCGCGGGCGAAGACTCGACCCAGATATTAGCTCGTCTCCGCCCCGGCGACACGGTCGTCCTGAAAGTTCGTTCGCGCCGCGGCCCCGAGCGCGAACTCAAGTGGAAGGTCACTGGTCGTGAAGAAACTGTCTATGAAGTGAAAGATCTGGACCAGGTCACGCCCGAGCAGCGCGCCCGCCGCGCGGCGTGGCTCAAAGGCGAAGAACAGCCTGCGGCGCAAGGGGTCCCTGCAAAATGATCCGCACCATCATCATGCTGCTGTTCTGGGCGCTGGCCATGCCCTTCGCAGCCATCGTCGGCTTTGCCTTCGTCCTTTTCGCCAACGACATTCGCCCGCTCTACCGCCTGTTCACCTGGGGAGCTTATGCCGGAGTCTGGCTGACCGGCGTCCGCGTCGACATCGTCGGCCTCGATCGGTTCGACCATTCCCGCAGCTATATCTTCATGACCAATCACGTCTCCAATCTCGATCCCCCCATCCAGATTCCCCTGATCCCGCGCCGCACTTCGGTGATGGTAAAGAAAGAATTATTCAAGACTCCCATTCTCGGCCCCGCCATGCGTCTCGCGTCGCTGGTCCCCGTCGATCGCGGCAATCGCGACGCCGGCATCGAAGCCGTCAAGGCTGCCAAAGCGGTCGTGGAAAAGGGACTCAACATGACCATCTACGTGGAAGGGAAGCGCTCCTTCGATGGGAAACTCCTGCCGTTCAAAAAGGGGCCGTTCTATTTGGCGATGGAATGCGGTGTGCCGGTGATCCCGATGACGATCGTAGGCACGCACGAGGCGATGCCCAAGAA
>DASTCU010000074.1:0-44309 GCA_035710825.1 Candidatus Sulfotelmatobacter sp.
TTGTTTCGGGACCTGCTCAGCGTTCACTCGCGTTATGGCCTGCACGCTCGCGGAGTCGCCTGGCGACCCTTTCCATCGAAAGCTCCGGCAGCTTTGTTGCCTCCGCCGCCGTTTCGATTGCTACCGGGTGGAGCGAACCAGCTCCCGGGCGGGAGTTTCACCCGCTGAAGTCCAGCGCCTTTTCACGGCGCACTTTCTCACCAACTATCGCGCAGGTGGAGCAGTTCGCCTCACTTAACAAGGTCACCTTCGGGTGAGATGACCGCCCCCACGCATCCGCCGTTGTTGGCTTGGTAGTCGGTGCACGACTGAGCACAGAAATCGGACTTCTTCCATCCTAGGAGGCCCATGACTGACTCGTAGCGCCACAAAATCATGCGCCGATCTGGCAGGACCAACCACCAATCGCCGTAACTGACATTCAGAACTGCCACCTGCGATTGCACCTGCCGTACTTCGTTTACCAGCGCATCTTTCCCCAGTGCGTGCATGTCGGCAGCAAAGTTTTGAAATGCCTTATCGCTGAGCGATTTGTCGTGAACCCAAAGCAGCGACGTTCCCCATTTTGGATACTCTCCCCGCAGCTTTGCAAGCCACGGAACCGACAATGCTAGCTCCTCATACCGGGAGGCCTTCTGCAGGAACTGATCAACGCCAAATACTGTCTCGTCTCTGTAAAGGAGTATCGCAGTAACTGCAAACCCCTGTGGAAAGTCAGATCGCTTCAGTTCACCATGGAGGTTTTCTTCTCCTTCGCCTTTACCGTCCTTGACGTAAACGCCAAACGTTACATCATGGTACGGGTTGATGTCTGCGCTGAGGATTTTGTAGACATTACCGATTTTCACAAGCGCTTCGCTCGCGTGCGCTTTGACGTTAGAAAGATTCCAGTCACCCTCAATGGCATCCATGACGACCCACGCGAGCGCGAGGCCCAACCCTTGGCCGGAGACGCGCTCACGATTGGTCGCTCTCTCAGGCATAATTGCGGCCAGAGCCACCGAGATGTTCTTGTTGAATGTTTCTACCGTCGCGTTACCGCCTTCCACTTTCCAAGGCAACATGAACTCGCTCTGAGAGTGCGAGGAAATGACAGTGCGGCTCCCATCGTCATAGAGGATGGTGACCTTCACGCCCGGGTAGTCGTCAGTGTGAAAACAGCGGAATATCCCCGGCAGAACCTTGGCCACGAATTTGGGATCGGTATAGGAGTGTCGAAACAATCCTTTTTGGTCAGCGCTCCCCTGACCCAACTTGTAAAGCACTGAGTCACCCCCATCGTTGCGCTCGGCATCTTTTTCCAGCTTGTCCGCGGCGTTCGTCAACCACTCGTCAGTCATTCCGAGATTTTCGAGCGTAGGCTTCATCTGCGGTGGCTGCCGGATCGAAGCTAACAACAATTCCACATTAGCTGGGTCAACTCGCGTACTCCCGATCCGGTACTCGCCGTTGACATGACGGACCTCCAACTCCGTATTCTGCGGCTTGCCCAAGCCGCCCCAAGAAGATTTGATTTCAATCTGACGGACGGCAGAATCGGCGGGAAATGCCTGACCAGAAAGAGCAACGATAACTGCAAGGATCAATACTTCCCATCGAAGCATATTGTTGAGACTACCCTATTAGACACCGGACGATTGACGAAATCAGGCGTTCGCGAGTTTGCGCTTCGCCTCTCCTGATCACACTCCGCAGAGAGTTTTCTCACCGCCAGGCTGAATTCTTTCACCACAGAGGGCACAGAGGCGGGCATTAGCAAAGGCATTTCGCTGGCAGGGACACCGGCGGCGGAGCGTCGCCCCGCCGCGGAGGCTAAAAGCCTGCGATTTGAATGTCTGCTTTCGTGGCCCTGAAGGGCCGCTCTTCCAACAACTATTGCTCGCGAACTATTCCCGGGCGGCTGATGTGTGATCGTGGATGATTTTCCACCCATCGCGGAACTTGCGGAAGATCAGGGTGAAGCGACCGTGCGGAGTTTTGCCGTCGGACAACGTCAAATGCCAGGAACCGCGGACGAACGCCGCTTCCCGGCTTAGCATTTCCACGCGCAGGTCGGAGAAGTCGAGCTTGCCCATCTCATGTCCGGGACTGGCATAGGTGGCACGGTAGCGATCGAGCGTGGCCTGCCAGCCGCTGGTTTCTTTGGCGTCGGAAAAGAAGGTCAAGTCTGGAGAATTCCAGTAGCCCGCCATGAATGCGTCAAGGTCGTGGCGGTTCCAGGCCTCCTGCTGGGTCTGGAGCACTTGTTCGACGGCGGACTTGGGATCGGTGGAGTTCGTGTTGCCAGTTGGCGCGAACGCGACCAGCACGAGCACGAGAAGAAGCACGGGTCTTGGCATGAATTCCTTCCTTGTGGTGCCGTCATTGTAGATGAGGGCGATAGAGCGCAGAATTCCTGCCCTAGGGTAACTGTCCGGACTGTCCCTTCCCCAGACAAGTCGATTCCGCTGCGCCGCAATGACTGTCGAAATATCTCCGTTACACGCAATGACCAGCGGTCAAGAACGTGTACAAGGCCTTTAGCGGGGAAAAGCGGGGACCAGGGAAACCGATGGGAAGCGTCTCGTCTGCCTCATCCATGGTTACGTCACTCACGCGTGACTTGCTGTCCAGATGTGCCAGGATGGGCAACACTCACGCTACACTTCCGAAGCGCTGCCCTTGCTGGCGTCCCAGAGCATTCTTTTGCCGCTGCGATACGAGAGGTTCACCATGTGCCCCGCGGCGGCGGCGTGGTGTCCGACCTCCGCAGTCTCATAGCTCGGCTGGCGGCTGCGAACCGCATCGATGAAGTTCGCGAGATGCAATACCGTGGCGTCCGGCTTATTCGTAAACTCCAGATTCCCTGGGGCGGGTTTAGTCCCTGTTCCCTGTGATTCGGCCCGGTGGTTATCTTCATTCATGAATGCTTCCTGCATCGCTTTTGGCCAGCTGTCGATCGAGTACTCGTAGCCTTCTCTTTTGTACTCTGCCTGCTCGACCATCCCCGCGCCCAGTAGAACAGAGAGCGATCCTTCCGTCCCCAGGAATTGGATTCCCTGACCGGCTGTACTGGCGCTGTTAAATGTGCCGGCCATGTTGACGCAGAAGGTGCCATAGTCGAACAGGGCATCGAGTGTGTCCGGTACTTCGCGCCCGTCGTGCCGGTACAGGATTCCCCCGGTGGCGGCCACGCTTTTCGGCATGTCTGCGCCCATGATGAAGTGAATCGAAGTAATAAGGTGAACGAAGAGGTCGGTGGAGATCCCGCCGGAATAGTCCCAATACTTGCGATAACGAAACACGCGCTCGGGATTGTAGGCGACCTTTGGCGCGGGACCCAGCCATTCGTTCCAATTGAAGTTAACGCCATCCTGCAGGTCAGCGGGAATGGGATAGTTCCAGGAACCGGTGGAGCTGTTGCGATTGTAGGATGCCGTCACCTTGGTGACTTTCCCGAGTTTGCCGGATGTCACGATTTCCCGCGCCTTCTTGTTTTGCTCGGACGACACCCACTGGCTGCCCGCTTGCACGATGCGCTTATTGTGTTGGGCCGCATGGATGATGGCGGGCCCATCTTCAATTTTGTAAGTCATCGGCTTTTCGATGTAGACGTCTTTGCCCGCGCTGAGCGCGTCGAGCACGATGCGCTGATGCCAATGATCGGGCGTGGCCACGACTACGGCGTCGATGTCTTTGCGATCCAGAAGTTTCTTGTATTGGGCGAAATTGGTGGCGATCTTGCCGTCGGTGCGTTCCTTGGCGCGTTCGAGATGCCCCTGGTAGCAATCGCAGACTTCCACCAGGTTCGCCTGCTGCGTTTCTTTGGCCGACTCGAGCAGGATATTGCCGCGAATTCCGAAGCCGATGAACCCAAGGTTGACGCGGTCATTCGGGCCTGCGGGTGCCGATAGCGGCGATGGCGGAAAAGTGATCAGCCTCCCATTCAGGACAAGCCCGAGGCCTGCCGCCTGGGTCGCACTGCGGAGGATGAACTGGCGCCTCGTGGATTTTGGCATATTCAGATTCCTTCCGATTACTTCGGTAGCCCGAAGTTCCGTCGGGGCGCTTTTCTCCACCTTTGCTCACAAGCAAATTGCTGCTGAGCAACGAAACGCGTGTCGCGAACAATTGCGTTTGGTAGATTTTATCGGCCAGAGTCTGGAAGGGCAATCTGAGAAAATTGCCATCCCCCAAGTGCGACGAAGCGATAAGATGCCTGTTGATGATTCCGGAGGGCATATGTGCAAGGAAATTTCTCGCAGACAGTTTCTTGAAAATATCGGATTGGGAACTGCGGCCGGCACCAGTCTCTTGCTAGTGAAAGATGTTGCCAACGCGAGGCCCGGAAGCAATGTGATTCCCTCGCGCACTTTAGGGCGAACTGGCGCAAAGGTGTCGATTCTGGCTTTCGGCTGCGGCAGCCGCTTCCTTATGTATAAGGAGGAAGAGAGCGCCACGGCTATCCTCAATCACGCGATTGATCTGGGCATCACTTATCTCGACACGGCCTACGCTTACGGAGATGGCGAGAGCGAAACTCGCGTCGGCAGGGTAATGGCTTCGCGCCGCAAAGAAGTCTGGCTCGCAACGAAGATTCCCGATCGTTCCCGCGACGAATTCCTGCGACGTCTCGAGGCCAGCCTGAAGCGGCTGCAGACCGATCACGTGGATCTGGTTCACATCCACAGCCTGGGCCAGGCCGACGATCTGGCGAAAATCGAGGCCCCGGACGGAGCTCTTAAAGGTTTGATGGAAGCGCGTGAGCAGAAAATGGCGCGCTTTGCCGGCATGACCAGCCACACCAACGGAGAGGTGATGGCCAAGGCCATCGAGCGCCACGACTTGGACTGCGTGCAGATGGCTCTCAATGCTTCGCGCAATGGCCGGTTTGAAGAACTCGCCCTTCCCACCGCCAACGCCAAGAACCTTGGCGTGATCGCCATGAAGGTGACCGGTCAGGAGTTTCTTGTGGGCGAAGGCCCGGGAAAGGCCGATATGAGCTCGCTGCTCCGGTATTCCATGAGCTTGCCCGTCACCACTGCGGTGGTGGGAATGCCGCGCCCCGAAATGCTTGCCCACAACGTGGAGACCGCGCGGAGTTTTTCACCGCTCAACGATCAGGAAAAGGAGCGCCTGCGGCACCAACTCAATCCCTCTCGCGAGGGACTGGAAAAGCGACTTGTCGGCCATCTGGATGGACCGACCGAAACCCCTGAAATGTTCCTGGCTTAGCCAAAATCTTTAGAGCGTCGATGACTGGTTTTCTATGACGCCTTCTTGACCAGATGCAGACGGGCGCGATGCTGTTCCTTCATTTGTTCTACGGAACGAACTCGTCGGCCGAGGTCGGCCAGCTGCGAGAGTTCCTGCTGGATTGCTTGTAGCCGTTCGTGTCTCTGGCCGTGATCGACCTGAGCCTGTATTTCATTTCGGTGCTCACGCCGATACCGATCGTTCAACTCTTGAATCTGAGCGATCTCGGCGCGGAGACTTCCAACTTTTTCGCGAAGCACTGCGAGATGATCCATACCACCAGCATAGCATTTAGAACGATCGAGTGTCGTTCGCCAATTTGTCCGGGCAAAAATAAGCGATGGAGCTCAACCCTACCCGCCGAGCCATTGAGAATACGGCGATTTTACGTTGACGTCCGATCGTCTCAGGAACAAGCCGCATCCGCCTCTACCAGATAATTTTCTTCCAATTCTCATCGTAGAGCGCATTGCGCGCAGCTGTAGCAATCGCCTGCCTGCCGCTCTCGGAAAGATCATCGGAAAGAATGTTCTTCGCGTTCGCGGGATCGCGAACTTTGGCTTGCTCGAACCGGCTTCCCAGATAGCGCAGCACCGTCAGAACATTGTCGGCAAGCTGTCCAAAACGCTCATCCTCGAGCGCCTTCAGCACCGTCAACTCCAGATAAAGGGAAGGAAAATCCAGGGATTGCCGCGCCCGCCAGATCTTCAGCGCGCAGATCTCTTGCTGCCGCCCGGAATTGGCGATCAGGTGAATGTGCTGCGCCACGTCGGTCGAGACCGCGCCGTCCAGCTTCTTGTTGAACAGCAGGTTCCCCGACGATCCCTTATCGCGGCACGCCGGGATCAAGTCGACCCACAGCCCCTTGCACTCCACTTGCACCGAGACGTCGCGGGTTCGTGGCCGCAGGTTGCGGTCGCTCAGAAACTCGAACAGGCTCCAGAAGATTTTCTTCATCTCCATGTTCGGTACCGGACTGAGCGCGATCAGCACGTCCACTTGTGACGACAGCGTAATCGCCGTGTTCTTCGCGTAAGCTCCGGAAAGCGTAATCCCCAGCAGATATTGCTTGCCCCACTGCTTCAGCAGGGGAATGATCTCATCGGCGGCCCGGTGCGAAGGGGATCCGTTATCGGCCACAATGTGGTACTTCTCGACGATTGAGGCGGCGTATTGCTCGACGGTAGGCATGGCTGAGGGCAAGGCCCATAGTCTTGTATCGGCAGGTCACCAGAAAAGTTCAGTTCGCAGCGCCGGCGTCCCGCCGGCTGTCGCGAGGGCGTCCCGCCCTCGCACCCATGAAGCGGACAGGGCTGTCGGGGAGCCTCCCGCTCTCAGCCGTTGCTCCAGGAGAATACGACAGGACAGCGGGTTCACCTTACCCTCGCCGCGCTGCCTCGATGGCGGCGACGTCGATCTTCTTCATCGTCATCATCGCCTCGAAGGCACGCTTTGCCTCACCGCCACCGGCCGCCAATGCATCGGTTAGCGCGCGCGGGGTGATCTGCCAGGAGAGGCCCCAGCGGTCCTTGCACCAACCGCACTGGCTTTCCGTCCCGCCATTGCCGACGATCGCCTTCCAGTAACGGTCCGTCTCTTCCTGATTCTCCGTCGCGATCTGGAAGGAAAAGGCCTCGGCGTGCCTGAATGCCGGACCGCCGTTGAGTCCGAGACAGGGGATGCCCAAAACGGTGAACTCTACCGTCAGCACGTCGTCCTTCTTGCCGCCTGGATAGTCACCAGGCGCCTTGTGAACGGCGGTTACTTTACTATCCGGAAAGGTGGCGGCGTAGAATCGCGCCGCCTCCTGCGCATCTTTGTCGAACCAGAGGCAAATCGTGTTCTTTGGCTTCATGTTGGTGTGCTCCTTGTGCTCGATCATGGCGAACGCCGAGACTATGCGTTCAACCTGCGTTTCCAGAATAATGATCTGGCTGCTGCTGTCCTTCTTGGGCTGCTATGGGGTCTCTGGCACCTACCTACAATGATCTTGCCATGCCTGGGAGTTAGTTATTTTAAAATACCTATTTACAAAATAGGTATTTTGGATTAAAACCCGTACTCATGGCGAACAATCCCGAACATCGCGATCTTTTTCCTGGCGCGCTGGAAATAATGATTCTCCAGTCCCTGCGGTTGAAGCCGATGCATGGTTATGCGCTGGTGAAGCACATCAAGCAGGTCTCCGACGACCTGCTTCAGGTGGAAGAAGGCTCTCTTTATCCCGCGCTCCAGCGGATGCTGAAGGAAGGCTGGCTCGAAGCGGAAACCGGAACCTCCGCCAAGGGTCGTCCTACGCGCATTTACCGGCTTACCGACGCGGGCGTCCGCCACCTCGAAAAAGAAGTCATCAGTGTCAAAAAGATGTTCGCCGGCATCACCCGCGTGCTCGCTGTGGCCAAAGTATAGGAGGCATACGATGCGATGGTTAGCTCAGTTTTTCTCCCGGCGTCGCCGCTATGAAGACATCTCTATCTCCATCCATGAGCACATCGACGAGCGAACCGAGGAATTAATCGCCGACGGCATCTCCCGCAAACAGGCCGAACATACGGCGCGCCGCGAATTCGGCAACGTGACTCTTCTCGAGGAGCGCAGCCGTGAAGTATGGCACTGGCCCGCGTTCGAATCCATTCTGGCCGACCTCAAATTCGCCTTCCGCCGGCTGGGAAAATCTCCGGGCTTTGCCATGACCGTGCTGCTCACGCTAGCCATCGGCATCGGCGCCAACACCACCGTGTTCAGCGTCATCAATGGCGTCCTTTTGAAGCCTCTGCCTTACCCCGATTCAGGGCAGCTTGTCGCGTTATGGCTCAATGCCCCTGGCGCCGGAGGCCTTGCCAATTTTTCCACTGGCCTTCAGCTTTCGCCATCGATGTACTTCACCTTCTCGGAACAGAACCGAAGCTTCCAATCGATGGGTATCTGGACGCCAAGCAGCGCGAGTGTAACGGGCGTAGCTGAACCGGAACTGGTGCGTACCGAGATGATCAGCGACGGCGTGCTGCAGACGCTTGACGTTCCCCCCGCGGTCGGCCGTTGGCTGGCTCAAGCCGATCAGGATCCACATGGCACGAAGACCGTCGTGTTGAGCTATGGCTATTGGCAGCGGCGTTTTGGTGGAGATCGCAGCGTGATTGGACGTGTCATTCAAGTCGACGCCCAGAGCAGAGAGATTGTTGGCGTCATGCCGCACGATTTCCGGCTGGTGGATCGCGACTTCGATCTCCTGGTACCACTGGCTTTGGATCCCGCCCATCAAAAGCTGGCGCCCTTTGGCTACAACGGAATCGCCCGTCTCAAACCAGGCACGCAACTTGCCCAAGCTGACGCCGACATTGGGCGCCTGATTCCGGTATGGATGGATTCCTGGTCGAACGGCCCCGGCACTAATCCGCATTTTTACGAGAGATGGCGAATTACCCCCGCCTTCCGTTCTTTGAAGCAGTTGGTCATCGGCAGCATTGCCGGCGTGCTCTGGGTCGTCATGGCGACCGTCGGGCTTGTCATGCTGATTGTGTGCACCAACGTCGCCAATCTCCTGCTGGTTCGCGCGGAGTCGCGTCACCAGGAGCTTTCTATTCGAGCTGCGTTAGGCGCCGGCCGCATGCGCATCGCACGCGAGTTGCTGATCGAGAGCGTCTCGCTCGGAATTTTGGGCGGCGTGACTGCCGTCGGAGTGGCCTTTGCGGGCTTGCGTCTTCTCCTGGCTATTGGCCCAGCCGATCTGCCGCGCCTGAGTGAAATCTCTCTCGATGCGCGCTCGCTCGGCTTCACTCTCGCTCTCTCCGTTCTTTCGGGATTGGCCTTCGGATCCCTATCGGCGTTAAGGTACGCCCGGACACAAGCCTCCGCGACCATGGGAACCACAAACCGGACGGCCAGCCCAGGCCGCGCGCGGCAGCGTTCTCGCAATGTATTGGTCACGGCGCAGGTATCGATGGCACTCATTCTCCTGGTAAGCGCTGTGCTTATGATTCGCACATTCGCAGCGCTACGCAGTGTCGAGCCAGGCTTTGCCGACCCCCAACACTTGCAGACCTTGCACATTTGGATTCCTGATTTGCTGATCTCCGATCCGCAAACGGTCACGCACATTCAAAACAACATCGCCGACAAACTTGCCGCCATTCCGGGAGTCACTTCGGTTGGGTTCGCGGGCGCCGTGCCCATGGAAGACGTCGATCCCAACTGGGACGAGATTCACGTAGAAGGGAAAAGTTACGAGGGCGGGGAGCCTCCCGCCAGACTCTTCAACTTCGTTTCACCCGCGTATTTCAACGCTATGGGCACTCGTCTGGTTGCAGGTCGTGACTTTACATGGACCGACATCTACGACCTGCGGCCCAGGGTGATCGTATCCGAGAATTTTGCGCGGGAGTCGTGGGGTTCGGCCTCAGCCGCTGTCGGCAAGCGTCTCCGCCAATTCTCGAACTCGCCCTGGCAAGACGTCATCGGTGTCGTCGAAGATGTGCGCGTACATGGCGTCGACGAGAATGCGCCAGCCATCGTCTATTGGCCGGCGATGCTCAACGATCCGTACACGCCGAAGCCGACCATTGATGCCCCGCGCTCGGTCACGTTCGCGATTCGCAGCAACCGTGCCGGAACGGAGAGCTTCCTCAAGCAGGTGCAACAAGCCGTCTGGTCAGTGCACGCAAGCCTGCCGATCGCCTCGGTGAACACCATGCAGGAGATCTACAGCCAATCGCTCGCACGGACCTCATTCACCCTCGTCATGCTGGCGATTGCCGGCGCCATGGCGCTTGCCCTCAGTCTCATCGGCATCTACGGAGTCATCTCCTACGCTGTTTCGCAGCGCACTCGCGAAATAGGAATCCGCCTCGCGCTCGGGGCACAGAAGGCTGAGTTGCGATGGATGTTCGTCCGTTCCGCTCTGGTATTGACTGGAGTTGGCGTCGTCATTGGCCTCGGAGCCGCGGCCGCACTCGTAAGGCTCATGAAAACCCTGCTTTTCGGCATCAGCCCGCTTGATCCCCTCACGTTCCTCGCGGTGCCGCTCATTCTGGCCACCGCGGCTGCGCTGGCCAGCTATCTGCCGGCTCGCCGCGCTGCTGGAGTCGATCCAGTGGAAGCTCTCAGAGCTGAGTAGCTGAACCGCTGTCGCAAGGTGCTTGAGCTTTTGTCGGCACCAGTCCGCGGAACTTCTGATCATTTTTCCGGTTTGCCCGTCATCCAGGAGTGCCGACTTCAAGCACTGATCCTCCGCAGAACCGCCGTCGTTTTCACTTGGGTGACTTTACTCCCTAGTAGCCATAACTGGCACGGTTTCCATGATGAGCTACTGAAATTTATTCGTATCGCAACGCCACCATCGGGTCCACCTTCGTGGCGCGGCGGGCTGGAATGTAGCACGCCAGCAGAGTCACAGCGAACAGCGTAAGGGAGGTCGCGGCGAAGCTGAGCGCATCAGTGGTGCTTGTCGAATAGAGCAGCGATCGCATGACGCGGGTTGCCGATAAGGCTCCAAGCAATCCTAGCAACAAACCCAATGCCAGCAATTGCAGGGCCTCTCTGAGCACCATGCCCACCACGTTGCTCCGCTGGGCGCCAAGGGCCATACGAACGCCGATCTCGCGCGTGCGTTGGCTGACAGAATAGGAGATCAGTGCGTAAAGGCCAATCGCCGACAGCAGCAGAGCTAACGCCGCGAATCCGCTGACCAGCCACGTGCGAAAGCGCTGCTGCACTAAAGATTCATCCAACAACTCATCCATCGTCCTTATCTGCGCGAGCGGGACAGTGCTATCCATTCTGGCAAGTTGGGCGCGGATGGCGGGCACAATTTCCGGTTCACCCCCACTGCTGCGAACCACTAAGTACATTTCCCGCGACCACGTCACCCAGGCATTTTCGTTGTAGGGAATATAAACGGTCGGCCCGGGTCCGGAATCCAATCCTGAATATTTGACGTCTCCCACTACACCCACGATCGTTTCCCAGGGAGAGTTTGGATCAGGGTCCCCCTGCTGAATCCGGCTGCCAATCGGGTCCCTTCCGTTGAAATACTGTTTCGCCATGGTCTCGTTGATGATCACGATCATCGGATCCTTTTCTCCTTCCACCCTGTCGGACGAAGAGAAAAATCGTCCTTTCAACAGCGGAATCCCGAGTGCGCGAAAATAATCCGGACTCACAGTCATCGCTTCCGAAAGCTGCAATTGGCGGTGGCGATCGTAGCCCTGCCCTTCGACTGTAAATGGGTTGGTAATCTGCACCAGGTTGGGAGGCAGGCTCATCGTGATGCCTACCGCTCTCACTCCGGGCAGCGACTGCACATCTTCCAGGAACTGCTGCCAGAATTGGCGAATTTGGGGCGGATCGGAATACTTGTTTGGGAGAGAGACTGCCGCGGTGATTACATGATCGCTTTGAACCCCGGGGTTCACGCTGCTGAGTCGCACAAAGCTTCGAATCAGCAGGCCCGAGCCAATCATCAGCAGCAAGGCCAGCGCCACTTCAAAGACCAATAGCGCGCGATGCGTCCGATGAGCAGAACCCGGCGACGACGAGCGGTTGCTATCTTTCAGAGGATCACTCAGCGATGGGCGGGATGTTTCAAGAGCAGGGGCCAATCCAAACAATATCCCGCTGCCGACGCAGACCACAAAGGTAAACAACAACACTCCAGAGTTGATGCCGACTTCCTCCAACCTTGGCATCTCTCCCGGGCCAAATGCCAGAAAGGCCCGGACCGCTACGAAGGCAAATAGCAACCCAAGCGCGCCTCCCAGCAGAGACAGCACGGCGCTCTCAGTGAGAAGCTGGCGGACAACTCGTCTACGGCTTGCACCCAATGCCATTCGCAACGCCACCTCGGATTGCCGCGCTGTCGCTCGCGCCAGCAGCAGGTTGGCCACATTCACGATCACGATCAAAAGTAAAACGGCGATCGCTCCCAGCAGCACCAGCAGAGCCGTGGAAACGTCGCTGACCATCCACTCCTTCATCGGCATCATCGCGCCCACAACGTCCTCGGATTTGGGATATTGCACTGTGACCTGTGCTGCGATCTCGTCTAATTCGACCCGAGCTTTGGGAAGGCTGATACCCGGCTTAAGTCGTCCGAAGGCAAGCAGGCCGTATGGGGGCCGCGCAACCGGGGGATACAACGTATAAATCGCCCACACTCCGGCTGGTTTGCGAGGGGGAAAGTGGAAAGCTGCCGGCATCACCCCGACAATCGTATGTTCTTTCCCGTCGAGGGCAAGCGTGCGGTTCAGCACCTCGGGATCGGAGCCCAGATGGTCTCGCCAGAACTGCTCGCTGATCACAACAACCGCGGGCGCGCCGGGGCCATCTTCCCCGGGGCGAAATCCGCGTCCTTTGAGCGGCACAACCCCAAAGATCGAGAAAAAGTTCGCGGTCACGCGGTACCCGGGAATGCGTTCCGGCGGCCCCATTCCGCTCAGCGCGAAGCTGCTGCCCCCACGGTCGAGAGCTGCAACTTGTTCGAAGCTCTGCTGGCGGTCACGCCACCCCAGAAAATCTGCTGTACCGATGAGTTGCAGTCCTGAACCGCCGCGTGCGTGTGTCCCCGCCACAATGAGGCGCTCAGGTTCCGGATAGGGCAAAGGCCGGAGTACGATGGCGTCGACCAGGGTAAACATGGCCGTGTTCGCACCGATGCCGATGGCAATGGTGGTCAGGGCGACGGCCGTGAACAGCGGCGCCTTGAGCAACATGCGCACGCCGTAGCGAACGTCCTGCACAAACACTTCGAGAGCAAACTCCCAACCTACCGCTCGTACCTGATGTTTCACTGTTTCGATCCCGCCAACTTCCAGCCGCGCAGAGCGCAAGGCCTCTTCCGGTGTGGCACCCGCTTGGACCTTTTGGTCAGCTGTATGTTGCACGTAGGTAGTCAGTTCCTCATTGAGTTCGTTCTCGGTCTCGTCTCTGCTGAGTAGTTCGTTCAGTCCAGCCACGAGGTCGCGAAAAATGTTCATGATGATTCCCTGCGTGCTAATTCGGACCTAAGCATTCAAGAATGCGGGCTATGGCGAGAGATTGCGTTTTCCAGTCGCGCCTTTCCGACTTAAGTTGTTTTCTTCCGCTCGCCGTCAAAATGTAGTATTTAGCGCGGCGGCCGTTTTCGGTTGCGCGCCATTCGCTGTCCACCCATCCGGCACGCTCCAGGCGCTTTAGCGCCGGAAAAAGAGAGCCCGGATTGACTTGAAACACGCCTTGGCTGATTTGCTCAATGCGTAGTCCAATCCCATGCGCATGCATCGACTCAAGCGCAACCGTCTTCAGGATGAGCATGTCGAGCGTGCCCTGAACGAGGGTCGTGTTTTTTTCACCCATGCGAGTCTCCTCTAGACGGTCTAGCCTAAGGCAACACCTCTAAGATCCTCCTGCTTACCCTAGATTGTCAAGAGGAAGTGCCATGGAACGAAGCGTGAGGATGTTGAACCCCTTTGTCGACAAACCAGTTGGTGGATGGTTGGCAATCCTGCCAAAATAATCCAGATTCGAACATTGGCCACGAATCCATACCCAGAGGTCGGCTTCTGGCACGTCATGCTCACGCCAGCCCCCGCGCAAACTGACTCTCGTCTCGAGGCTGACGTGTCGATTCGCCACCTCTCGACATGGCGAGTCGACAATGGACAGCGCAATCCTTTCCTGTTGCTTACCCAAAGGATGTATGGCATTCTTCTTTGGGAAACCAAAAGGACTCCACGCATTGAAGCAGAAAACCGATGTGCAGCAGGGGACGCTGGCGCTCATGGTCCTCAAAACCCTCGAGGTCCTCGGACCACTGCATGGATATGGAATCGCTCGCAGAATCGAACAAATTAGCGGAGACCTGCTGTCTGTGAACCAGGGTACCTTGTACCCCGTGCTGCTCAGGCTGGAACAGGAGGGCGCTATCTCATCGGAATGGGGCGCCTCCGAAAACAACCGGCGGGCGCGCTACTACCGGTTGACGCGTGAGGGACGCCGGCAACTGCATAGCGAAGTTCAGGACTGGCATCAGACGGCCGAGATCATCGCACGCTTCCTTGCGGCGAAGGTGGAGGATTTGTCATGAGATTCTTCCGAAGGTTATGGACCAGGACGCTTAACTTTGCGGCAGGAAACAGAGGTGACCGTCGACTTCGCGAGGAGATGGAACAGCATATCGCGCTCCAGGCGGAAGAGAACATTCGCGTGGGAATGTCCGACGCCGAAGCCCGCCGCCAAGCCATTCTGAAGTTCGGACCGGTCGAGGCCGTTCGGGAGAGCTATCACTCCGAAGAGGGTTTGCCAAAGATCGAAACCGTCCTGCAGGATTGCCGCTATGCCCTTCGCATGTTGTTCCGCTCTCCCGTCCTTAGCCTGGTGGCTGTGCTGACGTTGGCCCTGGGTATCGGGGCAAACACGGCAATCTTCAGCTTCCTTGATGCTGTTCTACTCCGCTCGCTTCCGGTCAAAGACCCACAGCGCCTCGTGAAACTTGGCGTCGAAGACTGGGACGGCATTACCGACAGCTTTGCCTCTACCGAACTCTACTCCTATCCGTTTTACCGGCAGTTCCAGCGTGACAACCAGGTCTTCTCCGATACGGCCGCGATCATGAGCATGATGAATCAAGTTCATGGCTTCGTCGACGATGGGAAGGAATCGGAGTTAATCAACGTCCAGACTGTCTCCGGCACATATTTCCAGACGCTCGGAGTAAGTCCACAGATCGGCCGCGTGATCCATGAAAACGACGATTCCACAG
The DNA here is from genome assembly GCA_035710825.1 of Candidatus Sulfotelmatobacter sp. GTDB lineage: Bacteria > Acidobacteriota > Terriglobia > Terriglobales > Acidobacteriaceae > Sulfotelmatobacter. The sequence goes on from DASTCU010000074.1 coordinate 14,969, forward strand.
AAGGTGATCATCCCGTGCTGGTCGTCAGCTACGCATTCTGGAAACACCGTCTTGGCGGCGATCCGGCGGTGCTCGACCACAAGATGAAATTGGGCAAGACTGTTTTCAGTATCGTCGGCGTTGCTCCGGCGGAGTTTTTCGGCACTAAAGTCGGCGTGGCTCCCGATGCCTGGGCTTCACTCTCGATGATGGGGTCAATCCCGCCAGGATGGAATGGCCGTAAAGAGAATTTCACTGAATCCCTTTACATTCTGGGGCGTTTAAAGCCGGGCATCACGCTCGACGAAGCCACTGCGAACGTGAACGTTTTGTTTCCTCAAATCCTGCACAGTTTTCCGGATGCCAAGCTCACCCAGGACAACTTGGCAAAGCTCGCCCACACTCGCGTGCCATTGAAATCCCTGGATCGTGGTGTTTCAGACCTGCGCAACGCGTACTCTGAACCTCTGAAGGTGTTGATGGTCATCGTCGCTCTCGTCCTCCTCATCGCCTGCGCGAATATTGCGAACCTCCTTCTGGCACGATCTACTTCCCGGACGCGTGAACTCGCGGTTCGGCAGGCGCTCGGTGCTGCCAGGATCCGCATTATCCGTCAGCTGGTTACCGAGAGCCTGGTTCTTGCTCTCGCTGGAGGAGCGCTGGGCATCGCACTTGCCGCCGTCGCGGATCGCCTACTGCTGCACATGATCCTCGCTGGCCAACCACAGACCATTTCTCTGGATGTCACACTCAACCTTCGCTTGCTCGCCTTCACCTTCGCTGTCACGGTGAGCACGGCCTTATTGTTCGGAACACTTCCTGCACTGCGGGCCACCCGGTTGGAATTGAATAGCGCCCTCAAGAGCGGCCGAGGCGCCGCGTCCCATGGAGCGCGCACCACAATGGCCAAGGTACTCGTGATCTCGCAAGTGGCCCTCTCGCTTGTGTTGACGGTAGGCGCTTTTCTGTTCCTGCGCACCCTGAACAATTTGAGTCAGGTGGACGTCGGCTTCGACAAGCAAAACGTGCTGCGCTTGAACATCGACAGTTCCGCGACGGGCTATCCGGACAGCGATCCGCGGCTCAAGGCCCTCTTCCGGGAAATTGAGGAGCGTGTACGCTCTCTGCCAGGCGTCCAGGCTGCCAGCTTTTCATCGTTCACATTCAGTGAAGGCAGTTGGAACACCGCGATCAAGGTTCCGGGCAAGCCCTTCGATCGGAAAGTGGACGTGAAGCACAACATAATCGGCAACGACTATTTCAAAGTCATGCGGATTCCACTGATCGCGGGCCGCCAGTTCGGCCTGCAGGACAATACCACCTCGCCGCCGGTCGCGATCATCAGCGAAGCAATGGCGCGCAATCTCTTCCCGGCTGGTTCGCCCGTCGGACACACCTATTCCATCGGCTCTCCCGATGCCATGACCGCACCGGTCGAGAAGCAGGTGATCGGTGTGGTCAAAGATGTGAAGTTTGGCGACATGACGGAGCCACAGCAGTACATTGATTACTTACCTTACGCCCAGCAGGATTGGGGATTCGGCGACTTCGAGGTGCGATACACGGGCAGCTTTGGCGCGGTCGCCACCGAGGTACAGCAGGCGATCCACGCGATCGACCACACGTTACCGATCACGGATGTGACCACCCTGGAGGAACAAGTGGCTCGCTCCTACTCCAATCAAACCATCATCGCCCAGCTCTCAGCTTTCTTCGGGATCGTCGCCGTGTTCCTCTCATCGATTGGGCTCTACGGCATCATGGCCTACCTCGTCAACTGCAGAACCGGCGAGATCGGGATTCGAATGGCACTCGGCGCCGGTCGCGCCAAGGTTGGATGGCAGGTCATGCGAGAAGTAATCCTCTGGATCACGGTCGGGATCATCTTCGGAATTCCCGTAACTCTCGGAGGCGGACGCCTGGTGAGGACTATGTTGTACGGTCTGAGTGGCTCAGACCCACTCAGCCTCACTGCGGCCATCGTCGTGTTGGCGATCGCGGGATTAACCGCCGGGTACTTGCCGGCCCGCAAGGCTTCGCGCGTCGATCCCATGGTCGCCCTTCGGTATGAGTAGCAGCCGAATGGAACTACAAACCAACTAGACCTCGGCTTCCGGCACCTTATGCCCACACAAGCCACGCGCGAACTGTCATCGTGTCGCCGGGTAAAGGATTGCGCCGAAAGGAAATAAATTAGGATTTAACCGAGCCATAGCCCTCGTTTTGCACACCGTTCCACATCGATCCGCTATTCTCTTGTGCATCCTCCTTTGTTACTCTCAATCTGCCTTCCATGGCCAATCCTGGCGATTTCGCGTACACCGTCAAGCAGCAGGCCGACATCGTCCGCATTATCGGCGACTACGTCAAGCTGAAGAAGGCCGGGGCGCAGAACTATGCCGGCCTGTGTCCCTTCCACGGCGAGAAGACACCGTCGTTCTCCGTCCATGCCACGCGTCAGTTCTATCACTGCTTCGGCTGCAGCGCCTCCGGCGACGTTTTCAGCTTTATTCAGAAGATCGAGAACATCACCTTCCCGGAATCTGTCCGCTTCGTGGCGCAGAAGCTTGGCATACCTCTTCCCAAAGCCAGCTACGCGACCGAGGGTGAGGCCAAAGAGGCGCGCCTGCGCGGCCAGTTGCTCGAGGTCCACGAGCGCGCCGTCGCGTTCTTCCAGGAATGCCTGCGCCGTCCTGAAGGCGCCCGCGCCCGCGAATACCTCGCCGGACGCGGCCTCGATCAGGAAATGATTGCGCGCTTCCGTATCGGCTACGCCCCCGATTCCGGATTCCTACTCCGCGACCGCCTGAAGTCCGAATTCGGCGAAGAAGTCCTCCGCGAGAGTGGCCTCTTTTCTTGGAAACAGGGCGAGGATGGGCCATCGGCTTCCGGCTCTCGGCTTTCGGACGTCACAGACGCGAGTGCGCCGTCCTTGCCCGTCCGTTCTCTGGGCGGACAGAGCGGTGACTCTCCGGAAGCCCGAAGCCGAAAGCCGGATGCCGGAAACCGGGAGCCGGAAGCCGAAAGCCGAAAGCCGGTTTCCGCCATGTACTCCAAATTCCGCAACCGCGTCATGTTCCCCATATCGAGCGAGGCGGGAAGAGTCATCGCCTTTACCGGGCGCACCCTTGCCACCGACGAAAAGTCCGGGCCAAAATATCTGAATTCGCCAGAGACCCCGATCTATTCCAAAGGCAAGGTGCTGTTCAATCTCGACCTCGCCAAAGAATGGGTGAAGAAGTTTGACTACGCGATCCTGGTCGAAGGGCAGATGGACTGCATCTCGGTCTACGCGGCAGGATTTCAAAACGTAATCGCCAGCTCCGGCACGGCTTTCACCGAACTGCAAGCAAAGCTGCTCGGGCGATTCAGCAAAAACGTGGTCGTGAACTTCGATCCCGATACGGCGGGAGCGAAGGCCACCGAGCGCACTCTCGGCCTGTTGGTGGAGGAAGAGTTCCAGATCAAGGTCCTGACCCTTGAGCAGGGATTCGATCCCGACCTCTACATCCGCCGCAAAGGCAAAGACGCCTACGGTGACGCGCTGCGGCACTCGCAGAAATATTTCGACTACCTGATCGAGCGCGCCCGCAGCCAGTTCCCCGTGCGCAGCGCCGAAGGCAAGCACAAGGCGGTCAACTACCTTCTCCCGCATGTTCAGCGCATCCCCAGCCGCATCGTGCGCGACGAACTGGCCCACGAGATCGCTCAAAAACTAGGGATCGATTCGGCCGTCTTGCGCCAGGAATTACGGCATGCCGCGGCCACGCGCTCCTCTTCGGCTATCAAGGCTCCCGTCGAGGCGCAGGTCACCGACGCCGAGAAAGTTCTGATTCGCGCCTTGGCTTCCGCCCGCCAGATCCAGATCGCCGAAGACCATCTCTCCGCCCGCGACGGTGCCGAAGAGGAGTTCGATCCGGCCCGCCAGGCGCAATTCGTCCTGCAAAACGAAGGCCTGCACCGCGGCTTGGCCACCGAATCGCTGGCCGAATCCCTGCTCAACGCCGGGCCGGAAGTGGCCAACGTGCTCGACATTCCCGCCACCGAAAGCGACCGCCAAATGCTGGCCTCCATCCTGCTAAAGGAGGACGAAGAGCTCAGCGCCGAAATCGTGGAAGCCTCCGTCCGCGCCCTGCGCCGCATTCACCTCAAACGCGAGCAGGAACAGGTCCAACGCCAGCTCAAGAATCCCGCGGTCAGCGCCGACCGGGACCGTCTCCGCGAACTGCTCCTGGAACTGGAGCGGATCAGCCGGGCCTTGCGCGATCCGGCCCTGGCCGAAGATGGCCTGAAAGCCGCAAAAAGCAAGAAAAGTGCTTGAAACAAAACACCTTCCAGCGCCATCTAATGAAATAAGGAAGGCTGCGTAGCGGCGGGTGCGGAAATAAGGCGGACAGCGGATAGATGTGAACGCACAATTGTGCTAAACTCTATAAGTTTGAGCTAGCTGCACTATCCCGCTAGAACCCAGATTCCCACCTTTGAAGGAACTTTATCACGCGCTCCAGTGGAGCGGAGTTGACACTTTAAGGACACCTCTTGGCTCTTGATGACAAGTACGACGACATAAAAAAGCTGATCGACACAGGCAAAGAAAAGGGATATCTCACGTATGACCAGGTCAATGACCTCATACCGCATGACGTGCACAGTCCCGAAGACCTTGACGATCTGCTGACGACGATTGGAACGCAGGGCATCGACGTCCTGGAAGGCCCGAAACTGCCTTCCGCCGCCGGACTCGATAAAAAATTCGAAGAAGCCGAGGAGGGCGAGGATGTGGAACTCGACCTGACCCCCGGCGCGCTGGAAAAAACCAACGACCCCGTCCGCATGTATTTGCGCGAGATGGGGACTGTGCCGCTGCTCACGCGCGAAGGCGAAGTTGAAATTGCCAAGCGCATCGAGCGGGGGCAAATCCGTGTGCTCAAGGCGCTCTCGCGGTCGCCGATCGTGATTCGCGAGCTGCTCACCCTGGGCGAAGACCTCAAGAAGAACGTCCGCTCGATCAAGGAAGTGGTGACCTTCGACGAGGAAGAGATCACCGACGAGATCCTGCAGAACCGGCTGAATGAGTTCACGGGCAAGATCGATGACATGGCCAAGCTGTACAAGAAGGCCCAGGTCCTCGAGGAAAAATTCAAAGAAGTTTCGAAAACGAAGAAGCCGAAGGATCACCGGCGGGCGCGGCGCAAGCTGGCTCGGAGCATCGTGGCCGTGTCGATCGCGTTGCGCAAGCTGGGCTTCACCAACAGCGAACGCAAGCGGCTGATCGAGCGGCTCAACAACACCGTCGACGGCATGCGCTCGCTCGACCGCCAGGCCACCAACCTGGAGCGCAAGGCCGAGGCCACGCGCAGCGAAGAACAGAAAAAAGAATATCGCAGGCAGTCGCGGGCGATTCGCGGGGAAGTCGAAAAACTCGAACTCGAAACCGGCGTCATGTTCCAGGAACTCAAGCGCACGCAGCGCGAGATCATCCAGGGCGACATGGACGCGGAGCAGGCCAAGCGGGAGCTGATCGAGGCTAACTTGCGTCTTGTGGTTTCGATTGCGAAGAAATACACCAATCGCGGGCTGCAGTTTCTCGACCTGATTCAGGAAGGCAACATCGGCCTGATGAAGGCCGTGGACAAATTCGAATACCGCCGTGGCTACAAGTTTTCGACGTATGCCACGTGGTGGATTCGGCAGGCCATTACCCGCGCGATTGCCGACCAGGCGCGTACGATTCGTATTCCGGTACACATGATCGAGACGATCAACAAGCTGATCCGCACCTCGCGGCAGCTGGTGCAGGAACTGGGACGCGAGCCTACGTCGGAAGAGATTGCCAAGCGCATGGATATTCCGGTGGCAAAAGTGCGCAAGGTGCTCAAGATCGCGCAGGAGCCGATCTCGCTGGAAACGCCGATTGGTGAAGAGGAAGATTCGCATCTCGGCGACTTCATCGAAGACCGGGCGGTGGTATCTCCGGCGGAAGCGGTGATCAACGTGAACCTGAAGGACCAGACAGGACAGGTCCTGCGCACGCTGACTCCGCGCGAGGAGAAGGTGATCAAGATGCGCTTCGGCCTGGAAGACGGTTCGGAGCACACGTTGGAAGAGGTCGGGCAGAGCTTCGCGGTCACGCGCGAACGTATCCGCCAGATCGAAGCCAAGGCGCTGCGGAAACTGCGGCATCCGTCGAGGTCGAGGAAGCTGCGGGCGTTTATGGATGGCGTGCGGGACTAAACTTCATCGCTACGGATTGACGCGGATCAACACGGATTTTATTGGGGCACGGCTTCGGCCGTGCCTTCGTTTTTGCGTGACGTGCCACTAAGGAACTGGAAATAATTTCCTATATTCATAACGAAGTTGTGCTAGCCTTGGGCAAGTTCTTCTCTTCCCCTCGCCAATCTCGGGCCCTGTATTTTGTTACGAACCTTTAATTCAGGCAACGGCGAACGTCAGAGCCGCGGATTTCTGGGGGCAAACAATGAACCTGGTAGACCTATTCAAATTACAACCGACGATAAACCCCGGGATGAGCTTGACCGGTTACGGTTACACCGCACCTTTGCCCCCAGGGTTCAACGCTATTCCGATTGATGCATTCGGGTCATATTGCGTGATTCCTCCGGGTTCCAACCCGCCGCCGATGAGCGTGGCAGTAATACTGCTTAGTCCTGTACCGCCGCAGGCTTTTCCAATGGTGCTGCAGACCTACTACAACTTTGAGAACCCTATGGTGGCTTTGCCAAATGCTTATGGTCTGGGTCTGGCGAACATTCTGCAGGTGGCACCGCTTCGCCAATCGAACATGAATGGGGCACTGGCCTACATACGCGAGTTCGACGCGGTGAGCATGAACGGCCAGCCGATGCGGATGACCGCGATCCTGTTACAAGGCCAGAACTCGTCAGTGCAGGCGGTTATCGGGATCAATGTCTATCAGTGGACGCAATTCGCAGCCTCTGCGTTGCAATTTGTCGCGGGAATTCAATTGGCGGGAACGAGCCAGGTGCCTGGGGAGGTGCGCGCGTTCATGCAGCATCAAGAGGCCTCGGACGTGAGCTTGCAGATCGTAGGGAAGGACAAGAGCGTCACAGATGTAATGACGTTGCCGGCCGAGGTAGAAGGCAAGAGCGTTGTCTTCAAATTTGAAGGTCCGGTGTACTTCGGAGACAACATCGACTGTTCGAATGCAGAAGTCTCAGGCAACATTCAAATCGGGAAGAACAACACGCAGAGTAGCCGTCGGTCTAGGTAGCTTCACATCTTTCGTCAGATGGAGTCGATTATGAGCAACATCAATTTCTCAGGTGCCAAAGTGTCAGGAAATGTCCAAGTCGGTGACAAAAACCGCCAGACCATTACGGGCAGCAGCCAAATCGAGATCTCTGGTCTACTAGAACTCTTGCGGGAGCAGATTCAAGAGTCGGCAGTCCCAGCTGCCACGAAAGCAAGCATGGCGGAGCATGTGGACAGCATGGAGCGTGCAGCTGAATCGGGCGATCTGAAATCAGGGTTCAAGCACGCGTTCAAGGGCTTCAATCAAAATCTTGAACAAATCGGAACTGCGACGGAGCGCGTCTCCGGGATCGTCAGCACATTGGGCAAGATCGCTGGCGCTGCCGGAATCGCAATTAAGACGGTGGCCCCGTTTGTTGCGAGTATGCTCTAACAAACGCTGGGGCGGCGTGCGGAGAGAGTCCTCGAGGGTTGGAGCCCACGCTGGAAGAGGTGGGGCAGAGCTTCGCGGTGACGCGCGAACGCATCCGCCAGATCGAAGCCAAGGCGCTGCGGAAACTGCGGCATCCGTCGCGCTCGCGGAAGCTGCGGGCGTTTATGGATGGAGTCAGGGACTGAACTTCATCGCCACGGATTGACGCGGATTAACACGGATTTTCTTAGGGCTCGGCTCATGTGGGGACGGCCGCTCGGCCGACCGTTTTTCACCACAGAGACACAGAGAGAAGAACGGGAACCAGAGGCACGGCTTTCGGCCGTGCCTTTTTTCATGCAGAGAAGATCAAGTTCCAATTCGGGACGCATGACAAAAATAGTCAGCGTTGAAGACTCGCACTTAAATGAGGGCCAATAGAATTGTTTGGTGGCAGGCGGCGTTTAGGAGGGTATTGCCAGTGGGTACTGGACGGCGTCTGCGAAACGTCGAGTGGTTTTGCAGCCACTAGGGTTCGACTCCCTTGCCCTCCTCGGGTCACTCGGCACTAAAGTTCTCTTGCATCCGGCCCGAAACGCGGATTATCATAATGGTGTTTCGCAGACGCCGTTTAGTATCGCGAAAGCCCCGAGTGACTCTCGGGGCTTTCCTTTTTGGAAACGTCCCGTCCCCGGTTTTCTCCCGGTTTTGCGTCTATCCCCGGTTTTGTCGTTGATATGCTGGAAAAACAGTCTTGTTGAGCTGGTCAATCCGGCTCAGATTGCCTCCCCGCCAACCGCTAGGCTCAAGGTTGGATTACTTATTCTGAGGAGGACCACAAGATGAAAGCCAGATTCAGACACCTGAGTTTTCTTGCCCTGACCGCCGCACTTCTCGCACCTGCGGCAATTACGACCCGTGCCGCCGCTCAAGACGACAGACGTCAAGACGACCAACGCCACGAAGATACCCAACGCAACGACAGAAACCATACCCGTGTCTACGATCGCAGCCACAGGGACTACCACGAATGGAACCAGAACGAAGATCGCTCCTACCGCCAGTACATGGGGCAAAATCAACAGTACCTAGGGCAGAATCAACAAGATCTAGGGCAGAATCAACAGAATTTTCGTGAATACAACCAGCTGAACCACGACCAGCAGGACCAATACTGGAATTGGCGCCACAGTCATCGAGATGGCGATCGAGACCAGCACCGTGACGATCAGGACAAGCGACGTGACGATCAAGACAAGCACAACTAATCGTCCAGCCACAGTTGGGATGGCACTCAGTTGCCACCCAATTGCAGCGATCCCGGTATAGATTTGGAAAAACTGCGATAGCGCTCAGTGAAGGATTCTGAGTGCTAGCTGCTCTTGCTGCCGAGAAGTGGGGTCAGTCCCGTGAAGTGCACCGGTCTGTCCCCGATTTTTCCCGCATCGGTGGTGAGTTGGACGGACTGCTGGGCACTCTACCCTTCTGCAGGAACGATCGGGGAGAAGATCTGCTTGCAGCCATTTGCGATCTCGGAAAAGACCATGCTGATTTGGATGTGAATAAATATTCACGGCATTTCTTTTGCTTCGAATGGTGTCTGGTTGAGCCGAACTGCAGTTCTTACGCCCGCCACAACCGCTGCAGAGATTTGGGGTTGGTGGATTTCGACGCGAGAGAAACCAGTTGATGATGGGGCCTCCTCAATGGCATCGCCACAGCGAACGGCTCCGTGCTGTGGCGGAAGGTAAGAAGAGTCCGCGGCATCGCTGACGAACAAGTTTCGGGATCTTTTTCCTGAACCATGGCAAATATGACTGAAGTTTGAGCTGCGGCAAAATAAGAGAAATATTGGTACGCTTCGGGTGCGAAAAGGGCTCCTACAATGAAGCCGACCAAGGAACTATGCAGGGCCAGTACGAACAATCTCATTTCAACGTCCAGGTCGAGCCTCCTCAGCCGCCTCAGGTTCGCGAATGCACGACTGAAGAACAAGAGGTAAAGAGCCAGGGCCGGGATCCCGCCCTCGGCGCCGATCTGTAAGTAACAGTTATGTACTTCTTTCCAGATGCCCGAATAGGAAACGAAGTTGTGAACACCTATCCCAAACACCGGGTAGCGGGCCATCGCCTGCAAGCTCGAAATCATCAACTGCCGGCGTTCCTGATAAGAACCGTAGGCGGCTTGCTCAATTTGGGAATGACCAGAAATGGCGGAGAAGCGGTTCATGAGCTTTCCGCCCACTCCAAGCAGTAACACCGCTCCTACGAAAAAACTCGCAACAATGAGCAGGGGGCGTTTTCCTTTGATGCCGAAATGCCACAAACAGAAAGAAGTTGTGATCGCCAATTCGATGAAACCCGCGCGAGAAGCCGTCAGAAACACAGCGAAAGCCATAACCAACATCGCGGCCGTCCACATCATCTTTCGCGCCGGACCGCGCCCTTGCAATAGGAAGGCAAGGCAAAAAGGAAGAGACAAGACGATCGCAAATGCGAGGTCATTGGAGTTACTGTAATTCCCGCCTAGCACGCCTACCAACCGCGGAGTATTGCGCCCTCTAGCGACGGAGATAATCGCGATGACTGCCACCGAGGCTGTCTGGACAAAGATGATTTGTCGAAGCCGTTTGAAATTGGTAATCACCAAGAACGTCAGGACCCAAACCACTGCAACTTTGGCAAAATCCAGCGAGCTAACAAGCGCTCCTCCCCTCCACACAGGGGAGAAAAAGGACGTGAGCACAAGGAAACATACGAGCGCAATCAGATAACGGCCCTCCCGCGGTAGATTCCGCAAGCTGCGTTTGGCCCTTCCGATACTGAACACGAGTGCGGCTAATGCGCAAACGCTCGTTATTTTTGCCAGTGGAAGGTACTTTAGACCGGGAATCCAGTCCTCTGGTCGAGCACAGTAGACGATGTAAAAGGCACTGAGCCAAAAGAAGGCGCCGGGCAGAGGTTCACGCTTCTGCTCAACCTTCGGAGCGATTTTTTTCAGCCAGGCCATCGGGACCTGTTATAGACTTCTGCTCAGCACCTCGCGGTGCTTTCGCGGCAAGGACGCAAAATAACCTCCGCTCGGCAACCTTCCTTAACGAGGTGGGTTATCAAGATCAGAGCGAAACTCGTAGGGCTCTTGTCGCATTCGCTGCGGAGACATCCTCGTCTGAGACGAGCGGCAGCCCTTCTTGACGTCTATTTCGATGTCGCCCGACACGCGACTGCAGCCGTCCTGCCGCAGGTCATTCAACCGGACCCCCGAGAGATATACATCACGCTAACCGCAAACTGCAACCTCCGTTGCATCGGTTGTCGGTACGGGCGTGACTTCATGCCGGGAAAACAACTCCCGTTCTCTCTGGTCCGAGACCTTCTGGACGACTGCAAGGCTTTGGGTATCAAGAACATTCGTCTTTATGGGGGAGAGCCTTTACTTCATAAGGACTTAAATCGAATTGTGGAACGCTCGGTTGGCTTAGGTCTCAACACGTGGCTAACGACGAATGGAATCTTGCTTAAGGAGAAGGTAGACGACCTGTTTGCGGCGGGATTGCGAACGATCGCTGTGGGCTTCTATGGCACCGGAGAGGAATACAACTTGTATGTCCAGCGACCAGAGCGGTACGCATGTATGGAACGAGGAGTAGCGTACACCAGGGAGCGCTATGGAATGAGTATGAATCTCCGGCTCGGATGGGTGTTGATGCGCCCCACTTGCAACCTGAAGGCGGTTCGGGATATGTGGCAATTTGCCGAACGCTATAATGCCCAGGTCGGAGTAAGTCTAATCCACTATTCGCTGCCATATTTTACCGAGGGCCCAGACCGACAGCTGCAGTTTCGCCCTGAAGATCGAGGTGCTATCGGGAAGGTTGTAGAAGAACTCTTGCGCCTGAAGCAATTGCGGCCAGAGCTCCTGCAACAATCGGAGATGGCCCTGCGGTCAATCCCAGATTGGTTGCTCAAGGGTCCTGAAATGAAGGTGCCCTGTGAGAGATATCGTTTGCTGTGGGTCGGCGCCGACGGTACCGTTCAACTCTGCTATGTCACCTTCAAGCTCGGCGATCTACACGAAAAGCGACTTGCAGAAATGCTGTTCACGGCTGAGCACAAGCAAGCTTCCCGCGATGCTTTCAGTCTAAAATGCCCCAACTGCCATTGCAGCTATCACAACCGGATTGAGAGACATGCCGCTAGCCGCTTGCGATACTCGGGATTGGGTTGGGGGCAGCAATTAAGGGAGCTGTCGGGGACCGGAGAAAATCCCGGTCCGGAACTCGAGGTGCCGTCAGGTGCACCGATCCGAATGGACTCTCAAAAAAACGATTCGCTGGTCCAGATACGATGAATTATTTTCGCAAGTCCCCTCTCAAGGGACGAATTGGTATTCCCGACTTTTTTATCGTGGGAGCTCCTCGCTGTGGTACCACCGCCCTGTACACCTACCTAAGAGACCACCCTGATATATTCATGTCGCAGATCAAGGAACCAGATTTTTTCGCGGACTACTTGGGTGAGCGCCGCCGAGTTCGCACCTTGCCCGAGTACTTAGATTGTTTCGCCGGAGTGCAGGGCGAAAAGAGGATCGGCGAAGCCTCGGTTTCCTATTTGGCTTCGTATACTTCCGCAAAGGTGATCAAAGAGTTTAGTCCGCTAGCCAGCATCATCATCATGCTCAGGAACCCTGTGGATGTCATGTACTCAATGTACTATTTGCGTCGATTCAGCAACCTGGAAGATCAGCCGAGTTTCGGGGCTGCCCTGGATGCGGATGCGCGTGGCCGGAAGGTAGCAGAATTGACGTATCGGGACCGAGCCAAGTTTGGCACTCAAGCTGAGAGATACCTAACAGTGTTCGGTCGGGAGAAGATTCATTTCATCGTTTATGACGATTTCAAAATAGACACGAGGAAAGTTTTCCAGAATACACTGCGCTTCCTCGGTGTGTGCAGTAACTCCAAAGAGGATTTTCCAAGGATTAATGGCAACAGGCGCGCTCGAAGCCGGCTTCTGTGGCGTCTTGTTCGGCAACCGCCGGTGCCTCTGAGGAAGATTATCCGCCCTCTCACATCCCGTCGGTTTCGGTCGGCCGTTGGGAGCCGTCTTCTTCAATTGAATACCATCGAGGAGCCTCGACCACCGATGGAAGCCGAACTCAGGAACCGGCTACGAAAAGAGTTTGCCCCCGAAATTCATAGGTTGAGCACGCTCTTGGATCGGGACCTAACATCATGGTGCGATGAGGAGTTAAGCCCCCACACGGCACTGATTTGACACTTCGTATTACCACAGTGGCCGCAAGACACCGCACGGCGCTTTTGACGGGAGCAGCCTCCATACCACAACGGGGAAAGCCCAAGCACGGGAGCAACCTGCATACCCCCTGACCTGCCCCCTCAAGCCGCACAAAGCTGAGCATGACTTTTGCGAAAGAAAAGAAAGGGGAAGAGGTGATGTCCAAGAGCAAGCGCTGGAGTCGGTGATCCGAGAAAACGGCTGGAGCTTGTAGCCCTGAAGGCGGCCGTCGAGCAAGTGCGCGAGGAGTATGTCTTCAGCCAGCGGCGGGCGTGCGGCATGATGACGGGCGGTATCGAGCTATCGCTACCAGAGCAGGCGCAGCGACGAGCCTTTACGAACGCGGCTGGTGGGCGCGAGAATTGTTACCATGGCACACCTCCGCAAGCATAAAGACTCGTCTAAGGAGGGGGTACATTGGAAGTGCTCTCAATGCGGGTGGGAATCGGTGCATATGTATTTCGGGGAAGTCTTCGAGCCTGAGCACTTGTGCCCAAATGAATATTGCGAGTGCGGTCATCGCCGGCTAGAGCACAGGAACGGCACATGCGCTGGAGCCACAGTCAGCAGTGAAGAAGGAATTAGTAACCAAGCGCAAGCGTGTGGCTGCAAGAACTTTCAGCCGAAATAATGATGATCCGCGACCGGATCCTCACGAGTGGCTCCTGACCCATGCGGACGTTGCCCGGCCAGTATCGCAAGACGCTCGCTGACGTCGTGGAGGCGCTCAACTTCGTGCAGGATGGCCTCATGAGCAGCACCGCTTGGGACATCCCCGTCAGGAATGGCCAAGTGTGTCCTGGTGGTAGCGCGGGTAACGATGTCTTCGGCGCAATCCCGATACAAGGTGTGTAACGTGCCGCGCCAACCTGCCAGTTCGCCGCGCGCGAACTCAGTTTCCACCCCCTCGGGGTCTTTCTGGTGCTCACCGTGGAAACTCTTCAGAAGTAATTCGCCCTGTTCTACCAGGCGATTGATAGTTTCTGCATTTTGCAGTGCTAGATGCATGGCTGCCCTCTCTCGGCGGGAATCGAGTGCATGCTGGTTGGGTGGCCCGAGAAGGCACTCCACCTCCTCGTGCCCAACCAACTCAGAGTGTCTTTTACGCGGGCACGAGGTCGTGCTGCGGGATGGTCGAGGTGACAACGTCAAAGGTGTGAACCTGGGGCGTTCCCTCGATAAATCTTGCCAGCGTCTTCAACACATGCGGATAGGCATTGGTGTTGTAGTTGTCGGCGTCTTTCTTATTGTCCCACAGACTGATCGCTGTCACGTCAACTCCGCCGGGACCGGCGAAAGTGATTTCGTCCTTAAAGCCATTCTGGTTACGAAGCAAAGGCAGGACGTCCTTTTCAAAAGCCCGGGTGTAATCGGACAGCATATTCGACTTCAGATGGAAGGAGACATTGCGTGCAAACATAATAGGAACCTCCTAAAGGTTGTAGTCGCTAAGAATGAGAGAACTTCAGATGGACTGACTTAGGTTTCAGGAAACCTGAAAGAGGAGAAGGATGCTCACTCGATTCCATTGGTGCACTTAGGTGGCCCTCTGGCTTGAGGTGCAACCTGTTGTTTCAACAACAGATGCGATGCTGCGGAGTCCGGTCCGCCGTGTATATTTGGCGGAAAGCGAGCCAATACGGCGATTCCTGTTACCCTTCGGACAACCGAGCGATGGGGTAAATTTCCAGTTTCTGTTCCAGCAGCACTTCCCCCACTTCGTCTAGCAGGCAGTACCAACTTGATCGATCGCCGAGGTCCGGGCGATCGTCGTCTTCGTTTGATCAAATTTTTTTGATCTGTTTCGCCGCAGCAGTGCTAACCTTCTTCATTGTCGGTCTCCTTTATCTCTTCCGCTTCGAGCGCGTCGATAACTTGGGAGCGCGACAGCATCCCGTCGGAGACCGGCCTTCTTATCCCATCTGGGTTCGCCAATTCTGCAGATTTTGTTATCATTCAGCGGTGGGCGTATCGCGAGTCCCGGCTGCGATCTGAGCTGTTGCCGCGCCCGGAACATTCCGTCCCAGCTCGCGTTATGAGGAAATCATTTGCCTAGCCAGAAGCAGCTCAAATGGTCGCAACTGCGCGTTGGGCTCACGGTCATCATTGCCAGCCTGACCTTGGGATTTCTCCTTTTCCTGATGTCCGGGACCTCCGGGCTATTCACTCCCCGCATCACGATCAAATCCTATTTCGACAATGCCGAGGGCCTCCGCGTCGGCGCGCCCGTGCGCTTGAGCGGCGTGGATGTGGGCAATGTGACCAAAATTGCGATCGTCCCCGATAAAGACAAGCAGCAGACCCCGGTCCAAATAGTAATGAAGGTCAGCACGAAATACAGTTTCGGCATGCGCCGCGATTCTGTAACTTCCCTGGAAACTGCCGGTGTGCTGGGAGAAACTTACCTCGACATCGACAGCTCACAGGCGGTCGGCCCTCCCGTGCGCGATGGAGATACGCTTCCTACGCAAATCCACCCCGATTTCAATCAGGTGGTAAAGGCAAGCCAGAGCACGCTGCAGAATATGGACGCGCTCTTGAAGCGTGCCGACCGCATCCTGGCCTTCGCAGAAAGCGGCAAAGGATCGCTCGGCAAATTGATTTACGATCCCACCCTCTACAACCGGTTCTCCGTGACGGTTGCGGATTTCCAAAAAGTCGTCGAGCAGGTCAGTAATGGCCAGGGGAGCCTGGGCGCTCTCATCAGCCGCACCGATGCCTACGATAAATTTCTCTCCACGCTCGACAAGATGAACTCCGTCATCGACGACATGCAGCAGGGCAAAGGCACGGCTGGCAAGATCCTGAAAGATCCCTCGCTCTACAACAACGCCAACGACACCATAGCCAATCTCAAGAAAGTGACCGACGACATCAATGCCGGCAAAGGAACGTTAGGCAAGCTGACCAAAGACGAGGAACTGGCCAAGAAACTCGACACCACCATCACCAAGCTCTCGCAACTCACCACCGAACTGGAAGCGGGACAAGGCACTGCCGGCAAGCTCTTCAAAGACGAGGCGCTCTACAAAAACGCCAACGACATGCTGACCGAGACCCGGGATCTGCTGAAGGCGATCCGCGAGAACCCCAAGAAATACCTCAGCATCAAGTTGCACGTGTTCTGAGTCGGAGTCTCACGCGCTGGTTAGTTTCAGTGCTCGCCGATTCCGAACACTGACCCCAGCATTAGAATCACCAACACCCCCAGCGAGATCCATCCATACTTCCAGTCTTTTTCGCGAAAGAACAGGAAGCAAGCCACGATCACTCGCACCACCGGCGTGGCCAGCATCAGCAACACGCCGGCGCGCTCGATGCCGAGAGGAATACTGCCTCGGACGAACCATCCGACGATCAATCCTGCCAGCATGATGAAGAAGCACCCGAAGGCTCCGGTACGCAGCACAATGGCTACAATACGATCGAAGGCGGGCTCTCGGAGTTGGCTCATAGCGCGCCTCGCAGTAGATGGATCGCCAGGTGTCCCCCGAGATAAAGCATGACCCCGACCAGCAGGTAGACGACGACCTTGGTATGAATGCGCGGAGCCAGGCGCGCGCCTAGTAGCGATCCCACAAAGACTCCTACGGCCAGCGGCGCCGCGATATCCACCAGGATGTCTCCCCGGCGGTAGTAGACGATGGCACTGGCCGCCGCAGTTACTCCGATCATGAAGTTCGACGTCGCCGTGGCCACCATCAACGGCACATTCATGAAAATGAACATGACCGGAACCTTGATCGGCCCGCCGCCAATTCCCAGCAATCCCGAGAGCGCGCCCGCCACCAACGACGCTGCCAATCCCAACGGGTAGCGCCGCGGTTCGTACGGAGGAATCACCATCTCCCCGTTCACCGCGGGCGACGAATCATCCTCCGGCTTCACTTTGCCATGTTTCGCCAGAATCATGATGGAGCTGTACAGCAGGAAAGCGGCAAACAATCCTTCGAGAAAATTTCGGTTGAAATAGCCAACCAGATACGCCATCACCGCAGCGCCCAAAGAGGTTGCCAGTTCGAGCGTCATCCCGAGGCGAATGTCAGTAGTGTGGCGCTGCAGGTGGACGGAGGAACTTGCGGCGGAGGTCGTGATCACCGCAACCAGGCTCGTGCCAATCGCTTGGCGGATCGGGATGCCAAAATGCAGCGCCAAAATCGGCGTGAGCAGCACACCCCCGCCGATGCCGGTCAGCGCACCCAGCACGCCCGCGAAAAACCCTAGTACAACCAACAGAAATGTCAACACGGGAGGAGCGGCCCCCTTTTGACGACTTCTTCGATGGAGATAGTAGTTCTGGGAATCGTGCTCTGAGGAAAAACAACGTGGGCGGGAAAACCCGTCCGCCGCAAGCTAGGTCACCGCCCGCGGCGTCGCAGCGGCATCGGCGTGCTCGTGCGCGTGATAGCTGGACCGCACCAGCGGCCCCGATTCGACATGGCGGAAACCGAAGCGCAGAGCCTGGTCCCGCAGATAGACGAATTCTTGCGGCTCGTAGAAGCGCGCGATCGGCAGATGATCTTTGGAAGGCCGCAGATATTGTCCGACCGTGAGAATGTCGACCTTGCGCGTGCCCAAGTCGCGGAAGACTTCAATCAATTCTTCGCTCGATTCGCCCAGGCCGACCATGACGCCGCTCTTGGTCACCATGCCCGGCGAAAACTTCTTGGCGTTTTCCAGCAGCGTGAGCGTGCGCTCGTATCGAGCACCTGAGCGCACTGCGCGGTACAGCCGCGGCACTGTTTCTGTATTGTGATTGAGCACGTCGGGCCGCGCGTCAAGCACAATGCGCAACGATTCTTCGAGGCCTTGAAAATCCGGGATAAGCACTTCGACGCGGCAATCCGGCGACAGCTCGCGAATTTCGCGGATGGTCTCAGCGAAAACGCGAGCGCTGCCGAGGTTGTTGTCGTCGCGATTCACGCTCGTCACGACGGCATGCTTCAGTCCTAGAGTAGCGACGGCTTCGGCCACGCGCCGCGGCTCTGCCCAGTCGATGGGCTCCGGGCGTCCCTTGGGCACCGCGCAAAATCCGCAGCGCCGCGTGCAGATGTCGCCCAGCAGCATGAAGGTCGCGGTCTTATGATTCCAGCACTCGCCGATATTGGGACACTGTGCCGACTCGCACACGGTGTGCAGCCCAAGTCCACGCGCCAGCTTCTTCAGATCGTGGAAGTTTTCGCCGACGGGGGCCTTGGCCCGCAGCCACTGCGGCTTGGGCATCCGCGGTGGAGGGCTGACCTCAATTTGAATTAATTGGGAGCTACCGGCCATCTTTTCGATTCTATCAGTTCGTTCCGAAAACCATGGCACTGGCGTGCGGGACGCATGTCACTTTCAGGCCATTTGGTCCAGTCCATTACCGTCGTAAGGTGGAAAACGCTGGCGGCGGTTGCATACAATTGGCGGTGACAGCTCTAGCTCACTTGTATGTGCAACGCCGCCAGTCCAAGACGCTTGTCCCCGGCCAAAGCTACGCTCAGCGAACAAATTGCCTCCCCAGCGTCGCGGGCATGGCCACGCTCTAACCCACTTCCACCAGCCCGTAGGTGTGCTGCCATCGGGCCCGCATCTGCACTAGCGCCCGGCTGATCTCCTCCGCGGATATCTCGGCATTGGGGCCAGCCAGGACCGCAGCTGCTTCTTGCTTCGCTGCTTCCAGCAACTGCGCGTCACGGATGATATTGGCTACCCGAAAATTGGGCATTCCCGCCTGCCGCGTACCGAAAAATTCCCCCGGCCCTCGCAGTTCGAGATCGAGTTCGGCAATCTTGAATCCGTCGTTGGTTCGGACCATGGCATCCAGCCGTTTCTGGCCCTCCTCCGTGATCTTGCCACCCGTCATCAGAACGCAGTAAGACTTGGCCGCGCCCCGGCCAATGCGCCCGCGCAGTTGGTGAAGTTGGGCCAGCCCAAAGCGTTCGGCGTGCTCGATCACCATGATCGTCGCGTTGGGCACGTCGACCCCGACTTCGATGACGGTCGTGGCGACCAGGATCTGCAACTCGCCTCTCTGAAACATGCGCATGACCTGATCTTTCAGGTCCGCATCCAGACGGCCGTGCAGCAACCCAACTTTCAAATCGGCGAATATCTTCCCGCTCAGTTCGCGGTACATCTTGATCGCCGCTTTGAGTTCGCTCTCTTCATTTTCCGCAATCACCGGATACACCACATATGCCTGATGGCCTGCCACCACCTGCTTGCGCACGAACTCCCACACCTTTGTGGATTGATCATCAGAAACGCACTTGGTCACGATGGGCGTGCGTCCCGGCGGTAATTCGTCGAGTACGCTGAGATCCAGGTCGCCGTAGAGCGTAAGGGCCAGCGTGCGGGGGATAGGCGTCGCAGTCATGACGAGAACGTCCGGTTCAGCGGGGCCCGTGGACGCGCTCTCTGCACGAGCCTCGGTCCCCTCGGCAGCCAGCGTCGCGCGCCTGCCCTCCGCATCCCCCGCCTTCTTCATGAGCTTCAGCCGCTGCATCACTCCAAACCGGTGCTGCTCGTCCACAATCACCAGCCCCGGATTGGCGAACTCGACCTTCTCCTCCAGCAGGGCATGAGTGCCGATCACCAGTTGTGCACTCCCCTGGGCGATGTGCCGGCGAATCTCCCGCTTGCGGTCGGATTCCAGCGAGCCCGTCAGCAGAACAATGCGGTATCCGGCGTTCTCCAGCATTCGCCGCGCCGAAAAGTAATGCTGCTGCGCCAGAATCTCGGTCGGCGCCATCAGAGCCACCTGGAACCCGTTCTCGATGGCGATAATCGCAGCTTCAAAACTCACGATCGTCTTCCCCGATCCCACGTCGCCCTGCAGCAAACGCCGCATGGGATAAGGCTTTTGCATGTCTTCCGCGATCTCTTTCAAGACCCGCTTCTGCGCTGCCGTAGGATGAAACGGCAGAATCTTCTTGATCGCTGCCCGTACCCGATCGTCGAGGCGAAACGCGATTCCCGTCTGAGCCTTCTGCTGGCGGCGCTTCAACTCCAATCCCAATTCAATGAAGAACAGTTCATCGAAGATCATCCGGACGTGCGCCGGCGTGCGGGAGGACTGCAGATCTTGCAAGCTCTCTCCCGGTTCCGGCCAATGCACATTCCATAGAGCGGCGTGGGGCGAGATGAGTCCCAGATGCGCGCGCACCATGGCGGGAATCGAGTCAGGCAGTTCGGGAGTCAGATTTTCGAGCGCGGTGCGGATAATTCGCCGGAACCAGCGCGCACTGAGCCGCCCTGTCGCTTCGTAGATGGGAACGATGCGGCCAATCTCCAGTGATTCCGCGGCCTTCTTTTCGGCGCCATTCTCCCCATCGCTGGGATCTCCCAGGATTTCGAATTGCGGCTGAATGATCTGCAGTTCGCGGCTGCGCTGATCTTCGTCGACCTTCCCGTACAGCGCGATCAGCTGTCCAGGCTTGAACTTGTCCTGCAGATAAGTCGCGTTGAACCACAGGCAGCGCAATTTAGCTCGTCCTTGCCCGATGGTGAGTTGGAAAATCGGCATGTTGCGGGTGCGAAACAGCCCCGAGTTGCGCACCTCCCCCACGACGCTGGCCATCTCGCCCGGACGCAACTCTGCAATGCCCCGCGGGTTCAGCCGATCTTCATAGCGAAATGGAAGATAATGGAGAAGGTCGCCAACGGTACGGATTCCTTTCCCGGCCAGCACCTCTGCAATGCGCGGGCCTACGCCTTTCACGTACTGTACGGGCGTGGAGAGCTCCAACATGGGCGAAATACGTGCCTCGCGCCAGACACTCACGAGGCATCGAAAGAATAGCAGAGCAAGTGCAGCCGCTCCTTACTACCGAACCGCCCCCTTTCCTGACCATGCACGCAACTCCTGTACAGGCTGAAAATCACATGTCCCACAACCACCCGAGGCGCAACGGTGTCTAATCCATCGGTGCTGATGAACTTTCTCCAAGCCTTGCTGGCGATTATCCTGGGCAATGTCGTGTATTTCGTCCTTCTGCCTTTCCTTCCGCCGGTCGCCCGACACCACCGTTTTCATGTTGATCTCGGCACGGCGGTGGATTTCTGGTTCTGCCTGGTCGCCTACGGTCTGATCCGCACCGCCAGAAGATGGCGATAAGCAAGGTTCTCCTCGCCTCCCTGCATTACTTTCGGAACCTCGGCCCGCTGTATTCCCGAAGTAGAATCCGTTGGAATGCCCAAAATCGCGGTCTTGTTCGACGCCAGCCGGGCCGTTCTCTCCACCTTCGATCTTGATGAG
This sequence comes from Candidatus Sulfotelmatobacter sp., assembly GCA_035710825.1. GTDB lineage: Bacteria > Acidobacteriota > Terriglobia > Terriglobales > Acidobacteriaceae > Sulfotelmatobacter. The sequence goes on from DASTCU010000074.1 coordinate 36,132, forward strand.
GTGTTGCAGAGAATCCTGGCGATCGCGCGCGATCATTTCCAGCTGCGCAATGTTGCCGTCCTCTCGATCGATAAGGAGGCCCAGCAGTTGTGTGTCCGCTCGCAGATCGGTTGGGATGCCGGCAAAGACACGATTCGTCTGGGCATTCACGAGGGGATCACCGGGGCCGCGGTAGCCGCCCGGCAGCCCGTCTACGTTCCCGACGTGACCCAGGACTCGCGCTACGTCAACTCTGCGCAATCCACCCGCTCCGAGTTGGCCATCCCGCTCATGGTTGGCGATGAAGTCGCCGCCGTGCTCGATTGCCAGAGCGACCATCTCGACCACTTCGATTCCGAAACCATCGAACTGCTGACTCTGTTCTCCACGCAAGCTTCCATCGCGCTACAGAACGCGCGTTTGTACTCCCTGGAGCGCCAGCGCGCCCGGCAACTTGAGGCGATCAATAAGATCGCGCAGCAAAGTACTGCCGTCATGGAATTGGAAGATCTTCTGAACCGTGCCTGTGCGGTAATCCAGCACGCCTTCCAGGTTCCCCACGTTTCCTTATTTCTGCGGGAAGAAAGCGAGCTCGTTCTGCGCGCTCATCACGGCATATTAACGCCCTGCTTTCCCTCCTCAAGACGCTTTCCGGTCACGCAGCCGCCTTGGTCGCAGGTGATCGAGGCCAGTGGCACGGTCATCGAGAACGACTTGAGCGCAGGACCTCACTGCCTCCGGCTGTTTAGAGAGTGCAATTCCCGCTTGAGCATTCCGCTGATTTCGTTTGGACAGACGCTAGGCGTGCTCGGGCTGCACAGTTCCGAACGCAACGCTTTTCGTGAAAGCGAACTGCAGTCGCTCGAATCCGTGGCCGACATCTGCGCCAATTCCATCCAGAATGCGCACTTCGTCGAGCGGGTGAAGCAGCTCGCCTACCTGGATGGCCTGACTGGCATCTTCAACCGCCGTTTTTTCGAACTGCGCATCATGGAAGAAATCGAGCGCGCTCGCCGCTACGGCACTGGTATGGCCGTCATTATGGTCGACATCGATCAGTTCAAGCGCTTGAATGACGAGTTCGGTCACTTGCTGGGAGATGAGGTGCTGCGGCAGGTTTCTTCGCTCTTCCACCGGCAGCTGCGCAAGATTGATGTGGTGTGCCGCTATGGGGGAGAGGAATTCGCGATTTTGCTGACTCAGACGAATGCGCAACAGGCGATGACCATCGCCGAGAAGCTACGCCGAACGATTGAAAAGTGGCAGTTCCCAGGAGTGCCGCGCACCGTCACGATCAGCGCCGGCGTGGCCGCTTTCCCTACCCACGGCACCACTCGCGATGAAATGATCCGAGCCGCCGACACTGGCCTGTATGTCGCGAAGCAGGCTGGACGCAATCACGTCTGCCTTACCAATGTCGCCCACGCAACCTCGAGCGGCCGCTGAAACGCCGCAAACCTTCGATCTACAACCACTCGTCCCGCATCCGCAGCAGTTGCTCGCGGATCTGCTCTAAATTTTTCCTGGCTTGCTCTCGCTGTTTTCGGCTCTGCTGGCGCAATGCCTGCTGTTCCCGGCACAGCTCCTTGCGCAACTCTTTCGTGGCTTTCCGCGCATTGTCGGCGGCCAACTCCATCTGCGGCGGAAGCTTTGCGAGCTCGTTCTGCAGCTCGCTCAACTCCAGCGAGTCTGCTTGGATGGTCGGCGTCCAATCGAAACTCTCATCCGGAATCAGATCTCCCGACTCTTTGCGGGGGGGCAGCGTAAGAGTCAGGTTCTGCTCTTTCTTTTCGCGAATGATGCTCACGTTGACCGAGTTGCCGCTGCGCGACTTCACCTCGTGTGTGAAGTCGCTGGTGTCGTGGACTGCCTGGTCATTCACCTTCACAATGACATCTCCGGCCCGGAACCCCGCCTTTTCCGCGCGGCTACCTTTCTCCACCGACCGCACCAGCACTCCGTTGCCGTTCTTCACTCCAAAAAAATCTCCCAACTGCGGCGTGATGTTCTCCACCATGAGCCCGCTGCGCGCCGAGGAGGTGACCACCACCATATTCATAGAAGGAATATCAATGTCCGGCATATGAATGTCAGGCATTTCGAAGTGGAAGTTGCCAGGTTTGGGGCCGGCGAACGCGAATTCCTTGTGTTTGTCGGCAAGTTGCACTTTCACGGTCATGGGCTGGCCATCGCGGCTGAGGCCCAGCGTCACCACACGCCCCGCCGGCGTTTCGTGGATCATCCGCCGCAATTGCGCGCCACTCTCGATGCTCGTGCCGTTCATGGTCAGGATGACGTCGTGCTCCTTGATGCCCGCCTTCCCCGCCGGAGCATCCTGGTCGACCATCGTCACCTCGACGCCTTTCTCCTCTTTCAACTTCAGCGCGCTCAAGCGTTCGCCGCTTACATCCGCGATATCGACGCCAAGATAGGAACTGGTCCCGCCCTCATCGCTCGAGAAAATCCACGGCTGTGATGCTGGATCCGATAAGGTCTGTGCCGCGTACGACAAGCCGAGAAGCAGCGGCAACACCACAATGCTCGTCAGAACATAGTTGCGCATAGTCATGACTCCCAACCTTTAAGGCTGGCGCCCTATTACTGCGCCAATGCCTTCATTTGCTGGACTTCCGGATGCAAATGTCTCCGCTCGAGGTATGCACCTTCACCAGCGGTCCGCCGCCGTTCAGCTTGCCTTCCGCAGTCAGGGTTTTCGGACCCCACTGGTCACCTTCGCTGTGGACGCGTATGTCCGAAAAATCGGACGAGATGCGATGCCCAGTGCCCATATCCACGCTGGCGCGAACGTTGACGGCCACGTCGGAGGCGATATACACGGTGATGTCTCCCGCGCCCGTCTCCAAATCGGAATCGTGGCGCTCTCCACCCGTATTCACCAGCTTCACCGTGATCCCGCCTGCGCCGGTTTCTGCCCGCGCCGACGGCACACCGTCTAGCTCGATCCCGCCGCCGCCAGTCTCCGCTTGAACGTGTCCCTTGACGGAAGTAAGGCGGATGCTACCGCCGCCTGTATCCACTTCCACCGGCCCGCCAATGTCGCTCAAGTCCACGCTGCCTCCGCCGGTGGATGCCTTGACGCTCCCGTTGCAATGACGCACGCTGATACTGCTGCCACCCGTCTCAACGACTGCGCCCTGTGCGCAGGACTGAATGTCGACGCTCCCGCCACCAGTTTCGGCTACCACTTTGCCATTGGCTTGATGAACGTCGATGGAGCCTCCGCCAGTGCGCAGTCCGAGTTCGCCGCTGACCGTTCCAACCTCGATCGAGCCGCCGCCAGTCTCCGCGCTGACGCCTCCGCCAATGTCATCGACCCGCATGCTGCCGCCGCCGCTTTCGGCCTCCAGACGACCGGAAATCCCCGTCGTCTCCACGTTGCCGCCTTCGGTTTCCAGCTTCACCAGCGCGATTTCTCGCGGCACATTGATATTGAATTCGCCGGAGAAATGCCGCGGACGCCTTCCTCCCTGCCAATCGCCCACGATCCAGGCGGTATCACCCTTCACGTATGCTGTGATTTTGTAGTTGTCGAACTGCCGGCGCGCTTCCTGCTCAGAAGAATTATTAAAATGCGTATGAACCACGTACTGAATTCCCTGCTGCTGCGCGCCATGCACAACCACCGAGCCCATATCAACCTTGACTCTTAACGTTTTTACCGCTGCCAGCGACCCTGTGATCTCCTGACCCCAGGATCCACCTTCGCGGGATACATGCACGTCCTGCGCCAGGCTCTGCGGAACAAAGCCAACCGGCGCAAGCAGGGCCAGCGCACCGGCCAGCCCAACGACTTGTAGCGCTCTTTTCAAATGAACCACCTCATTTCTCACTTCCAATGCTGAAGGAAGAACTCAGAATGCAGAATTGGTCTCGTTTTACTTCTGCATTCTTACTTCTAACTTCTTACTTCTGCCTTCCCTAATCGATCTCCGGCAATTGCGCCAGCATGGTTCGCGCCTGCGACTTGATATACGTGCTCTGATCCTTCGACGCTAAAGCCATCAGCACACCGCGCACGCTGCCATCGGCCTTTACCGGCTCGATCAGCCGCAGGGCCTCAATGCGTACTCCGGAATTCGAATCGTTCACCAGCGCCCGCAGCACGGCGTCGCGCACATTCGTATCGGTCTTTACGTAATTGCCCAGCGCATCGAGCGACTTCAGCCGCACTCCCGGATTGGTGTCGTTCTGAAGCGCATACATCAGCGCATCGCGCACCTGCTGATCGCTCGAGCGCTGCGCCAGCAGATCCACCGAATCCACGCGTACTCCCGAGTTGTAGTTATTGCGTGCAGCGTAGAGCAGCAGCTGCTGAATTTGCTGATCGTTGAGCGAACCCTGTTTTTCTTGAGTGGATACGGTGTTGTACTTGATGCTGACCTTATCGGTGCCTGGGACGGGAGTTATGGAATCAATGCCGGCGATGGTAGGTTCCGGTGCGTTGGGGGTGGAATTATTTGTAGCCGTAATCCCGGGAAGGGGCGAAACCCGCGGCGACCCATAAATCCTGTACGTGGTCAAAATCCCTGCTGCGAACCCGAGAATCAGAATCACCGAAGCCAGAGCCGGAGAGAAGCGCACTTGCCGCAGCCAGTTAACGGGATCGAAAGCCAGGCGGTTCCAGACGCTGCCCTGCTGCGCCGTCTCCAGCGCTTCTTGCAGGCGCATGCGCGAAGCCGCCACCAGGTTCGGCGTCGGATCGGCCGCGCGATCTTGCGACAGCAGCGCATGAAAATCCTGCTCCGCCTTCAGTTCAGCCGCGCAGTCGGCGCAGCGGGCCACGTGCTGCTCCAGTTCATGCCGGGCGTCATCCGCCAGTTCACCATAAACCTGAAGCACGATATTTTCTCGAACCCATTCACAATTCATATTTCACCTTCTCGGGTCTTGGGTCGCAGGTCTTAGGTCTTAGGGAAAAACCTAAGACCCAACACCTGAGACCCAACACCTCACCGCATATCCGCCAGTGCCCCACGCAACTTCTGCGTGGCCCGGAAAAGCGTATTCTTGGCGGTCTCTTCCGTCGTGTGCAAAATCTCTCCCACGGTTCTCAGCTTCAGCCCGTGATAGTGCTTCAACTCAAACACCATGCGCTCCCGCGGAGTCAACTTCTCCAGCGCTCCTGCGATCCGCGCTCCCAGTTGCCGGCGCATCAAGTCCCGCTCTGGATTCGCCCCGGCCCGCCCGTCCGGCACTTGATCCAGCAAGTCGTACTCGCCGCCGTCGGAATCCTTTGCTACGGGCGCGTCTTCCTTGCGCACCGTCTTTTTGCGCAAGTGATCGAGACACAGGTTCGTCACGATCCGGTAAATCCACGTGTAGAAGGAGCACTCGAACCGGAAACTACCGATGTTCTTATAGGCCTTGAGGAAGGCGTCCTGATACACGTCCTGGGCGTCGTGTTCAGTTCCGGTGAGATGTAAGGCCAGCCGCAAAACCGCCTGATCGTAATGACGGACGAGTTCCTCGAAGGCGGCGCGGTTTCCCCGCTGCGCCTCCCGGATCAACATCGTGTCATCGATACGGCGTTCTTGCCCAGCCATGCGGCCCCGCGCGGGGTCCTGGTTGATCTCGCTGACTCTCTCTACTCTCTCACTCTTTGCCTTCGAGTGGGCCCGTCCGCCAACGGCAAATGGTAAAACCCATGCACCGGCCGGCATTTCGATTGCGCCTCTACCTGCCCAGTTTTAAAGTCTTCCGGGCTTGCACAGAGATAGACGGAGAGTCAGCCCAACCGTGAGCAGAAATTATAGGCGCTACGGGGATTTTTTGAAGGGCCTAGGTGGTTGTCTCCCAAAGATTTAGTAGCGAAACACAACACCTGCTCACATCCGGGCTGCCGGTTTGGCATGGCAAGTGCCCTGATCGTGAGGCAATGTAAGAAGGCAATGGCGATCACAGCAAGCCACTTTTGTAGGACCATCGGCCGCCATGTCCAAGCACCAATTCATCGCCCTGAGTTGACGAAATGCTCCAGACATCGCCGCCGCTGCTGATCGCTGGAAAGCAACGCAACACGAATCCGTCCTCCGAAACGAAACTTGTATCGCCGCTTGGTGGGGCGATGTCGACCTGCAAGAGTCTCCTTCCGACTATTTGCTTAAGCTGTGTAAGTACTTTCTCACTCGAATCGCCACAAGCGGCAACGATCTCGCCCGATCGTTCCAACCGCAGTCCACAGGTGTTCACATCGATCCGGAGAGACGCAACCGGTTGATGTTTTCCCTTACCTTCGGGGCTAGGCAGCAGATTCCGAAAGTCGAGTCGAATGGAATCCAGATCAGATGGCTCATACCCATTCTCGAACCGGTGCTGCACGTTTACGATAACCCGCCATATCTCAGAATCTAGGAGAAACTTGCACAACTGTTGTAGCCCGGACGTTTCACTTCGAGTCCTCTCGACCACCGATTGCGCTGCAGTGGCGCGAGTACGATCAGGTCCAAGGTGCGAGTAACACCCTTGTCGGTCGCGAAAGTCCCAACGCGCGTCTTCTTCCGTCGTGATCACGAACGCACGAAGAATGATGTCATCGGAAAAAGTCAGGATTGAATCGCCGGCAGATGAAATTCCGCCCGACGAAAAAACCTTGCCATTGATCTCACGAATGCCGGCCTCCATCCTGGTTCGCTCATCCTCAGACCCCGCTATCACGTGGTCTGCCTGCTCGATGCGCCACTCGATGAAATCGCAGGAAAGACCTAACTCCCCCCTAGGATGGGTTTCCCGGTCGACAAGCGGTTGGGTTTGGCCAAATTCCAGAAAGAGTTTGTTCCCGTATCCAAGCCAGCAGCACTGTGCCGTTTGGCCGATTAGTGGGGCGAAAGCATCAGAACTCGTTCGGGAGATCATTCGGTGGCGAGAGGATTGTATTTCGATCGCAGCGAACAAACAACACGGCCCGAGCTGGCGCCCGGGCCCAAAGCCTTCGGAATCTACTCCGTCGCAGGTTCCTTCTCGATCACAACTTTCAAATGCGCGGTCACGTCCTTGTGCAGCTTCACCGGCACGGTGAACTCGCCCACGGTTTTCAGCGGCTCGTGCAGCTGGATCTTGCGGCGATCCACGTTGAAGCCCTTCTTGGCCAGCGCGTCGGCCAGATCGCTCGACGTCACCGAGCCAAACAGCTGATCGTGCTCTCCGGACTTGCGCGTGAACGACACCGACACGCCGTCGAATTGCTTCGACAGTTCCTCGGCCTGTGCCTTCTCCTTGGCCGAGCGGCGCACCGCGGCCGCCTTCATCTGCGTGATGACTGCCTTGTTGCTCTCATTAGCCTGAATGGCCAGCTTGCGCGGCAGGAGGTAATTCCGCCCGTATCCTTCGGCGACCTTCACCACGTCGCCGCGCGATCCCAGCTTCGCTACATCTTCCTTCAGAATGACTTCCATGATGACTCCAATCTCGAGTGATTCGTATTTCTGCTGTAACTGTCGACTCTTGATTGAGTAATTGGGAAATTGAGTAATTGAGAAATTGAAACCCAACCCCGTCTGCGGACGGTTTGTTTTTTCAATTACACAATTACTCAATTCCCCAATTACTCAATGCCTTTTACGAAGCTCGTCCCGCAAACGGCAGCAGCGCAATGTTCCGCGCCTGCTTGATGGCCGACGACAGCCGGTGCTGGTGCGGCGCGCACACGCCGGTCAGGCGGCGCGGCACAATCTTGCCGCTCTCGGCCACGAACTGCCCCAGCAGCCGGTAATCCTTGTAGTTGATATCTTCAATCTTCTCGGTACAGAACTTGCAAACTTTCTTGCGCCGGAAAAATTTGCGCCCGCCGCCGCCTTCGCGCGGAGGTCCACCGGGACCGCGTCCGCCGCCACCACCGCCATACCGCGGACGATCTCCGCCCGGCCGGCCGCCTTCGCTCGACCGCGGCCGCTCACTCGGTGCCGCTTGTTGTTCTGGTGCTTTCGTCTCGTCTGCCATAACTCTCCTTAAATCAGTGGCCAGTGATTAGGGGTCAGTGGCCAGCAAAATCTTTTTTTGGTGCGCGAGAACTGATCACTGGCCACCAGCCAGTGACCACTTCTCTTACGCCGTCGCCGGAGCTTCCGCCGCCGGAGCCGCCGCTTCAGCGCTGGCCGCCGGTTGCGCGCTCACTTTCTTCTTCGCGTCGCGCAGCTTCTTGATCTTGTCCAGGCGCTTTTGCTCCTCGTCCACGCGCACGGT
>DASTCU010000075.1:0-55044 GCA_035710825.1 Candidatus Sulfotelmatobacter sp.
CCGGTTTGGCACCTCGATGTCGGCTCATCGCATCCTGGAGCTGTAGAAGGTTCCAAGGGTTAGGCTGTTCGCCTATTAAAGCGGTACGTGAGCTGGGTTCAGAACGTCGCGAGACAGTTCGGTCCCTATCTGTTGTGGGCGTAGGAGATTTGAGAGGACCTGTCCTTAGTACGAGAGGACCGGGATGGACGAACCTCTTGTGTTCGAGCTGTCATGCCAATGGCACCGCTCGGTAGCGAAGTTCGGTTGTGATAACCGCTGAATGCATATAAGCGGGAAGCACTCCTCAAGATGAGATCTCCCAACCCGTAAGGGATAAGAAGGGCCCAGGAAGACTACCTGGTTGATAGGCTGGAGGTGGAAGCGCAGTAATGCGTGTAGCTTACCAGTACTAATCGCCCGTTCGGCTTGACCATAAAATTTACTCGGTGCAGAAAAACAGTTCTCAGTACTCAGTAGCCAGTTCTCAGTTCGAAACTGAACTGGAACGGTGATGTTGTTTGGAAGTTGTTCGAACCTGGATGACTGAGAAGCAAGACTGAGGCTGTTGCGCCGATGAGCTTTGTGAAAAGCACGCCGAAGTAATACACGTGGCAGAAATCGGAAGTAAACAAATAAGAAAGTAAGCCACACCCAATCTATTCAGTTGTGAGGTTTCGTCCTCACGCTCTTTGAGAATCAGCTCTCAGCGATCAGCTTTCAGCTCTCAGTTTTGAGAACGAAAGAGGAGACGCTGGGGACACTCAAGTTTGCTGTCCATCAGCCTGGAAAAGTCAGCGCGGCACATAGTTGCTGAAAGCTGACGGCTGAAAGCTGACAGCTACGAGTTGTCGGTGATCTTACCGCGGGGGTTCCACCCGTTCCCATCCCGAACACGGAAGTTAAGCCCCGCAGGGCCGATTGTACTGCACGCGAAAGTGTGTGGGAGAGTAGGTCGTTGCCGGCATTAAATAAAGGCTATCAACAGAAATGTTGGTAGCCTTTTCCTTTTTCCAGAAACATGAGCGTCGGGTCGTTCCATGTCTTGTAACGCCCGGGCAAGAGGCATAATCGTTGAAGGGACAGCGCATGGAATCCGAACAACGATTCAAATGGGGGTTGCTCCTGATCGAATGCATGAAGGAGCTCAGAAGCGAAGGTTTCCACTTCCTCGATCAAGAGGTCATACCGAACTTCGATGGAGATCCAAACGGACTGGTCGCCTGGTTCATTTGTGAGGATCACGACGCAAAGGAAAGATTCGATCTTCGGGGCGCCAGCGAAGCGTTGAAGAAGAAAATGCGGGACGCGGGATTTCCGCCGGGCGCGGTTGAAACGATACGAACCGGCGTCACCTCTCAAGCCGAGATTCAGGCCGGGGGAGGTCGTTTCTATTTCTTCCGATGAAACTCCCAAATGGCGAAGGGAATCTTATGCGAACACGGAAGTTAAGCCCCGCAGGGCCGATTGTACTGCACGCGAAAGTGTGTGGGAGAGTAGGTCGTTGCCAGCATTAAATAAAGGCCACGTTCAGAAATGAGCGTGGCCTTTTCCTTTTGGACCATTCGTGTCAACTGGGTTCAGTTGTCTGGACGAATTTCTCATGACATTTTGCGTGCGCACTCTGCTCGTACAGCACTTCTCCAAACTTGCCTGATTCTGGAGGTGCGGGCGGCAGACGTACATAATCGTCTGTCGGGCCTATCGGCTTCTTACAATAGAGGCAGATTTCCAGCTTCGCCATTGCCAGAATTATAACGTCACTCGCGCACTCAGGGCCTCGGGCTCCCGCCGCGTTTAGAAATGGGAATGGCATTTGCCGGTTAAGTCTTTAATATTAGGCTTTCCGGTTTCTGTAACGGAGTTCATTGCTATAGGCGCTCATTGCGCTGTCGGTGTATTATTCCGCGTCAACCCGTTCAATTGGGGAATCCTTTTGTTGGCAGCGATCACTCCGTGCGAGCTTGGGCTTTCGGAGCCGGTGCGCCGCGAAGCAATCCTTCGGTGCTGAGGTCTTCGTCGAGGTTGGGCCAGTGGATGCTGTAGCCTCCGCCGGCGATTTCCCAGTTCTTGCGCTGGGCGGGCGTGGCATCGAGCAGGCGCGGATACCATACGAGCGGGACCGTGATAATGCGGCCGTCGCGCAGTGACACGCTTAGTGCGTCGTCGGTGAATGCGACGTCCAGAACGCGCTCATCTGCCGCTGCCGAAAAACTCATTCCAAACCTCCATGAATTCCGCCTGCTTCTCGATCACGATTAATTGTAGCTCCCGAAGTTCATGGGCGCGAAATCCGAAGTTCGTCGCCAGCTGAACCGATTCAGCCAGAACTTAGCGGACAAGTCGTCACGATCGACGTGGATGTGAGGCGGTTCATTAGGCTCGTGGCTATAGAAATAGAAACGGTACGGGCCGGACCGCAACACCGTCGGCATGCAGCGGATTTTAGCAGATCAGAGCCACGAGCCCGATGTTATCGCACGCGAAAGTGTGTGGGAGAGTCGGTCGTTGCCGGCCTTTTCCCTCTTTGGGACAGAGAGCCGCAATAAAGCCGTATTGACTCCCATTTGCAGAACGTGAGAGTGGGCGATGGAACTATATTAACGGCTAAGGAAAAATATCGCCGACTGTGAGACCCGCTTGAACGCCGGAGATGGGCAGTCAGGAGGAAAATATGTGCATCATCTGTGAGCGCGAACTATGGGGCGAGCACCGCGCGCTCGAACGCGAGTTCTTCAAGCCGTGCAAGACATGTAACAAGTTCCCTGGCACCAGTTCTGAAGGAACCTGTTATCACTGTTTCGCAATTGGAAGTACGATCGACGAGTGCCCCGAGTGCGCGGGCAAATCGTGGAGTGAAGAATTTCTAGAGGCCAAGAACGAAATCGAAGGCCCAGACAAGCTGCTGGTTCCGTTCTAGGCGGCTTCTTGCGGCTAGGATGCGGATCGTGAATTTCGCCGTTTCGATGGAGCGTTCGTCAACATCGGGCCAGTGGATGCCGTAGACTCCGCCTGCAACCGAACTTATATTGCGGTTACCACCCGATTCGCTTGGTTCCTGCCACCAGGTCGAAGTGCCGATCGCGGCTGAGCACGGGAAGCGAGTGCTGGCGGCAGAGGGCGGCAATCCAGAGGTCGTTGGTCGGGATTGGCTTGCCCGTCCGCTTTAACTCGAGAATGATCTCAGCGTAGTAATGCGTCGTGGGCTCGTTGACATCCAACACAAGGCAGTCGTTGAGTAGGTCCGCGAGCCAGTTTTCATAACTGGCGCGGTGGCGCGACTGGGCGATGCCGTAACGAAACTCCCCCAGGACAATCACCGGGATCGCCATCTGTTCGGCTCGAGCGAGAACGGAAATGACGGCGGAATCATTGTCGGCAGCGGCGGACAGGGCGTTGGTGTCGACGATCATTGAGCTGTGTCAATCATTCCAGACTTCTCGATCGATCTGCTCGAAGGCCTCTTCGACCCGGCTTTCGATGCGCTTGCGCTCGCCGCGGACGTGCTTGAGCTTTCCCAGATGCTTCATCCAGGGCCGTTCGGGTGACGTGCCCCTCAGCTTTTCCTGAACCGCCTCGGTCACGAACTGGCGCAGGGGGATACCGCGCGCTGCCGCCACGGACTTTGCCCGGCGGAACAGGAAGTCTGGCATTTCAAGAGTTGTCTTCATTGCTCCCATATTACCATATTTATGGGAATCCATTACCTTTACTTCCAGGGGGCGGAAAGGCAGCATTAGGCGGTTCGGCTCTGGCCCGTCACAGCATAAGACGAGGGAAGGATGGCAAACCCGGGCATGGCCAGAGCACGCGGGCGGGGGCGCCCGCGCCACATAATCGTTATCCTTTCTATCCTGTACTGCACGCTAGGGATTTGGAGTGGGGCTCAGCAGTTCGCAATGTTCGACGCACTGTACCCTTTCGACTTCGACATCGAAGTGAAATCAACATCCCACTCTCGCATAAGATGTGAGAGGCATGGGGGACCCTGGCCAGAGCACGCGGGCGGGGCGCCCGCACCACATAATCGTTGCAGGTGAATTGAAAATGGGAATGTTCGGAAGAGTTTGCGCAGTGTTGTGCCTCGCAGTGGCGGGTCCGGCTGCAATCGCGCAGCAGAAAGTCGATCTGATCGTCAGCGGCGGGATTGTGGTAACGATGGATGGGGGGCGGGCGATTTATCAGGACGGGAGCGTCGCGGTTCGCGGGGATTCGATCGTTGCCGTCGGACCGCGGGCGGAGGTCGAAGCGCGATATCAATCCGCGCAGAAGATCGATGCGCGCGGGCGGTTGGTGCTGCCGGGATTCATCAATGGGCATACGCATGTGCCGATGACGCTGTTTCGCGGGCTGCATGATGACGTCACGCTGAATGACTGGCTGTACAAGTATATTTTCCCGGCGGAAGCGAAAAACGTGAATGAGGAGTTCGTGCGCTGGGGGACGCGACTGGCGGCAGCGGAGCAGATCCGCGCAGGCGTGACCACGTTCGCGGATATGTATTACTTCGAGGACGCGATTGCGGAGGAGACCAAGGCAGCGGGAATGCGCGGCGTGCTCGGGGAGACGTTCATCGATTTCCCGGCGCCTGACAACAAATCAGAAGCCGAGATGCTGGCCTACACGGAGAAATTCTTGAAGCGGTGGCAGGGAGATGCGCTGATCCACGCGGCTCCCGCGCCGCATTCGATTTATACGTGCTCGAAGAAGACTTTGCAGGATGCGGCGGAGCTGGCGAGGAAATATCATGCTCCGATTCTGATTCACGTAGCGGAGATGAAGAAAGAGCGCGACGACAGCGAGAAGGCGAACGGGATGTCTCCAGTTGCATACCTGGAGAAGATTGGAGTGCTGGGTCCGGACGTGGTAGCGGCGCATTGCATTTTTGTGGACGAGGCCGACCGGAAACTGCTGGCGGCGCGAGGTGTGGGGTGCGTGCACAATCCGTCGAGCAACATGATGATCGCGAGCGGGGTGGCACCTGTCCCTGAGGAGCGCGCGGCCGGAATTGCGGTGGGGCTGGGGACGGACGGTCCGGCGGGGAGCAATAACGATCTCGATTTGATGGAGGAGATTGACCTGGCAGCAAAGCTGGCGAAGATTTCGAAGATGGATCCGCTGGCGCTGAATGCGAAAGCGGCGGTGGAGATGGCGACCATCGACGGAGCGCGGGCGCTGCACATGGAGAAAGAGATTGGGTCGCTGGAGGCGGGAAAGAAGGCCGATCTGATTTTGATGAATTTGGATAAGCCGAATGCCGTACCGATATATGACGTCTACGCGCAGATCGCGTACGCGCTGAAGGGGAGCGATGTCGAGACGGTAATGATTGGCGGGCGCGTAGTGATGCGGGATCGGAAGGTGCTGACGGTGGATGAGGCAAGAGTGTTGGAGAAGGCGCGGGAGTACGGGGAGGCGGTGAAGAAGTCGCTGGGCATGGAGTAGATACACTGACAATCTACAGATCAAAGAGCCCGCTTCTCGCGCCAAAGACGCGCGAGAAGTGGAGCACTCTCTGCAAGTCAAAATTCTCAGGCTGTGCGTCCTCTTGTAGACTTCTTGGGATGAACTATCTGCTGGGTGTGTGTCTTCTTTTAATGGCAGGAGTATGTGCGGGGCAGAAGATCGCGATAACGTTTGACGATCTGCCGCTGAATGGGGCGCTTCCGTCGGGAATGACGCGGCTGAAGATCACCGAGGATACGCTGACGGTTTTGAGGGCGCGGCATGTGCCGCCGGTATATGGATTCGTCAATGCGAAGAAGCTGGAAGGAAATGCGGATGCCGCGGAGGCGCTCAAGGTGTGGGCGGCGGCGGAGCCGGTGGGCAATCATACCTATTCCCATCCGGACCTGAATGCGACTCCGGCTGAGGCGTTTGAGCGCGAGATCGAGGAGAACGAGCCGGTGTTGGAGTTGCTGGCGGGCAAGGACGCGAATTGGCATTGGCTGCGATATCCGTTTTTGCGCGAGGGTGAGACGTTGGAGAAGCGGCGGGCGGTGCGGGCTTATTTGCAGGCGCACGGATATCGCGTGGCGCAGGTGACGGTGGACTGGGAAGATTATTTGTGGAACACGGCGTACGCCCGGTGCGTCGAGAAGAATGATGCAACGTCGGTGGCGTGGTTGCGGTCGAGTTATTTGTCGCTGGAATCGGACTACATCGATCTGAGCCGCGAGATGGCGAAGCTGGTGTACGGGCATGACATCAATCATGTGCTGCTGCTGCATCTGGGGGCGTTCAGCAGCACGATCTTGCCGGATGCGCTGAATTTGCTGCAGAAGAAGGGGTTCACGCTGGTGACGCTGGAGGAGGCGGAGAGCGATCCGGCGTACGAGAGCGATCCTGATGCGGGGTCGCAATACGGGGGAACGCTGCTGGAGCAGTGGATGGATGCGAGGAAGACTAAGTATCCGCCGGTGACCAAGAAGCCTTATAAGGAGCTGCAGGACATCTGTAAGTGAGGTGATTCGTTGATTTGATATCGGTGTAGTGCTCGGGAACACCTGTCGATGAACGTAGAAAGAATCAGACGTGGCGTGCTTGTGGTCTGCCTAGCTCTTTTGCTGGGCGGCGGGAAGATAAGTGAGGCGCAGGATCAGGCTGCGGGGGCGCCGGCGATTGAGCAACTGAATCGCTCGGCGCGAGCGGTGCACGTGGAGCGTCCTCCCAGGATGGATGGGACACTCAATGATCCGATCTGGCAGCAGGCCAGTCCTATCACGGATTTTCGCCAGCGGGAGCCCTTCGAGGGGCAGCGTTCCACCGAGAATACCGAAGTGAGGATTCTCTACACGCATAACGACGTGTATTTCGGGATTGCGTGCCACGATTCGACTGCGGGCGGCGTGGTGGCGTCGCAGTTGCGGCGGGACGTGAGCCAGGAGTACGACGATTACTTCGAGATCATCGTTGATTCGCGGCGCGATCGCCGGAATGCCTACCTGTTTCAGATCAATCCGCTGGGCACCCAGCGCGATGGGCTCCTGACCGACGAACCGCAAATGGATAACACGCAAGACGGCGATCCGGGCTGGGATGGAGTGTGGACGTCGGAGGCGCGCATTACGGAGGACGGCTGGACCGCCACGGTGGAGATTCCGTTTTCAACGTTGAACTTCATGCGCAGCCAGGATGTAGTGTGGGGGCTGAACTTCAAACGATTCATTCGCCGCAAGAATGAAGAGGACTTGTGGAGTGGCTGGAAGCGGACGTTCGGTGTGAGCAAGATCAGCCAGGCAGGGGAACTGCATGGCATCACCGACATCGGGAGCGGGCGGCTGTTCATCGTGAAGCCCTACGCGCTGGCAGGATTCAGTCATCTCCCGGCGAGCGCGCAGAGCAGCGGCTTGAACCCGGGAATGAGCCGGGTGCTGACGGGCGGGCTCGACATCAAGTATGGGATCCGGTCGGACCTGGTGGCCAATCTCACGGGGAACACGGATTTTGCCGACAGCGATGTGGATGTGCAGCAGTTCAATCTGACGCCGTATAAGTTGTTTTTTCCGGAAAAGCGGCAGTTCTTTCTCGAGAACGCGAACGTGTTTTCGTTTCCGATGAGCATCGAAACTGGCGACCAGCTGTTTTTCAGCCGGCAGATTGGGATTGATCCGGTGACCGGACAGGAAGTGCCAATCAATGGCGGGGGCCGAGTGACCGGATCGCTTGGGGGATTCGAGCTGGGAGTGATGGATGTAGACACACGCTCTTCGGGGCCGAATCCGTATGCCAACTACGCCGTGGTGCGGGTGAAGCGGTCGATCGGGGAGAGCGGGTCGTATCTCGGGGTGATGGGAATCGATAAGCGATCAGGGAATCCGGCGGGGAATTACAACCAGAACGAAGGCGTGGACGGACGGTTGGTGCTGTGGAAGAATCTGGCGCTGAATGGATTCGCGGCGCAGACACGCAGTCCGTGGTACGTGTTGTGCGCGTTGAATCCCAGTGACTGCCATGGAGGGCAGACAAATCTTGGGGCGGGAGTGATCTACAGGTCGAACTGGTTTGATTTTTTCGGTGAGCATCGCAAGATTGGGCCGAACTTCAATCCCGCGGTGGGATTTCTGGAGCGGACCGATTGCGTTTGTGATTTCGCGGATGCGAATTTCAAGGCTCGCCCGGAGGTAGCGGGCGTGCGCGAATTGAACTTTGAAGGCTTCATCGCGCATGATCCCGATACGCATGGAGCCGTGCAGACGCAGGAATGGCAAACGACGTTTCGGGCGGAGTTTAATAACGGGTCTTATACCGATGACGACATCGTCGACGTGTTTGCACAGCGGCTGACGTCCCCGTTCAACATCTACCAGAATCTTTATATTCCGATGGGAGTGTACAACTGGGCGCGCCACCAGTTGACGTATGGATCAGCGACAGACCGGAAAGCGACGGTGAGTTTTTACGAACGCTTTGGCGGATACTACAACGGGACGCTGAATGAGGCGCGGGTTCGAGCTACGTACCGTGCGAGTCCCCGGCTGGCCTTCAGCTTCAGCGAGCAGTGGAACCGTTTTCATCTGCAGGTCACGGATGGAAGCGCTGGCGCCGTACCGCAGGCGCGCGATTTTTCGGTTGTATTGGGGACGCTGGAGACGGATTACGCTTTTTCGCGTCTTCTTTCTCTTTCAACGATTCTGCAGATGAATACGGCGAACGCCCAGGGCGCGAGCGCCAACATTCGACTGCGGTGGAACTACCGTCCGGACAGCGATCTGTACGTGATTTATACGGCGGGGCAGAAGTTTGCCAGCCTGGCGGCAGCGAATCCGGCGCAGTTTTATGAGCACCGGTTCGTGGTGAAGTACACGTATTCCTTCCGGCCTTGAGGGCGCGGAAACCGAGAACCGGGCGCGATTCCCGTATAATCGAAAGATTCCCCCTGCCTCGCAGGTCCTACTGGTTATGGCTGCTTTTCTGGATGAGATCGTGGCGGCGACGCGTCGCCGGGTGTCGGAGACAAAGTCCTCCCTGGACTTTGCCGAACTGGAGCGGCGCGCGGAGCAGCATGTTCCGCGCGGTTTTCGGCGGGCGCTGGAAAATCCCCACTTCTCCCAAAGTCAGGGAGAAATGGGGCACCCGCAAGAGCGGATCGCGGTGATCGCTGAGTTGAAGAAGGCTTCGCCGTCGAAAGGTCTGATTCGCGCTTCGTTCAACCCAGTTGAGTTGGCGCGGGAGTTGGAAGGCGCCGGAGCGGCCGCTCTCTCAGTGCTGACGGATGAGGAGTTCTTTCAAGGATCGCTGGGAAACTTGCGGGAGGCGTCGGCGGCGGTGGCAGTTCCGTGTCTGCGAAAAGATTTCATCATTGATGAGTTTCAGTTGCTGGAGGCACGGGCCAATTCGGCGGATGCGGTGCTGCTGATTGTCGCGGCACTAACGCAGGCGGAATTAGTCGCGCTGGCGCGAGGCGCGGCGGACTGTGAGTTGGACGTTTTGTGCGAGGTTCATGATGCAGACGAGTTGCAGCGGGCGCTCGATGCAGGTTGCAACTTGATTGGCGTGAATACGCGCGACCTGCGGACGTTCAAAGTGAACCTGGAAACTGCTCTCGATCTGGCGGAGAAGGTTCCGCAGAACGTGGTGCGCGTGGCGGAGAGCGGGATTCGTACTTCGGACGACATGGCGCGGCTGCGAGCGGCGGGATATCACGCGTTTCTGGTGGGCGAGTCGCTGATGCGGGCGGAGAGGCCGGGTGCGGCGTTGCGGGCGCTAGTCGCGAGTAGCGAGTCGCGAGTACCGAGTGGGCGGTAGAAGACCCCACTTCTTGCGCAGAAGGCGCGCGAGAAATGGGGCACCCCGGGATTATTTGGATCTACGGCTTATGACTTGGGTGAAGATTTGCGGGATGACGAATTTGGAGGATGCGCTCGTTGCGGTGGACGCGGGGGCGGATGCGGTGGGATTTGTGTTTTATGAGAAGAGTCCGCGGTGCGTCAGCGTGGAGACGGCAAGGGAGATTGTGGAGAAGTTGCCGGAAAACGTCGAGAAGGTGGGAGTGTTCGTGGACGACGAATCGACAGATCACTGGTCGAAGGTTGTGCCATCGACCCGACTGACGGCGGTGCAGCAGTATATTTCGTTGGAACCACATGTGCAGCCACATCGGGTGGCAGTGGGGCGTGCTCTGTTTCCCAACCTGAAGTTCTTTACCGCATTTCCCATCCTACGTTTTCTGGAAGCGGGTGCGTCCCCTGAAGAGTTGGGCGCTAACTTTGAACATCTGCGGGAGGGTCTGCCCATGCCGCCTCCCGAAGGAATGCTGGAAACGTTCGTGCTCGACTCTGGTGGATCGAAAAGTCCGGGAGGGACCGGAAGGACCTTTGATTGGGCGTGGACAGTGCCGATCGCAGAGGGTATGCGCCGTGGCGGGCTGAAGCTAATAGTCGCCGGAGGGTTGACACCAGACAACGTTGGCGAAGCGATGCGGGTCTTGAAGCCGTGGGGAGTGGATGTGGTTTCGGGTGTGGAGGAGCGGCCGGGGAAGAAGGATCCGGAGAAGGTGCGGGCGTTTGTGCGGGCGGTGCGAGAGATTGATCGGAAGGTTAGTTAGCGATGGCGACGGTTCCACGAAACACGAGAGTCAAAATCCCCACCCTGTCGCACAAAACGCGACAAGGGTGGGGCACCCCCTTTTCGTCTTCATCCTCATCTTCTTCCAGTTCGACTGAGCCTGGGCGTTTTGGAGTGTATGGGGGGCGGTATGTTCCTGAGACGCTTATGGCGGCGCTGGAGGAACTTGAGCGCGAGTATGCGAGGGCGAAGCGCGATAAGAAATTTCAGGCGCGGCTGACCGAATTGTTGCGGACTTATGCGGGGCGGCCTACTCCTTTGTTTTTTGCGCGACGGCTGACGGAGAAGCTGGGTGGGGCGAAGATTTATTTGAAGCGCGAAGACCTTCTGCATACCGGAGCGCACAAGATCAATAACTGCCTGGGACAGGGGTTGCTGGTCGAGCGCATGGGAAAGCATCGCGTGATCGCCGAAACGGGTGCGGGTCAGCATGGCGTTGCGACCGCGACCGTGTGCGCGCTGATGGGATTTGAGTGCGTCGTCTACATGGGCACCGAGGACATGCGGCGGCAGGAATTGAATGTGTTCCGCATGCGGTTGCTGGGGGCCGAGGTACGCGGGGTGGAATCGGGATCGCGCACGCTGAAAGATGCGATCAATGAGGCCATGCGCGATTGGGTTACCAACGTCCGGACAACGCATTACTTGTTGGGCAGCGTGCTGGGGGCGCATCCGTATCCGACGATGGTGCGTGATTTTCATCGGGTGATTGGGCGCGAGGCGCGGGCGCAGATTCTGAAGGCTGAAGGCAAATTGCCGGCCGCGATTATTGCGTGTGTCGGCGGCGGGTCAAATTCGATCGGAATTTTCTACGATTTCATCAACGACAAGAAAGTCCGTTTGATTGGTGTGGAAGCTGGCGGGCGCGGTGAGGCGCTGGGGGATCATGCAGCGCGCTTTCGCGGAGGATCCCCGGGTGTGCTGCAGGGGACGTATTCTTATGTGCTGCAGGATTCGGGCGGGCAGATTGCGCTGACGCATTCGGTCTCGGCGGGGCTGGATTATCCGTCCATTGGTCCGGAGCACGCGGCGTTGCGCGATGCGGGGCGGGCGGAGTATGTGCCGGCGTCCGATACGGAGGCGCTGGAGGCTACAACGGTGCTGGCGCGGACGGAGGGAATTATTCCGGCGCTGGAGTCGGCGCATGCGGTGGCGGAGGTGATCAAGCGCGCGCCTCGAATGAAAAAATCGGAAATCGTGATTGTGAATGTGTCAGGGCGCGGCGATAAGGATGTCGGAATTCTGCGGGAAAACTTAAAACTGCATTGAGTCATTGAGTCATCGGGTCATTGAGTCAATGGAAACAATGACCCGATGATTCAATGGCTCAATGACTCAATAGTTATGCCTCTCACGTTTTACAAAAAGCCGGCGCTGGTGGCGTATGTGACTTGTGGGGATCCTGATCTCGCGACTACGCGGGAGATCGTGCTGGCTGCTATCGAGGCTGGGGCGGACGTGATCGAGTTGGGCGTGCCGTTCAGCGATCCGGTGGCGGATGGGCCGGTGATTCAGCGGGCCAGCGAGCGGGCTCTGAAGCACGGGACTTCGCTGGCGCAGGTGCTGACGCTGGCGGCGGAGGTGCGGGAGCATGCGCAGTCGACCGGGCTGGTTATTTTTTCCTACTTAAATCCCATTTTGCGGATGGGGCTGGAGAAGTTCTGCAAGGTGGCTCGGGCTGCGGGAGTGGATGGGGCGCTGGTGACCGATCTGCCGGTGGAAGAGGCGGGAGAATATTTGCGGGCGATGCGGGAGCACGATCTTGCTCCGGTGTTTCTGGCGGCGCCGACGAGTCCGGAGGATCGGTTGAAGCGGATCGCGGAAGCTTCGCGCGGGTTTGTGTATGCGGTGTCACGAACTGGTGTAACTGGTCAACGGCAGCAGCTGGCGGAAGATGCGCGCAAATTGGTGAAGCGGCTGCGCCGTGTGACGAAGTTGCCGGTGGCGTTGGGATTCGGGATTTCTACGGCCGAACAGTTTACCGAGGTAGGTGAGTTTGCCGACGCAGTGGTTGTGGGAAGTGCGATTGTGGAGACTGTCGAGCGCAATCGAGGGCGGGAGGCGACGGCGGTCGGGGAATTTGTGAGGAAGCTGACGGTAGTCAGCTCGGAACTTTCAGCCGTGGCGCGGTGAAGGCTCGGTCCATTTTTCAAGCTAAAAAAGCCCTACGTCTCAAAAGCGAGACGTGGGGCACCCAGATTCGTATTGCAGGATAGGAAGTCAAAACCCCACCCTGTCGCACAAAACGCCAGAAGGGTGGGGCACCCGGTTTGACTTAGGGCTCTCATGGATATTGAAGATTGGCGCAAGAAAATTGATGAACTGGATTGCAGGCTGGTCGCGCTTCTGAGCGAGCGGGCGCGGGCCGCGGTGGAGATTGGCCGGCTCAAGCGCGATACTTCGATGCCCATTTACGAACCCGATCGGGAACGAATTGTTTTTGAGAATGTGCAGCAGGCGAATCCGGGGCCGCTGCCGGGACGCGATCTGGTGCGGATTTACGAGCGCATCATCGACGTCATGCGGAATATTCAGAAAGAAGAGATTGTGCCGAAGACAGAGGTTAGGGATGCTGCAGGTGGGGAGACGGAACTCGAATCGGACGTGAATGACTAATAGCTGTCACTATCAGCCATCAGCTCTCAGTGAGCGGAACCGGCTGATGGCTGAGGGCTGAAAGCTGAAGGCTGTTTCTTATGATTGTTGCCATGCAGGAAGGCGCTGACGAAGCGCAGATTCAGCAGGTGATTGAGAACCTGGTGAAGATGGGATTTGAGGTGCACCGCTCGACCGGGGCGCGGATGACCGTGCTCGGGGCGGTGGGGTCGGGCATTGATTTCGACATCCGCATTCTGGAATTGCTGCCGGGAGTGCAGGAAGTTCATCGCATCAGTTCGCCGTACAAGCTGGCGGGACGAAGCTTTCGTCCCGAGGGAACGATCGTCAAGCTGGCGAATGGGATTGGGATTGGCGGAAATGAAGTCGTCGTGATGGCTGGACCTTGTTCGGTGGAGTCGCGCGAGCAACTGTTTACTACGGCTGAGGCGGTGGCGAAAGCCGGGGCGAAAGTCTTGCGGGGTGGGGCGTTCAAGCCAAGGAGTTCTCCGTATTCGTTTCAGGGGCACGGGGAAGAAGCGTTGAAGCTGCTGAGGGAGGCGGGAGAGAAATTCAAGCTGCTGGTGATCAGCGAGGTGATGGAGATTTCGCAGATTCCGATGATGCTGCCGTATGTGGACATTCTGCAGATTGGCGCGCGCAACATGCAGAATTTCAACCTGCTGCGGGAACTTGGAAAAGTGCGCAAGCCGGTGCTGCTGAAGCGCGGGATCGCGGCGACGTTTGAAGAGTTGCTGCTTTCTGCCGAATACATCATGGCGGGCGGGAATTACGACGTGATTTTGTGCGAGCGTGGAATACGCACGTTCGAGACCTATACGCGGAACACGATGGATATTTCGGCGATTCCGATCATTCACAAGCTGTCGCACCTTCCGATGACGGCGGATCCGTCGCATGGGACGGGGCGGCGGGATAAAGTTCCGCCGATGGCGCGGGCGTCGGTGGCAGCGGGCGCGGACGCGCTGCTGATCGAGGTGCACTGCAATCCGGATAAAGCGCTGTCGGATGGCGCGCAGTCGTTGTTTCCAGAGCAGTTCGCGAAGTTGATGGACGAGTTGAGGATGATTGCGCCGGCAGTGGGAAGAAAGATTGGGTAATTGGAGATTGAGTAATTGTGTAATTTAGTAATTGGGTAATTTAGAACCATGCGCGTGGCAAATTTGAATTACTCAATTACCAAATTTCCCAATTACTCAATTTTTTATGGCGATTCGGCAAATCACGATTATCGGGACTGGCCTGATTGGTGGCTCGCTGGCGCTGGCGCTACGGAAGAATAAATTTGCCGGACGGATTGTGGGATGCGATCGCGTAGGGACGCTGGAGCGGGCGCGCATGCGCGGCGCCATCGACGAGGGGACGGCAGATCCCGGGGATGCTGTGCGGGGAAGCCAGGTGGTGGTGCTGGCGACGCCGGTGCTGGCGATCGTGGACCTGATTGAGCGGGTGGGGCCCATTCTTCCGGCGAAGGCTTTGCTGACCGATGTGGGGAGCACGAAGGCGGCAGTCGTCGAGCGCGCGATGAAGGTGTTTGGGAAGAATGCGGGGAAGCGGTTTCTGGCGGGGCATCCGATGGCGGGAAAGGAATTGAGCGGCGTCGATTATGCGGACGCGGATTTATTTCGCAACGCGGTGTGGTTTCTTTCGCCTCTGCCAGAGCAGAACCTGAACGAAGGATTGTTCGCGGAGTTTGCGGGATGGATCGATCAGATTGGGGCGCGCATCGCGATGCTGCCCGCCGAGGAACATGACCGGCTGTGCGCGTGGATCAGTCATGTACCGCAGATGATTTCGACGGCGCTGGCCGCGGCGCTGGTGGAAGAGTTTGGGTCGGAGGCTCCGCTACTGCCGGCGGGCGGGCGCGCATTGCAGGAGATGACGCGGATTTCGGCGAGCCCGTATTCGATGTGGCGGGATGTGGCGATCAGCAACAAGAAGAATCTGGAGAGCGCGCTGTGGAAGGTGGAGCAACGGCTGGCGCATATCCGGGAAAACCTGGCGACGCGGCAATTGGCCGAGGAGTTTGAGCAGGCGCACGAACTCAGAAGAATTCCGATTAAGAAGAAATAGAAGAGATTGAGTAATTGGGAAATTTGGTAATTGAGTAATTGAGTAATTGAGTAATTGAACAATTGAGTAATTGCAAATGCAACGAACAGCACAGACGTTGGGATTTTGCAGTTACACAATTACTCAATTACTAAATTACACAATTCCGCAATTTCCTTTAGAATCTTTTGCGCTATGAATAAAGTTGTGGCCAATGCGGATGAGGCCATCCGCGACGTGTTTGATGGCGCGACCATCATGATCGGCGGCTTCGGGCTGTGCGGGATGCCGGAGAACCTGATTCGGGCGCTGGTGCGCAAGGGCACGAAGAATCTTCATACCATCAGCAACAACGTGGGCGTTGACGGGGTGGGCAACGGACTGCTGCTGGCTTCCGGGCAGATCGTGCATCACATTGGAACTTATGTAGGCGAGAACAAGTTGCTGGAAGAGATGGTGCTGAGCGGGAAAATTAAGCTGGATCTGGTGCCGCAAGGAACGTTTTCAGAACGGATTCGCGCAGGCGGTGCTGGGATCCCGGCGTTCTTTACGCCGACGGGCGTTGGGACGATTGTCGCCGATGGCAAGGAGACGCGCGAGTTCGATGGACGGCTGTATGTGATGGAGCGCGGGCTCAAGGCGGACTTTGCGTTCGTGAAGGCGTGGAAGGGCGACCGGCAGGGGAACTTGGTTTATCGGAAGACCGCGCGGAATTTTAATCCCATGATGGCTAGTGCTGCGAAGGTCACGATTGCGGAGGTCGAGCATCTGGTGGAAGTCGGCGAACTGGACGGCGATTCGATTCATACCCCTTCAATCTATGTGAAACGAATTTTTCAGGGAGAGTTGTACGAGCGGAGGATTGAGCGGAGGACGGTGAGGAAGGCGAGTCGCTAGTAGCTGGTAACCAGTACTCAGTACTCAGTACTCAGTACCTCAGACAAGACCTCATCGAGAATCGGAGTTATGCGCGACATGGAGCCTTCCGGAATCTTAAACCGCAGAGATCGCTGAGGAAGGCCGCGGAGAACGCTGAAAACGAGCATGCGGCAGCGAACAATATGAACAAACCGGGGAAAGACGTCGATAAGCGCGAGCGGATTGTGAAGCGGATTGCGCGCGAGCTGCGCGATGGCTTCTATGTGAACCTGGGGATCGGGATGCCCACGCTGATTGCGAATCATGTGCCGGCGGGGATCGAGGTCACGCTGCAGTCGGAGAATGGCATGCTGGGGATTGGGCCGTATCCGGTCGAGGGGACGGAGGATCCGGATCTCATCAACGCCGGTAAGGAGACGGTCAGCGAGATGCCAGGAACCTCTTACTTTTCCAGCGCCGATTCGTTCGCGATGATTCGCGGTGGGCATATTGATTTGAGCGTGCTGGGCGCGATGGAAGTCGATGAGACCGGCAGCATTGCGAACTGGATGATCCCCGGGAAGATGGTGAAGGGGATGGGCGGGGCCATGGACCTGGTGGCGGGAGCGCGGCGCGTGGTGGTGGCGATGGAGCATACGACGCGGGAAGGTGCCCCGAAGATTTTGAGGAAGTGCACGCTGCCGCTGACCGGAGTTCGGGTGGTGGACACGATTGCTACCGAGATGGCTTACATCCAGGTCACGAAGGATGGGTTGGTGCTCGAAGAAGTTGCGCCAGGCTTGACGGCGGAAGATGTGCAGCGAGCGACTGAGGCGAGGTTGATTGTGAGTCCGGGGTTGAAGGTGATGGAGAGTTAGAGCCTGCGCCGCTTCGCGGCTGGACAGCCGAGGGCGGCTGTCCCCACATAAATCAAAATTCCCACCAAGTCAAAATCCCCACCAAGTCAAAATCCCCACCCTGTCGCACAAAACGCGACAAGGGTGGGGCACCCTCTCACGATCATCTGCTTACGCCGAGGCGATCCTGCGGATCAGGTCTTCCTGCTCCTGTTTGCTTTCGGCGCCGATGGTGAAGGCATCGAGAATGCCCAGCGACAGTGCGTACTTGATTGCCTCATCTTGACGG
The DNA here is from genome assembly GCA_035710825.1 of Candidatus Sulfotelmatobacter sp. Taxonomy (GTDB): domain Bacteria; phylum Acidobacteriota; class Terriglobia; order Terriglobales; family Acidobacteriaceae; genus Sulfotelmatobacter. The sequence continues at coordinate 17,218 of DASTCU010000075.1, forward strand.
TCACGCAGCTTGCCTTGGCCCAGGATTTTCATCCCCACGACTGCCTTCCCTGCTGACTTCATTTCTTTGAGTACACTGACCACGGTTGCAGGGTCCGAGTCCATATACGCGCCCACGGGATTGATACGGGCGAGATCGACTTCCACCCACGGGGACTTTGCCGCAGCGCGCAGGGCTTCGATGGAGTGGCAGGAGCAGCCGTGGGCGCGAATGGTGCCCTTCGCTTTGGCTTCGGAGAGGACGTCCATCGCACTGCGAAATTTGTCGGTCCAGTCGGCTTCGGTGACGCAGTGCATCAGGCAGATATCGAGGTAATCGGTGCCGAGTTCGCGGCGGAAGCGGTCGAGATCGGCGCGCATGCCGGCCGCGTCGCGCGCCCAGCTCTTGGTTAGAACCGTGACCTTGTCGCGCTGCACGTGCTTGAGCGCTTCGGCAACGTGAGGATGGCTGCCGTAGGAGTCGGCGGCATCAAAAAAGCGCAGGCCGTGGTCGTATCCGTTGAGCAGAAGGTCGGAAAGGCCTTTCACTCCCAACGCGGTCTGGTGCGAGTGATGTTCGGAGCCGACGGTGCCGGTGCCCATGGCGAGGCGACTGGTGGTGATGCCAGTGTGGCCCAGAGTGACTGTGTCGGAGGCGGAGAATTTCTGCGCGAGCGTCTGCTCCGCGATCGCGTTGAAGATGGATTTGGATGAGAGCCAGACTGCCCCGGCGGCAGTGGCCGATCGAAAGAGGAATTCGCGGCGACGCATGAAGGCCTCCTCAGAAGGTGGCGTCTTAAAAGATTACACCAAGTGCGGGATGAGGTTGCGGTTGATTCTTGACGGCAGCGGAGGTGGCATACGCTGCGGTGGCGAGGGCGCCCGCGGCAAATGCTCAGACTCGGAAGGGGGCGGCAAGGAGACGGAAAGGAAGCGTGATCACGAGGTAGATCACCTCTAAGACGCCGTGGACGGCGACGCCGATGATGCGGAAGGGGAGCAGCAAGAGCCAGATGAACGGATAGGCGACCAGCGCCAGGACGGCGAGCGGCCAGCAGAGCACGAAGAGGATGCACCAGAGCAGGAACGCGAACATGGTTGGGACCTCCTGTCTAAGGAATTGTACGTTTGGGGACGGGAAAAGTTCCGTGATTGAGATCAACTGCGGGTGTTATTCGAACTGCTTGCGGAAGCTGGCGAGTTGCTGCTGGACTTCGGAGAGTTCGGCACGAAGGCGGGAAACTTCTGCTTCGAGTTGCGACAGGCGGTCGTTGCCGGCGGAAGCATTGGAGGCGGAATATGCGGAAGCGGGCGTGGGCGCCCGCTCCACACTTGGTTGCTCGGGAGGCTCGCCGGAGAACAGGTGGGTGTAGCGCGATTCTTTAGTGCCGGGCTGGCGGGGCAGAATGCGGGCCAGAGGCGGGTCGCGCTGGGCGAGGCGATCGAGGGTGGAGACGATGTCGTCCAGCGCTTCGAAGTGGTACATGCGCTCGGTGCGGGTTCGAAGTTCGCCGGGCGTCTGCGGTCCGCGGAGCAGGAGCACGCAGAGGACGGCGATCTCGCGGCGGTCAAAGTTGAAGACTTCCTGCAGGCGGTGTTCGTATTTGGTGACGCGGCTGTCGGCGCCGCTGGCGGGTCCGGCCAGGCGCTTTTCCTGTAGGGATGAAAGTGCGTCACGCACTGCAGTTTCATCCAGCGTCATGACCGGGTCGCGGTTATTTTTCTGGTTGCAGGCATTGACCAGCGCGTTGAGCGAGAGCGGGTAGTAGTCGGGCGTGGTGATATCTTTTTCGACCAGGGAGCCGAGGACTCGAGTTTCGATTTCGGTGAGGATCATGATGCGGTCGTTGGTCGTTCGTCCTTGGTTGTTAGCTTAAATCATCGCGGGCGATTGAAGCCGGAGCACTTTATATTTTCAGTGGTGTCAAAATCTAAGAAGACAACTCATGACGGATCTTATTGGGTTCGCGGTGATTCTTTGGCTGATTGTTGGTACGGGGCTTGTGTTCTATTTCACCCCAGTTTCGGTTGGTGCCAGGAAGATGAGGATCATTGCCTTAGCCGCCATTCTCCTCTGCATCGTCTTTCTCTCGACTCAAGTCTCAGTGCCGATGAGTGCCGGCAGGGCATTCGTGTGGATTGGAGCTCCCACAGGTGGTGGGTTGAGATTGCCATATCGCTATGGATATTTCATCTTGAAGCTCTGGCCGATTTTCGGTCTGGTTTCAATGACTATGGCTGCGGTCGGGCCGATCGCTTACGTCGTGAAGACTCGAGCCGATTTACGACATAAGAGAGGGACATAGATTCCCACGTCTCGCAAAACCGGCGGGACGTGGGGCACCCCATGTCCGAAGACTCAGTCAGACTCTCTAGAACAATGCGGTGGAACGGCGCTTCCAGGGCTTGTCTTTTTCCTGCGCTATTTTTTCCATGTCTCCGACGTAGGCTCCAGCTTGGGTCAGGACGTGGTGCAGGTCGTTGCCGATGCTGATGAAGGTGAATCCCTTCTCGAGGAATTCGCCGACGCGTGCGGTGCCGAACAGGAACAGGCCGAGGATCACGTTGTTCTTGCGGGCGTGCTCAATCAGCTTCTTTGTCGCGGCGTCGAGTTCAGGCGATGTGTACATGTGCGGGAACTCGTATTTGTTGTAGAGGCCCATTGACATACAAAGGTCATTCTGGCCCAAGAAGAGAATATCCACGCCGGGGATGGCGGCAATCTCGGCAATGTTGTCGATGCAGGAGGCAGTTTCGACCTGCAGCGCAACGATGCTTTCGTTGTTCCAGTTGCCGGCGTAGCCGAGAAGTCCGCCGCGGTTCATGCTGCGCTGCGGGAAATAGACGGACCGCGTGCCCACGGTGGGATACTTCGCGCAGCTGACGGCCTGGCGCGCTTCGTCGGCGGTGTTAATGTAGGGGATGAGGACGCCATCGGCTCCCATGTCGAGGGCTTGCTGAATGCCGGGGCGATCGTCGTATCCACCGACGCGGACCAACGACTTGGCGCCGCCATTTGCGATTCCGCTGAGCATGGCAGAAAGTTTTTCGTAGCCCATGGGACCGTGCTGGGTGTCGACCAGGAGCCAGTCGTAGCCACTGTGCGCGAGTTGCTCGGCGACGGTAGGACTATGGGCGTTGAGGAACAGGCCCATTTTGGGCTGTCCGGCGCGCAGTTGTTTTTTGAATTCGGATCCGCTGAGTGCGGGATCGGGCATGGTTTTCCTCCTTAAATTTGAATTGCGTAGTGTACCGGATGGGAGCGGAAACGTGGCGAAAACGACGTAAATTATTTTGCGCTGCGAGGGGGGGCAGATGCACGGGTGACGAGAGAAGTCCCCAATGCCGTGGAATGACAAGCGCCTGTGATGCGCCTATAGTGTGATCAGTAGCAAGGATTGCTCATGCGACTGCTCCTGAATTGGGTGCTGAGCGCCGTCGCGGTATGGATTGTGGCTCAGCTTGGCATAGGGATTACGGTGCGAGGCTTGACGGCGGCGTTGATCGCGGCGCTCGTCATCGGATTCATCAATGCGACCATCGGGTTTGTACTCAAGATTGTCACCTTTCCGCTGACCCTGTTAACGCTGGGGCTGTTCTGGTTCGTGATCAACGCGCTCATGCTGGAGTTGGCGTCGGCGCTTCTATCCCCGGGATTTCATGTGAGCGGATTCCTTGCAGCATTTATAGGAGCGATCGTGCTCAGCCTGGTCAACCTGCTGCTGAAAGCGATTGTGCTGCCGACGAAGGATCGGCGTTAGCTGCCCTGAAAAGAATAACCGCCGAGTACGCGGAGGAATGCCGCTGAGGACGCGGAGAAAACCTAGTCTTTTGGGGCCGATTTTTTGGGCTTGAGTGCCTGCCAGTCTTCTTCTTTTAGAACTCTTCCCAGATTACTGAACTCGCCGGCGCCTTGCAGGAATTCGCCGCCGTCCATGCGGAGGACTTCGCCATTGATGTAGCCGGAGCCGTCGCTCACCAGGAAAGCAGCGAGATTGGCGAGTTCTTCGACCGTACCGAAGCGGTGAAGCGGATTCCGATCGAGGGCAAGGGTCTCCAGTTCAGGCCGTGGCAGCACGCGGGAGAATGCGCCCTGCGTGGGGATGGGGCCGGGAGCGATGGCGTTCATGCGAATGCCGCGATTGCCCCACTCGACTGCGAGACTGCGGGTGAGGGCTTCGACACCCGCTTTGGAGACGGCGGAAGGAACAACGTAAGCCGAGCCGACCGGCGCGTAAGTCGCGGAAATGCTGAGGACCGTGCCGGGGTGGGAGGATTTGAGCCAGCGGCGTCCGCACGCCATGGTGCAGTGGAGCGTTCCCATCAGGACGATATTGATGACCGATTCGAAGGCGCGCGGGGAGAGTTCTTCGGTGCGGGCGATGAAGTTGCCGGCGGCATTGTTGACGAGGATGTCGAGTGGGCCGGAAGACCAGATGGAGTCGACCATCTGCTCGACGGCTTCGAGATTGCGAACGTCACAGGTGAGGGCGTAAAGAGGGCCTTTGGGCGCGAGTTCCGCAGCGGTGGCTTTGAGCACTTCTTCGCGGCGCCCGCAGATGTAGACGGTGGCGCCGAGTTCGAGGAAGCGCTGGGCCATACCTTTGCCGAGGCCTGTGCCTCCGCCCGTGATGAGGACGCGCTTGTGGAGGAGAAGGTCGGGATTAAACATGGGATTGAGTAATTGAGTAATTTGCTAATTGAGTAATTGAAAACCCCGGCTGTGCGCAGAGTGATTTTCAATTACCCAATTACTAAATTACACAATTACCCAATGGCCGCAACTCGGAATCCGTAGTCGGCATACTGGAACTCCGGTGGGATGCTGGAGCGGGCCGAGCAGCGGGCAACCTTGATGTGGTGGCGCCAGGATCCGCCGCGCGAGGCCTTGCGCTGCGGCTTCAGGGGGCTTTCTGCTGGGCCTTGCGGGTTGCTGTCGGGCGAGATCGCGTAGTAATTCGGGTCGTACCAGTCGCTGCACCATTCGTGGACGTTGTCGCCAATGTCGTACAGACCGAAAGCGTTGGGCGCGTATTGCGCGACTGGCTCGGGGCCGGTCTGCCAGCGCGTGGCATAGTTGGGAAGGGATTGCGGCGGATCGTCTCCCCAAGGGAATTGTTTCTGTTCGAGGCCGCCGCGTGCAGCGCATTCCCATTCGGCTTCCGTGGGAAGGCGGAACTTGCGTCCGGTTTGCGCGGTGAGCCATTCGCAGTAACCCTGGGCTTCGTGCCAGGAGACTCCAGCGACTGGCTGCTGCGGGTGATCGAAATTGGAATCGTGCCAGAACGGCGGGGGTAACGCTGACGTGGATCGGAGGAAACGTTCGTATTCTGCGTTCGTGACCTGCGTCGCGGCAAGGAAGAAGGAATCGATCCAAACGCGATGGATGGGGCGTTCGCAGTCCTGGCCGGAGCTGGAGCCCATCAGGAACCATCCCGCTGGGATTTGCACCAGCGCGGCTTCGAGTGGCGTGGCTGCGATCTGCGGGTGCGTCGCCATGGGTACAGTTTAGCAACCTCGAAAGGCTTTACCACAGAGAGCACAGAGGCACACAGAGGAATGACTAGAGACCACGCAATTTCCCCACCACTTCGGCGACGTCGTTTTCCTGGAACAGGCGGATGGCGGCGATGCCGGCGGCCCCGGCCTGCAGGCAGGACCTGGCATTCGCGACGGTGATTCCTCCCAGAGCCAGGACTGGGATCTTTTGCTGGCAGGCTTGCTGGAGGAGCGCGAGGCCTGCGGGCTGCGTGCTGGGAGCGTTTTTTTTTTCAAAGACCGGAGCGAAGACTGCGAAGCTCGCGGCATTTGCCGCGGCTTGGGCTACTTCTGCTGGGGAGTGACAGGAGACCGTGACGACGGGGCTTGCTGGTGAGGCTGCGCGGGCGGGGGCGCCCGCGCCACATTTTCTCCAGATCGATCGAACTTGTTGCGGTGATACGTCGTCGGAGCGGAGGTGGACTCCGTCGGCGCCAACTGCGAGGGCGACGTCCGTGCGGGAGTTAATGAGGAGCGCGGTTCCCAGCTCTCGGTTCTCAGTTTTCAGAGTTTCGATCAGGGCTACGGCTTGACGCGCTAGCGATTCCAGTTCGCGCGTAGGGAGATCTTTCTCGCGGAGTTGGATGTAGTCGACGCCGGCGCGGGCGGCTTCAGAAATTTTTCCCAGCAATCGGCGATGGCGAGCGAGTTCGTCTCCGGGGAAGGCGGTGCGGTCGGTGATGTAGTAGAGAAGGCAGCTTTCAGCCATTCGTTTTCCCTGGAGCGATGGAAAAAACGAAAATCCTTAACCACGAAGGACACGGAGGTTCACGAAGGAAATCTTACGGCCTCGTTCGTGCGATCTCCGGCAACACTTCCCCCTGCTTCTTCGGCGTGCCGCCCAAATGATATTTCGTCAGGCCATCGCGCAGGAAATGGAAGGCGTCTTCGGGAGAGTCGACGATCTTGAACAACTCGAGATCTTGCGGCGAGACGGTGCCTGCGTCCACGAAGGCGTTGAAGTTGATGATGCGGTTCCAATATTCGCTGCCATAGATGATGACCAGAATTTTCTTAGCTAGCTTGTCGGTCTGGGCGAGCGTGAGAATTTCGAAGAGCTCGTCCATGGTGCCGAAGCCGCCGGGGAAAATGACGAGTCCCTTGGCCAGATAGGCGAACCAGAATTTGCGCATGAAGAAGTAGTGAAACTGGAAATTCAGCGATGGCGTGATGAACTGGTTGGGGTGCTGCTCGAAAGGCAGCTGGATGTTGAGGCCGATGCTTTTGCCGCCCGCTTCGTGGGCGCCGAGGTTGGCGGCTTCCATGATGCCGGGGCCGCCGCCGGTGGTGACAACGAAGCGGTGGCGGCGAGCCGGAATCTGGATGGACCACTTGGTCAGCATGTGCGCGAGCTTGCGCGCGTCTTCGTAGTAGCGGGCCATGTTAACGCTGGCCTGGGCGCGCTTCAGATCGCTTTCGCGCTGCGCGGTGGATGCAGCCTGGTTTTTTTCGAGGGTGGCGAGGCTTTCCGTCGCATCTCTGTGCCCCTGGAAGCGTGCAGAGCCGAAAAAGACAACGGTGTCCTGGATCTGCTCGCGGCGGAAGCGGGCGAGCGGCTCCTGATATTCGGCGAGCATGCGGAGAATGCGGCCATCGGGGCTGTTGAGGAAGGTTTCGTTTTGGTAGGCTACGGGCGCGGATTTGAGATGGTCAGTCATGGGAAACTCGAAAGTTAGGATCAGGGCCCGGAATCGTGTTTGCGGTCTTAAGCCGCAATGTTTTCTTTCATCCTTAGGGTTCGCTCAATGTACTTCGTGGTAGTGAAGGGCCTCCCAGAAACCAATCCAGATGTCGAGCAGGCCCAAGCCGCTGCAGATGCCGCGGAAAAATCCGTTATCTACGATGGTGCGGAGCGCAGGGAACGAAAGCAGCAGATAGTTGTCGGTCCACTCCGGGGTCCAGGGAAGAATGATGAGCAGCACTCCGGCTACGGCAGTGATCAAAACAAAAAGAAAGACAGAAATGCGGTGCATCCAGAGTTGTGCCCGACTGGGAGCGGGATGAGCGGGCGGCTCGGGATGATCCAGAAGTCCGGTGCGAGGCGGAGTTGGTTCCGGCGCGCTCTTGGGCGCGCTGGAGAAAGCGGGATCGGTCATGCAGGGCAGCTCCCGCAAAGAGGGAAAGTAACAGAAGAGCGGCGCGGGCTTAAGTCCGGGCTGGGAGCATGGGGCACAAAGGCCATCGGGCTATTCTACGACTTCAAGGCCTTAATGCGCTCGGCGACGTCGCGATAGTCGATGTTGCTGCCGTAGACATCCATGAAATGCTTGAGGGCAGAGGGCTTATCGCCGGCGGCTTCGTAGGCGGACGCCAGTTCGTAGTTGAGGGCGGTGCGGGTCTCGCCGTCAATGGTGGGGACTTTGAGAGCCTTCTCGTACCAGCGGACCGCTGCCTCAGGCACATTTTTTTCGAGGAAGCACTGCGCCAGCCAGGTGTAGGTCTGCATGATCTGCGGGAACGGATGACCTTTGTCGAAAGACTGGCAAGCCTTCTGGAGTTCGCCGATAGCTTCATCGAGGAGCCCCATTTCGCGGAAGGCGATCCCGAGGTTGTAGTGCGTTTCGGGATCTTCATCGGCGGAGGCCACGTCGGCTTCGAGATCTTGTTTGAGCTCGCCAAACATTTCGGCGAGATCGACTCCGGCATCTTCCCCGAAAGGAGACGCCTTGGAGGCGGCGGGAGCGGGCGCCGGAATTGCGGGTACAGGCGGCTGGGGCCTGGGAGCGCTGATCACCGGCGAAGATGCGACCGAAGCGACGGGCGCGGGCGAAACCGGGGCCGCAATGGGCGGCGCGCTGTGAGAACTCGGGGATGCGGATGCAGCTGCACTCGCAGCCAACGGGCTGACCCTCGGAGCGGCTGGAGGGGCAGGCGGCGCAACTGGCGCAGCTTTGACGACCGGACGCGGCAGCTCGGCAACCGGCGCGGCGGCCAGGAAATCGTCTCCCAAGGATGCTTCGATGTCAGCGACGAACTCCCCCAGCACCGGAGCGGCGGGCGCTGCAGCAACCGCAGGCTTGGGTTGCGGCGGCGCTGCGGCGGGTTTGGTAACGGTGCCCGGCAGGAAGCCGTTGCCTAGCGAGGATTCGAGATCGGTAACGAATTCTTGGAGAACGGCGGGCTGCGGCTCGGGCTCTGGCTCGTGGACCACCGGCGCAGGTTTAGGTGCAACGGGGGCCGGCTTAGGTACGACGGGCGCGGGTTTCGCAAGCACCGGCGTCGGCTTGGCAAGCGGCGGCTCAGGTTCGACTGGAGCTTCGGCGACAACGGGCGCCTCTTCGACGGGCTCTGGCTCCGGAACCACGGCTGCGGGTTCTTCCACCGCGACCGGAGCTTCTTTGACGACGTCGAAAGACGGCACATCATCGACAGTGAGTTCTTCGATCACGGGTTCGGCTGCAGCTGATGCTTCTTCTTCGGCCGCTGCCTGAGTGGCCGCGTCGACTTCAGCGCGAAGCTCGCGCAGCTTGGCCTGATCTTTGGTCAAGGTCTGCAGCTTGGCGAGTGCGGCCATTGCCTGCTCCAGCATGGAGTGGGCAATGTAGAAGCGAATCTCTTCGGCGGTCTCGTCGACTGCTGAATCCGCGAGTGGTTTAGTGGCCTTGGCAACAGGAGCGGCTGGAGCGGCGGCCTCGATTTCGGCTGCTTCGTTTGCGGGCTCTTCTGCGGGAGCTTCGGTTTCTACGGCGAGGGAGTCGTCCCACTCCGAGGAGAGATCGATTTCCGCTGCACCGCTTTCCGCAGACGCTGATTCATCGACAACCGCAAATTCGGGTTCGGCGGCCGATTTGACGGGCGTGGGCCAGGGCGATGCCGTTTTGACGTTCGCTGGTTCTTCTGCTTCGGCCGCCTCGGGTTCAGGTTCGGAGATTTCTGCTTCCTCCACCGAGAATTCTGCGACTTCGGGTTCGGGCTGCTCTGCCTTAGCCGCGGGCGCGTCAATGAAAATAGGAGCTTCTTCGTCAGACACGGCAGGTGCCGCAGCCGAGGTGCGTTCTTCATAGCGCTCGGCCAGTTCTCCGTAACGAGTGGCCTCTTCCGGGTGGTCCGCTTCAGAGTAAATGTTCTGCAGAGTGCGGCAGCAGACTGCGGCTTCGGCGAACCGGCCAGCCCGTGTGTGCAAGGTGGCGAGGCGCTGGTTGATGCGAAGATCGCTGGGCGCCTGCGGCAATGCGGCAACCAGAGGCCCGAGAGCCTTGGCCGGCATGTTGTACGAGATGAAAAGCTCGGCGTCGGTGAGAGCGGAACGGATGGAGAGCGAAACTTCGTCGGAATAGTGCTGGTGAATCGCCGGCGCGGTCGATTCCAAATCGTCCAGGAGAACAACAGCTTCTTCCGGCGTGATGAGCTTGCTGCCGGAAGTGCCGCCAATCTGCGCGACCACCTGCTGATAGTTCTGCATGTGCAGGGCGTTTTGCGGCTCGACCTGCGCCAGCTTCTGGTAGAGATCGCGGGAACGCGTGAGATCGCCGGACTGAACGCTGGCATGGGCCAGCAGTTCCATGACTTCGCTGACGTGGCTGGTGTCGCCCCCCTTGTTGAAGAGGTCGAGCAATTTCTGCAGCGAGTCTGGATTGTCGCGGACATGCCCGATGATGGCGTGCAGGGATTCGAGCATCTTGCTGGAATTTTCTGCCAGCAAGCGTTCGGCGTGCTGGTCGAATACCTGGAGCGCGTTCTCGTACTGGCCAGCCTGCATCAAGGCATCGGCGAAGCTGGAGATGGCCGGCAGATCGTTGTGCACGGTCAACAGCTTATTGGCAACCGTTCCGGCCTCGGAAAGTTGTCCGCTCTGCAGATACGCCTTGAGCAGATCGCGGAGGCCATCCGGCTTGGAATCGATGTCGGAGATCTTTTGCAGCGTGGCAACGGCGCCGGCGGCATCGCCGGACTCAAGCAGGTTCCTGCCCTGCATGAGCAGAGCGTAGGTGTTGCCCGGATCGAGCTTGAGCATGCGCTGCAGGACTTCTTCGGCCTCGTTCAGCGAGCCTTTGGAGCGCAGGCTTTCGGCGGCAGCAGTGAAAATCTGCCAAGCGTCATTTTTCTTGCCGAGACGGACGTAGACTTCGGCGAGGCGAAGCCGCATGCTGCTGTTTTCCGGATCCATCTCCAGAATCTTCTGGAAGATGCGGACGGCGTTCTCGAGTTCGCCGCCTTTCAGGAATTCTTCTGCGACCTGCAGATACTGGGCGCGGGCATCATTGAAAAGGCCCTGCTGGGTGTAGAGTTCGGCCAGTTTGAGCAAGCTCTCCAACGATGGTTTGAGCTTGCAGATCTTTTTGTACATGGCGATAGCCTTGACCGTGAACCCTTGGCCGGCATAGGCATCGCCTACGGACTTGAAACATTCGGTAGCTTTATCGGTCTCGCCGAGTCGCGAGTAGAGGTCGCCAACCGTATTGTTGACGGTTAGATCCTTGGGATCGTTCTTGAGGACTTTCTCGTATTCGGAGATGGCATTCTGCAGCTTGCCTTGCTGGACATACTTCTCCGCGCTGGCGAGCACCTTTTGCTTGTTGAAACCGAACAATGCCATAAGAGCACGAACTCCAGGACCCTGGTCTTGACACAGAACCCGTTGAACGTTGAGGGAAACTGCTCCCGGGTACAGGCCGCGGGGTCATCCCCTATATCGGCAGATGGCCTACCGGACAAGGCCAATTGTACGTCTGGAAGTCATGGACCGCATGGTTACCAAGGGTTACCAAAAGGGAGTGTACCGAAGAGTTACGAAGGGAATCAGTGGCTTAGGGGATGCAACGAGCCGATCACTGGATCAAACGTTTGAGGGCAGTGCGGGCATCGGTGATCTGTGGGGGCTTGGTTTGCCCGCTGGCGAAGTGCGAGAGGAATTCCTGGTATTCATTGATCGCCTGATCGCGCTTCGCCGTGCGTTCGTAGAGCTGGCCGAGATAGTAGTGGGAGAGAATGCCTAGTGCGGGCAAGCGGTTTGCTGAAATCTCGCCGTTTTCCAGGTCGCGATCGAGCAGCAGAAGCGAGCGGAAACGCGTTTCGGCGGAGGCATCGTCATTGGTGAACTGGGCCGTACGAGCCCGCAAGAAAAGTACGTAGGGATCCTGGAAATCGGGGACATCGGCTAGAAGGCTCGACGCGGTGTGTCCATCGCCACGCTGAATGGCTGCGAAGGCATCAAAATAAATTTGGCGGAGTTCGAGGGCGCGGGGCGCGATCCAGGAATGAGTCGAGGCATAGCGCTTCAGGTTTTGCTGCGATACCGAGGAGTTGCCGCTCATGGTTTCAAGGAAACCGCGGGCGACCAGTTCTTCGCCATCGATCTTCTGCTGTTGGACGAAGGAAAGAGCGGAAGCGTTCTCCCCCATGAACGCGGAGAGCACTACAAAGGGACGCAAGTACTTTCCCGCGGCCTCCGTCTGCCGTGAACCGGCCATCTTTGTGACCGCCTCGCGATAACTGGCGAGCGCGCCCTCAAAGTCGCCAGCGATCTGCTTGAACTGCGCCTCAAAGACGGGAACGTACAGCCGATCCAGGGGGGTTGTACGCTGGATGTACTGCTGCATGGCGACGTTGGCCATATCCGGCTTTCGCTGATCGGTGTAAACGATGGCCAGCTTGAGGTATTCGCCATATTCGGAAAAGTCAGGTTTCAAAGCAAGGACTTGGCGGTAGGAGGCGACAGCATCGTCATCGCGGCCTGCCATGAAGAGGATGTCTCCGCGGCTGTCGAGAGGATTAGGATCGCCGGGACGAACTGCCCTGTAAGCATCGTTGGCCGCCAGTCCGCCGTTGAGATCGCCCCACTGAGTCAGCAGGTAGGACTTGAAGTTGAGCAGGTCTTCATTCTTGGGATCAAGCGCCAGGCCGTGTTGTATGAGGTCCAAACTTTCGTCTCGCCGTCCAAATCGGGAAAGGACAATGGCCAACACACCACGATCCTGGCTGGAGCGGGGGAATTCAGAGACGATGGCCTGGCGGGCGGCCAATTCAGCTTCGAAATCGTCGGAGCGGCCGGCCTTCAGCACTTGCAACGAGAGTTGCTCGAAACGGGGCAGACGCGATTGCCACTGCTCGACCTTTTGTTCAATTTCGCTGCCGCGTTTTACGTCCCCCAGGAAAAAGTACGCTTCGGAAAGCCGAAGATAGGCAAGGGCGAACTGGGGGTCCAAACGCACGGCCTCTTCAAATTCGCGCACCGCATCTGTGGTTAGAAAGCGTCGCGCATAGTCGACGCCAAGCTGGTAGTGCCGGTACGCTTCAACATTGGATGTTGAAGCTTGTTCGATCTCCGGCGTTTTTTGCGGCAGGTCGGAGACCGGCAGGAAGCTTCCGGCCAGGCTCTCGGTCAGCCGGTCCACCATGCCGAAGATGCTCTGCACGTCCTGCCCTTCGAGTTTCTGGGAAAACAGGATCTGGCCGGTGCTGGTGTCCTGCGCGCGCACGTCGAGGCGGAGTTGTGTGGGGCCGATCTTCAACAGAGCGCCGGTGATGTAGGCGTCGGCGCCGGCGTCGTGGGCGACACTTTGCGCCTGCGCGGGGTCGAGCGCCTTGCCATCCTTGGTAGCGCGCTGCACCGCGCTCATCACGCGCTCGGTGGAGAGCACGTCCAGGCCTTTCACCTGGGCCAGATTCGTGGTGAGCATGTCGGTCAGGCCGCTGTCGAGCCAGTTAAGCGATTGATCCTGCGACAGATTGTTGAAGTAGAGCACGGCCACGGATTTGTGCTGGCGGCCGGCGCTGGGGCCTGAAGTTCGATTGCGCAGGAGAAGGAATCCTGCCACAGCCGCAATCAGAATGGCTGCCGCGCCAACCACCAGCCATAGACGTTTCGCCGAAATCTTGGTTGGAGATGCGGAGGAGGAAATCTGCGCTAGGGGAACCGCCGCCACAGCGGAAAAACCGCTCGGGCTGGGCGGCGACTTGGCAGGAGTTAGCCCCGATGCTGATCCCGCTACTGACGGGGTCTCAGGGGGTTGCGTGATGATCGCTGCTGGTTTCCGTCCTGATTCCGTATCGCGTTTCAGGCGCTGCAGGTCCGCCCGCATGTCGGCGGCGTGTTGGTAGCGCAGGTTGCGATCCTTCTCCAGCGCCTTGTTGATGATGTCTTCCTGCTTGGGCGGAATATCGGGGTTAAGGCGGACGGGAGTGATCGGAGGCCGCTCCAAAATAGCGTTAAAGATGGCGGCCGAGGTGTCCCCGCGAAAGGGCATGGTTCCCGTTGCCATCTCGTAGAGCACGGCACCAAACGAAAACAGGTCGGTGCGCGCATCGAGAGCCTTTCCCATCGCCTGCTCCGGCGACATGTAGGCCACCGTGCCGAGAGCCGCGCCCGGGCTGGTGAGATGTTGCTCGTCAATGCTAGCGGCCTGGGTCGCAGCTCCTAAAAGCTGGGCGGAAGAGGTGGCTCTGACCTCAACTTTGGCAAGTCCGAAATCGAGGATCTTGGCATGGCCGCGCTCGGTAACGAAAATGTTCGCCGGCTTGATATCGCGATGGACGATCCCTTTGCTATGGGCGGCGTCGAGCGCGTCCGCAATTTCGATGGCCAACGAGATCAGCTGCTCGTTTTCCATCGGGCGTCCCGAGATGAGATGCTTCAGCGTTACGCCCTCGAGAAACTCCATAGCGATGAAAGCCTTGCCGTCTTCCTCGCCGATGTCATAAATCGTGCAAATGTTTGGATGATTCAGGGCGGAGGCAGCTTGAGCCTCGCGTTGAAACCGGGCCAGGGACTGGGGATCGCGGGCGACGTCGTCGGGCAGAAATTTGAGGGCGACAAAACGGTGCAGCCGCGTGTCCTCGGCTTTATAAACGACGCCCATCCCGCCGCCGCCAAGTTTCTCGATGATGCGGTAGTGGGAGATGATCTGGTCGATCATGGCGGCGTTTCTGGGACGCCTTATCTTACGAATGCGGAATCTGCCCGTCAACGAAGGCCAGTTCGGCCTGACGTTCTAATATGAACATGCTATGTGCCCGGCAACAGGCAGTGTGTATTTTTCCGAAAGCACAATTGTGGGGAATACAAAACTGGGGGACTAGCGCAAATATGACCTGGATTCGAATCGTGCCTTGGGACGAGGCGGACGAGAAGCTGCGCAAGGCGATTGAGGGCGAGAAGCTGCTTTATCCCAAGGAATATACGACGCCGGTGCATCCTGATGCGTCGGGGGCGTCGTCGATTGTGGGATCGCACACCCTGATTCCCGACGCGCTGTATCACGCGTTCTCGACCTTTGGCGCGCTGATGTCGCCCGACCTGCCGCTGGAGCGCCGCCAGCACGAAATGATCGCCACCATGGTTTCGGTGACCAACCGGTGCGTGTATTGAATCGAGTCGCACGCAGAGTTTCTGCGTAGGGTGACGTTGGATAGGGCATTGGTCGAGGCGCTGGAGAAAGATTACACGACGGCGCCAATCTCGCCGCAGGATCGCGTGATGCTCGACTACGTGGTCAAGCTGACCAAGGACGCGACCAAGGTTTGGAAGGACGATATCGAGCGGCTGCGGTCGGTGGGGTTTGATGACCGCGGGATATTGCAGATTACGCTGATTGCCTCGTGGTTCAACTACATCAACCGGGTGGCGGACGCGCTGGGAGTAGGACGGGAGTAGGAAGTCGGCTCCACTTGCACGTAAGATGCTGACGTGCGCAGGCTGATTCTTAAGATCCATTTGCTGATTGCCCTGATCGCTGGGAGCTTCATGGTCCTGCTCGGGGTAACTGGCGGCATCATCGCATTTCAGCCGGAATTGGATCGCTTGTTTCACCGCGATCTGTCGTACGTGAAGCCGGCCGGCAAGGTTCGGTCCCTCGTCGAAATCGGAGACGCGGTTTCCCGCAATTACGTCGATCAGCCGATCGTGGCGTTCTTGCCTTCTGTCTCGCCGGACTTCCCGACGCAGGTGATCCTGTCGCGCGGTATAGTCTCGGTGAATCCATACACCGGTGAAATTCTCGGAATACGAGCCCGGGGGCAGACTTTTCTGGGTTTCGTACGCGCATTGCACGTGCGCCTAGCAGCCGGAGATGTAGGCAGAAACATTCTGCGATGGTCGGCAGTGGCGATGTTGTTCTCACTTGCCTCTGGGCTGTACCTCTGGTGGCCTGTTAAACGCTTGCGAATTCGCGGGCCGCGGTGGAGCACGGGATTTTGGTTCGATATGCATAATGCCGTTGGCATTTTTTCGTTGTTGCCTCTGCTCGTGCTGGCTGCGACTGGGGTCATGATTGGTTTCGAAGATAAGGCGGCCTCTCTGATCGACAAGCTCACCGGTGCAAGGCCGGTCCATGTCAATGAGGTTACGAAGCCGGAACCCCGGCCCGAATCGGCGGTGATAACGCCGGATCAGGCAGTTGCCATTGCGAGCGCTCAATTGCCGGGCGCCGTACCGTATCGTGTGCAGATGCCGCGGTACGGCGGGGTTTACGTCGTTGCTCTGGCCGCCGCCCAGGATCGACTCGCTGGGGAAAGGAACTCAGTTTCTGTAGATCCGTGGAACGGCAAAATTGTCTCGGCGAGCTTTTCGACCGACCTCACCGCTCGAGAACGGTTCATGGTTACAAACCAGGCCATGCACACGGGTGAGATTTTCGGCATGCCCAGCCGGATTATTGTGGCGCTGGCCGGCATCCTTCTACCCATACAGGCCCTGAGCGGCATAGTAATTTGGTTGCGCCGGCGCAGGAATGCCAACTCAAGATTGACCGGAGAAGGAGCACGAAGATGAAGGCACTGGCGGCGGTTTTAGTTTTGACGGTGGTCGCGATGGCGGCTGATCTGACCGGCAAATGGTCCGGGAAATTCAAAGTCGACGGCGGAGACCACGATGTGCCCCAGCTATTCATCTTGAAGCAGCAAGGGAAGATGCTTACCGGCAGCGGCGGTCCGAATGCGGGAGAGCAGTATCCCATCGAGAACGGGAGAATTGACGGCAACGAAGTGCAGTTTGAGTTGACGACCGGCGAGTGGAGGTTCGCGTACGATCTTCAGCGGACTGAACAGGACGGCTTGAAAGGAGACCTCAAACTCCAGAGCGTTGGTGATAGCAGGACTGCAAAGGTCTCGCTGGCAAGGTTGACGGATAAGTAGAATCAGACTGATCGTCGAGATGCGGCAGGCAGGGATTGCTGGACTGCGCTGGCATCCGCTTCGCGACAGCTAGTACGTGAATCGCTGAATCTCGTTTACGTTCGAAGACGGGCCATCCACGAAACCTATCCGCACGCTGGGATGAATCGCGATGTGCGCGGGAACGACATTAAACGCGTTCGAGAAACTGAATCCGTTGATCGTTTTCTGCAGGACGCCGTTGATGTCGTAGACATAGATCGTGCTGCCCGAGGACGCCGAACTTGAGTTGGGCTGGGCCACCAGAAATAGCTTGTGGATGGGATCGTACTCGACGTCGGCGCCGCTGAAAAACTGCTGCTCGCCGCTGTTGGGCAAGACCACGGTGAAGCCGGTCTCCGTGTTGAGATCGTAGAATTCCACGCTGGCGTCGTCTTCTGTGGTAGTGCAGGCAATGTTGTCGGCGGAATCGACAGCAATGCCGTTAACGAAGCCGAATCCAATGCCGGTGAATTCCGTGAACGTTCCTTTGCCGAGATCGGCGAGGCCGATCACTGGAAGACAGCCAAAACATCCGTTCCCTCCACCCAGGACCGCCACATTGGTTCGCGTGTTGTAGGCCATAGGCGGCACGATGCTGCCAAAATTGAAGGAGTCGGTGATGCTGATAACCGGCCCGAAGGTATTGGCGGCGACGTTGGAGCTAAAGACAAACGGGATGAAACTTCCGCTGTTGTCTTGCGCGAAGACCGCATTGTTGGCGCTTCCCTGCGTGCGGCTCACCTCCTTGAGCAGATGCTGCGTGCCGATCGGAGGCGTCCATTTGCTGGTGAACTTGTTACCGGTCAGTGGATTGATCGTAAGGAACGTGCGCTGCACGTTGAGAAAACTGACCACATGCTCGTGTTCTATTAAACCCACAGACTTTCCCACTACGCCGAGGGTGATGAAATCGTCCTGCGTCAGAGTTTTGATCAGGACGGCGAGAATTTTGCCGGTCTTCTGATCGAAGGTCTCGACTGCGGCTTCGACGTTTCCACCCGACAAATCCTGGGCCTCGGCCAGGACCCCTTCCGTGCCGTTCTGATCGATATCAAAGCCGAAGATCTGGCCGCCGAATTTGCTGTGCACAATGACGGGCGTGGCAGGCTGCGATTGATCGGACTGAGCAAAGCTGAGGCTGGATACGGCGCAAACGAGGAAGGCAAGGATCGTGGCCATTCGACGAGCGCGGGCAAAGGCATTCAGGGATGTCATGATGCACTCTCCGATAGAGCCACGCCAGAGTATGGCCCCGGGTAGAGCTTCATGTCACCACGATGTCAGGGAATTGTAAAAATGGATTTTCGGGAGGAGCAGAGTTCACTACTTAGACGGGACACTGTAATGGGAGGCAATGACCTGCCACCTGCCGCCAATCTTCATCCATACGTCGGTCAGGCGGTCGTGGTACTCGTAAGGCTTACCTTTGGATTCGCCCTTCTCGTGATAGGCGCCGGTGACAATGGCAGTGTCGCCGTGGAGACGGACTTTGAGATCGGAGAGCTCGGCGACTTGCACATGAACGGCGGAATCCGCGCTGTGAGTAATGTAGCCTGCCTTGCTGTAGATGCTGCCATCCTCGATGGTGATGACGAACTCATCGGACAGAAGCGACGAGAGGATATCGATATTGTGCTGTTTGTAAGATTCGGTCCACTTCAGTTCAAGGGCGCGAACGGTGGCGGCGTCGGACTTTTCCTGCGCCCACAGGCCGGCAGCGGAGGTTGCGAGCAGGCAGAGGATGAGAGTCCAGCGGTTGCGGATGTGCATGGTATGTATGTCGCACAATCTGGCGCGGGCGGCAAGTTCCTTGCGTAATTCGTTAACCACAGAGGACATAGGGGAAGTTGTGTGAACGGTGTCCTCTGTGGTTAAACGTGGGCCTGCGCTCGAAAACAACTAGAAGTGGTGCGGTTGGGAAACTGTACTGCCTCAGCTCCCGGAGAATGGTGTTCCAATAGACACTAAGAGAGGATCTCATGCTCTCCCGAGGCGCGCGTTGACTCATGCCCGAATCGTTGGGTGAATTCTTCCTCGAACATTTTCGCAAGCACAAGGAAGAGTGTGCGTACCGGCAGAAACGCGGCTATCGCATGGAGTCGTTCACTTACGGCGACCTTCTGGGCATGGCGGAGACGGTCGGTCGCGAACTGGCAGCGCGGAACATCGTCAAAGGCGACCGGGTGATGCTCTGGGGGCAGAATTCGGCGGAGTGGGTCGCGGTTTTCTTTGCGTGCGTGCTGAGCGGAGTAGTCGTGGTGCCTATGGATGACGGAGCCTCCATGGATTTCGCTCTCCGAGTTTCGCGGCAGGTTGAGGCGAACCTGGTGGTTGGATCACGGGAGCATGCCCGGGAATGCGCCAATGTTTTTCTGCCGACTCTCATGTTTGAAGATCTCGCCGTTGCGGGACATTCGTCACCGGCGGCGCCCGAGGTTCAGGTCGGGCCAGATGAAATTCTGCAGATCGTTTTCACCTCGGGCACGACGGCTGAGCCCAAGGGCATTGTGATTACGCACGGGAATGTGCTGGCGAATATTGCGCCGCTGGAGCGCGAGATGCGCGGTTACATGAAGTATGAGCGGTGGGTGCATCCGGTGCGGTTTTTGAACCTGCTGCCGCTCAGTCATGTGTTTGGGCAGTTTTTGGGGATGTTCCTGCCGCCGATTTTGGGCGGGACGGTCATTTTTCAGGGAGAACTTAAGCCCTCCGAAGTGATGAGCACGATTCACCGGGAGCGAGTGTCGGTGCTGGTGAGCGTGCCCCGGGTGCTGCAATCGTTGAAGCAGAAGATTGAGCGCGACCTGGAGGAACACAACCGGTGGGAAGCGTTCCGGAGGCGATGTGTGGCGGCGAAGGAGCGGCACTTTCTGATGCGCTGGTGGATCTTCCGCGCAATTCGCCGGCAGTTCGGCTGGAAGTTCTGGGCTTTCATTTGCGGAGGTGCGGCGCTCGACAGCGACACAGAAGATTTCTGGCACCGGCTCGGGTACGCGGTGATTCAGGGATATGGCTTGACCGAGACCACATCGCTGATCAGCGTCAATCATCCCTTTCGCTTGGGCAGGGGATCGATCGGCAAGGTGCTGCCGGGACGCGAGGTGAAACTGGCGGAAGACGGCGAGATTCTGGTGCGCGGCGGGGGCGTTGCATCCGGCTACTGGGATGCGCAGGGTTCGCATGCGGTTTCGGATGAGCAGGGCTGGTATCGCACCGGCGACATTGGGGCGCTCGACGCGGCGGGAAATCTGTATTTCAAGGGCCGCAAGAAAGACGTGATCGTGACGCCGGGCGGCACCAATGTTTATCCCGACGATCTGGAGGCGGCCTTGCGGCGGCAACCGGAGGTGAAGGATTGCGTGGTTGTGGGAATTGACCGCGGCGGAAACGCAGAGCCGTGCGCGGTGGTGATTCTGCGCGACAAGGCCGATCTGGGGACGGTGGTGCAGCGGGCAAATCAGTCGCTGGCGGACTATCAGCGGATGAGAATGTGGATGGAATGGCCGCAGGAAGATTTTCCGCGCACGAATACGCAGAAGCCACGGAGGAACGTGATCGCGACAGTCGTGAGGGAGCGCCTGTTGCCGGAATCCCCACTGCTCGCGCAAACGACGCGCGAGAAATGGTCTAAGCAAAACCAGCAGAGTGGGCCGCTGGGCGAGTTGATTACGCGGGTTGCAGGGCGTGCCCTGCCTGCCCTTGGAGAAGACGCACGACTGGATTCCGATCTCGGGCTCAGTTCGCTGGATCGCGTCGAGTTGATGGGGGCGCTGGAGGACCGGTATCAGGTGGATTTGAGCGAGACGCGCTTCAGTGCCGTGCGGACGGTGGGCGATCTTGAACGGTTGCTGCGGGGAGAGACAACGCAGAGCGTGGCTTATCACTATCCGGCCTGGGTGCTGCGCTGGCCGGTAACATGGGTGCGGTTAGCCGCTCATTATCTACTGATGCGTCCGGCAATTTTGTTGCTGGGGTGGCCAAAGATTGTAGGACGAGAGCACCTGCGCGGAGTTGAAGGGCCGCTTCTGGTGGTGTCGAACCATGTGGGCGATGTGGATCCCGGGTTTATCCTCACGGCGTTGCCGGCACGGTTGCGCCACCGGTTGGCGACCGCTACGGGCGGAGAGGCGCTGGAGGTGTTGCGGACGCCTCCTCAGAGCCGGAATTTCCTATTGAGGATCTATGACCGCGTGCAGTGGATTCTGGGAGTGTCGTTGTTGAACCTGTTTCCACTTCCGCGCGAGGCCGGCTTCCGCCAGAGTTTTGCTTACGCGGGAGCCGCTGTGGATCGCGGATACAGCGTGCTGGTGTTCCCCGAGGGCAGGCATACGAAAGATGGGAAGATGAATCCATTTCGCGCAGGCATCGGATTGTTGGCGCAGAATCTCGGGATTCCTGTTCTTCCCATGCGGATCGATGGACTATTTGAATTGAAACAAGCAGGGAAAAAGTTCGCGCCTCCAGGGAAGATTGTCGTACGGATGGGAAGTCCGATGAGATTTGCGCCGGATAAAAACCCGCAGGAGATTGCGCAGGAGTTGCAGCGGGCCGTCGAAGATTTATAGACGACTGAGCATCCTGAATTCACGGTTCGTTCACAACAAAACAGGCGCTAAGTTCTTCGTCGTTTAACGAAGAGCAAAGCGCCTGTACTCGATTGCGCCACTGCGAGGTGGCAGTTAGATAATGGTTACGGTGACTGGCGCGGATGGGATCCCGTTGGTGACGACAACAAGGGAAGCCGTTCCGAGCGAAATCCCCGACGGAACATCGAACTTGGCCGAAACCAATGTGGAACCGGTCGCCACGCCACCACGCCAGCCATGCGTCTTGCAATAAACCACATGACCCGCTGCATCGGTGATGCGGACGATCGGGAAATTACTCGCGCTCTGGTTGTCATCGCCGTAATAGGCTCCCTGCGTTAGCCCATTAAATTGCGTGCCGCTGATTGAGTTGTTATTGGAGCCGTGCGTTAAAGTGGTGGCCACAGTGCTGATGGTGGGAGCACAACCTGCGCATGGGCTCCCTACCGGAGTGTAGATCTCAACATCGCCACTGAAGTCGGTGAAGAGAACCTGGCCGGTGGGAAGAACAACCATGTTGCCGACGTAGGACGGGTCGGCCGACGCGTTGGGCGGAGCAGTCGTCGCGTTCATGGTGGTGCCATCCCATTCGAAGAACTTGCTTCCGGCGTTGAAGATGCCGGGGCTGGCATCGAACAGGGCGTTGCCATCGGGCAGTACCGCTGCCGGTCCGTCGGCGACATCGAGGGTGCCTCCGAACTTCGGGGCTGCGGCCCAGGTGCCGGTCGAGATCGTGTAGATCGCATTGTTGGTGGTAGCTCCGGCGGCAAAAACGGTTTTGTTCGGAAGCAAAACCATCGGCCCAAGTTCCCGGGAGCCGGAGTCGACGAGATTCACCACGGTATTGTTGGACGGAGTGGTCCAGGCACCAGTGCTGGGAGTGTAGAGTTGATAGCCCATATTGCAGCAAGTGGTATTGACGTAGGCATCGACGGTGAGAACCTTGCCTCCGGGCAGCAGGGTCCAACCTTCTTCGTCGTTCCAATCGACCTTGCCGGTGCCTGTGCTCGCCCAGCTAGCAGTGGTGCCGCTCATGGTGAGGATGGCTTCCTGCGTGGTGCAGCAATTGGCCAGCATCATGTGGCCACTGGGCAGAATGACACTCTGCGCGTCGCCGACAGTAGACCATCCACTGGGAGCTGTGATCGCTGTCCATGTGTTGGTACTGGGAGTGTAGACCGCTCCCTGGGTAGTCCAAACGGCGGTTCCGTTGTTGTACTCGCCGCCGATCACAACGACCTGGCCGGATGGCAGGAGCGCCGAGGCGAAGTAGAGAGGGTTATAGCCGCTCGGCAATGTGCCTGCGTTCGACCAGGTGCCATGGATGTAGCTGCCGGTGGAGTCGGGCTTCAAACGATACCAAGGGTCATTGTGAGTGGTGAAGAAAAAGCTATTGACCAGCACGGAGCCGTCATTGAGAAGCAACGCGTGTGCCACGGCTGATGCCGGTTTTTTCGTTGTCGGAGTCCAAGTTCCCGCGGTGAATGGTTCCTGGGCGCTCGCGATGCAGCAGAGGGCCGGCAAGGCGAGCAGGGCAATCCTGAATCTCTGGAACACTTTCATACAATATTGACCTCGCAAGTTTTTTAAGGTTTTCGGAACGAGGCTTCGGACACGGACTGCAATTGATCTCCCCACAGAACGGAAGAAGTCCCCACGAGTCCAACTCGAAGTCCCAAGTCGGGGGATTATACCCCGCAGTGACATCGTGTCGAGCCGGAGTCTTCCAGAATTTACAATTCTTTTTTGGAACAAGAGAATGTTTGCAAGAAATTGCAAACTCAAAGCCGAATTGTCTGCAAGATCTTGCAAACTCCACGCTCGCACAGGGTTGTCACGAGGCGGAAAGGCTCAGGGCCGAAAGACTCAGGCACTGAGAAAACTATTCTTCATCTGTCTCGGTTTCGTCATGGTGAATGTCTTTCTGCAATTCGATTTCTGGAGCGTGCATCTCGCGTAGTTGACGATTGAGTGCGGGCAGGTCGGCGCTCTTAAATTCATTCCAGCGCTTGAGCAGATCGGAACTGCTGCGATCCGCCGATGCCGAAGCTTCCATTTGCGCGGACGTGGGCTCGGTGTCGGATTGCCAGATTTGCTGATACAGAGTGCTGGCCTCTCCACTCAAGCGAGTTAGCGTGGGCTCGGGCGATGGTGGGGAGAAAAATCCACCCGGGGCGCCGAGTAATGCCGTGAGTTTCTTCTGAAATTCTGCGACTGCCTCTTTGGCCGGAGACTGAGTCTGCGAGCTCAGCTTCTCCAATTGCGTGCGAATCGAGCCGCCTTGAATGACTGCTTCCGACAAGCTAGTGGCCATGGAGGCCAGGCTCATTTCAGCCTGAAACTTCTTCTGCAAGCCGGCGGCCGGCGTCTTTACGCGTGGATCCATTTTGACAGTGAGAGAGGCGGTGGAAGTCTTTCCGTCCACCGTGAGGCGGACGGTATAGGTGCCGGCGACGACCGTTGGGCCGAGAGGATAGCGCGGCGTATCGTGCGCAATCGCAGCGATAGGGTAATCGTGGCGTGTGGAAGTGGGCGCGGGATAGTGTAAGTCCCAAATCCAGCGGTGCATACCGGCTTCGGTCGAAAGGCGACGGGGGCTTCGCACCCAATACAGCGGGATCAACTGCTTTTGCAGTTCATCTTCGGTGATGTCGGGTTTGTCGGTATTCGAATAGCGGCGAACGAGATGATTTTGCGCGTCGAGAACCTCAAGCGTCACGTTCGTCGCCGCCGCCGCCAGAAAGTAGTCAATCATTGCCCCATCGGGAGGATTAGCAGCGGCTGGCTCGTCGGGCGGAAGAGGCGTGTCGGTATTGGTGTTGCGCTGCACGCGATAGGCGGGAGCGGGAGCGAAGAGATGCGCGGAACTCGCGAGCGTGGCCGAGGCCTCACGCAAGGGAGCGATGTCATCCAGAATCCAGAACCCGCGGCCGTGCGAGGCGACGATCAGGTCATCCTCGTGGATCCACAGATCGCGCATGGAGGTGTGCGGCAGATTCAGCTGCAACGATTGCCAGTGGTCGCCGTCATCGAACGAGACCCATACGGCGTTTTCTGTGCCAGCGAATAACAGGCCTTTTCGAACGGGATCTTCGCGGACAGTGTCGACGGGACCGAAATCTGGCAGGCCGGAGGTGATGAGCGTCCAGTTCTTGCCGTCGTCATGCGTGCGGTAGAGGTACGGGTGCATGTCGTTAATGCGGAAGCGGCTCACCGAGGCGTATGCGGTCTGTTCATCGAAATGCGAAGCCGAAATCTGTGTGACCTTGCTCCAGGGAGTGAGTTCTTTAGGCGTGATGTCGGACCAATTCTTCCCGGCATCGTGGGTGATCCAGAGCAGGCCGTCGTCGGTTCCGGCCCACAGCGTGGAAATATTCTTGAATGAGGGTGCGAGCGCATAAATAACGCCGCGTTGCTTGTCAGCGCCCTTGTTCAGGAGCGATCCCACACTGGCCGGAGCGCCGGGATTTTGGCGCGTCAGATCGTTGCTGATGGTCTGCCATGAATTGCCTCCGTCTGTCGTCTTGAACAAAACATTGGCCGCGTAGTACAGAGTGTGCGGATCGACAGGAGAGAACATCAGCGGCTCGGTGCGGTTGGCACGATATTTCGGATTGCGCAGAGGAATGGGCGTGACGTTCTGCACTTCACCCGTGGACCAGTGAAACTTCGAAACTTCGGTGCGACCGCCACCATACACGATGTCGGGATCGAGCGGGTCGGGAGCGACGTAGCCGTACTCGATGACGCCGACGGGATGCCAGTCGCGAAACGTGATTGCGCCGTCGTTGCCGCGACTGGAGATGCAAACCGAACCGCTCTCCTGCTGTCCCGCGCAAACGCGATAAGGAAAGGTATTGTTGGCGATGGCGTGGTAAAGCTGTGCTGTGGGCTGGTTGTACCAGGAACTCCAAGTCTCGCCGCGGTTGACGGTAACGATTGCGCCCTGATCACTGACAAGAAGAATGATGTTGCCGTCGTTGGGATTGATCCAGAGGTTCTGGTAGTCATCTCCGCCGGGAGCGCCGCGAAAACCGGACCAGGTTTTGCCGCCATCGGCGGAGCGCATGGTGACGGTGCTGGCGACGTAAACGAGATCTGGATTTTTTGGATCGACTTTGGGGATAGGAAGATCGCCGCCGCCGATGCGCCCAGAGGGGCGGGGATCGTTGGTGATCTGCGACCAGGAGTCGCCGGCGTCATCGGAACGGTAGACGTTCAGCTTTCCCGATGCAGTCGCCAAAGTGGCATAGAGTCGGCGCGGGTCACTGGGCGCAATGGCGATATAAATCTGCGAGAGATCTTTGGGCAAGCCGTTGGTCAGTTGATGCCAGGTGCTGCCTCCGTCAGTGGATTTGAAAAGTCCACCGCCGGGCCCGTTGAATTCGTTGCCGTCCTCCCACGGACCTTCGCGAACTTCCCACATCGAGGCGTAAATCACATCCGGATTTGAAGGGTCGATCTCGACGTCGGAGCCGCCGGTGTTTTCATCTTTCGAAATCACCTTCTGCCAGTTTTGCCCGCCATCAGTCGAGCGGTAGATACCGCGCTCCTGGCTTGGGCCGTAAGGCTGGCCGAGCACGGCGGCGAAAACTTTGTTGGGATCGCGAGGATCGACGGCGAGGGCGGGAATTTGCTGGCCATCAACGAGGCCGAGATGTGTCCAGGTTTTACCGGCGTCGGTGGATTTGTAGATGCCATTGCCGACCGAAAGATCGGGACGGTGCAATCCCTCGCCGCTGGCTACGTAGATGATGTTGGGATCGGAGGGAGCAACTGCGATGGCGCCGATGGACTGCGTGGGTTCCCGATCGAAAATGGGATTCCAGGTGCGACCGTAGTCGTCAGACTTCCAGACTCCCCCGTTTACTTGACCGACGTAGAAAAGGTTGGGCTGGCTGGGAACGCCGGCGGCGGCGCGGGTACGTCCGCCGCGTAAGGGCCCAATCATGCGCCAGTGCAATTCCTGGTAGGTATTTGCGGGCACCTGGGCCCGGCTGATGGCTGCACAAGAAAGAAGGAGTATTGAGAACACGAACAGACGAAGAGTCACTTGAGATCGCTTCATCAGGCCCCCTCAACGAAGACGCGGCAAACTATCTAGAATAAATCAAAAGCCTCGCGATTGTAGTCGAGCCGACAATCCATTTTCATTTCTTCCACAATTAGCTTGGGGCATTCTCGAAGCGCATTTATGATGTCGGAGCTTTCTAACATCCCCATGACTCCCCTGCACTCGCCGAAACTTCGCGGCTTTGTTGCCTGCATTCTTGCGTTCGTTCTACTGATCGCGTTCGGCTCTGGCTTGGCGCAGGACCGCTCTCCGTCAGCGCCGGCGTCAGTTCCGCAAGACCAGGGACTGAAGCCGATTCTCAACTACATATCGTCGGCATGGGACACGCTGACGCGCTCCATGACGGAGTGCAAGAGTGTTGTCGATCCAAAAATTACAGCCACATCGGTGTTGTATTTGCCCGCGGGCTTTGCCGAGCCGTCGGCGTTGCAAACCCTCAGCGGCGATTGCAAAGTGCGCGTGGAACATCTGGCTGTGCCGATTCACCAACTCGGCGAAATCAATACCAGCAACATCGATCCTCCAGGCCTGCTGTATCTCCCGAACAAGTATGTGGTGCCGGGCGGGCGTTTCAACGAGATGTATGGGTGGGACAGTTATTTCATCATTCGCGGTCTGTTGCGCGCCGGACGAGTGGACTTGGCCCGCGGCATGGTGGATAACTTTTTCTTCGAGATTGAGAACTACGGGGCCATGCTTAATGCGAATCGCACGTATTATCTGACGCGCTCGCAGCCGCCGTTTTTGAGTTCGATGTTTGTGGATGTGTACCAGGCGATGCAGAAGCAGGGCGCTCAGAAAGATGCTCGCGCGGATCGGGCGTGGCTGGAGCGCGCCTACAACGACTTGGAAAAGGATTATCGGATGTGGACTCGTGATCCGCATCTGGCGGGGCAGACCGGGCTATCGCGCTATTACGATTTCGGCGAAGGACCGCCTCCCGAGGCAGTGAAAGATGAGACTGGGTTCTACCGGAAAGTGGGGGAATATTTCTTTCTGCATCCGGGACAGGCTGACGACTACGTCGTCGGGTTGAAGCCGGACAGGAAGCAGGCGGTCGCGGGCTCGGAGTATTCGCTGCAAGTCTGTGACGCTCCGTTGAGCATGGCACAACCCGCGTGCGAACCGGTTCGCCAGTTCAAGCTTAGCGCCGACTACTACAAAGGCGATCGCTCGATGCGCGAGTCGGGGTTCGACGTGAGCTTTCGCTTTGGGGCTTTCGGATCGGCGACGCACCATTACGCCCCGGTTTGTTTGAACAGCCTGCTCTACAAGACGGAGAAAGATCTGGCGCAGATCAGCCTGTGGCTTGGGAACAATGACCACGCGAAAGGATGGAGCAAGCGGGCGGAAGACCGGAAAAAGCTCGTCAACCACTATCTGTGGAACGGCGAGCAAGGGCTATTCTTCGATTTCAACTTCATGACCAAGCGAATGTCGAGCTACCAGTACGCGTCTACGTTTTATCCGCTGTGGGCGGGACTGGCGACGGCGGAACAGGCCAGAGCCGTTGCCGGCAATCTGAAGATCTTTGAACGGCCGGGTGGAATTCCGATGAGCACCTTCGATTCCGGCGCGCAATGGGATTTGCCTTACGGGTGGGGAAACATCGAGATGGCGGTGATCGATGGCTTGCGGCGATATGGATATAACGCGGGTGCGGACCGTGTTTCTTATGAATTCCTGTCTACAGTCGCGGAAAATTTCCGCCGCGATGGCAATATCCGGGAAAAATACAACGTGGTGACACGTTCGTCGGAAGCGCACGTGGAACTTGGATACGAGATGAATGTGGTCGGATTCGGCTGGACCAATGCGGCATTCCTCGAACTGCTGCACGGCTTGCCCAAGGAAATGGTGGAACGGTTGGAGAAGGAGCAGAATCAGCCGCTTACGGGTGTCAAGTGAATTGCCGGAGTTAGCCCCCAAAAACTAAAGGCGGCCATTGCTGGCCGCCTTTATGCGAATTGTCTTGCTGTGAAGAGGCTTAGACGCCTTTGACGTTTTCTGCCTGCCAGCCCTTGGGGCCTTTGACCACGTCGAACTGTACTTGCTGACCTTCTTGAAGGCTGCGGAATCCGCTGGCCTGGATGGCGGAGAAATGCACGAATACATCCTCGCCATTCTGGCGGCTGATGAATCCATAGCCCTTGGCGTCGTTAAACCACTTCACTGTTCCTGTTTCCATGTTGATGCAATGTTCCTTTTTCTTGATATAGCGCTGAAGCTTTCAGGATTCTTCTGCAGGCAGGTCACACGCTGGGTTAAGCGGAGATGCATGTACTGCGAGGAACTCTAAAGTCAAACGCATGTTTATTGTACGTTAAACTGCCCCATAATAGCTACAGAAATTGTGGGCGGATACCGGTAAACCTTTCATATTTAAGGTGTTATGTACGGTCCAGAAGAAGAGCGCCGGTCGCAAGTTTGCCACCTTTGCGAAAAACAATCATCATAGAAGCATGCGTTGTCGGATGTTGTTGGCGTCACTTCTACTGAGTGCTTGCTCTGCTTCGGCGGGAATTGTTGAGAACGTTCGCATCGCCCTGATGCAGAACAATTTCTCGGCAGCTGAGGCGGAGTTGAATGCTTATCGCAATCAGCGCGGGACCGATGCGGAGTACCTGGACGCATACTCGTGGTTGGCACGGGCGGCTTTGGATGGACGGCAGTATGATCAGGCGTCTGCGTACGCAAAGCAAACGAAGGCGCTGGTTCTCGAGCAATTGAAACAGCGTCCGCTGGACGCGGAGCCGCATTTGCCGCTGGCTTTGGGCGCGACGATTGAAGTTGAATCGCAGCTGCTTCTGGCGCGCGGGCAGCGGACGCAGGCCATCGCACTGTTGCAATCCGCGATGCGGACCTATGGGAATACTTCGATTCATGAGCGTCTGCAAAAGAATCTGAACTTGATTTCGTTCCAGGGCAGAGTCGCGCCGCCGTTGAAAGCGGATCAGTTTCTGGGAGCGACATTTGCCGCCCCCGATCAGTTGCGCGGGGCGCCGACGCTCCTCTTTTTCTGGGCGCATTGGTGCAGCGACTGCAAGGCAGAGGCTCCCATCATCACGCAGTTGCGTTCGGAATTTGCCACGAAGGGCCTGAAGGTGATCGGGCCTACTCGGTTTTATGGCTATACCGCGCAGGACCAACACGCGCCACCCGCCGAGGAGATCCGATATATCGACGCGGTCCGTCGGCATTTTTATGGTGGATTGCTCGATATGCCGGTCCCGGTCAACACTGCCAACTTCAATTCATACGGCGCTTCGACGACGCCGACGCTGGTGCTCGTGGATCGAACGGGCAAAGTGGCCTGGTATCACCCGGGGGCGGTGCCGTACGCGGAGTTGCGCGCAGAAATTGAGAAGGTCGTGGCTAAGTAGCCAGACCCTATTCCACTTCCTTGAGCCTTCCCGTTTTCACGTCATACACGAAGCCGCGCACCGGGATGTGTTTCGGAATCCAGGGGTGCGATTTCACGCGCCGGATCTGCTGGCGCACGTTATCTTCCAGATCGTCAAAGGCGTGGAAGTGAGCGGGCGAATCGGCCGTGGCTCCCATCTTGTCGCGCAGACGCGCCTTCAGTTCGTCTTCCTTCACCTTCAACAGACCGCAGTCGGTGTGGTTGATGATGATGAACTCCTGCGTGTCGAGCAGGTGATGCGACACGATCAGCGAGCGGATGGCATCGTCCGTCGCAATGCCGCCGGCATTGCGGATCATGTGCGCGTCGCCTGGCTTCAATCCCAGGCAATGCTCGAACAGGATGCGAGAGTCCATGCAGGCGAGCACCGCTACATGGCGCTTGGGGCGAACGGATAGTTCACCCAGGGTGAAATTGCGTGCAAAATTCTCATTAGCTCGTAACAGTTCGTCAGCGACGGACAAGATGAGTGCTCCTGGAAGTTCTCGAAGGTCGTACTCCTTAGCCTAGCAGTTTCTGAATAGCCGGTTTACAGGAAAGCGCCGATTTTTACGGAGAACTGAGAACTGGCAACGGAGAACTGTTTACAATCGGCGCGTGAACCTGGAAGACACGATTGTTGCGATCGCCACGCCTCCCGGTCGTGGCGGCATTGGCGTCGTACGGCTGTCCGGGCCCGCGGCGCTCGAAATCGCGCGCCCCATGCTGCGGTTGAAGCATGAACTGCAGCCGGGACGAGCTGTGTTTGGGGAACTCGTTGACCCATGTGGCGCGGGCGCAGCCGCCCGCGAACAGCTGCCAGCTAGCACAACCGAGGCAACCAGAACCGTTGTATTTGACGAGCGAAGTGCGCAGGATGAGGCCGCCGAATCAACTGGACAAACGCGGGGGGGGGCGCTCGCGCCACAACGAATCGACGAGGTCCTGGTCACTTACTTCGCGAAACCCCATTCTTATACGACCGACGATGTAGTGGAGATTTCGGCCCATGGGTCTCCCGTCGTGCTGCGGCACATTGTCGAGTTATGCGTTGCTGCGCGGGCGCGGCTGGCCGAGCCGGGAGAGTTCACCATGCGCGCGTTTCTGAACGGCCGCATCGATCTTGCGCAGGCCGAAGCCGTGCGTGATCTGATCGACTCGCAGACCTTATATCAGGCGAAAGTCGCGGCACAGCAACTGGAAGGCGCGCTCTCGCGGCGGTTGCAGCCGATCAAGCAAAAGCTGGTGGAACTGATTGCGATGCTGGAGGCGGGCATCGATTTCGCCGAGGACGATGTCTCGGTGATGCCCGATGCGAAAATCCTCGAACAGGTCGCCGAGGTGCGCGCGCCACTCGAGCAACTCAGCGCCAGTTTTGCCTACGGCAAGATCGTGCATGAAGGCCTGACGCTGGCGATCGTAGGCCGGCCGAACGTCGGCAAGTCGAGCTTGTTCAACCGGCTGGTGGAACGCGAGCGTGCGATCGTTACTGCGACTCCGGGGACGACGCGCGATCTGGTGAGCGAGACCGTGGCAATCGGCGGCATTCCTGTAAAGCTGGTGGATACTGCGGGCATTCGCAAGGTGCTCGATGAAGCGGAGTCGATTGGCATCCAGAAATCGATGGAAGCTCTGGCCGATGCTGACCTGGTGCTAGTGGTGCTCGATGCCTCTCAGCCAGAAACAGCGGAAGATGCAGAACTGTTGCGGCAGGCGGCGGCCCGGCCGTTGATCGTCGTGAGAAACAAGATCGACCTGGGGATTAGTGGTCAGTGGTCAGTGGCCAGTGGTCAGAACGTATGTACTTCTGCCGCTACTGGCGAAGGCATCGCGGAACTGCGAGGCGAGATTCTGCGCCACATTGGGGGAGCGTCGGGGGCGCAGGCGGAGCCGGGCTTCGTTACCAATATTCGGCATCAAGGGCTGATCAAGGATTCCCTTGCTGCGCTGGATGCGGCAAAGAATGCCGTGGCAGGAAAGATTCCGCATGAGATGTTGCTGCTCGATCTCTATGCAGCGCTTCGACCGCTGGACGCGATCACAGGCGCGACCACCACAGACGACATCTTGAACCTGATTTTCAGCACATTCTGCATCGGGAAATAAGATTGAGGTCGACCTGCACACGGTCAGAAATGACGGCCGCGCAGCGCCATGACGATGAGCCCGGCGACTATTAACGCGAGGAAGCCGACCGAGAAGATGTAATAGAGGATTTTCACCTTCGGCCAAACGAAGGCTGGCCACTTGTCGGAAACCTTGTCAGCGAACGTTTCCCCGAGACGCGGCGGTAGGACAGCTTCCTCGGAGTCGGGCTTCCAGTTGTGGGCGATCCAAGTCGCGCGAAGATTTGACAGCAGCAGCGCGGCAATGATGACTCTGACAACCCCAATGCCGGATCCTAGGGTGTCGACCGCGTAATAGACCAACATGATCGCCGCCGCGAATGGGTTGTGCTCACGAACACCCACCCCGCCAAAATGAAACACCAGCAGCACAAGGAGTCCCGTGATGGGCTGGCCAGCAAGCGTCAAGAAAACGAGCGACCATACGCCCACGATCGTGCATACCCAGAAGCCCTGCACGGCGAGATAGTCAACGTCGGCCCCGCTTTGGATCGACGGCCAGAACAGGCTCTTGAGGCGGCTCTCGCTGCGCGTTGTGGAATCGGAGAGGCCCAGGGTTTGCATGCGGCAGGATTAAAGCGCAAGTCGAAGCCTCTGTCTAGAGGAAAATCGGCCTATTTTGACAGCCGGTTCAGGGCTGCCCGGAACATCTGATCGAAGGATTTCCCGTCTCCTTCTTTCGACGCCACGGCCAGAGCCTTTTCTGCGGCGGCGCGTTGATAGCCCAAATTCAGCAGCGCGGAGAGGACATCTTCCTCCGTCACGCTGAGGCTCGGAACCGCGAGCGCGGCGCTGGGCCCTGCTTCGGGCAGCTTGTCGCGCAGTTCCAGCACCATGCGCTCGGCAGTCTTCTTTCCAATGCCGGGGATGCGCGTGAGCCGGGCCACATCGTTGCCGCGGATCGCGCCGACCATCTCGTCGGCACGCATCCCGCTGAGGATGGTGATCGCCAGCTTGGGCCCAATTCCGCTCACCGTGATGAGCTTTTCGAACAGCACCTTTTCAGTTGGGCGCAGAAATCCATACAGTGCAATCACGTCTTCGCGCACGTGAGTGTGGATGTGCAGGGCAACGTCGGTGCCGATCGCCGGCAGATCGGAGAATGTGGGCACGCTGATGGTGACGTCATAGCCGACACCGGCGGTTTCCACAACAGCCTGGTTGGGATGCTTG
The DNA here is from genome assembly GCA_035710825.1 of Candidatus Sulfotelmatobacter sp. Taxonomy (GTDB): domain Bacteria; phylum Acidobacteriota; class Terriglobia; order Terriglobales; family Acidobacteriaceae; genus Sulfotelmatobacter. Next base: position 50,187 of record DASTCU010000075.1, read on the forward strand.
GCCAGCAGCTTTCCGCGCAAGTGGGCAATCATGCTGCCGACATTGTAGCGGGTGAAACAGCTCTTGGGTCTTAGGCGTTAGGCCTTCGGACCTCAGACTGAGACCACGACTCGAAATCCAGTGACTGGGGTGCCGGGATGGACACTCATAGGCGACGCACTTAGAATCTAGGGCAGTTCTGTGCGGGCGGCGACTGTATGGCGTGGGGAAAATTCCGTTCCCGATTGATTTTGCTCGCGATGGCCATGTTAGTGTCTTGCGGATTCGGGCACGCACAGACGGGCCTCAGTCTTGATGGACGCGTAGTCAATCCGTTTGCGGCCAGCTCCGGAAAGATTGTGGTGCTGGTTTTTGTCCGCCGAGACTGCCCGGTCTCGGGCCGCTACGCTCCTGCAATTCAGCAGATCAGCAAGCGGTATGGGGACAGCGCCAGTTTCTGGCTGGTTTATCCGGACAAGAGCGAGACAGCGCAGGCGATCCGCAAATCCGTGGCCGAGTACGGTTATCAAATCCCCGTGCTGCGCGATCCGCAGCGGGAACTGGTCAGACTGGCGCACGTGCAGATCACGCCCGAGGTTGCGGTATTCGATCGCAATCGCCACCTGATTTATGACGGGCGCATTGACGACAGGTACATCGACCTGAGCCGCGCGCGTCCGGCGCCCACCACGCATGAGTTGGAGGATGCGATCCAGGCGGCAATGACGGGCGGCTCGGTTGCGCGAAACGAGGTCAGGGGAGTGGGATGTTACATTTCGGATCTGGATTGAACTCCCCGGCGCTCGCGATGTGGGTTCTGGTTCTGCTGGCCTCCGCTTGTGTGATCGCCCCGCTGTTCGCTGCGCCCGCTCCGCAACAGTCGCAAACTGGCGGTCTGGGCGCACAGATCACCTTCAATCACGATATTGCGCCGATCATGTTTCAAACCTGCGCCACTTGTCACAGGCTTGGGGAAGCAGCGCCGTTCTCACTTCTGACCTATTCCGACGTAAAGAAACACGCGCACCAGATTGTAGACGCAACCAAGTCGCGTGCCATGCCGCCGTGGCTCCCCGAGCCGCAGGAACTTAAGTTCGCCGATGAGATGCGCCTGTCGGACACAGAAATTAATCTGATCGAGCGCTGGGTTGAACAAGGCGAGGTGGAGGGCAATCCCGCCGACCTGCCGCCGCAGCCGAAATTCGTCGAGGGCTGGAGGCTGGGAAAGCCCGATATGATTCTTACGGCAAAGAAGCCCCTCGTGCTTTCGCCGCAGGGCACCGACACATATTGGAACTTTATTTTCCCGGTTCCAATCCAACAGACGCGGTGGGTGAAAGCGGTTGAGATCCGTCCGGGTGACAAGCGCTACGTGCACCACGCCAATATTCTGGTGGATCGTACAGGAGCGTCCCGCAAGCGGGAGAGCGAACCGGGCGCCGGTTTCGGCGGTATGGAGATTCGCATCGAGTCGCAGGTCTTCGATCCCGATAGCCACTTGCTGTTCTGGAAACCAGGCACCATTCCCTACGTCGAACCGGACGGAATGGCCTTGCGGCTGGATAAAGGAACGGACCTGATCCTGAATACACACCTGCAGCCCTCGGGGAAGCCGGAAGTGATTCAGCCGAGCATCGGGCTTTACTTCACGCCGCAAGCGGCCACGAAACTTCCCATGTTGCTGCAGCTCGAGAACGATTTAAGACTCGACATTCCACCGGGAGACAAAAACTTTCTGGTCACCGATGAGTTCACGCTTCCGGTGGATGTGGACCTGATGGCGATCTATCCGCACGCGCATTATCTGGGAAAGGACATGCAGGCATTTGCCGCGCTGCCGGATGGAACGAAAAAAACGCTGATCCACATTCCGCAATGGAATCTGAACTGGCAAGCGGTGTATCGGTATGCGGAGCCGGTGCGGCTAGCGAAAGGGACAACGGTCAGCCTGCGCTATACCTACGACAACTCAGACCAGAATCCGCTGAATCCCAACCATCCTCCAGCGCGTGTGGTGGGCGGGAACCGGTCGAGCGACGAGATGTGTCACCTGTGGTTGCAGGTGCTGCCGGTGAATTTCGACCCGGCGCAGGGCGATCCGCGCATGGTATTGCAGGAGGCGCTGTCGCGGCATAATGTCGAGAAGAATCCTGCTGACTTCGAGGCACACTACAACCTGGCAGCGATGCTGCAGGCCAAAAACAATCTTGACGGTGCGGTCGAGGAATTTGCGGCGGCGGTGCGATTGCGGCCTCAGGATGCGACGGGTAACAATGCGCTGGGGGCGGCGCTGGTAGCGGTGGGGCATCCGGATCAGGGTGCCGGATATTTGCAGACGGCGTTGAAATCGCGACCGGATTACTTTGACGCGCATTACAACCTTGGCTTTGCGTTGGCGGGGCAGGACGATTTCGAAGGCGCAGCGGAGCAGTTTCGCCTGGCACTGCAATTACAACCTAAAGACGCGGCGGTTGAGGCGAATCTCGGCGTCGCTTTGGCGGAACTGGGGCGATATCCGGAAGCCAAGACACACTTTGAACATGCGCTGCAAATGGATCCTCGGCAGCCGGTTGCGAAGGAAAATCTAGAGGCGTTGCGGAAGGAAATGGGGAAGCACTAGGGGCGGTAATTTCCGAGTAGCCGACTACACAGGAGTTAGCCCACTTTCCTCAGTAGACTGCGGTTGTTTTCGCGCGTGCCGTACCAAGATTTGTATACTTGCAACAATCCTGTCCATGACGTGAACGTTGATCATGCAACCTAAGGCTAAGCTCGCGTGTGCTTCGGACATTATCGCTTTCCGCGAGCGCTACCGCGAAGAGATGAACTGCCAAATTGTTCACGACTCGATTCACCGACGCACGGGCTGGACTTTGACCTACGGGCTTGAGTTGGACGCGCTCCCGGTAGGCTTTGGATCGGTTGCTATTGGCGGCCCGTGGAAGGACAGGCCGACGCTCTTCGAGTTCTACGTTCTGCCCCAGCACCGCTCTTTAGCTTTCGACCTCTTCGAAGCGCTTCTTTCCGTCAGCGGACCGCGATTCATGGAGATTCAATCCAACGACCCGTTGCTCGCCGTCATGTTGCATACGTACGCGCGCGATATTGCGAGCGAGAGCATTGTTTTTCACGACAAAGTTAGCACCGTGCTGTCGGCTAACGGCGCAACTCTTCGACGGATAACCTCAGATGAAAAGACCCGAGCGTACATCGAGCAACGACAAGGCGGCCCCGAGTGGGTGCTGGAATTGGACGGAAACGTCGTCGCCCAGGGCGGAATTCTATTTCACTATAATCGGCCTTACGGTGATATCTACATGGAAGTGGCCGAGGCATTTCGGCGCCGTGGACTCGGCTCCTACCTCGTGCAGGAATTGAAGCGGGCGGCTTACGACCTCGGCTCCGTTCCCTGTGCGCGTTGCAACCCCCCGAACATCCCTTCGCGTCGCACGCTGCAAAAGGCTGGATTTATTCCCTTCGCGCACATGCTCACAGGTGTCATCCCGGCCGAAAGTGCAGTCTGTCCAAGCGCCTGACCGCTTGAGTTGTGCTCTAATCTTCGATATGGACGCACGAAATTTTGTTCTCAGGATCGTGTGCTGCGCGATTCTCCCGGCCGGTTGCGTCGCTGCGCTAGGTCAACAGGCTACGACTCCGGCCGCGCTGTCTCGGCAGGCTGCGCCTCCGGAGTTTGCCGAGGCGCGCAAATTGGCGCAGCAGGGCAAAGTCGACGCGGCCATCGCGGAGCTGCAGAATCTGGATCCTGCGACCAAGGGGCTCGCTCTGGAATTGGGCGCCGCATATTACAAGAAAAGCGATTATCCGAAAGCGATCGAGTACCTGAAAAAGGCGACCGCGGCAGATCCGGCGAATGAAGAGGCGACGCAGTTGCTGGGGCTTTCTTACTACCTTGGCGGCCATCCCGCGGAGGCGATTCCGCTGCTCGAAAAAGTACAGGGCTGGTATTCGCGCGCCAACGTGGATGCGGCCTACATTCTCGGGATCTGCTACATCCAGACGCGCAACTACGATCAGGCGCGCAAGTCGTTCGGGAAGATGTTCGATGTGCCCGCCGATTCGGCTGCGGCGTACCTGTTTACGGCGCGAATGCTGCTGCGGCAGGACTACGACCCCATCGCCGAAGAGTACGCGCAGAAGGCAGCGGCTCTGGATCCCAAGTTGCCTCTAGTTCATTTTTTGTTGGGAGAGGTGTATCTGTTCAAATCGCGAGTGCCGGAAGCGATTGCGGAATTTCAGAAAGAACTCGCCATCAATCCGGCGAACGCCGCGAACTACTACAAGCTCGCAGACGCGTACTCGCGAATTCAGAAATACGAAGAGGCCGAGCGTGTGCTGCAGCGCTCGATCTGGCTCGACGCGACCTCGACCGGACCGTACATTTTGATGGGGAAGATTCTCGAGAAAAAAGGCGAGTTCGATCTCGCGGTGCGAGCCCTGCAACATGCGGCGACCATGGACCCCAATAATCCAACCACCCACCATTTGCTTGGTCAGACTTATCGCGAGATGGGGAACAAAGAGGAAGCCGAGAGCGAGCTCAAGTTGGCCGAGCAACTGCAGACTCGGTCTGACAAGACTCCGTAAGAATGATGTGAGTTCGCGGTAGTGCAGGCTGTGGCGGCGAGACGCCGCGACGACAGCTGCCGGGACGGCGGCGCTACTTTAGGGCGGCCGCCTGCTCGCGCCGGCGCGCCTGAATCTCGATATAGACATTGACCAGCGACACCGCCGCCGGGGTCACGCCCGGAATGCGCGAGGCTTGACCGATGGTGTGCGGGCGCAACTTGGTTAACTTTTCCTGCATCTCGCGGGAGAGGCCGCTGACCGAACGGTAGTCGAACCACTCGGGAATGGAGTG
>DASTCU010000076.1:0-1295 GCA_035710825.1 Candidatus Sulfotelmatobacter sp.
CTAGCCGGCAAGAACCAGGTACTTTGCCTAGTCTCCACCGATGACGAGCAAACCGGAAGTAATCTCGATTCGACGATCGGTTGTTCGTAGAGCCCAGCCCCGCTCGTCCGCCATCGAATCTTGGTACCTCGATCAAAGGTGGGGAATCCGGTCGAAGTTGAACGCGATTCCGGTCTGAAGCTGAACGCTATTCCGTTGTGATTCCGAACAGCATTCCGGTCTGAAGGTGAACACGATTCCGGTGGGAAGGCGAACAGTTTTGCTCGTCTACCGGAATGGCGTTCAGCTTGGAGCGGAATGTTTTCCACAGGTGAGCCGCAGTAGGAGGTAGCGACGCTGGACAATGACCCGGCAAAGAAACTCCCCTAAATAAGGAGAACAGGGTGCCGGCTAGGAGAATGTCCATGCGGAAAACGAAGGAAGTACTGCGGTTGAGGTTTGAGTTAGGACTGGGGCAGCGGCAGATCGCGCGCAGTTGCGGAATGGGGTTGGGCACTGTCCACGACTATTTGGAGCGGGCGGCTGCGGCCGGCATCGCTTGGCCGTTGCCCGAAGGCTGGAGCGAAGAAGAACTGGAAGCCAAGTTGTTTGGGAACCAGTCGGTTCCGACGCAGACGGCGAGGCAGCGTCCGCAGCCGGACTGGAACAGCATTCATGTGCAACTGCAACAGCATCGTCACCTGACACTGCAGTTAGTGTGGGAAGAATACCGGCAAACGCATCCCGAGGGATATCGTTACAGTTGGTTTTGCGAGCGCTATCAGCACTGGCGGCAGCACCTGGATGTGGTGCTGCGTCAGGAACACAAAGCCGGCGAGAAGATGTTCGTGGACTGGGCGGGAGCAACGATCCCGGTCTATGACGCGACGACTGGGCAAGCGTGGCCGGCATCGCTGTTTGTTTCCGTATTGGGGGCCAGTTCTTACGCCTATGCGGAAGCGACTCGCGATCAGCAACTGCAGACCTGGATCCAGGTGCACATCCACGCGCTGGAATTTTATGGTGGAGCACCGACTTTGACGGTGCCCGATAACACCAAAACAGCCGTCACCCGAGCCTGCCGCTACGATCCGGATCTCAATCCCACGTATCAAGAGTTTGCGGTTCATTACGGGATGGGAGTGGTGCCGGCGCGTCCCTATCGGCCCCGGGATAAAGCCAAAGTCGAGAGCGGAGTGCAAGTATGCGAACGCTGGATCATCGCAGCGCTGCGCCACCGGAAGTTCGTTAACCTGGGGGAACTCAACCAGGCGATCCGCGAGTTGCTGGTGCGACTGAATGACCGACCTTTCCGC
>DASTCU010000077.1:0-3134 GCA_035710825.1 Candidatus Sulfotelmatobacter sp.
GAGAGCAGATTGCCGTAGGTTTCCGGACCGCGATGGAAGATGTCTTTCACGAAGACGGGAATGTAAGTGCGCATCGGCATGCTTAGGAAGGTCATCAGGAATGCCAGTGTGATGAGAGCTTCCATCGATCCCTGGTTGCGGAGAAACTTGATGCCTTGCTTCAGGCTGCTGAAGATGGAGTCGGTTGTGACCACTGGCAAGAACCGGGCCGAGATCATGGACAGCGAAATGATGGGCGCAAGAAACGACAATGCATTCAACCCAAAGCACCACTTCTCACCGAGGCGGGCAAGCGTGATGCCTGCGAGCGCAGGACCAACCGCGACCGCGAGATTGAACTGGATCGAGTTGAGCGCGATCGCGTTGGGCATGTCGTCGCGGTCGACCAGCGTGGGAATCAGCGCCTGGTATGCGGGTCCGCCGAAGGCTTGCGCCAGGCCGGAGAAAAACGAGAGGCACAGAATTTCCCAGACTTGCACGAATCCGGTGGCGACCAGCGCGGTAAGGATCGCTGCGCTGGCCATCTGAATATATTGCGAGATCATCAGGATGCGGCGGCGCTCGGCGCGGTCGGCGACGACGCCGCCGATCAGGGAAAATAAAAATATCGGAATGCCGGCGAGAAACTGATCGAGCCCGAGCAGGAAGGAGGAGTGGCTGAGGCGGTAGATGAGCCATCCCTGGGCGACGATCTGCATCCAGGTGCCGATGCTGGAGGTGCAGGCTCCGATCCACATGAGGCGAAAATCGCGGTAGTGGAATGCCTTGAAGATTCTGCGAACGATCAACTTTTCCATGGGCGCGGAAACAGCGGCAGTCTATCTTCGCACGAACGAGGATTTGCGTCCTGCGCTCGCTACGGCATCGGCTTTTTGGTAGATGGCTGGGTTATGTGGCTTGCTTCTGTTTTTCTTTCTCCTTTCTCTCGTCTTTTCTCTCGTCGTTGGCCTTGGCATCCTGCAAGACTTTGGTGAGTTCGGGAAGACTCTGGCGGACCAGGGCGGAGATCTGGGCGCGAATTTCCGCGGGGGTGGCGTCGGCCGGAGGCTTCTTCAGGTCGGGGAGCGGGGCTTTTGGTTTCGGCGCGGGGGCAGCGGGTTGCGGCGCAGGCGCGGCGGTTTGCGCGAAGTCGGAGGGCTTCTGGCGGGGGTATTGGCGCTCGGCCCATTTCATCCATTTGGCTTCCTCTTCGCGGTCGGCCTTGGCCTTTTCGAGGGCGGCGACGGCGCGGTCGGTCGTGGTTTCGACTTCGTCCTTTTCGTCTTCGAAGTCGTCGTCGTCCCACAGACGAGGGTAATCGAGGGGAGAGTTGGCGGCGTCGCGCGGGTCGAGGATGACGTCGTGGACGCGGGGATCGAACCGGGTCATGCGGAGATTGGCGCTGGCGGTTTGCAGGGCATAAAGAAGGAGGCTGGCGGTTTTGTGCTCGATCTGCTGGGAGACGAGCAGGCGCATGACCTGCATGAGGGTAATCTGAATGGAGTTGGCGTCTTCGAGCAGGGGCAGGATGAAGGTGCCGCTGCCGCGGCGGGCGCGGGAGGCGTTGAGGCGAATGCGCTCGTCCTGAAAGCGCTTGTGGAAGAAACAAAAACGGTTGCGGCGGAGCGCGGGCGAACCGCACTGGGTGCCATTGATTTTGAGATGCTGACAACGATTGGGATAACTAGCCATGAAGTCCTCCTCCCCTCCCCGTGTGGTCTATTGAAATGATGGGGTTAGGGAAAAATTGAAATTTAATCCAAGGGCTGCAACGAGATACGGGGAAAATATTGAGAAGAAAGAAGTTTCGAGTTTCGGGTTTCGAGTTTCAGGTTTCGGGTTTCGAGTTTCGAGTTGCGAGCTTCGAGTTTCGAGCCTCAGGGTTTCAATGTTTCTAAAAACCTTTGCCTGCGAACCTTCGTCCGATCAGGGTGTGCGTGTTGCAGCCAACGCTCCGCCCGGCCCGCTCCAGGCTGGTGAGGCGAGGAGCAGGCCGTTTTACCGCGATGGGTTTTCAAAGAACTGGAATTTGCTCGTGGAGTATTGGCTCCAAAACAAAGCCCCCATCGGACTCTGGGTCCGTGGAGGCAAGCCACACGAGTGGCTAGAGTAAGAGTTTCAGAGGATGGGTGGAGAAGTCAGTGAGGCGGGTCACGATGGTGCGTGATGGGGAGCACTGGGGCAGGACGAATGTGAAGTGGGGAACATCCAAAGAAGAGAAATTCACTGACACGGTGGCGCTGCGGGTGTATGGTGTCCGCAACGAAACGGAGGAGTCCTTCAGTGCGGGAAGAGACTCAAGATCGGGATACGTGCGTCTTTTGCGGCAAGCCGATCACCCCAGACCAGTATCCCTGCAGGGGCATGCCGGACGGCAGGAGGGGCCCACCTGATTTGCTCCCTCGATCACGATGCCGATGAAGTCCGGCGCCCAGCCCCTGCAAGAACGGTCCATTAAGCTAAGACGGCGGGCGGCCAGTAGCGCGGATGGGAAGTGGGGGAAGAGCAAGAAATAGGGTTCGTTCCGTCTGTCCGAATTTCACTTGTCCCCGAATTTCACTCGAATTTCCAAACCTTCGGAAGACTCAGTTCGCGGCGTTTCCAATGATGATAACGGGAAACCCAAGAGTCGTCCCGTCTGACATGAGCGGCTGGTCGTGGTATGTGCAGGTCAATTCGGCGTCATCGAACGCCTTTCTGATCTGGTCGTTGGCCCCGTAGCACTGGATACCTGTTAGTTTTGCCGGCAGCTTGACAGAAATCTCAGTAGTGTAGCCTTGAACCCCTACGCAGTTCAAACCTATATTCCCAGCATCGCGGAACGAATCGCAAATCTGCTTGCCAAGCGGCCCGATGTCTTGATCTGTTCCGTCGAGAAATACGGCGACGCTCCCGGCCATTTCGGTGATAGCCGCCTTGAATTTGTCCGCGTGAGCATCATCTAGCACACGCGATGGCGGTGTATTGATAACTGTCTGCGGAGCATAAACTGCGGAATCCTGATTAACTATGGAACCGACTGGATTTGTGACCCCATGAGTTGGCTGTGCCGATGGGGACTTCTTTCTCGGTGGTGGCTCCAACCCGATTGCGCAGTGTTTCATGGCATCTGAGTACCACTTCTGCTGAATCTTCTTCACTAACTCTTTTTCGGA